>JBLRWN010000146.1:0-508 GCA_047921195.1 Luteolibacter sp. | reverse complement strand
GTAGGTGTCACCGCATTCGCGGAGGGATTGCAGGAAATCCAGATACGCTTCAATGCCAGCTTCCCGGCGTTTCATTTGCCGATGGCCGAGGCAAAGTTAATGATCCGGTGTTTTTCGAAATATCCGGGTGGGAAAATCGAATTCTCACGCTGGATCACCTCCGGGCTTTCGCCGTTTTCCAAGCGCAGACGATCCTCGCGGCGGGAGGCCATTTTTTCGGCAGCCCTGCTTTTGAGGTTGATGCTTTTGGGTGGTTTCATCTGGAGAAATGAGTTGGGTCGCAGAAGCGATCACTGGACGAAGCGTAGTTTGCGCGGCGTGACTTGTCAATTTCCCCGCCTCTCGGGATTCCATGACTCCCATTTTTCCTTCGATGGCCCGTGGCCGATGGTTTTTTCGCGGAGCCCGAGTTTGCGGAGCTTCGCCGAAAACCGGGCCAATTTCGCCCGGTCCGGGTGGTCCTTGGGTAGGAAGCGTTCTTTGAAGAACAGGAGCTGGTGTTCAGGTC
>JBLRWN010000145.1:0-510 GCA_047921195.1 Luteolibacter sp. | reverse complement strand
GCCTCGCCGATCGCGACACTCCGGATGCCCACGCAAATTCCCTTCTCACCGAGTTGATGCATTGGGACGCAGACGAACGCGATGCCGGAAAAATTTCCTCAATCTGGCAAAACCGACTGCACGCAACCAACGTCGCAAAAGCGATGTGCGACATGACATGAGTGTCGTGCCTCCGTGTCGTGCCTCCGTGCCTACCACACGGAGCCTGCCACACTCCTGTGGTAGGACGCGAATGACATGCGAATGAAAAAGCCGCCCAGCGACCCGCACATTCTCCTCCCATTCTCCCCCCATTCGCCCACACGACAAGAGTGTCGTGCCTCCGTGTCGTGCCTCCGTGTCGTGCCTCCGTCCCCTGACCTCTGACCTCCGACCTCCCGCCTACGCCCTGCGGGACTCCGGCGCGGCAAGCCGCCCTCTGACCTCCGACCTCTGACCTCTGACCTCCGTCCTCCGTCCTCTTCTTCCACAATGACCGGCATCCTCACCTTCCACCGCGGCCCGAACTAC
>JBLRWN010000144.1:0-512 GCA_047921195.1 Luteolibacter sp. | reverse complement strand
GCCCTTGAGCGCGCCGGCCCCCTCGGACTTCGACATCTTGAGCTCGCGGATGTTGAATACCGTGCGGAAGATCTCATGGTCCATAGGAATGTCCTTGAGGCAGTCCTTGCCGAAGATTGACTTGATCTCGCGCTCGAATGACTTGCCCCACGCCTCGTTCGAGCACGACGCGGACGCGAGCAGGAAGCCACCGTTCTCGAGGTAACGTTTCAGGTTCTCACGTTCCTTGGTGGGCAGGTTGAAATCCGCCTCGCCGGTCATGATGACAAAGGGGATTTTGAACAACTCGTCGTCCGCGAGCTTCACCGCCTTGAAGCGGCGCTCGGTGGCGATCGATGTCTTCTGCTGGACGACTGTTAGAAACTCGTCGCTGAAACATCTCGAGGTGCGGGTTCCGGCGTAGATAAGGTTGCCACATTCAACCGCCCCTTCCTTGGCAGGGAGCGGGAGAGTGAGTGCTAGGAGTAGGCAGAGTAGTGTAATCATGGTGGGAATGGGCTGGTGGATGGTTC
>JBLRWN010000143.1:0-512 GCA_047921195.1 Luteolibacter sp. | reverse complement strand
CAGAAAAAACGCTCAGGGACGTTGTGGGAGGAGCGATTCAAGAGCGTGATCGTGGAAAGCGGGATTCCGGCGCGGACGGTGGCGGCATACATTGATTTGAATCCAGTAAGGGCAGGAATGGCGGTGGATCCGGCGGATTATCGGTGGAGTAGCTATGGCGAGGCGGTGGGTGCCGGGGGAAGGACGGTGGCGGGGAAGGCGGCGCGTGGCGGGTTGGTGCGGGCGTTGTTGTGCTCGGAGGGTGTGGGAGATGAATCGGAGCGCTGGAATGAGGTTTCGGGACGGTATCGGTTGTTGCTCAAGCAGGCGATGGAGCGGAAGGGCCGGAGTGTGGCGGTGCGGCAGGGGGATGAAGTGGGAGCGGCGGCGGGGCCGGCGGTGGCGGAATTTGGAAATCGAGCCGCAGAGGGGCGGATCCCCTCCTTCGCCAAGGCTACGGCGGGCATGGAAGTCCGCGGTCCGATAGGATTTGGGGTGGAGATGGGATTTGCGGGGATGTTGATGCGGCGGGT
>JBLRWN010000142.1:0-513 GCA_047921195.1 Luteolibacter sp. | reverse complement strand
ACGTCGAAAAAATCTACCATACGATATCAACGAACCCTGAATTAGAGAAAAACACCATGTCCGTCGCAGAAAAACTCAAAGCCCAAGGCCGCCAGGAAGGCCGCCAGATCAGCCTGCGCGAAAACGTTCTTGAAGTCTTGGAACTCCGCTTCGAATCGATCCCCGCAGGTCTTCGCGAGGCCATCGATGAGCTGGCTGATGAGGTCAAGCTCCGCCAATTGCATCGCCACGCGATTCAATGCGCGACCCTCGAAGCCTTCGCCGCAGAGCTGTAACTGGCACCTCCGCGTAGCAGGCGCCTCCGGCTCTTTGCTGCCCGCGACCATGGGAGGACAATGAGATGCGCGGTTGCGCGTTGTCATGGGCTTCCCCATGGTCATCGGCGGACACGTTCCGCCGCTCCTTGGAATGTGGAGCTTCGCTCCTTGTGGAAGAGCGCCAACACCTCGCTTGGCCACCTGAATGAAAGCAGCGGAAGACCAAGCGCGAAGCTCTATTTGTCGGGCGTGCAGC
>JBLRWN010000141.1:0-521 GCA_047921195.1 Luteolibacter sp. | reverse complement strand
GCAGCGAGTCCTCCGCGCCCTCAATGAGGGGGTGGAGACATTCCTCGCTAATGCCCTCCAGATACACCCAGCCCAAATTGCCATCCAATTGGAGGCCGAGGAACTCGGCTACTTTTGAGCCATCAAACTGCCCTCCGTTATCGCCAAAATGTGAGAACTATGAGCAGGAACTCATGGGCGACTACCAGAACATGAACGACAACGGCATGCCGGCGGGCGGAATCGAGGAAGATTGGGAAACGCCGCAAACCCTCAACGAGACCTGGGGATACAGCCGCTTCGACACGAAGTGGAAGAGCCCGGAGGAGATTGTCCGGCGCCTCGTCGAGGTCGTCAGCAAGGGCGGCAACTACCTGCTCAACATCGGCCCGCGCGGCGATGGCACCATCCCTGAGGCCAGCGTCGCCATCCTTGAAAAGGTCGGCGAGTGGATGCAGAGGAACGGTGAGAGCATCCACGGAGCGAAGGCCAGTCCGTTTGCCGAACTCCCGTGGGGACGTTGCACGGTGAAGGGCAACATC
>JBLRWN010000140.1:0-521 GCA_047921195.1 Luteolibacter sp. | reverse complement strand
TCAAAGTCTCTTTAGGCATCCGTGTGTTGCGTATGCAGCATAAGAAATCGCTAGTATTTAAATGCCGGATTAATAATTGTTTTTGCGCCTTGACTACATGCACTGATTAGATTTT
Organism: Luteolibacter sp.; assembly: GCA_047921195.1. Classification (GTDB taxonomy): domain Bacteria; phylum Verrucomicrobiota; class Verrucomicrobiia; order Verrucomicrobiales; family Akkermansiaceae; genus Luteolibacter. Next base: position 406 of record JBLRWN010000140.1, on the reverse strand, counting down.
TTGAAAGCAATTGATTGATGAAACTTCCAGAGATTGAGGATCTTTTACCAGAACATCATGGTGATTTAGAAATTTCAGATATTGTTCATTTCTTCCATCAGTGCACAATTGACGAGGTTGAGTCAAAGATCTACCTTGAACCTTATTACGCGGTTACATGTTTTGAGAATGTTGGAATTGCTGGCATGAAATTCTATGCACCGGCTGTAGCTTCGTATATTAAATCCATCAAACGAGATGAGAGCTATGAGGATTTATTAGGGCGATTCTTATATTGTTTCCATATGCGGGGTGTCCCTGAAACTCAGCTGAGAAAATGGGGATTAATATATTAATCCGGCATTTAAATACTAGCGATTTCTTATGCTGCATACGCAACACACGGATGCCTAAAGAGACTTTGAAT
>JBLRWN010000139.1:0-523 GCA_047921195.1 Luteolibacter sp. | reverse complement strand
CGCGCATGGAACGCGAAAGCAAAATCACAAGAAAAAGCCGTCCCGAACTTCCTTGCACCATTCCTTTCTCATCTCATGCGCATGCGGTCTGAGCCAGACCGCGCTACCCAACCCCCAAGAACAAGCCGCTGCACGGCGTCTGTTGCGCCTGCGGCGCAGTCCTTCATCCCTGCTCCCTGTTCCCTGGTCCCTGTTCCCTGTTCCCTGGTCCCTGGTCGATCATGAAAAAGCGCCTCCGCTCCAATCCTAGGTAGGGACCGATTTAAGCATCGGTCCCACGCTCCTGCCGAATGGCGGCCAAAGACAGCGCCGCAGCCGCACAAGGTAGCGCGGCCTCGCCGAGGGCGCACCGCGCATGGAACGAGAAAGCAAAATCACAAGAAAAAGCCGTCCCGACCCACCTTGCACCATTCCTTTCTCATCTCATGCGCATGCGGTCTGAGCCAGACCGCGCTACCCAACCCCCAAGAACAAGCCGCTGCACGGCGTCTGTTGCGCCTGCGGCGCAGTCCTTCGTCCTTCG
>JBLRWN010000138.1:0-529 GCA_047921195.1 Luteolibacter sp. | reverse complement strand
ACAAGTCGTCTCATGCGACGCCGAGGGGCCGTGTTGTTTCAATCGGAGTCTTGCGCGGCGCGCATGGACTCGGCGTTCGCATCATGAATTGCTTTGGAGACGGCATCCCATTCGGGCATCGCCTCATCGAGAGCGTCTTGGATGCTCCGTGCGCATACTCGGATGGCCATTTTTTCTCGCTCGGTCATGCCGGGGAGTCTGTCCATGCTTTTAAGCGCGTCCATAACGCCTACGGTATTCCGCAGGACGTTGACGAGCTTTTGGATTCGGTCAGCCACTTCAGCCTGCATAAGCTTTCCGGTGGGATCGCCAATGATTCGGCTTACACCCACAAACGCGAACACGTCGCTCGTGGACAACGGCAGCCCGCCGTCCTGTTGGTCTGTTTTTGGTATTTTCATAGATTTTTGATGTGTCGGTGCTCACCCTCGGCTGCCGTGCCACAGCTAGGCGTTCGAGGGACTGAGCTTTGTGAGATTCCGGCGCGGCATGAATCGGTTGAGCGCGTGGACGCTGCACACCGGGAACC
>JBLRWN010000137.1:0-531 GCA_047921195.1 Luteolibacter sp. | reverse complement strand
AAGTCGCCAATGTCGATTGGGACACCCACCTTCCCAAGATGTATGACTTTTGGGACACCGTCATCTTCAACGCCGGGACCTTTCGCGGCAACCCGCTTGCCGCCCACGCGCGCCTCGTTCCGCTCACCGACATGGGCAAGGATAAATTCGACCGCTGGCTCACTTTGTTTCACCACACCGTGGACAGCCTGTTTGCCGGCGAAAAAGCCGAGCACATCAAAAACGCCGCCGCCGACATGGCCAACGTCATCTACAGCAAAATCAACCACGTCCCCGATCCGCGCTTCGATCCCGCCAACCTCACCCCCGAACAACGCGAACGCTACGCCCGCTACAAACAACAATCACCTTAACTTCCACTCGGAAAATCACGTAAGACCCAAACAATCATAGCCTTCAAATTTGTGCCCTTTGTGCCTCTTGTGGCCAAACCCACCCCATGACCGAAAAACCGAAAAAACACCTCAGCCTGCCCGAGCGCACCGCCTACCATCGGCTCGAAGACGTCATCGGCTGCAAATGGTCCACCGG
>JBLRWN010000136.1:0-531 GCA_047921195.1 Luteolibacter sp. | reverse complement strand
GGCTTCGGCGGTCATAGACGCGCCGCTACAGGCTGAAGCATTGGCTTCGGCGGTCATAGACGCGCCGCTACAGGCTGAAGCATTGGCTTCGGCGGTCATAGACGCGCCGCTACAGGCCGAAGCATCGGCTTCGGCGGTCATAGACGCGCCGCTACAGGCTGAAGCATTGGCTTCGGCGGTCATAGACGCGCCGCTACAGGCTGTCTCATCGGCCTTGGGAACTTGAAAGTTCCTCAGAAGGTTGATGGCACATCACCCGCGCTGGCGGCTGAGCATGATCTGGTTGCCTTCGGTGTCCTCGCACATCGCAAGGTGGGGTGGCTCGCCGTCCTCCCACTGCGGTTCGCGGTCGCATTTGCCTCCGGCGGCGACGACTTCCGCGGCTCCTGCGACGACGTCGGCCACTTGAAAGGTCAGCCCGGTCCAAGTGCGCCTGCCCTCACCACCGCCGTGAATGGCAATGAGACCGCCGGCGATGGCCATCTCCGTGATGTGCGGGTTTTGGCGGGTGATCTCCGCACCAAAGCACCC
>JBLRWN010000135.1:0-536 GCA_047921195.1 Luteolibacter sp. | reverse complement strand
GCCGCCCCGGCCGCCGCCGAAGATGTCGCCGAAGATGTCCTCGAAGATGTCGCTGAAGTTCGCCCCGCCCCGGGCTCCTCCGCCGGCGGAGGGGTCCACACCGGCATGACCGAACTGATCGTAGGCGGCACGCCGTTGCGGGTCGGCAAGAATCTCGTAGGCGTCCTTGGCCTCCTTGAAGCGGTCCTCTGCCTCCTTGTCGCCGGGATTGCGGTCCGGATGATACTTCATGGCCAGGCGCCGGAACGCTTTCTTCAGGTCCGCCTCGCTGGCGTTTTTCGCCACGCCGAGGATTTCGTAGTAGTCGCGCTTTGCCATGAAGCTTCAGTGCCCGTGTTTCGTGATCTGAGAGTCAAAAGCCGAACGCAGAGGGCGCAAAGGAAACGCAGAGGGCGCAGAGAGGTTCTTATGATCAAGAAAAACCTCTGCGACCCCCGCGCCTCTGCGACCTCTGCGTTATCCGCCGGCGCCGCGGGACAGCCCCGACGCGCTTACTTCTTCTTGTCGTCCACTTCCTCGAACTCGGCGTCCACCAC
>JBLRWN010000134.1:0-545 GCA_047921195.1 Luteolibacter sp. | reverse complement strand
ATCTACCGGCCAGGACAACCACACGGCCTCCTGCCGCGTCCACTCGGCCGGCATCGCGAATCCTTCTGCTGCTGCGATCTTCATCATGGCTCAATGAGCATGCGATCGATCGTGGCGAGATGCCCGCGATTGACAAGCACGGGCTCGGCGCACTTTTCCGCGCCTTGCCCATTCCACGCGCCGCTCACTGGTTTTCCCAGCCGCGCGAACAATCCCTCCGGTAATCCTACACCTGCTGTTGACGTCATGCCGCTTCTGTGGTTCAAACCTCCCCGACCCGCACATCAGGAACGGTGGCTGAGTGGTCGAAAGCACTCCCTTGCTAAGGGAACGTAGCCCAAAAGGCTACCGAGGGTTCGAATCCCTCCCGTTCCGCGGCTTCGTGTAGGATGGCCTCATTTATGGTTCATCATGGGCCACTGCTGAGACGCCTTTTCTGCCGGCGAAAATATCGCTGAGACGGCTGCGCGGCGACGCGTTGTGCGGTGGACTTGTCCATGTTGTGGTGGTGGGCTAAATGAGTTCCAGGCCGTAGGGGATGAACG
>JBLRWN010000133.1:0-546 GCA_047921195.1 Luteolibacter sp. | reverse complement strand
CGAGAACCGGCTTGGGGTCGAACGACTCCAAGTGGCTCGGGCCGCCCGCCATGCACAGGTGGATCACGCGCTTCGCCCGTGGCGCATGGGTGAGGAAATGCGGAGCGAGGCCGGCCGTCGGACGCGCGTTGGCGGCGAGCAGGCGGGAACCGACCATGCCGCCCAGCGCCAGCGATCCGAGCGAGCCGAAGGCGCTGGTGAGAAACTTGCGGCGCGTCTGGCTCAATAGAAACCGCTCGGCCTGAGCGCGCTCCAGCAGGACTCTTTCGAGACGCGGCGGGACGGGATTGGAGGAAGATATCATAAACATCAATGGCGGGTGATGGTTTCGTGGAGGTTGAGGATCACGCGGCAAATGGAGGTCCATGCCGCCGTCTCGACCGGATCGAGGTCGGCGGCGACGGGTGCCTCGCCGACGGCGATGAGTTTCTTCGCGTCGTCAGGCGATCCCAGATAGTGTCCGCGCTGGCGCTGGAGCAGCGCGCTGAGTTTCTCAAGTTCGCCAGCGCGTGGCGGACGGGCGAGGGCGCGCATGAAGAGTTGGTC
>JBLRWN010000132.1:0-552 GCA_047921195.1 Luteolibacter sp. | reverse complement strand
GATGAGCAGCCGGTCGAAATGCGGCATGGCGCGCTTGCCGCGTTTCTTGCCGAAGGGTTGCTCGTGGGAGTCGGCTTTCTTGTGCAGTTCGAGCACCTCGCGCATGTAGTGGTCCACGTGGTTGGTCCAGGAATAATGCTCGCGGGTGCCCTTGACGCCGCATCGCACCCATTCGTCGTAGCGTTCCTTGTCGTCGAACGCGGAGAGCAGGGCTTTTTCGATGGCCTCGCGGTCGAGCGGATCGACGAGCAGTCCGTGGAGGCAGTTGGCGAGGATGTCGCGCGGGCCGCCGTCGTTGGTGGCCACCACCGGCAGGCCGCTGGCACCGGCTTCGAGCAGGGTGAGGCCGAAGGGTTCGGTGAGTGCGATGTTGACGAAGATGCCGCCGGTTTCCGCCGCCAGCCGGTAGTAGGCGGGTACTTCGTCGGGCGTCTGGGCTTTGGGGTAGGCGATGTGCCGGTAAAGGTCGTAGGTGTCGATGAGCACCAGCAGGCGGTGCATGATGCGCCGCTGTGAGGGTGCCATCTCGCGGATGTCGTCGCGGTGGCCGAG
>JBLRWN010000131.1:0-557 GCA_047921195.1 Luteolibacter sp. | reverse complement strand
GTTTCGCCTTCAAACGCCGCAATCATAAGTACTTGCGCCGCCCATCCTCAATCACAACTGCGGATTAGAGGATGATATGCGGTGGCATCGCTCTATTTATGCACGCTTTAGTCACAACGGGACCATGGTTCACAGGTAAGATTTCTTATGCGGAAGCCATTGCAAGAATGATAGGTCCTGTGATCATTGTCTGGATAGTCGCAGTAGTTTTTCGAGCATGTATGTTGACACTACTAGGCAGACCGATATGAATATAAATGCCGAACAAGCCGCATCGTGCAACCCGCTACCAGCGGCGGTGTTTGCGACGATTATCGTAATATGAACATTAACCCCGAGAGCATCTTCCCCCGAGGCTTGTAGCGGGTGCACGTGCTCTACGATGGGCCAAACAATGAGCGAAACGTGCACAAAGCGAAAGCGAAGGTGGCATCCTGTATTAATGCTACTTAGTGTGATATTGGCTTATGTTGCCTTGACTTTATTAATCCGGCAATAAAATACTAGCGTATATAGGGGACTATGTTACAAATCGGCATGGCAACGCGTGATGTTCG
>JBLRWN010000130.1:0-558 GCA_047921195.1 Luteolibacter sp. | reverse complement strand
CTTCGTGTGAGATTCATTCCGAAACTCCGGAAACCGCAGCTTCGGCACCAGCGCGGGCTTTTCCTTTTGAACCTCACACGAAGACGCGAAGGCACGAAGGTTTTTGGATTTTGAACTCATTGCACCCCTCCTTCTTCTTCGTGGCTTCGTGGCTTCGTGTGCGATTCATTCCGGAACTCCGGAAACCGCAGCTTCGGCACCAACGCGGACTTTGCCTTTTCCTTTTGGGTCTCACACGAAGACACGAAGGCACGAAGGGATTTTGATTTTGAACTCATTGCATCTCTCCTTCTTCTTCGTGGCTTCGTGGCTTCGTGTGCGATTCATTCCGGAACTCCGGAAACCGCAGCTTCGGCACCAGCGCGGGCTTTTCCTTTTCCTTTTGGACCTCACACGAAGACACGAAGGCACGAAGGATTTTGATTTGGAACTCATTGCATCTCTCCTTCTTCTTCGTGGCTTCGTGGCTTCGTGTGAGATTCATACCGAAACTCCGGAAACCGCAGCTTCGGCACCAACGCGGACTTTGCCTTTTCCTTTTGGGTCTCACACGAAGAC
>JBLRWN010000129.1:0-561 GCA_047921195.1 Luteolibacter sp. | reverse complement strand
CCGTTTTCGATTCGGGCAACACCCTGCTGGTGATGCGCCCCTACCAGATCGCCGCCACCGAGCGCATCCTGTGGAAAATCAAAAGCGCCTTCCAAGCCAAGCAATGGAGCAGCACCGATGGCGGTGGCTTCATCTGGCACACCACCGGCTCAGGAAAAACCCTCACCAGCTTCAAAGCCGCCCGCGCCGCCACCGAACTCGATTTCATCGACAAGGTCTTCTTCGTCGTCGATCGCAAAGACCTCGATTACCAAACGATGAAGGAATACCAACGCTTCTCGCCCGATAGCGTCAATGGCTCCGAGAACACGGCAGGACTCAAGCGCAATATCGACAAGGACGACAACAAAATCATCGTCACCACCATCCAGAAACTCAACAACCTGATGCGCGGAGAGGGCAACCTTCCCATCTACCACAAACAAGTCGTCTTCATCTTCGACGAATGCCACCGCAGCCAGTTCGGCGAGGCGCAGAAAAACCTGCAAAAGAAGTTCAAACGCTATTATCAATTCGGCTTCACCGGCACCCCGATCTTTCCGGAAAATGCCCTCGGTGCCG
>JBLRWN010000128.1:0-562 GCA_047921195.1 Luteolibacter sp. | reverse complement strand
ACCAGTTGGTGGCGTAGAACGCCTTCATCGCCGAATTATCGCGCGCCTTGGCATACACCGAGTCTTCGCCTTCCGGCACAACCAATGCGGCGGCTCCCAATCCGTGGGCCAGGCCGCTGGTCTTGCCATTGTCGCGGAAGCCGCCTTCGGGCAGGCCGTTGCCATAGGGCACGTTGCCGTGGCCGGCGAAACGGTAAAACTGTGCCCACGTCTGGTTGAACATGTATTCATCCACCTCGACGCCGCACAATTTTGCCATCAGGAGGAAGGACATGCAGTTCACACCGGAGGCATGGACCTGGCCCGTGCCGACGGAATAGGTGAAGGCCGCCGGTGCGGCCCGCCCGCTCCATCCGCCGCTATACATGTGGACGCGGAGTTCTTCGGTCATCTCCTTGATCAGCGGCAGCATGCGCTGGTCGCCGGTGCGGAGGTAGTATTCGCAGATCCCGGCTCCCCGGTAGCCCTTTTCCCAATTGTGTCCGCCGAACCTTTCGACGTTGTCCATCCACTTGCGCACCACGGCGAGATCCTTTTCCTCGCCGGTGGAAAGCAGGAAGAT
>JBLRWN010000127.1:0-563 GCA_047921195.1 Luteolibacter sp. | reverse complement strand
CAATCGCGCCTACGGGTGTCGATGGAGGGCTGGAGTATCGGTTTTTGAGTGAGGAAAGCAGGAAGGCAGGAAATGAAAGATCCGCGCGGAAGCACGTAGGCCCATTCGTGAGAATGGGGTGGGTGGACGTCGGCATGCACCACGGTTCGCGATTTCACAATCGCGCCTACGGGTGTCGATGGAGGGCTGGAGTATCGGTTTTTGAATGAGGAAAGCAGGAAGGCAGGAAATGAAGATCCGCGCGGAAGCACGTAGGCCCATTCGTGAGAATGGGGTGGGTGGACGTCGGCTTGCCCCACGGTCCGCGATTTCACAATCGCGCCTACGGGTGTCGATAGAGGGCTGGAGTATCGGTTTTTGAATGAGGAAAGCAGGAAGGCAGGAAGGCAGGAAATGAAAGATCCGCTCTAACGCTCAAACACCTGCCATTGAATCTCAGGTTCCTGGTTCTTATTGGGGCGGTGGAAATTGTCCGGGCTTTGGATGAGCAGGTATTCATTTCCACCGATCGATTTAGCCAGCATGCGCTGTGCAACGTATTGATCGAGGTTCATCAGGATGTC
>JBLRWN010000126.1:0-566 GCA_047921195.1 Luteolibacter sp. | reverse complement strand
GAATCGTTCGGGTCGGTGAACGTGGCGGCAACTTCGTAGTAGTCCCACACCCCGTCGCCATCGGTGTCTTTATTGAAAGGATTGGTGCCGGTGTCGAAGCGGCTGACGAAGACGCCGGTGTTGGTTTCGACGCCATCGAGCAGGCCATCGCCGTCGGTATCGGGGTTGAGCGGATCGGTGCCGGTGTCGAACGGGCCAGCCCAGGTGCCGGTGTTGGTTTCGACGCCGTCGAGCAGGCCGTCGCCGTCGGTATCGGGGTTGAGTGGGTGAGTGCCAGTGTCGTTGGGGCTGACCCAGATGCCGGTGGCGGTTTCGACGCCATCGGGCAGGCCGTCGCCGTCGGTATCGGGGTTGATCGGGTTGGTGCCGCGGATGTATTCCTCAAGGTTGGTGAGGCCGTCGTTGTCGGGATCCGCATTGGCATCGGCGGCGGTGGGGCCGCCGAAGTATTGAATTTCCCACCAGTCCGGGATTCCGTCGCCATCGGTATCGGCGATGGTGAAGGAAAACACCTGCCCGGTGACCGGGGTGCCGTTGGCATCGCCATCGGGATAGGAATCGACGCG
>JBLRWN010000125.1:0-568 GCA_047921195.1 Luteolibacter sp. | reverse complement strand
CCATCGTCCTGACGTCCATGACCACTTTCGTCGGCCTGCTTCCGATTTTATTCGACCGTTCGCTGCAGGCCCAGTTCCTGATCCCGATGGCCACCTCACTGGCCTTCGGCATCCTCTTCGCCACCGCCATTACCCTTTATCTCATTCCCTCCGCCTACATCGCTGCCGAGGATATCCGGACACTGCTGGGGAAACTGAAGGACTGGTACCTCAAACCCTTCACCGCAGAGGCCGTCTGCCCGGAAAAACCGATGGAACAGGATGCCTGATCCCGCACCATTCAATATTCCTCCTCTTCGACGTCGCCCGGCACCGGCGGGATGACGTCTTCACGCATCAAGTGTCGTTCGAGATCGAGGTCGTCCAGCAGGTCGCCGGGCGTGTTGCGGACGATCGCGGCATAGGGCACCATGCGGTCGAGCTCGGCGATGGCGCAGTGGACCATCGAGGCGACGATGTCGGGATCGAAAACCTCGCGCTCGAACAGGTTGGTGATGCGGAAAACGAGCATGGCGCGGTCGATGTCGTATTCGAATCCGCCGAGCGTGAGCTGCTTGTTGGCGCGGAC
>JBLRWN010000124.1:0-577 GCA_047921195.1 Luteolibacter sp. | reverse complement strand
CTCTTCAGGTCGGATATGGCGCCATTCCGAACGCGGTGATGGCCCGGCTCGACGGTAAGAAGCATCTCGGCGTCCATACCGAACTGCTGGCCGACGGCATCGTCGAGCTTTTCGAAAATGTCTGAAGAAAGGATTGCGCCTTCGATCCGGATGGAGGGGTAATTCATGACTGACCCCCTTCACTGGAGTCAACGACAGCGCGCCCCATTTCAGTCAGACGGTATTTCTGCAGACGACTGGTCGGCTTATCCGGGAGGGTGTATGCAATCAGCTCCTGATCGTAAAGAACTCCCAGCGTCCGCTTGAGCGCTCCTGTTTTGCTTTTAAGCCCCAGGGCTGTGGCGATTTCTCCTGCGGAAAGGGACTGACTCCGCAACAACTGTAAAACCTGGCCTGACTGGGCCCCTGACTGGGCCCCTGACTGGGCCCCTTGTTGGACGGACTCCTGCTCTGTAGCAGCGCTGGCTTGCGATTCAGCAACCTCAAGCGCCGCCGGATGAACCGGCAACCGCACCATGAAGTAACTGTGATCCTCATCGAACTCGAATTCTGCAGGGGGTGAGCCGTTGCGGTGCAT
>JBLRWN010000123.1:0-580 GCA_047921195.1 Luteolibacter sp. | reverse complement strand
AGGCGATCATCAAGCCCGTCAAGCTGGACGAGGTGAAGGAAGCCCTTCAGGACGTCGGCCTGCAAGGGATAACAGTGATTGAGGCCAAAGGGTTCGGGCGGCAGAAGGGCCATACGGAGCTTTACCGCGGAGCCGAATACGTCGTCGACTTCCTGCCGAAGGTGAAGCTCGAAATCGTGCTCGCCGACGAACTAGTGGATAAGGCGGTCGACGCCATTCGCAAGGCCGCCCAGACGGGCCGGATCGGCGATGGCAAGATTTTTGTATCATCGGTGGAGGAGGCGATCCGCATCCGCACCGGCGAGACCGGGGCAGACGCGATCTAGACCGTCGAACAACCCACCTAAAAAGCTGCGGCCGTTCTGGCCGACGGCGCGCATCAGAATGCCAGCAGAGGATAGTGCCATCATGAAGACCGCTAACGACGTACTCAAGGCGATCAAGGACAATGACGTCAAATACGTCGATCTCCGTTTCACCGATCCAAAGGGCAAGTGGCAGCACGTCACGTTCGACGCGGGTATGGTCGACGAAGAGATGTTCGCCGACGGAACGATGTTCGACGGGTCGTCCATCGCAG
>JBLRWN010000122.1:0-580 GCA_047921195.1 Luteolibacter sp. | reverse complement strand
GGCGGACGGTGATCAGGGCGCCGCGCTCCCCGTTGCCGCTGACCTCGATACTGCCTCCCAGGGTCTGGACAATGCCGTAAGCCACCGCCAGGCCCATGCCGGTGCCGCCTTTTTTGGTGGTATAAAAGGGACTGAAAACTACCTGGCGGGCTTCAGGCGGAATCCCCGGCCCGGAATCCCCGATCGCCACTTCCACTTGCTCTCCGGCCCGGCGGGTGCTGATCTCCAACCGGCCCCGGCCGTCCATGGCCTGGATCGCGTTGATCACCAGGTTGGTGAACACCTGGCGCAGTTTCTCCTGGTCGCTGAGCAGGGGCGGCAGGTCGGGGGCAAAGTCGCGACCCACTTCCAGATCGGTAAAAGGCTCCTGGTACTCGGCCTGGGCAATGATCTCGTCCAGCATATCGTTGATGCTGACCTCTTCCGGCGGGGTCGTGGACTGTTCGTGTTCACGGGCAAAAAGCAGCAGACTCCTGGTAATCCGGGAAATCCGCTCGGTGTTCTTGAGCACCTCCACGACCTCTTCCTCGCCCTCTCTGCCGGCCAGGCGCCGCCGCAGAATCTCGACGTTGCCGCGGAT
>JBLRWN010000121.1:0-591 GCA_047921195.1 Luteolibacter sp. | reverse complement strand
GGACTACCTGTACTGCCTGGAAAAGGTCTACCCGCACTGCGATTACGTCGCGATCAACATCTCCTCGCCCAATACCGAGAATCTTCGCCGGCTGCAGGACACCGCGCCACTGACCAGACTGCTGCAGGCCCTGGTCGATGCCGGCGCCGGCCATGCCCGGGAATGCGGCCAGACCCGCCCGCTGGTGGTCAAGATCGCCCCGGACTGGGAGGAACCGGCACTGCGGTCCTCGCTGGAGATCATCGGCAACAGCGGCATCGACGGCCTGATCGCCACCAACACCACGCTCGCGCGCGATGCCGTCGCCGGTCTGCCGCATGCCGCCGAGGCCGGGGGCCTGAGCGGCCGGCCATTGCTGGCGCCGGCCAACCGCGTGCTGAAAATTGCACGCGAGGTGCTCGGCCCGGGCTTTCCCATCATCGGCTCCGGCGGCGTGATGTCGGCCGACGATGCCATTGCCAAACTGAACGCCGGTGCCGATCTGGTCCAGCTCTACACCGGATTCATCTACCATGGCCCAACACTGATCCGCGACTGCGCCCGGGCGATTGCACGGCATGCCGCCACCGGAAGGAGCTGAAATGACCGCCC
>JBLRWN010000120.1:0-598 GCA_047921195.1 Luteolibacter sp. | reverse complement strand
CCACATAGGGCGGGATGTTGAGGTTGAAGTCGTTTTCGGCGATCTCCTGCAGGCTGGCGACATGGGCGTACTTGTCCACCGGCTGCCGGGCGCGGAAGGTGGCGAGTACCTTGGCCATGTGCTCGTCGAGCAGGGCGTTCTGGTTCTTGCCGGACCTGTAGTCGCGGCTGGCGTCGATGAACAGCACGTCCTGGCAGTCCTCGCGGGCGCCGCCCTTCTCGCGGGCGCGGTCGAACACCAGGATGGCGACCGGGATGGAGGTGGTGGGGAACAGGTTGCCCGGCAGGCCGATGACGGCGTCGAGCAGGTTCTCCTCAATCAGGGCGCGGCGGATGCGGCCCTCGGAGCCGCCGCGGAACAGCACGCCGTGCGGCACCACCACGGCGACGCGGCCCTCCTGCGGCAGCGCGGTCTCGATCATGTGGGTGATGAAGGCGTAGTCGCCCTTGGACTTGGGCGGAACGCCCCGCCAGAAGCGGTTGTAGCGGTCGGCATGCGCCTCGGTTGCGCCCCACTTGTCGAGGCTGAAGGGCGGGTTGGCGACCACGACGTTGAAGCGCATCAGGCGGTCGGCCTCTAAGAGCGCCGGGCTGTTGAG
>JBLRWN010000119.1:0-600 GCA_047921195.1 Luteolibacter sp. | reverse complement strand
TCCAAATCGAAATCCAAATCGAAATCCAAATCGAAATCGTAATCGAAATCGTAATCGAAATTAACGTAAATTAACGGTTCAACTCATCCTTCTAGAATTATACGTCTTTGGGTTCCGGTTCTTAACCGCATGGCCGCTGTTGCCTTAGCGATTTCCTGTATGGTGGCCCGGCTCCGGGGCATAATTCGACCACTGCGGGTGGGACTTCGGCTCTGCCTTCGATGCAACCGGGCGTTGCTCATCCTCAGGAGCCATCAGCACGTCGCGCGTCATCCGGTGCCACTCCGCCGCCATTGTTTCGACCCTCTCCGGGTGTTTCGCTGCGACATCGCGCACCTCCGCAGGATCGTTTTTCAGGTTGTATAGCTCCCATGGCCCGGCTTGGAAAGACACGATTTTCCAATCGCCATCACGCAGACCCCGATCCTGCTCGAAGAGGAAATGGATCGGCGGACGTTCTTCGAGCGCCCCACCGGATAGAATCGGCACGAGCGACACTCCGGCCAAGGGCGTGGGCTCGCGTCCGGGGAACTCCGAGGGGCTCTCTGCCCCCGCGAGTTCCGCAATCGTCGGCAAGAGATCGACAAGATGCGCGGGTGT
>JBLRWN010000118.1:0-602 GCA_047921195.1 Luteolibacter sp. | reverse complement strand
CGCTATGTGAGCGGCTACCTGGAGACGCGCCCCCCGCCGGGACAGGAAAGGCTGCAGGGCGCGGATGCCTCGCACGCATGGTTCGCGGTGTTCGACCCGGGTCAGGGCTGGCTGGAATTCGATCCCACCAACAACGTGGTCCCCATGGAGCGCCACATTACCCTGGCCTGGGGACGCGACTACACGGACGTGTCACCGCTCAAGGGCGTACTGTTCGGCGGCGGTGAGAGCCACGGGCTGACGGTGGCGGTGGACGTGGTGGCGGAAGGTTGAAGGTTGAAGGTTGAAGGTTGAAGGATGAATGAAACCGGCATGTGCCAGGCGAAGCCTGCCACTCTGCCTTCATCCTTTTTTCCTCCTGGCCGCCTTCTTGCGCCCGCTTACCTGGGTGCCGCGGCGTTTTCGGTCGCGGGCGGATTCCCAGTCGAAGCGGGGCAGGTCCTGGAAGGCCTTCCTGATGTTCTCGTCCCAGGCGCGCTTGAGCGTCTGCAGGTACGCGTCATCGTTCTCCAGGCACAGATAGTGCTCGAAGGCGAGGCTGTCCTTTTCGTAGACCAGCACCTCGATTGGCGGGCCCACGGTGACGTTGGACTGCATGGTGG
>JBLRWN010000117.1:0-602 GCA_047921195.1 Luteolibacter sp. | reverse complement strand
GCGTTGATCCATGGTGAAGCGCCGGGCTTTGGTAAGGTAGGAGCCGCTTTACCTGGAGTATTGCAGACCGGTATCGGCGACGGCAACCCGCCGGCAGCGGGGCGAGCCGGCTCAGACTTGACGGTGCGCAAGATCCAGGCCTTTTTTCAGCTGATCCCGGCTGTTCGCAGCAAGAGCGGGGCGGATCGGTGCCGCGGAGGGGCCGGGAGGCGGCGAATACCGGGTGGGCCCAAGACCTATTCGCCCGGAGGGCCGGGCTCCCACCGTTTTTCCGGCGGCGGCATGCCCACTTTCAACCTTCAACCTTCAACCTTCAACCTTCAACCTTCACACCTCACACCTCACACCTCACACCTCACACCTCACACCTCACCCACCAGGCTTCTTCCGCCGCGGCACCAGGATATCCGTGACGCTGCCGTGGGCCACCTCGGCGGCGAAGCACAGGGTCTCGGACAGGGTCGGATGGGGATGGATGGTCAGGCCGATGTCCTCCATGTCGGCGCCCATCTCCAGCGCGAGCACCGCCTCGGCGATCAGTTCCCCGGCGTTGGGACCGACGATGCCGGCCCCGGCCACCCGGCCGTGCTCGTCGAACAGCA
>JBLRWN010000116.1:0-609 GCA_047921195.1 Luteolibacter sp. | reverse complement strand
ATGCCGACCGACAAATCCGCTCGCGCGTGGTGAAACTCAAATTCGACGACTTCCGCCGCACCACCGCCGAACGTGCCGGAGGTGAAATCGAAATGCCAGTTTACGAAGCCCTCCTCCACGAAGCCCTCACCCGGGCAAGCGGCCGGGCTATACGCCTGCTAGGGGCCGGCGTGCGATTCGCCGATCCCGACGAGGAAGCCCAACTCGATCTGTTTGCGAGCGAGTAAAAACCAACTTTGACATCACCAAAAACCATCCGCGAATGAAAACCAATGTACAGATTATCGATGCGGCCGCATCAATAATCCGTCACAAAAAACCAAGGTAAATCAAAGGATTATAGCACATTTCGAGCCAGAATTTTTTCAAGTAATCCTATTTACATGGGATGTGCGGATCACAGGTTGATGGCGATCATGCCTGCGGATTTGAGGGTTTTGAGGCGCTCGTGCCATGCTTTTTCGGCCAGGTATTTCTTCGGCCAAATCGGACGCGGGAGGAGCGGGTCGAGGGCGAGGCAGCGGGCCCAGAGGTCACGTTCGCAATTGCCCCAATCGAGCAAGCGTTCGCGAAGTTGCTTGCCGGAAGTTGGCAGGGTTTTAAGATGGG
>JBLRWN010000115.1:0-617 GCA_047921195.1 Luteolibacter sp. | reverse complement strand
GCGTGACGTGCGCCCCGCGCTCCCGGCCGATGTCCTTGAGGGTACGGCGCATGGCGGCGGCGGTGTGGCCGCCGTGGCCGATCAGCGCGGCGGCGTCGCGTTGGGTGAGCACAAGCTTGATCTCCAACGTGCCGGGCTTGGTGACATTGGATTTGATTTCGGCCCGCTCCGCATTGTCGATCAGGCTTTTGGCCACGAAGCAGACGAAGCGTCCAAGCGAGTCGCGCAGTTTCCGCATCTCTCCCGGGGAAATCGTGGTTTGGCGGCGAAGGCTCCGCTCACGCTTGCCAAGCAAATCCTTGAGATCCCATTCGGTGACCCGGTAGTTCGCGATGTCCTTGAGTTCCCAATCGGTCACGCGCAGGTGGGGAAGCTCCCTGAGTTCCCAATCGGTGACCCGGATGTTGGCCAACTGCTTCAGGGATCTCGTGATTTCGAGGTCCTTGATGTCGCGGTGGAGGATCGAATCCTTCCGGTTCCTCCCGGTTTTTCGGCGCTTGCTCATGGCGGATGATTTCCATGGGGGAGGATCGGTTTGAATCATGGATGAACCAAATCACGATACCCTCCATGGCCAGATTCTCAAGATACTTTTTGCCGGATTCGCCGCGCTTGAC
>JBLRWN010000114.1:0-626 GCA_047921195.1 Luteolibacter sp. | reverse complement strand
GACGATAGTCGTTCCGCCCGGCAGGCCCGTTGCTCCACGAATTGGAATGACTGTCGTCATCCCGCTACCGTATGAGGCGGCCTGAGAAGGTCGTCACAAAGGTAATGAAATGACCTCTTATTCCACCCCAGAATTTAACTCAGTGCCGTCTCAGCGTCCTCTGCGCCCTCAGCGGTTAATCCCAGCCGAAGCCGAGCCATTATGAAAGAAGCAGATCAGCAGGCTGATTTATCGTAGATTCGGCAGTTAAGCAGAAGATAATTTTGTAAACCGTTAATTTACGTTAATTTACGTTAATAAGAGGCTGCGCCCATTTGGCGACAAGTTGGATGATGCCATCCAGCTACAACTTTCACAATAATACGCCCCGCAAGTCCCGTGCGGTGCGAGGACAATCGTCATCCCGCTACAGTCTGATCTGGCCTGAGAAGTTAGCCACAAAGGTAATGAAATGACCCCTTGGCGCTGCGTTGGCGCTGCGCAGCGGTTAATCCCAGCCGAAGCCGAGCCATTATGAAAGAAGCCGATCAGCAGGCTGATTTACCCCAAATTCGGCAGTTAAGCAGAAGATAATTTTGTAAACCGTTAATTTACGTTAATTTACGTTAATAAGAGGCTGCGCCCAT
>JBLRWN010000113.1:0-629 GCA_047921195.1 Luteolibacter sp. | reverse complement strand
ATCCGGACGAGCGTGTGGGGGAGGCGGGTCAGTGCGGAGAGCGACTCGACGTATTGCTGCGGCGAATGAACGGCATCGCCGCAGGGCAGATCCGCATGGAGAAACAGCTCGGCGGCCTGCTCGCAGTAAGTCGCAAGGGTGTCGGCGGGAATCGCGTCGAGCGCGGCCTTTGCCTTGGAGATCTGGAGCAGGTCGCGGCGGATTAGTCCGGGATTCGCGGTGTGGGTGATCAGTGTTTCACCGCCGAGATCGAGTTGGACCAGGTCGTGGGAATGGTATTCGCGGCCGAGGCGTAGGATGGGGATGTTCATTGAAAGAAGTGTGAAGTGCCGAGTGATCAGTGATCAGTGGAAGATTTGTTATTCAGTACACACCCTCGATCACGGTCTTCGTCCCGGATTGGAACGGTCTCACATCGCCCACGCCATCCCACGGGAATTCATCGCAGGGGGCGCGGCGGATGGCTTCGTCGCGTTCGAGGAAGCGGGGCATGAAAAATTCCCGGGTCATGGTGGTGAGTTCGACGCGGCCGTATTCGCCGTAGGGCATGAGATCGGATGGAGATTCCGGATTGACGATGCGCAGCACGGCGCGCGGTTGCGGGGCGTGGTAGGTGAGCGAGAATTCGC
>JBLRWN010000112.1:0-636 GCA_047921195.1 Luteolibacter sp. | reverse complement strand
CGAACTTTTCGACGAACTGGATCGGGTTGCCGGTGGCACCACAGGCCATGCACCGCCACAGGCCTTTGCCGGGGGTGACGATGAGATTCGGGGTGTCGGTGTCCTGGTGGAAGGGACAGAGGCCGGTCCAGTTGGCTCCCTGCTGCTTCAAGACCACGCCGCGGGACTGGATGAGGGCGATGAGGTCGGTATCGCGTTTGACTCGGTCGATTTCGGTTTCTGGGATTCTGGCCATTGAGTTTGTTAGGGTTCAGTTTTCAGTTTTCAGGGGGAAGAGACCTTTCGGCCACGGCGGCGAAGATGTTCATGGCCCAATTCACGTCGGCGATGACTTGGGCGGGGCTTCGCGCTTGCTGGCCGCTTTCGGCGATCCAGGTTTCCCGGAGCAAGGCCAGGGCGAACTCGAAGTGTTCGCGGGCGGTGTCGTTGTGGCAGGAGTGCGCGGCACGCTTGGCGGCGGTGACGGCCAGGTCGATGAGTTCGAGGGTGCTTGGCGGGCTTTCGCAAAAAGCTGTCAAGTCAGCATCAAAGATTTTTGACATGCCGGTGACATTACCGTATTACGTTAAACCATGCAAGCACTTTCCCGTGATACGGTAATCAGCACGTATAATGACCCCATGCCAAGCAACATGG
>JBLRWN010000111.1:0-637 GCA_047921195.1 Luteolibacter sp. | reverse complement strand
CGACCAACCAGCTCAACATCGGCCCGTATTTCATCGATGCCGAGCGCAACGTCCGCGTGCTCTCGCCCGAAGTCGCCCCCGGTCGCCACACCGCGACCGCCGCCCACCTTGCCGACCCGAATCGCCTCTACCTCTTCACCATGGAAAGCGGCGTCTATGATGTCGATGCCCGTGACCTTTCCTTCACCGTGCGCTACCCGGATGTGCAACCGCGCGGCGACCGCTTCATCTTCGGTTACCACGGCAAAGGTGCATACACCGGCCAGGGGTTATTCGTCGTCGGCAACAACGGCCGCCCGCAAAACCAGCAGGACCCCACCGGCCCCGCCGGTGTGCTCGCCACCTGGGACGGCACCACCGTGGCGGACAACGGCGGCACCTTCACCGGCGATCATTTGCCCAACCCCGAATCACACGGACCAGCCGCAGTCGATCCCCAGCCACACTTCCTCGCCGGGTGGAACCATGTTTCCCGCACGCAGACCTGCGAGGTGACCGGCCCCGGCGGCATCTTCGGCAGCGCGAACCCCGAGACCGACCCGGTCTGGACCACCGGATTCGACGCGAAATCCGTGCTCGTCCGCGTGATGGAAAACCGCGAGTGGAACCTCTGGCGCCTCCCCAAAGGCTCCTACTC
>JBLRWN010000110.1:0-658 GCA_047921195.1 Luteolibacter sp. | reverse complement strand
GAACTTGATCTCGACCATGTACTGGCCCCCGAAGACGCTGCCACCGAAGACCTGATCCTGCGCGACAACAATCTAGAAGTGATCAAGTACAACCCCGAATTCCTTACCAACAAGTCCCCCGAGAGCCCCACCAACCGGATTTGCACCTCCCTCTTCTCGCCCGATCGGCTCGCCTTCCTATTGCACTACGCCATTGCCTTTGTGCGCGAGGAAACCGGCATCCAGAAGCACATCATGCGCTACCCCCAGTTTTTTGCCACCCGTGCCATCGAGCAGAAACTCGATGCCGGCGAACGCAAAGGCATCATCTGGCATACCCAAGGCAGCGGTAAAACCGCGCTGGCCTATTATAACGTCCGATTCCTCACCCAGTACTACAGCCGCAAAGGCATCATCCCCAAATTCTACTTCATCGTCGATCGCATCGACCTCCTGATCCAGGCCCGGCGCGAATTCTCCAGCCGCGGGCTCGTCGTCCACGAAATCAGCTCCAAAGAGGCCTTTGCCCGCGAAATCCGCGAAACACGGGCCATCCACAATGCCACCGGACAACCCGAAATCACTGTCGTCAACATCCACCGCTTTGCCGACGACCCGTCCGTCGTCCGCGCCCAGGACTACAACATCAACATCCAGCGCATCTATTTTCTCGACGAAG
>JBLRWN010000109.1:0-667 GCA_047921195.1 Luteolibacter sp. | reverse complement strand
CAGAACAAATTCCCCGGCATCGGCACCATGTTCCGCTACACCCTGCGCGACGAATCGAACCACATCGAAGTCTTCCGCAACCTCCTCATGGACCTCATCGACGAAAACCCCGACATCTGGACCGAAGACTTCCGCGACGACCTCCGCGCCACCATGAAAGAAGGCATCGACCTCGAAAAAGCCTTCATCCGCGACTGCCTCCCCGTCGGCGCCCTCGGCCTCAACGCCGTCGAATTCGAACAATACATCGACTACATCGCCGACCGCCGCCTCACCTCCTGCGGCCTCGCCCCCCTCAACGAAACCACCAGCAACCCCTTCCCCTGGCTCGCCGAAATGATGGACATCAAAAAAGAAACCAACTTCTTCGAAGGGCGCGTTACGGAGTATCAGAAAGCGTCCGCCCTTTCCAACGTCGACGACGACGAGCTCTAACTCGTGGCGGCGGTTTGCAACCGCCAAGCCCACAAAATCTAACATATCCGTCCGATCCGCCTGATCCGTCCGATCTCAAACCAAAAAAATCCCCACATTCACAAAATCATGTATCACAGTATCAACCCCACCGAAGAGCTCATCTTAAAGCAAGTCATCACCGACCGCTTCGAAGCCGGCCCAGTCGCCTCCGCCTACGCCTGGCGCGACATCCTCCCGCACGACCGCCGCC
>JBLRWN010000108.1:0-668 GCA_047921195.1 Luteolibacter sp. | reverse complement strand
CCACAACGGAGAAGCTACCCTCACCCGCCTCGCCCCCGCATGGCCGGCCACGAAAGTCCGTCTCTATTGGCGTGAGAACCAGGCGGCCAATGTCACCCACATCCGCATCACCAACGGCACAATCGCCTGTGAGTTCCCGCTCGAAGAAAATGCCCCCATCACTTGGGGCACCACCGGGAATCTGCTTCTTGGTGACAAATGGGCCTTCACGGCAAACCCGGATGGCGGCGGGCCGGAAGCGAAAACCGCATCGGTTAGAAAATCACCCGAGGCCATCGAAATCGACCTGCCAGCCGCCTTCTTTGCTGGAAATCCCGAAGCGATCGCGTATGAGTGGTTGAAATAACCATTGTTTCAAAACCCATCTTTTTGCCCCTCATCTTTTTGTCAAAATCCACGTAGCACATGCCCGCATTTCATTGATCTCTTGTTTGCCTGCCGCTTGCTTTTAACTCCCTCGTCTCCGCCGCATCCACTTCAGCAAAAGATTCCCAATCAAAGCCGAACATCATCTTCGTCGTCGCCGATGATATGGGCTTCAACGACACCGGCTACAGCGGCAACCCCATCGTCAAAATCCCGCATCTCGATCACATGTGGTTGAAGGGCTGCGTTTCGATGAAAAAATGATTATCTCCAATGAACCTATGAAATAACACCCCTTCTAG
>JBLRWN010000107.1:0-669 GCA_047921195.1 Luteolibacter sp. | reverse complement strand
CAGTCGCGCGTGGAGCAAATCAACGCCTTGGAAACGTCCCTCCAGCAGCTGGACGACGAACAACTCCGTGGAAAGACGCAAGTGTTGCGCGAAAAATGCATGGCAGAAGGCGTGGATGCCGTGCTCGTGGAAGCGTTCGCAGTCGCAAGAGAAGGATCCAGGCGTGCGTTGGGACTGCGACCGTTCGACGTGCAATTGGTGGGTGGAATGATCCTCCACGAAGGGAAAATCGCCGAAATGCGAACCGGAGAAGGGAAGACGCTGGTCGCCGTGCTACCTGCATACCTCAATGCGCTCACAGGGAACGGCGTCCATGTCGTCACCGTCAACGACTACCTCGCCAGACGAGACTGTGAATGGGTGGGACAAGTGCACCGATTCCTGGGGTTGAAGGTGGGGCTCGTCCAAGCGGGCATGACACAGGAAGAAAGGAAGGCTTCCTATGCAGCAGATGTCACCTATGTGACCAACTCAGAACTAGGATTCGATTACCTCAGGGACAATTTGGCTCAGGAACCCCAAGAACTCGTCATGAGGGATTTCAACTATTGCATCATCGACGAGGTCGACTCCGTTCTCGTGGACGAGGCTAGGACCCCACTCATCATCAGCGGGGAAGCTGAGAAACCATCACAAAGATACATCCAAGCCGCCAAGATCGCTGATGCA
>JBLRWN010000106.1:0-718 GCA_047921195.1 Luteolibacter sp. | reverse complement strand
GAAGCGGGCACGGCGGCGAGCTTCCGCACCTCGGCGGAGGTCCGCACGATGACATCTTTGGGGACCGGGATACCCCGCAGGCAGCGGCGGGCCCGCAGGACTCGGTGCACCGGACGCGCCTCGCTCTCCGACACGACGACCAGGAGGTCCACGTCGCTCTCCTCGTCGGGTGCACCCCATGCCCGCGAACCGAACAGGATGATGGCCTCCGGCGAGAACTCGGCCGCGAGTCGGGAGACCATCTCTCGGATCGTCGCTTCGTCGACGGGTTTCACGGCTTGCGCGCTCCACCGAGCTCGAGGAGGAACCAAGCGGCCTGGCTGCGTGCCTCGAGGGTAGGCGAGGCAAGGGGCAGGGTCAAGACTCCGGCGGTCCCCTCGAGGTTCTTCCTCAGCTCCTCGGCGTTGGGCACCATGGTGCGGAACTTGTAGAGGGAGAAGAGCCGGCCGTTCTCCCCGCTTCGGGTCTGCCGGAAGAAGACCGGCCCCCCGGGGGAGGCGGCCCCTACCAACGTCCAGAAAAGGTAAAAAGGTGAGGACGTCCCCTCCGGACCAACCGCCGCGCCGCCCGACCGGCCTGAAGGAAACGCACGATTTCACTTACGTCCCCTCGTCGGGGGTCCGAACCCCGAACGTCGAACATCGAACCAACAACGTGTCACCCCCGGCGCCTGTTCCTTCCGTCACCCCGGCGCAGGCCGGGGTCCAGGGGCTGAGCC
>JBLRWN010000105.1:448-725 GCA_047921195.1 Luteolibacter sp. | reverse complement strand
GCGGTGCAAAGTGAAAATCAGAAATTTTGGATCCAACTGTTTCAGAAAAAGAAGCGGTTGAGTGAGGGCTGGTGGTGCGGCCATTTTGCTTGTGATCCGGGTTCCAGCATGGATTCGGCGAAGCCTGTGCCGATGGCGGCCATGATCCTGAGATGCCCCAACGTCGGACTGGGACTTCAAGTCCCAGCCACGATCCAACTTAGTCAGGAGTTTGCGCCGGCGATGGGCTGACAACGACGGGACTATTAATCCGGCAATAAAATACTAGCGTATATAG
>JBLRWN010000105.1:0-438 GCA_047921195.1 Luteolibacter sp. | reverse complement strand
CATGAGCCACGGAACGCGTGTAGCGGCGCATCTCTGACCGCCGTGGCCCATGAGAACGCGCGGGGCCCACAATGGCCAGGCATTGGCTTCGGCGCTCATAGAGACGCCGCTACAAGCGTTCCATTCGCCCCGGAAACTGGGGAAGATAGTCATAAGGCCGCAGAGGGTGATCATTGGAGTGATGTCCCAGCTTGCCGTGATCTAGTGGAGGCTCATCTCAATATCCAGCAGGATTGGATTCAATTAGGAAGGCAGGAAGACAGGAAGGGCTTTGCGAATGTCTAACTCGACTCCCTCACCAAATCCACGCATTTCCGGGTGCGTTCGGCGATGCTGGTGCCCAACGTTTGGATGAATGGGTCTGGGTGCTGTGCGAGCAAAGCATCCGTGGTGGCTTCGAGGTTTTCTTGCAGATGGTTGAGCAGGGTGATGACGCAG
>JBLRWN010000104.1:0-764 GCA_047921195.1 Luteolibacter sp. | reverse complement strand
CGAGGCGCTGCTGGATGAAATCCGCAAAGGAAAAAGGATTCAGATTTGATGAACCACGAAATACACGAAAAGCACGAAATTTGGATCATGATCAATTTCCTGGCGTCAGGAAATTGATCCAATGGAGAAACAACTATGAAATCAGAGACCATTCAGATTCTTCAGAATCAGTTTGACGCCATCAGCCAGCGTATTCCGGGAGAGGATGTTGAGTTCTGGTTCGCTCGTGATTTGCAGGAACCACTCGGTTACGCCCGTTGGGAGAACTTCCAGACAGCCATCAAACGGGCCATCAAGTCTTGTGAAACAACGGGTTACGAGCCTTCGAACCATTTTCGTGGCGTCACGAAAATGGTCAAGCTGGGCAGCGGCGCTGAGCGAGCGATTGAAGATTTCATGCTCACCCGCTACGCTTGCTACCTGATCGCCCAGAATGGTGATCCTCGCAAGGAGCCTATCGCCTTTGCCCAGAGTTACTTCGCCATTCAAACCCGCAAGCAGGAGTTGATCGAAGATCGTATGCGTCTGCAGACCCGGCTGGATGCCAGGGAACGGTTGCGCGAATCGGAAAAGACGCTTTCTCAAAACATTTACGAACGCGGCGTTGATGATGCCGGATTTGGTCGCATTCGCTCCAAAGGGGATGCCGCGCTTTTTGGCGGCCATACCACTCAGGTCATGAAGGACAAATACGGGATCACCAAAACCCGTCCACTCGCTGATTTTTTGCCGACCCTAACCATCGCGGCCAAAAATCTGGCAAC
>JBLRWN010000103.1:0-768 GCA_047921195.1 Luteolibacter sp. | reverse complement strand
ATCATTAAAAGGAAAATGAACCACGGCTTCCACGGCACGATCCTCATCTTCGATGAAAACCACACCCTTTTGCGCGGGATTCTCTCCTGACCCCTTGACTTCAGCCGCCGATTCAGGAATCTTGAAACCACGGGTGGCGGCTCAATAAGCCGGCACCCAAAACAACCCTCAAACCCACCAAAACCATGGGCGACAAATCCCCCAAAGCGAACCAAAAGAAGACCGCTCAAAAACAGGCCAAAGCCGTCAACGCCGCGCAGACAAAGAAACAGGCGGCGGCGGCCAAGCAGGCGGGCATCAAGAAATAGCATCATCCGCCCGCCGGACGGCCGAGCGCGTGAAAAGCCTCATAGTGTAATGGTAACACCCCGGATTCTGATTCCGTTATTCTAGGTTCGAATCCTAGTGAGGCTACTTCCAACCATGAGGTTGGGATTCGAGTATTCCAGCGAAGCGAGCACTCATCATCAACCACTTACGGAAACGCTATCCGGTTTGGTTGACAGCCTTCCATCCGGCATGGAAGAGGCTGGTGACAAATTGGTGACAAAGGCGGGTTCCCAACCTGCAATCCGTTCGAATACAAGGCGTTCCAAACGGCTCAAGAAACGAGGTCCGTTCCTGATGGTCAAAGCGGGCTCCGCCATGGTGCCGATCTATAAGACCGAAACGGGTGGGCGGGTTCGCTTCACCTTGAGTTTCTATCGGAACGGCCGCCGCGTGCGGAAGGTTTTCACCGACCTGGACAAGGCGCGGAAGGAGGCGCTG
>JBLRWN010000102.1:0-809 GCA_047921195.1 Luteolibacter sp. | reverse complement strand
CAAAGTCTCTTTAGGCATCCGTGTGTTGCGTATGCAGCATAAGAAATCGCTAGTATTTAAATGCCGGATTAATAGCTAACGATAGTGTTTATTCTTATGCGCCAGGATGGGTTTTGACAAATACAGAAGTTATTATCAAGGAATGAACATGGAATCAATCACGCCTTACCTTCACGCACACGGATCATATATGATATCTTGTATTTACAGTCTTTGTTTGCTTGGGGTTATTTCCATCTACCTATTCTTAGACCGTAAAAACCAAGATTCTTTACTATCTGTTTCAATTATTTTTATCACTGTAAGTTTTGTTTTGGAAACAAGCTCATTTATGTTTATTTCTAGTTTTAAATTTGTAATTAGTGGAGATGATACACAGGGTTTGACATGGTTAGAGCGTTCAAATAAGATAAGCTCTTTCATGTCCTATGCTGGGTTTAGTATGCTTGCTCTATATGCCATTGTAAAATTTCATTTAGCCAGACGACATAAAATTCCAGATGCATGAATCGTCCCTCCGGCCCCCGCCTCCCGTAAAACTCCCCCCGCCCGCAAATCGTCGCTCCGCACCCCGAAACATCCCGACGTGCTGTCACGCGTGCTGCTGGCCTTCGGGTCCATGTGACGTGCGCGGTGTAATGCGGAGTGCCCGCCCCCGTCATGGGTCCTCCCCAAAGGGTCCCCTCCATGCCGCCCCCACTCCGCATTACAGCGCAGCCAAACGCCCTACCAAGCAGCCACGGCGGATTTTCGCACGAATGGAGTGGCTGGAGTGGCTCCTTCCAGGAGCCATGAATCGCAAAGGCGGC
>JBLRWN010000101.1:0-857 GCA_047921195.1 Luteolibacter sp. | reverse complement strand
GCTCAATCAAAAATCAAAAATAAACAATCAACATTCATCAATCCAATCCCGGAGCCTACCACGCTCCTGTGGTAGGACGCGAATGTGATGCGAATGAACAAAGCCACCCAGCGCCACTTCTCTTTTTCCTCTTTATTTCCGCTTTTCAGCGTTTCCGTTTTTCCGCTTTTACCCGCCACACTCATTCTCCCCTCATTCGCCCACACGACAAGAGCGTGCCTCCGCCCATCAGGCCCACTTTGCTCTAAACCTTTTGCCTCACTTGCGCATGTCCCCTACATCGAGGGGACGCTACCTTCGCCGCAGGCGCACTCTCTTCCACTGATCAGTGATCACCGATTTGCCTGCGGCGATGCAGTAAGGCTACGCTTCTATATAAAGTTCGCTAATGCTCACGGTGCATTCTCGGCACTTCTCCTCTCTTCCGCGTATCCACCCTCACGGGTAGTCACGGCGTGGTAGGGACAAGCGGCCGCGCTTGTCCCACACTACCCTGCAGGTGAATAAAGCCAAAGCATCCGCCAATTCTTCCACGATCCCACCCTCAAGGGTAGTCACGGCGCGGTAGGGACGCGCGGCTCGCGCGTCCCATCCTCCCGCCGAATCGCGGCCACGATCCCCACGTAACACGCGTGGATCGTGAATAAAGCCAACGCATCAGCCAATTCTTCCACGACCCCACCCTCAAGGGTAGTCACGGCGCGGTAGGGACAAGCGGCCGGTAGGGACGATCCGGCTCAAAACCACCGAAGGCTTGTAGGTGGTTTGGACAGGAGCAATTCGCGACGTGCCCGTAGGGCGAAGGGCCGTGAGGCGGCACTGAGTCAATCCGCTTGTCCCTACCGACCTCTGACCGC
>JBLRWN010000100.1:0-971 GCA_047921195.1 Luteolibacter sp. | reverse complement strand
AACATCACGCGTTGCCATGCCGATTTGTAACATAGTCCCCTATATACGCTAGTATTTTATTGCCGGATTAATAATATCCTAATTTCTTAATGACTTAATATCTTGGTGTCGATGTCCTGAGTGGTCCAAAATACTCTGGCAGTTAGTCTTCCACCAGAGACTCTCAACCGCCCTTATATAAGGTTTTGCCTTGGACTTCGACGCGGTCGATGATGGCGGTGATGGCGGCGTCGGTGGGGACTTGCTTGAGGCCTCTGGCGGCACGCGCGGAGCTGCCTTGGCAGAACATGACCAAATCCCCCTCGCCTGCTCCGACGGTGTCGAGGGCGACGATGGTGTTGGAGCCGTCCTTGAACTTGGTGGGGTCCTTGTCGTCGATGAGTTTGGGACGCAGCAAGAGCAGCTTGTGGCCGACCATTTGCTCGTCCTTTTTGGTGGAGACCACCTGGCCGATGACTTCTGCGAGGAACATGGGGTTTTAGTTAAAGGTTATTGAGTTATTGGTTGTTGGGGGAGCGGGGTGGGGTGTGATGCACTCTACCCCGCTCGGACCAATGGCCTTTTCGTTTGCTTCGGCGGTCGCAGACCGCCGCTACAGGGTTACTTCTTCGCTGCGGAGCGGGCGGGGGCTTTGGGGATGACGGCTTCGATCGCTTCGTCGGGGCGGGCGATGACGTGGGCGCTGATGACTTCGGCTCCGGCATCGGAGGCGGCGGAGGCTCCGGCATCGATGGCGGCCTTGACGGCGGCGACGTCGCCGGTGACGACTGCGTTGCACAAGGCGTTGCCGACTTGCTTCATCGGGCCGGCGAGCTCGACGTTGGCGGATTTGAGCATGGCGTCGACGCCGACGACGAGTCCGGCGAGTCCGCGGGTTTCAATGAGTCCTATTGCTGGTTTGGCCATGGTGGTATTTTGGTTATTGGTTATCTGTTAATGGTTATCAGGAAAGTTTGCGGAAGACTTCGCGG
>JBLRWN010000099.1:0-1036 GCA_047921195.1 Luteolibacter sp. | reverse complement strand
GCGAACATCACGCGTTGCCATGCCGATTTGTAACATAGTCCCCTATATACGCTAGTATTTTATTGCCGGATTAATAGAAGATTTGATGTGTCTATGTGCCAATTGCCATCTTGTAATCCACAATGGTGATGCGGAAGTTAATCTCAGAAAGCTCAAGATGATATTCGAGACCCGCAAAAAATCAGAAGCTAACAAGTTGCGTCATGCAACCACTACCCGCCGCTCTGTTTGAGACGATTTCCCCTAATTCGATGATTCACCCTGTATGCATCTTCCGCCCTCGCGGGTAGTGGTGCATGCGCTTTACGTTCTGCAAAATAAATGACACACGAACTAAGACATCGTTTGGAGTTGATGGCATTTACGTGCATCGCTTGCATTGGTGCGTTCTGGTGCTCTGGGCGTCATTTCTGTAGGTGTGGACATCTTGCACATGGCCATCACGAGAGTATTGAGCCATGGATAACTGATGGTGTATGGCTATTTGCGCTCATAGCTGCGTCAGTAATCGGGATTAGAGGAAGGTTTTATGGAGCAAGAGCAATTGGGATTGTCAGTTCACTACTTGTTTTATTTATCGCAATTTCCCAATCCCCACTTCGCGGATTGGATGCGATCATATTGTTCATACTATTCTTCGTTCAGGCTTGGGAGTTGCTCAAGAGCATGACAAGAATAAAAAAAGAAGCAGAACAAACCGCATCATCCAACCACTAGAAGCCGCTGTGTTGGCGACGATTTTTCCTGACATGAACCTCAACCCCGTGATCGACTTCCGCCCCCGCTTCTAGTGGTGGATGTGCTTTACGTTCTGCTGAAAATGAAGACCATACTGCGCACATTGATAGTGATTGCAGCAATCTGGGCTGTTCTTGCCCCTGCGATGTATGGCATGCTCTTTGGAGCGTTCGCAGACTGGAGTTCCCTTATCGACTTTCTGATCGTACTCTCTTGTGGCGTTTTGGTCTTGGCTGCTTTCAAGAATATTTCACTCGTGCTCTGGCTTACCGCATTTGCAGTCGTTGCAGTATCCGGC
>JBLRWN010000098.1:0-2093 GCA_047921195.1 Luteolibacter sp. | reverse complement strand
GCCCGTGAGAGCCGCGTGGATTGAGCAATTCCGCCAACATTGGCGAGTGGGTGCGCACTTCGTAGTGACCAATGTGGAGGACGTCGAAAAGATTGAAGTGCGCTCCATTGACCCGAGTCAACTCGTCCTCATAGCGGCGAATGGTTCCCGCCAGTGAAAGTAGCTGAAGACCACGAGCCTGTAGTTCTGTTTGGTTCATCCGAAGAGATCTCCTTGTGCGGGTTTCGGGGCGCTGGCGGCGGCGATTTCGATGCCGGTCCAGCTGGTGATGAGTTCGTTGTAGGCGCGGGCGTCTTCAGCTTGGCCGAGGCGTTCGTAGAGGGTGTAGAGGCGGTAGGTGAGGTGGACCCAAAAGTCCGGCCACTGGGGAGCTAAATTAAGCTATGGTGGCGGGTTGCGGGAGAGGGATAGGAGATCATGATTCGGGGATCAAGGACGAACTGGCGGGAAGCTCGAATTTGGGCAGACGCAGCGGAAGGCGCAGCACGCAACGGAGCGTAGCGCAGTGGAGTGCGGAGCCTGGAGCGGAGGCTGCCCAAATTCGCCGCGCCGGGGGAGGCGGGGCTTCATGCGGCCTCCTTGGTTGTGGTTTCTGGGCCTTCCTGCGGGCTTGCGGGGGTGGTTTGGTAGACAATCGCCGGGGTGAGGTTGCCAAGCGCCTGGTGGGGCCGCCAGTCGTTGTAACGGCCGAACCATCTGGCCAGTCCGGCGCGCAGGGCGGGCAGGGTGGCGTGTTCGAACAGATAGATCTCTTCGTATTTCACGCTCCTCCAGAGCCGCTCGATGAAGACATTGTCCATCCAGCGTCCGCGTCCGTCCATGCTGACCTGGATGCCGAGGCCGAGTAGTTTCCCGATCCATTCCGCCGAGGTGAATTGACATCCTTGATCGGTGTTGAAGATCTCGGGAATCCGGCCGGTGGCGGCCAGCGCGTTTTCCAGAGCCTCCAGGCAGAGCCCGGTTTCCATGGTGTTGGAAACGGCCCAGCCGAGCACCTTGCGGGAATACCAATCCATCACGGCGCACAGATAGGCGTGGCCGCCGGGCATCGGCACGTAGGTGATGTCGGTGCACCAGACCTGGTCGGGCCGCACGACGGCCAAGTCCCGCAGCAGGTAGGGATATTTGCGGTGGCCGTGGTCGGGAATGCTGGTGCGCGGCTTGCACCAGATCGCCTCGTGGCCGATCTCGCGCCGGAGCCGTTGCAGGCGCTTGCGGTTGATTTCCACGCCGTGGTCGCGCTTGAGGACGGTCACCAGGCGGCGGCTTCCCAGGCAGGGATCGACCATGTAAAGCTCGTCCAACAGGCGTTTGATGCGGATGTCCTCGGGGTTCTCGGGCACGGCTTGGTAATCGACCGTCGAGCGGGCGATGCGCAGGAGTTCGCACTGCTTTCTGATGCTCAGTTCGGGATGATTCTTTTCGACCAACTCGGCACGATCCCTCACAGACCGAGTTGTTTCGACTTTTTGCGCATGAAATCCAGCTCGATGGTCAGCTGGCCGATCTTGGCATGCAGTTCGACGCGCTCGCGCTCGAAATCCTCGTTCGCGTCCTTCCCGCGGCCGGAGCCGAAGATGCCGGAGGCGCCGTCGGCCATGGCCTTTTTCCAGTCGGAAACCTGCACCGGATGGACCTCGTAATCCTTGGCGATCTGCTGGATGGTTTTGATGCCCTTGAGCGCTTCGAGCGCCACGCGGGCTTTGAATTCGGGTTCGTGTCTTCTTCGTTTCGCTTTCATTTCGTGTGGTTCAGGTTGGGTTCGGGACCCGCCCCCCGGCCACCAAATTCATAGCTTAGCCCCTGGCCCGGTTTTCGGGGTCCACCTCAGACTGCCTCTCCGCCAGCCCGTGGGGCGATGACAGGGCCGGCTTTAAAAGACCCAAGAAACCTAAAAGCCCAGTAAAACCTCATGAAAAAACCGATTCTCGCGGCAGTGGCCGCCTTGTTTGCGATCTCGCCTCTTTTGGCCGCCGCCGCCACGCTTGAAAGCTCGTTCTTGAACCAGGCCGTCACGAACTTCGACCTCGACGCCCAAGGCTACACCGACTGGGCGCGGTGGGACAACGCCAGCATCACGGCGACCGTCGAAT
>JBLRWN010000097.1:0-2203 GCA_047921195.1 Luteolibacter sp. | reverse complement strand
CCACGAATCAGCCCTATTTCTTACCGGCTACGGCACGCACTTCACCCCCGCCTACCTGGGCAACTGGATCAAGGGACTTATGAAACGCTGCGGCATCGACAAACCCGGCTCCTGCCACCTTTTCCGCCACTCCTGCGCCACCGACATGCACCGCGGCGGCGCCGACATCCGCTACGTAGAGCCTGTCCCAGAACCCGCAATGCCTTGAAATCCGGCGGCTTGTGCGGCGAAAAAAGTGGGCATGGGAGGCCGAAAAGGCTCCCATGCCCGAAATTCGGTGGCTATGATTTTGTTAGAACAACAAACCAAGCACCAAATCCGTGGCCACTTTCACCTACCAACCCACCCTTCGTCCAGCACTTCCTTGCGTTTACGGTCCCCTGGATTATCGCGAACAGCGGGCCTTGTTCGAACGCGTCGACCTGATTCTCAACACTTCGGGCCTGGACCAGGAGTTCATCGACCTCGCGGTGGCCGACCGCGGAATCGACACCGCCGCCACCAGCGCCAAACGCCTGGAGCGCTTCGCCCGGTTCAGCGTGTTGGCCTTCCGCTCCAATATCGCCCGGAACCTCACGGGACTCGGACACCGCGACTTCGCCGCACGGGTTGCCGACAGCCAGCTTTTGCAATGGTTTCTCCATGTGGGGCAGGTTGATGCCGTCAAGGTGTTTTCCAAGAGCACCAGCGACCGGTTCCGCAAGTGGGTGGGCGAGGAAAGCGTCCGCGGCATCAACGAGAAATTCAACTCCCTGCTGGCCGCGACCGAGCCTGGCGAAGACGCCGGAGAACTTCCCGCCGAGGTCTTCGGCCTGCCCGCTCCGGTGTCCTGCGATGATATCTTTTTCGACAGCACCTGCCTGAAAGCCAACATCCATTTTCCCGTCGACTGGGTATTGCTGCGCGATGCCGCCCGCACCCTGATGAAGGCCACCCTGCTCATTCGCAAGCACGGACTGAAGAACCGAATGCCTCTGGAACCCCTCGAATTCCTCAGCGAAATGAACACCCTGTGCATGAAGATGACCGCCAAGGGCCGGGCCGCCGACGGCAGGAAGGAGCGCAAGAAAGTGCTGCGCGAGATGAAAACGCTGGAAAAACGCATTGCCGGCCACGCCAAAGCACATCTCCACGCCCTCAAGACCCGCCGCCACGAAACCGATCTCGGCGAGGCCGCCGCCCAACAGATCATCGACCGCATGGAAAACGTCCTCGGGAAGCTTCCCGCCGCCATCAAACAAGCCCACGAGCGCATCATCGGCGGACGCCCGGTCGCCGGCGCGGACAAGATCCTGAGTCTCTACGACGACTCGATCAATATCATCAAACGCGGCAAGGCGGGTGCGGCCGTCGAGTTCGGCAACAAGTTGTGGCTCGGGGAGAACAGCGACGGAATCATCTTCGACTACAGGTTATACAAAGACAACCCCAGTGACAGCGCGCTGGTGAGGCCCGCCATCGAACGTCTCGTCGAGGAGCGGAAACTCGAAGTAAAACAAGTCTGGGGCGACCGCGGCCTGGCGAGCAAAGCCAACACCGCGATGCTGAACCGGCGCGACATCGGCGACGGCATGTGTCCGCGAGAAGTGGCCGTGCTGGCGGACCGGCTCGCCAACGAGGAGGGCTTCCGCGAAGGACTCAAGAGAAGGGCCGGCACCGAAGCCCGGATTGGAATCCTCAAGAACGTCTTCCTGGGCCGCCCGCTGTTGGCCAAGGGGTTTGAAAACCGGGAGCTGGCGGTTGGCTGGGCGGTCCTGACCCACAATCTTTGGGCCGTATCGCGCATGGCCGAAGCGGAGGCGAAGCGAAAGGCGAGCGAGGAACAAAAGGCCCGGCCGCCGGAAGCGGAGGCAGCCTGACAACCACCGCCCGTCGAACGGCAAATCGGCCCGTCTCCCGGCAGGTCCGGGAGAACCGCGCCCGAACCGCACGAAAAACCCCGTCCGCACGACCGAATTCGAGCGGGTTGCCCCCAGCCGGGCGTTCTCCGGCAAAAATCGAGACCCTAAATGGTGGTCTCTTGAACACATTTCGTTGAGGACTCAGGAATTTGCGGGTTCTGGGACAGGCTCTACATAGGGGGCTTAATGGATTGATTCTTAGGAATTTTCCAATCTTCCAAAGCAGATTCAAGGTCACCTGCAGCGCCTATTCGCTCCCAGAAAACCGGAAACTCCTCAATGACATTCTCCAGATGGATTTC
>JBLRWN010000096.1:0-2599 GCA_047921195.1 Luteolibacter sp. | reverse complement strand
CCTGCAAAAATCATAACTCCGGGGTTGCCAAACATCCCCGGCAGTATAGAAAGCGCGCCCGCGCCGGCTTCATCGCCGCCACACCCAACCCCGACCCGTACCCATTGGAATGAAGGACCTTAGCAAATACCGCAACATCGGCATTTTCGCCCACGTCGATGCCGGCAAGACCACCACCACCGAACGTATTCTCAAACTCACCGGCAAGATCCACAAAATCGGCGAGGTTCACGACGGCGCATCCACTATGGACTTCATGGACCAGGAAGCGGAGCGCGGCATCACCATCCAGTCCGCCGCCACCACCTGCTTCTGGAAAGGTCACCAATTCAACGTCATCGACACCCCAGGTCACGTCGACTTCACGATTGAAGTTTACCGCTCACTGAAGGTTCTCGACGGCGGTATCGGCGTTTTCTGCGGATCCGGCGGTGTGGAGCCCCAGTCCGAAACCAACTGGCGCTATGCGAATGACTCGAAAGTCTCCCGCGTCATCTACGTCAACAAACTCGACCGCATCGGTGCCGACTTCTACCGCGTGGTCGCCCAGGTCAAGAAAGTCCTCGGCGCCCACCCTCTTGTGATGGTCCTGCCGATCGGCACCGAGTCCGACTTCGTCGGCGTCGTCGATCTTCTTACCATGAAGGCCCACATATGGGACGAATCCGGCCAGCCGGAAAACTTCAAGATTGAGGAGATCCCCGCCGACATGCTCGAAAAGGCCCAGGAATACCGCGCCGCGATGATCGAGACCGCCGTCGAGCAGGATGACGAAGTGATGGAAGCCTACCTCGAAGGCAACGAGCCCGACAACGAAACCATCAAGCGCTGCATCCGCAAGGGGACCATCGATCTCGCGTTCTTCCCGACATACTGCGGATCGTCTTTCAAAAACAAAGGCCTCCAGCTCGTGCTCGACGCCGTCGTTGATTATCTTCCTTCTCCCATCGAAGTTAAGCCGCTTCCCGAAGTGGACGAGGAAGGCAACGAGACCGGCAACTTCGCAGAGTCCGATCCGGCCAAGCCGCTTCGCGCACTGGCGTTCAAGATCATGGACGACAAGTTTGGCGCGCTCACCTTCACCCGTATTTACTCGGGCACCATCAAGAAGGGCGACACCATCCTCAACTCATTCACCGGCAAGACAGAGCGCGTTTCCCGCATGGTCGAAATGCACGCCGACGACCGCAACGAGGTCGACACCGCCCAAGCGGGTGACATCGTCGCCATCGTCGGTCTCAAGAACGTCCAGACCGGTCATACCCTTTGCGACGAGAAGCACCCGGCCACTCTTGAGCCGATGGTGTTCCCCGAACCCGTCATCTCCATCGCCGTCGCCCCCAAGGACAAGGCCAACGCTGAAAAACTTGGCAATGCGATCGGTAAAATGGTCGCTGAAGATCCTTCCTTCCGCGTCGAAACCGACGAGGAGACCAACGAGATGATCCTCAAGGGCATGGGCGAGCTCCACCTCGACATCAAAATCGACATCCTCAAGCGCACCCACAAGGTCGAGGTCGATGTCGGTGCGCCGCAGGTCGCCTACCGTGAGACGATCACCAAGCCAGTGACCGACAGCTACACCCACAAGAAGCAGTCCGGTGGTTCCGGCCAGTTCGCGAAAATCGACTACAAGATCGAGCCGCTTGAGGCCGGTGGTGGATTCGTTTTTGAATCGAACGTCGTCGGCGGCAATGTTCCGAAGGAATTCATCCCGGCTGTCGAGAAAGGATTCAAGACATCCATTCACAAAGGCCCGCTCGCCGGTTACCCGTGCTTGGACTTCAAGGTCACCCTCACCGACGGTGGATTCCACGCGGTCGACTCGTCGGCCATCGCGTTCGAGATTGCGGCCAAGGCCGCGTATCGCCAGTCGATGCCCAAAGCCGGCCCGCAAATCCTTGAGCCGATCATGAAGCTCGACGTCTTCACCCCCGAGGAAAAAGTCGGCGACGTCATCGGCGACCTCAACCGCCGTCGTGGCATGATCCAAGGCCAGGAGCCGACGCCCGGTGGCGTCCGCATCAAGGCCGAGGCCCCGCTTTCCTGCATGTTCGGCTACATTGGCGATCTTCGCACGATGACCTCCGGACGTGGCCAGTTCTCGATGGAGTTCTCGCACTACGCAGCCTGCCCGAAAAACGTGTCCGACGAAGTCATCTCCGCAGCCAAGGCCCGCGAGGAAGCGCTCCGGAAATAACGCAGTGCGC
The DNA here is from genome assembly GCA_047921195.1 of Luteolibacter sp. Taxonomy (GTDB): domain Bacteria; phylum Verrucomicrobiota; class Verrucomicrobiia; order Verrucomicrobiales; family Akkermansiaceae; genus Luteolibacter. Next base: position 389 of record JBLRWN010000096.1, on the reverse strand, counting down.
TCTCCATCATCCTGCTCAGTTTCACAATGTGAGGCATGGCAGGCTTCCAGCTAGTCCTCACACAAACCCGCTGTCCTCCGGGACAGCGGGTTTTTTCGTGTGATCTTAACTGCCGATTCTTTGAGGAGGCCTGGGCCTGCCACATCCAATGCTTCGTGCCGCATGGTGGGATGGACGGGCGATGCCGAATCCCGTGGTGTGGAAAAGAGGTAGGGTTTATCCCCATGGCGGAACGGGTTTTTTCCACGCAGTGTAAGTTGTATTTGCCACTTAGAACCCATGAAATCTCCAATCAAACGCACACTCCTTGTGATCCTCTAATCCGCAGTTGTGATTGAGGATGGGCGGCGCAAGTACTTATGATTGCGGCGTTTGAAGGCGAAACCGAG
>JBLRWN010000095.1:0-2738 GCA_047921195.1 Luteolibacter sp. | reverse complement strand
CCGGGCTGATCGGTTCTTTGGCGGATTTCTTCACCTCAACCAACATCCAGGGAAGCCCGTCGCGTGCGATCAGCAAATCAACTTCACGTTGAACCATCTCACATCAGGAAAAACATCACGTTTCGCAGGCGAGAAATCAAGATCATTTTACGGTCAATCGTAGAATGATTCAGATCAATTTACGATGTAGCGTAAATTGATCGAATAAATCATGACTCAAAAAACTCAGATTTTCTCCAAATCCCATCTGTGTCATCTGTGCAATCTGTGGTTCAATGATCTCTTTTCCAGACGACATCTCCCTCGTGTAGGCTCCGCCCCCTGTTAACGCATCCGCATTCCAGCCGACATACCCTTGTGATAAACCCCTTCCCATGCCCGTAACCCGCCGCCGACCCGAGGACGTCCTGATCGTCATGACCCGCCTGCCACGCGAGGGTCGCAACAAAACGCGCCTCATTCCGGCTCTTGGTCCGGCGGGAGCGACTGCCATGCACGAGCGCATGGCGCGCCACACCGTTGGCCGCGCCTCCGCGTTCGCCATGCTCCGCGACACCGTTTCCCTGCGCGTTCTGGTCGAGGGTGGATCACCCGTCGAAGCACACCACTGGCTGGGTGGCGGCAGTTTCCGCAAGCAGGAGTCCGGAGACCTTGGTCAACGCCTGGAAGCCGCGGTTTACGACGCCTTCGCAGACGGCGCGCGCCGCATTCTCATCATCGGCACCGATTGCCCCTCGCTTAACGAATTCACTCTTGCCGAAGCGTTCGATGCACTCGATCGCGCCGACCTCGTTTTCGCACCCGCTGATGACGGGGGCTACGTCCTCGTCGGTCTCTCCAGCCCATGTGCCGCCATCTTCCATGACATCGACTGGGGTGGGCCCGATGTCCTGCGCCAGTCTCTTGATGCCGCAAACCGCTCGCACAAACACGTCCACCTGCTCGCCCCGATGTCCGATGTGGACCTCCCAGAAGACCTCCCCGCCGCCGAAGCCGCCCTCGCCTCCGGCGAAACCCTCTCCATCATCATTCCCACCCTCAACGAAGCCGAAGCGCTTGCACCTTTGTTAGACACCCTGCTCGCCGCTCGCCCGCACGAAATCCTCATCGCCGACGGCGGCAGCACCGACGCCACCCGCGAAACCGCCAATCGGCCTGGCGTAAAATTCATCGAGGCAGCGCACGGTCGCGCCGTCCAAATGAACCACGCCGCCGCGCTCGCCACCGGCGAGTTTCTCCTTTTCCTCCATGCCGACACCCGGCCGCCACCGGATTTTCCGGCACTCATCACCCGCACCCTGCAAACACCCGGCACCAGCGCCGGAGCCTTTCGCTTCAAGCTCGACGACTCGCTTCCCGCAGCCCCGCTCATCGAATCCCTCGTCCACCTCCGCTGCCGCCTGCGCCAGCTTCCCTATGGTGACCAAGGCCTCTTCCTCCGCCGCTCGCTCTTCGACCACCTCGGCGGCTTCCCCGAATGGCCGGTCATGGAAGACTACCAATTCATCCGCATCCTGAAAAAACGCGGTCGCATCCGCATCACCGACTCACCCGCCATCACCTCGTCCCGCCGTTGGCGAAAAAGCGGCGTCGTCCGCACCTTCCTCCGCCACCAGCTCATGATCGCCGCCCACCACCTCGGCGTCCCGCCCACCCGCATCGCCCAGCTCCGCCCGTAGGCGGCATCCACGTAGGCGCGGTTGTGAAACCGCGATTGCACCATGAAGCTCCACATCAAAGCCACCCCCAACGCCCGCAAATCCGAAGTCATCGGCTGGGAAACCGACCCCATCCGTGGCCGCGTCCTGCGCGTTCGCATCGCCGCCCCACCCGCCGAAGGCAAAGCCAACGCTGCCCTGCGAACCTTCCTCGCCAACTGGCTCGATCTGCCGAAATCAAAAGTGATTCTCGAAAAAGGTGACACCTCGCGTGTTAAGACCTTCACCATTCCCGACGACCACCCCCTACCATGATGAAATTCCAAGTCCACACACCCGACACAGCCCCCGAAGCCTCCCGCCCGCTGCTCGAACAAGTCCAGCAAGGCTACGGCTTCATTCCCTCCGTCTATGGCATCCTCGCCGAATCCCCAGTCGCCACCTCCACCTACATCCACATCGTCGATCAGCTCAAGGAACACAGCGTCCTCACCCCGCAGGAACAACAAATCGTCATGATCGCCGTCAGCGAACAAAACGGATGCGAATACTGCGTCGCCGCCCACAGCACCGTCGCCGGCATGGCGCAAGTCCCGGAGGAAACCATCACCGCTCTCCGGGGCGGAAATTTTCCCTCCGACCCGAAACAAGCCGCGCTCGTCCGCTTCGCCAAAGCCGCTGTCGAACACCGCGGTTGGATCCCCGAGGCCGACCAGCAAGCCTTCCTCGACGCCGGCTACACCACACGCCACGCGCTCGACGTCCTCTCCATCCTCGCCCTCAAGACCCTCAGCAACTACTCCAACCATCTCGCCCACCCACCGCTCGATCCACAGTTCGAAGCGCAGCGCTGGAGTAAAACATCGTAAGTCCGGTTGGAAAACCGCGACGCGATCTGCCGTCGCATTGTGATGACCGGGAAATTGTCCGCAACATCGACAAGCCGCCATTCATTCATTAAACCCAAGACGTGTTCAATAAATGGATTCTTATCCTTGGGGGATGTTTGCTGGCGTTAGGTGCCGCGTTTGCCAACACCGGTCTTGTGCTCCGCACCGGCGCATCCGTGAGCCATCTCAC
>JBLRWN010000094.1:2558-2841 GCA_047921195.1 Luteolibacter sp. | reverse complement strand
CATCTCTGCGCCCCAGCGTCTCTGCGCGAGAAAAACAAGTTTCAATCGGCGCTGCACTCCACGCGGACAAGCCGCGCGAGTGAGCTTTACGATATGCGGGAAAGAAAAATGAAATTTTGTAAACCGCAGATTTCGCAGAGGGCGCAGAGAGTAAGAGGAGAGAAGAAAATTAATTAGATCCTCCACGTCGCCCAGCAAGTCGATTTGGATTACGATTTCGATTTCGATTTCGATTACGATTACGATTGAAGCGCAAAGGTAATGAAGTGACCACTTTTACAGT
>JBLRWN010000094.1:0-2548 GCA_047921195.1 Luteolibacter sp. | reverse complement strand
CAGCGCAGCGGGTGGTAAACATTCATTTTTCTAAATCGAGGCACCGAACCCAAAGGGATATATAATCCTGAAAGAATGAGTTGAACCGTTAATTTACGTTAATTTACGTAAATTAACGGTTTACAAAATTATCTTCAGCCCAAATGCCGAATTTAGGTTAAATGGTAGCGTGGCAGCCGTTCCGAGGCTCCATAAGTGTTATCGCTGGTTTTGTTTTTATGCCGAGAGACACCCGTCGGAAACCACCTCTGCTTGCTCGCCTGAACGGCGCACAAGCGGTCTCCTCCTATCCCTGCGGGCAGGAGGAGAGTTCCCAGTTTTTTTCGCAAGCCAGACTGGTGTATAAATGCCAGGCTTTCACTTCATTCCTACTTCACCACCACATGCCACGCGCCGGCAGCGGCCTCGAACACGAGCCGGCCGCGTTCGGTGCGGATGATCTTGGGTTTCACCGCGGCCCCATCGTGAGTGGCAGTCACGCGGGCGGCGTCGGCAGTGGGTAGGTGAAACTCGGCGATGACACCTGCCGGGACGCCAAGCGTGGCTTGCCATGCGCCCGTTTTCTTTTTGACTTCCAAATCGATCGGCCCGCGCGGGCTTGGGTTGCGAATGCTGGCTTGGCTCAAGTCGGCGATCTGCGGGCGTACGCGGATGCGGGCAAATCCGGGCTGGATCGGCTCGATGCCCATCAGCTTGCGCGGGATGGTGTTGGCGGGCACGGCGCCCCAGGCGTGGTTCCAATCGAGATTTGGTTTGTATTTTTCGTCCCACGCTTCGAGCGTAATGGTGGAGCCGACCTTGTAGATCATGTGCGCCCAACTGCGGTCGTGGGTGGCGGTGAGGAGTTCGAGCGCGTAGGCGGCCTCGCCCGCGTCGTAGAGCCCGTCGAGCAGGAATTGCGCACCATAGACCGAGCACGCCATGCCACGGCTGCGAATGTGGGCGACGACGGTGGCCATGTCGCCCTCCTCCACCAGACCGAAGGCGAGCGGAAACATGTTGGCGTGCAACGAGGCGTGGGTGCTCGGCTCGCCAGTCTCGTGATCGATGCCATCAATGAAGACGCCGCGCTCCGCATCGAAGAGCTGGGCACGGATCGCGGCCTTGGTTTCTTCGTGCAACTTGGTGAAACGTGCGGCGTCTTCCGGTTTGTCCAGCGCCGTGGCGATGCGCGCCATCAGCTCCAGGCTGTGGGCATGGAAGGCGGAGGTCACGGTCTTTACCAGCGGGCGCATGTCGTAGCCATCGCGCTCGGCGGCCGGCCAATCGACAATGTCGCGAATCGGGCGCCGGTTGCTACCGAGGAAGAGGCCGTCGTCGCGCCGCCGGTCGAGCATAAGACGGCCGACGAGCGTGTCGTAGTGGGTGCGGATCGACGCGTCGCAGCCGCTGTAGAGATAGTCCGCCCAGGCCATCAGCACCGAGTGCTGCCGCCACTCCATCGGCCAGGTCGGGTATTTCAACAGGTGCTCGTGCGTCAGCCGCCCCGTGAGGTAGTGATCCTCGACCCCGTAGTGGGAGAGCTGGTTGAGGTAGGCATCCGCTTCGTAGGGTTTGCGCTCGCGGTCGCCATCGACGTAAAGGCCGATGAATGTGGTCACCTTGATGCTGTATTTGCAGAGATCCCACACATCGTTGAGCACCGTGTTGTCGCTGGCGAAGTGCGAAGCGTCGTCGTCGAATGCGGTGTGGCGGGTGACGCGCACGATTTCCGCGGCATCCGGCAGCCGTCCGAGGCCATGGATTTCCGCATAGCGGAATGGCATGATCTCGCGCACGCCCGGCGGGTTTTCGATCCAGTTCCCATACATCGGGCTCCAGCTTGGCTCGAAGGTGACCACGGGCCCCTCGCCCGCCGCGACATCGATGCGCTGCGCCCGGATCGTCGCACCCGGCTTGCGGTCCACGCTGCCGTCTTCGTTCGGCTTTTCCCCGAGCCAGGCGAAAAGCGGGCCGTGCGCGGCACCGTTCTCGGCCGCGCGGTATTCGAGGTAGCCGAAGGCCGCCTTGCCGAAATCGATCAGCACCACGCCATCCTCCGTCAGCCGCAGCGATGCCGGGTGCTCCTCAATTTCCACCAACGGCGTCCGTTCCTGCACCTCGGCAGGCTTGGGTGCCGCCGAAATGGGCAGTGATGGGATCAGTGAGACGGCGAAAAGAAAAGTGAGGTATGGTTTCATGGGTATCGATCTGAGCTCGGAGCGATCAGGAAATGGGATGGTCTTCGGCTCATCTTCCTGAGGCGATATGGAGAGAAATCTGCCGATGCTAAGGCACGCTGTAAAGAGTGCTTTCTCTCAATAAGCTCTCCCCTGTTTGTATGAATCTACCAGCGAGTAAGATTGGCCCCCGAAACCAAAGGCAACCATGCCCAAGTTGGCGGACAGCTATATAATCCTAAAAGAATGAGTTGAACCGTTAATTTACGTTAATTTACGTTAATTTTATGATCAAAGTAACGGCAGGTTATCCCCATAAATAAAAAGACACCCATGAGAGATTCATGGGTGTCTTTTAAATTCAGTTTGAAGACATACTAGCCGCGCCG
>JBLRWN010000093.1:0-2844 GCA_047921195.1 Luteolibacter sp. | reverse complement strand
TGAAGCACGTCCCCCGGAAGCGGGGTGACAGACCATTCAAGCCTGTTGGGATTGTTGTCCTGCGGGCAGTCTAAGTAGTGTAGAAAAACAGTAGTAGTGTCCATAATATGAAAAACGAAATTGAAAATATGACGGCTCCAAACGGAGGAATTAGCTCTGGCGAACGTAAAGCGCATGCACCTCTACCAGCGAGAGCGCGCGTCGATCACGGGGTTCAGGTTGTAGTTACGGGAAATCATCGAAACTGGGCGGCTGGTAGAGGTTGCATGACGCGACTTGTTGAACTAAGCCGCTGCGCGGCAGGGGCTTTTCTGGCGGGTGATTATTGTTGTGGTGGATGCAAGGTGAGATTGGCGGTTGCCGGGCGGTCTGTTCGACTCGTCTTGCGATGAAAAGCACAAACAACCACCCCGACAACCAAGAGAAGACAACCCCGCAAATCCCCACAGGCCAAGCGGAATCGTCAACAAATTCGCCCTCAAGCGCTCCACTGGCGGCGATAACGCCCACCAAACGCACCAGCGAGGTCTGCTACCAGCAGTTGCCGCCTGGATACCGTCCGCTCGCCGGACGGGCGCAGTGCGATCCCATCGACTACCTCTCGCATCCCTATCCGTCGATGCGGCGGTTCGCCGAGTTGCTTTGTCTGCGGTTCGACAGCCCGTCCACCCGGCATGCTTACTACCGTCAGATGCGGCTCGTCCACGAATTCTGCCACGCGGATCCGGCGTTGATCACCGAGGAGCAATACCGCGACTACGTGCTGCACGTCAAAACCGTGAAAAAATGGAAACCCAAAACGATCCGTCAGGCCACCGCCAGCGCGAAGCTCTTCTTCCTCGAAATGATGGAACACGAAAATTGGAAGGTCTTCTCGCAAATCCGCGCCAAGGACGACGCCTCGCTCCCTGCGGTGATCACGCGCGACCAGGTCGTCCGCCTGCTGCTGGGGATCCGCCTACGTCGCTACCGCATGCCCATCAAGCTCATCTACTGCTGCGGGCTGCGGATTTCCGAATGCCTCTCGCTGACCGTCAACGACATCGACGCCAGTGGCGGCAAACTCTGGTTGCGCAAGGCCAAGGGAGGCAAGGACCGCATGGTGCCCATCGCGCCCTGCCTCATTGAGGATCTGCGCGACTATTGGAAAGTCCACCGCCATCCGCTGCTGCTTTTCCCCAGCGCCGGACGCGGCAGCAGCGATTCCGCAAAGACCGCCGAACGCATGCACAAGGCCATCCGCCCGATGCCCGTGAGCTCCTTGGAGCGGCTCATGGTCGTGTCGCGTAAAAATCTCAACATCCCCGTCTGCACCACGCACACGCTGCGCCATTCGTTCGCCACGCATCTCGTCGAAGCCGGGGCCAGCCTGCACACCGTTCAGGCGTTGTTGGGGCACAGCGACATCGACACCACCATGCTCTACGTCCACCTCACCCACCGCAGCGAGCAGGACAGCCGTGCGCTCGTCGAACAACTCTACCGCAAACTGCCCCGCTAAATCCGGCTCGAAGAAAACCGCATGGCTGGAACCGTCATCGACGCGCTGCGTCGCTTCCTGCCCGCCCATTTGCGCGAACACCGTCGCGCGATGGGTGAGGCACAGCGGCGCGCCGTCTGGGCCATCACCCATTGCCGCACTGCGGAAATGGGCGGGCACCTTCATGGCTGCGACACATGCGAGAAACGCGAGTTTCATTTCCACAGTTGCAATCATCGGTCCTGCCCGCAGTGCGGCAAATCCGCCACCGCCGAATGGGTCGAACGCCAACTCGACAAGCGCGTCGGAGCGCCCCACTTCATGGTCACCTTCACCCTGCCCGCGGAACTCCGAAAACTCTTCTTCACCCCGCAGGCCAAGGAGATATATCGACTCTTCTTCGCCGCCACCTCCTCCTCCCTGTCCGACACCCTTGCCAATCCGCGTTGGCTCGGCGCGAAAACCAGCGGCTTTTCCATGGTGCTCCACACCTGGAACCAGCGTCTCCATTTCCACCCGCACATCCACACCATCGTCCCCGGCGCGGGCATCAATGCCAAAGGCAAGGTCGTCACCGTCAAAAGCATCAAACATCTCGTCCATCAACCGTCGCTGATGCGCATCTTCCGCGCGCGTTTCCGCGACGGCTACGCGGCCCTCGCCAAAGAGCACTCCACCCTGCCCGACATCAAACCCGCCGTCTGGAAGAAGGACTGGGGCGTGGACATGAAGCCATTCGGCGACGGTGAAAACATCATCAAATATCTCGGTGCCTATGTCTGCCGCACCGCTATCGGCGACTCGCGGATCGTATCGATCACCGACACTCACGTCAGCTTCCGGTGGAAGGACCGCGACAACAACAACGCCATCCAGACCGACACGATTCCCGGCACGGAGTTTGTGAAACGCTACTTTCGTCATGTCTTGCCGCGCGGCCTGCGTGCGGTGCGGCACTATGGGTTTTGCCATCCGGCGGCGAAGAAGAAACGTGAGCGCATCGCCTTCCACACCGGGCGGCCGCTGCTCATCGGCGCCTTGGAAACGCCGCCACCCAAGCCCGCCAAAGTGGTATCCTGTCCCTGCTGTGGTGAACCAATGAAGCGCCTGTTGAGCGTGCCGCCCGCGTGGAAAAGAACCACCCCGTTCCATTTTCCAGCCATCACCATACCCCGCCCGGGGCGGGCGCCGCCGGAGATCAAACAATCCTGCGCATGACCGATCCATCATCATACTTTCATCTGAGAGGCTTTTCCCGAATCCACGGGCATGGCGGTGGAGAGATGTGTCATCGACGTGGAGAAATCGATGATTCCGGCACATATTGCCATTCACACGCCACCCGAATTGCGGATGCGGTGACG
>JBLRWN010000092.1:0-2968 GCA_047921195.1 Luteolibacter sp. | reverse complement strand
CGATGGCATCAGCTTCGATCAATTCGTGGCGCTGGCCCTTGCCGAAAAGGTCGCTGTGCTGGATGCCGGAACCTACCTCGCCGAGCGTGCCAAGCGCGGCGCCCGGAATAAATTCGACGACATCCTTTCCCGTGTGCCGGATGTGCCTCCCCAGGAAGGGGACGAACTCTCCCCGTGATCAACACCGCCATGAGCACACTCACCATCCGCCTTCCCGCTGACGTAACAGTTTAGCCGATTTTTCGATCAGGAGGAATTGCGGAAAAGCACTTCCTGGGCCTGCGCCGCAGTGCCTGTTAGCATGACCTGGAACAGGTCGAGGACGGAGGAATTCTGGAGCTTGGCGGTCTCGGTCAGGCTGTTGAAAATTGCGGTGTTCCCGGAGCCCTGTTCACTCCGGGTGCCCATGCAGACTTTACGGAAGATGACCAGCGGGCGGAGGGCGCGTTCGGCGTGATTGTTGGTGGGGGGACCGCCGAAGCGGATGAAGGCGAATACTTCGGCGTGTTCGCGCGCGCCGGGGATGAGGCGCTTCCTGAGGGTTTCAGCTTTGTGATAGATCAGCGGGTTGGCGCAGACGCGCTTGAGGATGCCATGAAGCCGGTCGATGAGTTTTTCACGAGCTTGGTGACCGGTGGGAATGGCGATGGCGCATGCGAGTTTCAGGAGTCTTGTCAGTTGGATGCAGAAGCGCGCGGATCGGGTGTTGGGCATCTTCATTTCGGCCAGGACCAGGCGAATCTCGCGGGCGGTTCTGAGAAGGTGGGCCAGACAGCTCTGGCGGCCCTGGACTTCGATGGAGTTGTAGGCCGCGTAGGCATCGGTGACGAGCAGGCCTTCGATGCGTTCGCCCAGCAGGCGCTTGGCGGCGTCCGCCGAGCGGTGGGGATCGATGCGGAAGACGGCGACGTTTTCGTTACCGGCATACCAGACGATCACGTTTTTCCCGTCTTCGCGCCAGTAGGTTTCATCGGCGTGGACGATGTCGCTGTGGCGCATTTTCTCCATCAAGTCCTGATAGAGAGGTTCGCCGTTGTGGCGGGCGCGTTTTTCAAATCCGAGGGAGCTGGCGGGAACGAAATCCAGCCCGAAGAGTGTGCTCATCACTTGCTGGATTTTCCGGTAGGGCAGCTTGATCTGGTGGCGCAGATAGAGGGCGGCGGCTTTGGCGGCGGGGCCGATGGGAGCGAATGGCAGCCCGCCTTCGGGTTTTGCAAATACCTGCCGACGACATCCTGGGCAATAGGCAGTCTGGTGGATGTAGGAGGTGACGACGGTTTGCGGGCGCAGCACGATGTCTTCCTGGAGATAGGAGGTGGTGCTGCCGCATGATGGATCGGTGGCGGCGTGGCAATGGGGACAGGCGCAGGGGGCGTCGATGTGGATGGTCCGGTCGATGCGTTGGGGAACCTGGCGGGTCCAGGGTGGATGGCCCGTGGGAGCACCGCGCTTCTTGGCGGCGGCCGGGGTTTTGGAGCGACCGTTTTCATTTCCATTAGATGCGGCCTCGGGAGCCTTGCTGTTTTTTCCGCGCGGTTTGAACCGGCTCTGATGAAGACGCTTGTTCTCAGCTCTGAGGCGGTCGATTTCGGCGCTCTGCTCCCGAATGGTTGTCTCCAGCGCGGCGATTTCGGCCGCCATTTGATCGCGCACGCGCCAGTGTTCGTGTTCGCGGGTTTGAGCACGTTGGTGTTCGGCAAAGATCCAGTAGCTGGACAAGCCCTCCATCTCGGGGCAGTGGTGCCGGTATGGACAGTTGAAGTCCCGCGGTGCCTCCTTGAATCGGGCCATCAGGGCTGCCGGTTGGCTTTGAGCAGCTCCCAGTTGAGTTCGGCGAGTTCCTTGAGCAGGTCTTTGAGCTTCTGGTGGCGTCGGGTCATCTTGCGCACTTCGCCAAGCATGGCGTTGCGGATATATTTGGAGCGGGTTTTTCCATTTTCCTTGGTGGTGAGCGAATACCCGCCGCGGGGTCCTTGGGATGTCACCGTGCCGACCACGAAATCCAAGTTGGCGAGGATCTCGCGTTCAAGCCGTTGTTTTTTCTGCTGGAGATGCCAGATGCCTGTTGCCATGCCGGATGAATTGGTAAGTTACAGGCGTAATATTACGCCTGATAAATCCGCAAGAAAAGCGGAAATTTCGGGAAAATGTAGAAAACCGGCTCGAACAGCCAACAAAAGAACCCTGAATTGGGCTAAACTGTTACTCTCATTGCTGAGGGGAAATGGGGTCAGTGTGCAAATCTTGACATAATGCACCCCTTCCTTACGCTTCGCGCATGCCACGGAGCCTGCGCATTGAATTTCCCGGTGCCTTTTACCACACTGATGGCCATTAAGGTCTCCTAAGAGTTTGAGGGGGCGAGTCCCCTTCCAGTAAGCTCCATTGGTGGATGTAAGCGCATCCAGCAATATCAACACCTACCCTCCCGAGTAATTCATTTGTAAGACTTTGATTGCCAATGGACGATTTTTTAACCACTGAAGCACTGAGGACCACTGCAGGCACTGAGAAGAATACAGAAATTTCAGTTTTCTCAGTGGTTCTCAGTGTTTCAGTGGTTCCTAATGCCGGTAGCCATGACTTACTCCCGAATCCACACCCGGCGCAGCACGGGTTCTTGTGCTAATAACCAATAACCAATAACCAATAACCAATAACTCTTCCCCGCTCCTGTTCAAACAAGAATTTATTACCCTAGAAAAAGAATTGGAACCACGGATGAACACAGATTCACACGGATAATCAAAGAGTTATGAATTTTTTCACTCTCACCCTATGGGTGAATGAAGAATTCTTTATAAATCTCTTAAAATCAGTGTATATCCGCGTTCATCCGTGGTTCATTTTTCTCTTTAGGATTACAGGAGCACGCAGAGGGTGACCATTGGAGGGATTTTCAAGCAGAGCATGGGCTTGTGCTCCCGAATCCACACCCGGCGCGGCGCGGGCTTTGGTGCTTAAAAAG
>JBLRWN010000091.1:0-3070 GCA_047921195.1 Luteolibacter sp. | reverse complement strand
ATGCCGCATCATGACACCCTCGGCATTCATCAATAAATGGCGGCACATCGAACTCAAGGAGCGCTCCGCCGCCCAGGAGCATTTCCTCGATCTCTGCCGCCTCGTCGGCCATCCCACGCCTGCCGAGGCAGATGCCACGGGGGAAACCTTCTGCTTCGAGAAAGGCGCGGCCAAACACGGCGGTGGCGATGGCTACGCCGATGTCTGGAAACGCGGCTTCTTCGCCTTCGAATACAAGGGCCGCCACAAGGACCTCAACGCCGCCTACACCCAGCTCCTCCAATATCGCGAGGCCCTCGAAAACCCGCCGCTGCTCGTCACCTGCGACCTCGGTCGCATCGTCGTCCACACCAACTTCACCGCCACCGCCAAGCAGGTCCACGAGATCCCGCTCGAAGCGCTTGGCGAGCCGCGCTCGCTGGAAATCCTCCGCGCCCTGTTCCACGATCCGGAAAAACTCCGGCCCGGACGCACCAGCACCGCCGTCACCACCGAGGCCGCCAAGCGCTTCACGGAAATCGCCGCCTCCATGCGCGAACGCAGGCTCGATCCCGGCGAGACCGCGCATTTCCTCAACCGCATCATCTTCTGCCTCTTCGCCGAAGACATCCGCCTGCTGCCCGACAACCTGTTTTCCCGCCTCGCGGAAAAATCCGCCCACGATCCGGCGCGTTTCTCACAACTGTTAGGCCAGCTCTTCGCCGCCATGGCCACCGGCGGCGACTTCGGCCTGGAAACCATCGCCCACTTCAATGGCGGACTCTTCCAGGATGCCAAAGTCCTCGACCTCACTGACGGGGAAATCCGCAACGTCGTCGCCGCCGCCAAGCTCGATTGGGCGGCCATCGATCCCTCCATCCTCGGCACCCTCTTCGAGCGCGGGCTCGATCCCGCCAAGCGCAGCCAGCTCGGCGCCCACTACACCAGCCGCGACGACATCGAGCTGCTCATCGAGCCCGTCGTCATGGCCCCGCTGCGCCGCGAATGGGCGGAAACGAAGGCCGTCGTCGATTCACTGCTCGCCACCGGCTCCAAGAAACCCGGCACCGTTTCTAACAAATCCCCATCGCCCACCGTTCTGAAAAAATCCCGTGGCGAGGCCGACCGCATCATCCACCGCTTCCTCGAACGCCTCCAGCGCGTCACCGTGCTCGATCCCGCCTGCGGCTCCGGCAACTTCCTCTACGTCACGCTCCAGAAGCTCAAGGATCTCGAAAAGGAAGTCATCGTCCACGGTCTCGAATGCGGTTTCACCGGCTTCCTGCCGCTCGTCGGCCCGTGGCAGCTCTTCGGCATCGAGCTGAACGCCTTCGCCTTCGACCTCGCCCAGACATCCGTCTGGATCGGCCACCTGCAATGGACCCGCGCCAACGGCTTCCACGTCCCGCAGGACCCCGTGCTGCGCCCGATGGACCAAAACTTCCGCAACATGGACGCCATCCTCGTCCGCCAACCCGGCCAAGCTCCCTCCGAACCCGAATGGCCGGAAACGGAGTTCATCGTGGGGAATCCGCCGTTTCTGGGTGGAAAAATCCTCCGCACCGAATTCGGCGACGATTATGTGAACGACCTCTTCACGATGTGGAAATCCCGCGTCGCCGCCGAGTCCGACCTTTGTTGTTACTGGTTTGAAAAAGCCCGCGCCCACATCGAATCAGGCAAGGCCAAACGCGCCGGACTGCTCGCCACCCAAGGCATCCGCGGCGGCGCGAACCGCAAATGTCTCGAACGCATCCAACAAAGCGGCAACATCTTCTTCGGCATCGCCGACCGCGAATGGTTCCTCGATGGCGCGAACGTCCACATCTCGATGGTCGGCTTCGACGACGGTCGGGAAACGCAACGCACCCTCGACGGCCAAGCCGTTCCTCAAATCCACCCGAATCTCACCTCCGGCGGTTCCGATCTAACGAGTGCCAAGGCTCTGCCTGCCAACCTTGGCCTCTCCTTCATGGGCACCACCAAAGGCGGCGCATTCGACATCAGCGAAACCACCGCGCTCGAATGGCTCCACGCTCCGAATCCCCACGGGCGCCCCAACTCCGACGTGGTCGTGCCATGGATCAACGGCATGGACGTCACCCGCCGCCCGCGCGGCATGTGGATCATCGATTTCGGCAAGGAGCGAACTGAAGCCGAGGCCTCGCGCTACGAAGCGCCATTCGCTCATGTTACGAAATATGTGTATCCGGTTAGAAAAGAGAACAACCGCGAGTCATACCGCCGCCTGTGGTGGCAGCACGTCGAAGCGCGTCCGGCGATGTTTGCGGCATTGCGCCCGTTGGAACGGTTTTTGGTGACTGTGAGGGTTTCCAAGCACCGGCTTTTCACATGGTTTCAAGCTCCCGTGCTTCCTGCTGCGCGACGTTTGCCTTCGCCCGCTCCGACGACTCCTTCTTCGGCGTCCTCCACTCGTGCATCCACGAAGTCTGGGCCTTGGGGCAGGGGACCCAGTTGCGGGAAAAAGAGAGCGGCTTCCGCTACACCCCGACCACTTGTTTCGAGACCTTCCCGATGCCGGAGCCCACGCCGGAGCAGGAAGCCGCCATCGCCGCCGCCGCCCGCGAGCTGAACGAGTTGCGCGAGCGCTGGCTCAATCCGCCCGAGTGGACGCGCGAGGAGATCCTCGAATTCCCCGCCACGCCGGACGGCCCGTGGGCGCGCTTCGTCACCCCCGGCACGCACACCGCGCGCTGGCCGCGCCGCGTGCCCATCGATGCCGCGCACGCCGCCAAACTCGCCAAGCGCACGCTCACCAACCTTTACAACGAGCGCCCCGCCTGGCTCGCCCACGCCCACGCCGCCCTCGATGCCGCCGTCGCCACCGCCTACGGCTGGCCCGCCGGTCTCACCAACGAAGAAATCCTCTCCCGCCTGCTGGAGCGGAACCGCGATGGCACGTAGGCGCGGCCGTGAGACCGCGACGGTTGGCTTGGCGACGTGCCCCCTCCCAGTTCTCACGAACTGGCCTACGCCCGTAGGCGCGGTCGTGAGACCGCGTCCGCTTCCCACAAGCACTCGCGCCTTGCCGTTCCCGTGGCATTCGCCATGCTGGATGCCGCATCATGAC
>JBLRWN010000090.1:0-3468 GCA_047921195.1 Luteolibacter sp. | reverse complement strand
CCCATGGATAAAAAGGCATGGCGGTTGCAAACCGCCGCCACACTTCATCCACCTCGCCGCGCTCTTCTTTCTAACTATAACAGCCACCGCCACCATCAAACCCGCCGAATCCATCACCCAGCAATGGGATCTATCCGATGGCCGCGCCGCCGCCACGCTCGACATCACCGTGCGCGGCACCAGCGGCGACCGCTTCCTGCTGCTCGCCCCGCCCGCGATCCTCGGCGAATTCTCCGAAACCGGCGGACTCCGCCTCGTCAAGGCCACTCATGAAAATACCGACGTCTATTTCGTCGAACTCACCCGCGACGGCCGCGCCACCGCCCGCGCCGGATTCGAGCTGCCACTCGCAGATCCCTCACAACCCTTCCACCTGCCCACCGGCCCCGCCGCCCTGCGCCGCATCGACATCACGTGGGACCAACCCGGCTGGGAATTCCGCAGCGACCAAGCCGGCTCCATCGCCACCCGCCACACCGCCGAATCCAGCGCCGCCACCCTCACCCTCACACCTGATGCCAAGACCACCCTCGTCGCCGCCCCGCGACCACGCGACATCGCCAGTGAACAAACCCGGTTCTTCGCCGAATCCCACCAAGTATTCCTGCCCGGCCCCGGCGTCGTCACCGGCCTGCACCGCTTCGCCATCCGCCCCGCCCAAGGCACCGTCGATGCCCTGCGCATCCGTGTGCCCGACGGGCTGACCGTCAGCGACGTCCGCGGCGAAAATGCCGGCTCATGGCGGTTCGATGCCACCTCGCGCGAACTCCGCGTCACCATCGAGCCCGCCCAGGCCGCCGGCTTCGCCATCCTCGTCGAGACCCAGCGCGGCACCGACGCCCCGCCCACCGAGCTCACGCTTGCTCCGCTCCGCGTCATCGATGCCGCCGAAGACGTCGGCCAGCTCGCCATCGCCTTCGGCAGCGATACCCAACCGGAAAACGTCACGCCCGCCGGCCTCTCGCGCATCAACCCCGAAGACCCCGGTCCCGACCTCCTGCCGCGCGATGCCAAGGAAGAACCCATCGCCACCGTCCGCGAAGCCTTCCGCTTCGGTCAGGCCGACGCTTCGCTCGCCCTGCGCGTCGCCCCCGTCGCCCCCGAGATCCGCTCCGAAATCTGGCAGCTCGTTTCCCTCGGCGAAGACCGCCTGCTCATCTCCACCGACGTCGGCGTCGAAATCACCCGTGCCGGGCTGTTCCGCATCGAACTCGAAATTCCCGCCTCCCTCGAAATCGAGTCCGTCACCGGCCCCGCCCTCGGCCACTGGGCCGAACGTACCGGAGAAAACAACCGCCGCATTCTCACCCTCCACCTCTCAGGTCGCACGATCGGCCAGCAAAACTTCGCCATCACCCTCGCCGGACCCGCCCCGGCAGCCACCGGCGATGGCGCACCGTGGAGTGTGCCGCGCGTCACCGTCATCGACACCGCGCGCGAAACCGGCGTCATCACCGTGGTCCCCGAACGCGGATTGCAAACGCGCGTCGCCAACCGCCGCAACCTCTCGCAAATCGACCCGCGCGAACTCGCCGGAGCCACCCACGCCTCCGCCCGCGCCGCCGTGCGCCCAGGCGCGCTCGCCTGGCGCATGCTCCAGGCCGATTGGGCGCTCGACCTCGCCATCGACCGCCTCGACCCATGGGTCACTGCCAGCGTCTTCCACGATGCCACCCTGCGCGAAGGCCAGATCTCCGAGCGCCTTTCCATCACCTGGAAAATCGAAAACGCCGCCATCAAATCCACCCGCATCCGCCTGCCCGGCCTCGACGATGCCACCGCCGCCACCGTGCGCGCCACCGGCCCCGCCGTCGCCGACCTCGTTCGCCTAACAGACACTGACGAACCCGACCTCTGGGAAATCCGTTTCCAACGCGGCATCGCCGGGGAAACCACCGCCGAGATCGAATACCAGCGCCTCATTCCCGAAACCGCCACCACCGCCACCCTCACGCCCGCCGAGCTGCCCGGCGCTCGGCAGACCACCACCTTTGTCGCCGTCCGCGCCGGCGGCCGGCTCGACATCACCGCGCCCGACGCCCCGCGCGGCTGGCAGCGCACCGACTGGGCCGTCGTCCGCGCCGCCCTCGGCCGCCGCATTGGCGATGCGCCGCCGCGTTTCGCCTTCCGCGTCGCCGATGCCGAGGCCCCGCTCACCATCCAGCTCCGCCGCCACCAGCTCGCCGAGCTCCGCCGCCTCCGCGTCACCAGCGGACTTCTCACCACCTTGCTCGCGCCCGACGGTGCATCCCTCACCGCCGTTTCGCTCGACATGGCCGCCACCGTTAAAACCACCCTCCGCCTCCGCCTGCCCGACGGTGCCGAGCTGTTCAACGTCTTCGTCAACGAAGAAGGAGCACCGCTCGTCCGCGAAGGCGACGCCTGGCTGTTCCACGTCTCTCCATCCCCCGACGCCGCCCGCCCCGCCAACGTCCGCTTCGTCTATTCCGGCTCTCCCGGTCCCACCCGCCTCGAAGGCCCCACGCTCGATGTGCCCATGGAAAACCTCCGCTGGCACGTCCTCGTCCCCGATGGCTGGAAACTCGCTTCCCACAAAGGCGACTTCGACCTCCGCCGCACCGTCACTCTCGGCCAGCCGCAAATCGACGATTACCAATCGTTCATCACCCAGCGCCGCAAAGAAGGCAAAGCCGAAGCCGCCGATTTGTTAGACAAAGCCGGCCAGTGGATGGCAAGCGGTCAGCAAGACCTCGCCGCCGCCGCCCTCTACAACGTCATGGGCAACCGCCAGCTCGACGAAGCGTCGAACGAAGACGCCCGTGTCCAGCTTCGCCAGCTCAAGACCCAACAGGCCGTGCTCGGCCTCAACACCCGCCGCCAGCGCGTCACCCTCGACAATGCCGGCCTCGCCCCAGAAGCCGCTGGCGACCAACTCCAGCGTGCCGCCGAAGCCAACCCGCTGCTCCAAGGCACAACCAATTACGATCCCGCCCAGTTCGACCGCCTGTTAGAAGGCAACACCGCCGATGAATTGACGGCCCTCAAGGAAATCGCCGAGCGCATCGTTTCCCAACAACTCGCCGCCGACCCCGCCCCCGCCGCAATCGACCCCACCCTGCCCGAACGCGGCACCCGCCTCGAATTCGACCGCGCCGTGCAACTCGACGGCGACAAACCCATGGCCATCGACCTCAAGCTCCGCAAAGCCACCCAAGGCGGCTTCCTCATCGCATTGCTTCTCTGCGCCGCCATCGCCGCCACCACCCGCGCACGAGCAAGCCTGTAGCGGCGGTCTGCGACCGTCGAAGCGAATGGCTGGCGAATGATCGGCTCCGCGCGTTCCCATTGGCCCCGGCGGGCATAGACACGCCGCTACAAGCCGCGCATGGGCAAGCCTGTAGCGGCGGTCTGCGACCGTCGAAGCGAATGCCTGGCGAATGATCGGCTCCGCGCGTTCCCATTGGCCCCGGCGGGCATAGACACGCCGCTACAAGCCGCGCATGGGCA
>JBLRWN010000089.1:0-3559 GCA_047921195.1 Luteolibacter sp. | reverse complement strand
CTCGCGGTTTTTATCGGAGGGGGTGTCGGTGAGGTCATCAACGATCTGCGCGGTCATCAGCGATTCCAGCAGGCCGACGACCGTGAGCGCGAGCGAGTAAGGGAAAATGATCGCCAACGTCTCGAACGTCAGCGGAATATCCGGCAGCAGGAAGATCGGCAGGGTATTGGGCAATTCGCCAAGGTCGCCAATCACGCGCACATCGAGCTTGCAGAAATACGCGATCACCGTGAGCACGATGATGCATACCAGCGGCGAGGGCACCACCTTGGTGAGGCGCGGCAGCAGGTAGATGATGCCGAGTCCCCCGGCGACCATCGCGTAGGTCACCCACGTCACTTTTTCCAACCCGAGATTCAACTCGGGGAGCTGGGCGAGGAAAATCAGGATGGCGAGCGCATTGACGAAGCCAGTCATCACCGATTTCGACACCAACGACATCAACACCCCGACTTTCAGGTAGCCGCAGATGATCTGCATGATCCCGGTGAGAATCGTGGCCGCCAGCAGGTATTGCAGGCCGTGATCGCGCACGAGGGTGACAATTAACAACGCCATCGCGCCGGTTGCGGCGGAAATCATGCCCGGGCGTCCGCCGGTGAACGCGATGATCACCGCGATGCAGAACGACGCGTAGAGTCCGACCTTGGGATCGACTCCAGCGATGATCGAGAAGGCGATGGCCTCGGGAATCAGCGCGAGAGCGACGACGATGCCTGCGAGAATGTCGCCACGGATATTGGAAAACCAAGCTTTGGATAGATTTGAGTAGGGCATAAAAAAATGGAGAGATTTACGAAAAAGAACGACCCGATTCACGGCGGCATAGAAACGCACCTGGTCCGGATTCTTGTCTGAGGCATGAGATTCGACGCGCTGCAAAGGCAGGCTGCACAAAGCTGGCGATCTCCACTCAGGGGGGATCGGTTGGCAGGCGATTTGCGCCAGTGGCCTTGTTTGAAATGAGAATCATGACTCGGGCGCGCATGCTTCCGACAAATCGGGCCGGACACAAGCCCTTTTCGCCGTTACGGCCAATCACACCCTTTGCTTTCTCCACGTTTCGCCATTCGACTGTAGTTTAAGACTTGAAGTCCATTCACGAGGCTCTAACAGATCCGCGAAATTACTTGGCGCGCATCATAACCTCCACCATTCTCTCCGTGTGCCGACCGTGGAAGTGGATTGCCCCGGATGTAACGCCGCCTTGACGCTGTTGCGCGAGGCAGGCGAGACTTTGGCACGGCCGGTTCTGGTCGGAATCGGTGGTCCGGGTGGGAGTGGCAAATCCTCCTTTGCTGCGAAACTCGCTGCCCACTTGGGCGACGCCCGGGTCGTTCCCCTCGATGACTACCGGAAACCCCGCGCCGAGAGACCGAATGGAATTTACGGCTCACATCCGGCGGGCAATCGCATCAATGTGCTGAAAGCTCACCTCGACGAAGCCCGCAACGCCCGGCCATTCGAACGGCCCGTGTTTTGCCGTGATCGCGGTGCCGCCATCGAGAGCGAGACCATTCACCCGGCCCGCTTCATCCTTGCGGACGGTGAAATCGCCGCACACCGCGAGATGCGTGGCTGCTTTGACGTGCGCATCCTCATTCTCGCCGGCCTGCCGCTGCAATGGCGTGCCCGCATGGGAAGGGACCGTAGCGAACGCGCCACCAGCCTGCGCAAGGCGATCACTCTTTTCTGCATTAGCAACCTCTTCGACTACCCGCGATTCTCCGCAGGCATGAAAAGTGAAGCCGACCTGATCCTGCGGCGAACTCCCTGCGGACGGCTGCTTACTCAAAGCGGACCACCCTGAGCGTTTCGGGACAATCCACGTTCGTCCGCTATTACGGCTCCCAAAACGGAGCCATCCTACCATCGCTCCGAATTCAAAAACTCAGCGTCTCCCACTCCGGGCTTTTCAGAAATCTCGTCAGCGGCATACCCATCGGCTTCACCTCGATACCCAGTGCCTTGATTTCCTCCGTGATCCCATACGCCTCCGCGCAATTCACGCACGCCTCCACCACCACACCGGCTTCCTGCATTTTCTTTACATACCCCTGGATCTCCTTGTCTACCGCAAGAAGTCTTTGGGACGGCCCCCAGACGATCAGCGTCACGTCCTTGAACCATTCCTCCTTCTTCGCGGTGAGCGTGTAAAGAAAGGCCACCCGGTGGGCCACCTCGGCGTCGCCACTTGTCCAAAGGACGGCGAGATTATCAGGACTTCCGGCGGGTGGCGCTTCCGCCAGAAGGCCGGATGAAGTGCCATGAAATACGAAAAGCGCGACAATGAGGGGCAGGATACGGGATATGAAGTAGTGTGACATAAGTGAGACCCATAGCCCGGAAAGACACGGGTGTCGCCTCAAAATTTCCCAATCACAGATGCCTCACAGAAAACCGCCTGTTAAGAAATCCCGTCGCCCATCGACCCATCCTTGAACGGCAAGCCCCGCTCCAACATGAACACTCCCTCCGAATCGAAATCAGAAAAATCCCCGTCGCGCGGCGGAAAATCCACTGTGATCAAGATCGTCGTCTTCCTCCTCGTCGCTGCCGCCGCCGCGATCGGTTACTGGCAGTTCGGCGACGCGCTTACCCTTGAAAACCTCGCCAGCCAGGAGACCGCGCTGCGCGAGTCCAAAGCGAACGCCCCGCTCCTCGTCTTCGGCATCGGCTTCCTCATCTACGTGCTCGTCACCGGTCTTTCGCTGCCCGGTGCCGCAGTGCTCACCATCGCCTCCGGCTGGTTCTTCGGCCTCTGGCAGGGCACGCTGCTCGTCAGCTTCGCCTCCACCACCGGCGCGACTCTCGCCTTCCTCTTCAGCCGCTACCTTTTCCGCGACACCATCCAACGGCGTTTCGGCGACCGCTTGGAAAAATTCAACGCCGCGCTGGAAAAGGAAGGTCCGTTCTACCTCTTCACCCTCCGCCTCATCCCCGCCGTGCCGTTTTTCGTCCTCAACCTCGTCATGGGCCTCACCCCCATCCGCACGTGGACCTACTGGTGGGTCAGCCAAGTCGGCATGCTCGCGGGCACCATCGTTTACGTCTATGCCGGTGCCTCCGTTCCCAGTCTCGCCGTACTCGCCGAACGCGGAATGGGCGGCATCCTCTCGCCGCAACTCATCATCGCCTTCATCATCCTCGGCATCTTCCCCATCGCCGTGAAAAAAATCATGGCAAAGGTGCGCTCCCGCCGCGAGACCGCCAAAAATCTAATCGAAAGCTAACATCCACCGCCTCATCAACACGTCATGTCAAACCAAGCCCCCACCATGCTCCCCGAAGACGAGCACAACAAAAAACTCGTCTCCCACGTCCACCCTTCCGATTGGAAAAACCCGACACCTTCCGGCAAATACAACCTCGTCGTCATCGGCGCGGGAACCGCAGGCTTAGTCACCGCCGCCGCCGCTGCCGGACTCGGCGCGAAAGTCGCGCTGATCGAACGCCACTTCATGGGAGGCGATTGCCTCAATGTCGGCTGCGTGCCATCCAAAGCCATCATCAGCGCGGCCCGCTCCGCCGCCGCCGTGCGTGGTGCCGGAGAGTTCGG
>JBLRWN010000088.1:0-3854 GCA_047921195.1 Luteolibacter sp. | reverse complement strand
GGTTCCCGGTGTGCAGCGTCCACGCGCTCAACCGATTCATGCCGCGCCGGAATCTCACAAAGCTCAGTCCCTCGAACAGTGAATTAACCCCCTAAAAAGCCCTGATAACCATGAAACACGTCGCTCAAGTCTTGGAAGCATTCGAGTCCGCCGCCCTCCGCGCGGGCCTCCGACGCAACACGCGACGCACTTACGCATCGACCATTTCCGAGTATGTCGATCTGCTCAATTCAAACCGAATCACCGGCGTCCAGGATTACGTCAACTACCTCGCCACAGAAAAGCGCGTCGCGCAAAACACAGTTGTCTATGCGCTCAATCCCCTAAAATTCCTGTGTGAAAAAGTCTATGGCCGCGAGTTCGGGACTTACGACGTCCCCAAGCGCAACCGCAACAAACCGATGCGATCCATCATCCCCATGCGCGACATCATCCGCATGATGGAGATCATGCCACGCATTGCCAAGCTCCAGGCCGGACTCCTTGCCGGTTGCGGACTCCGCATTGAGAGTGACATGCTCAAACTCAGGCTCAAAGACATCCGCCTGGATGATCGCACCATCACCATATTCGATGGCAAAGGCGGAAAATCACGCGCCGTTCGAATTCCCGCATTTCTCATTCCCGACCTCGAATTGCAGATTTCCTGCTGCCGACGCCAATGGGCCATCGACAACAGCAAAGGCATCATCTGCCCGGGCCCCGAAGCCTCGCTCATGCGCAAACTCGGACGCCGCACCTTCGGCACCCTGCCATGGTATTGGCTCTTCCCCTCGCAAAAAGTCCACGACCAGGAACGCTGGCACGCATCAGACCGCCGCATCACCCGCGCGCTCAAATGTGCCGCCGAAACCCTCGGACTCACCCAGCGAGTCAACCCCCACGCTCTCCGCCACAGCTACGCCACCAGCCTGCTTCAAAACGGCGTCGATGTCCGCACCATCCAAGATCAGCTCGGTCACACCTCCCTCGAAACCACCGAGCTCTATCTACACGTCGCCGGCCTCAAAACCGTCGAATCCCCCCTCGACACCGCCGCCCGCAACATCATCTCAATCCAAAAAACCGCATGACCACCACCATCATGAAAACCGCAAAAAAATCAAAACCCTACTCCACCGGCGGCAACCTCAAGCCCGCCGAAATCCGGCCCCTCATCATGGCCGCCCGATCTGCCTACAACCGCCAGCTCGAACTCGGCCTCATCGACCGGTGCGACGATTTCAACACCTGGCGGCACGCCCAGACCGAAGCCGCCGTCGGCAAACCCGGATTCTCCGCCTGCGTCCACGCCGACTACCGCCCCCTCATGGCCCACTTCAAAATCCTCTCCGGCGACGACGCCGGAGCCTTCAACGACCTCACCCACACCGGCCCCGCCGGTCTCACCCCAGACGACACCCACGAAGAGCGCCGCATCATCGCCCACCACATCGCGCAGGCTATCCGCGAGCATCAGATCGGCGGCGGCAAAATCGGCATTGGCTACGTCGTCGCCATCGCCCGCCACAAAACCCGCCGCCCCGAACTCACCCTCACCGGCGATCTCGAATCCGCCCTCGCCGACCGCTGCAACGTCGCGCAGCTCGCTCAGATCCGCTCCACCATCATCAACCGCATCAATGCAGCGGATGGCCGGGGCCACACCACGGACCGCAACGTCGGCCAGACCTTCACCCACTAAGCCGCCGCCGCCATCTCCCGCAGCCCGGGGGAATAAACCAGCATCTCGCCGAACTTCATGTTCGGCGTTTTGCGTTTATTCCCCGAGCCACTCGCAGAGACCACGAACTCGTTGTCATGCCCAGCCCACAGATCGCGATTCAGCACCGAGTCATCCAGCGTCACAATCCACTGCCCGCTCAGCCCCACCACCCGGTCGCGAAACTCCCGCAGCCGATCTGCATTCCTCATGCAGGCGTTTTGCAAACCCGAAACAATTTCTCATTTCCCTGTCAATTCCCGCCGATCCCGCCCCATCTTTCTCATCTCGTCTCGCCGAGTCTGACCGCCGCCCCATGGCCCGCTATCCCTCGATATTCGGGCTATTTCGCCCTGCTCCGGGATTCTTCGCCCTTTCTCATCTCCCTTGTCCCTTGCTTGCGATGTATGCGACACACGCGCGGCGCGCAAGCGGGCATGTGAAATTCAGACAGGGCATTTGCAAGAGCCTACCCCCAACCCAAGCCCAGTTCGCGTGCGGCGTCGGCGAGCTGCTGGTCGTGCGTCCACAATTGCGCGAAACTCAGTTTGGCCGCGGCAAGGAGCTGGATGTCGTTCCACTGCAATCCGCGCCCGTAAAGCTGGCGGGTCTCGATCATGCCCAGCAAGGATCCCAGATCCGCCTCACGGGCAAGCGGCAGGGAAAGGAAGAATTCGCGTATCACCTGGCGGTTTCCCACATTGCCGACCAACACCTCACCCACAACGCACGGGTGGGTGATCACGCGTCCACGTTTCACCAAGAGCGCGAGTTCCGGCAACGGCTCGCGCAAAAAGCGGATCCATACGTTGGTATCCACCAGCACTTTCGATCCTTCAATCATTGGAATCATTGAGCATGGGAATCGCGACCGGGAACCTTCCGGCCCGCTGTCCGCGCTCATGGTATTCCAGTTCCGGCATGGTGCCCTCCAGAGCAAGGAACCTAGCTGCCTTTTCCCTGCTCACCAATTCCCTGAGGGCATGGTTGATCAATCTCGATTTCTCGGAGATGCCACTGCTTTCCATCGCCTCCGCGATCAGCGCGTCATCCAGGGTAACGGTCGTTCTCATGCATCAAATATCGCATCAATTGATGCGCTTGTCAATGCGATGAATTTGTAGGCTTTCCCAGTAGAATCCGGGCCGATCAGGCATCCACCCGGAGCTACATCCATCCCGAGGGCTGTTGTCGCAACACAGGCACCGGACCGATCGTCCCGCCTTCGATGAACTCTCCAAGGGTGAACCGCTGCCGCTTGTCTTCGATCCCGCGGGAAATCCGGTCCGCCCAACGGACGATCCGGCTCACCACCGGCCGGGTGTCCCATTGGATGTGGCTCACTGGCGGATCGCACCAGGAAAACGCGGAGTCAGGATCGTCGCAGATGATCGAAATATCGCGCGGTGCAATCCGCCCCATTCGCGCCAAATGCTGCTGGGCCGAAACAAACAAGCGCGCTTCGCTCAATACCAACGCGGTCGGCGGGGTGTGGTGGAACAATGCATCCAGACAACGGTGGAAGGCCGCGATGGTGTTGTCCCAATCGGGCAGGTTGTAGATGCCTGTCGGAATCCCGAGCGCGCTCAATTCATCGAGAAACGCCTGCTCATAGGCAGCGGGATATGGCTTCCGCCGCTCTTCACGCACCATCATCACGATCCGCCGGTGCCCGAGCTCATGCAATCGCCTTACCGCTTTTCTCAACGCCGGAATCTTGCGAACCCCCGCCGCCGCCACCGGCAGCCCGGCAAACCGCCCGAACGCCGCCATCACCGGGATCCCGCTTTCGACGAACCACTGCAAAATATCCCGCGATCCCGCCGGCACAATCCATGCATCGACTTCCGGAAGCCGCTTCACCTCCCGCTCCACCCGGCTCACATCCATCCCTACCTCTGTCATCGTCCGCTCCGCAATCACCACACGTTGGCCCTCATCCTCCAGGCGGTGGACCAGATCGACATGGTGAGGCAGCCTTCGATCGTTCGCATCATACATCAGGATTCCGATCGTAAGCCGACGCTGCGTTGTTTTTTGTCGCCCTGGCAACACGATCTTCCGCCGCCGTCCCGCCCCTTGCGGCACCAGTACCCCCTCGCGTTCCAAAAGCCTTAAAGCATCCTCCACCGTCCGCGCATTCACCCCCAAC
>JBLRWN010000087.1:0-4093 GCA_047921195.1 Luteolibacter sp. | reverse complement strand
GACCCCGACTTGCTCGAGCTCATCGCCACCTCGACCAACGGCACCGCCCTCATGCCCGAAAGCCTAACAGATTTCCTCAAGCAAAACCTCGCCACCCAGGCCCCCGACACCCTCGAATCCGGTGCCATCTGGCAACCCGCCTGGAACCGCGCCCTCATCGCCCTCCTCATCGCCGCCCTCCTCGCCACCGAGTGGCTCCTCCGCCGCCGCCAAGGCCTAGCCTAAATTCAACATTCATAATTCATAATTCATAATTCATAATTTATAATTTATAATTCAACATTCCAATAAATGCACCCTTTCCACCGCCAACTCCGCCGCATCCGCCTGCTTCTCCAAGCCGGGCGCATCGTCGCGGCGGTGATCTTCGCCGCCGCGCTCGCCGCCATCCTCTGGCTCGCCTTCGGCCTGCTCGATGTCGCGTTCGCATTCGAGCCGTCCGCCCGCACCGCCATCAGCCGCGTCCTCGCCGCCGCCGCTTTCATCACGCTCGTCACCCTCACCATCCGCGCCGCCCGCCTCGGCAAGAACCAAACGGCCACCCATGCCGACGCCTGCCTCGCCGACCCCCGCAACGTCGCCGCCGCCGCCGCCACCCTCACCGCGCCAGATTCCACCGCCACCCCCCTCCACCAATGGCTCGCCAGCCGCACGCTCGACGATGCCGCCGCCACCCTCGCCACCCTCAAGCCCGCCCGCCTCATCCCGTGGCCGCTCTGGCGCAAAGCCGCCATCCTCCTCGCCATCCCGCTCGCCATCACCGGCATCCTTCGCCTCGCCGCGCCCGAAGTCTTCGCCACCGTCGCCAGCCGACTGCTCCACCCCGGCAGCGACATCCCGCCCTACAGCCCGCTTGTCTTCACCATCGATCCCGCCGAACCCCAGACCACCTTCGGCGGCGACATCCTCATCACCGCCACCATTACCGGCGGCGATCTCGACCACCCGGCCGAAACCCTCGTCCGCCGCATCGGCCGCTCCGAAATCCTCCACCTTCCCGCCTTCCGCGAAACGCCCACCCGCTACTCCCGCAAGCTCGACGGCCTCACCGATCCCGTCGAAGTCGCCTTCGCCGTCGGCAAGGCCCGCTCGAAGTGGACCCCCGTCGAAATCCTTCTCGAACCCCGCATCCTCGCCGGAACCATCCACATCACCCCACCCGCATACACCGGCCTCACCACCACCTCCTTTCCGCTCGATACCAACGAAATCTCCGCCCTCGAAGGCTCCTCCATCACCCTCGAACTCACCAGCAACCGCCCGCTCGCCACCGGCAGCATCACCCTCACCCCCGCCGTCGGCGGCGAAATCCATCAGCAAACCATCCCCGCCAAGATCCCCTCCCAAAACACCGCCTCCTTCACCTGGACGGCCACCCGCGCCGGCCGCCTCCGCGCCACCGTCGCCGACCTCCGTGGCACCCCCACCGCCGAACCGCTCGACCTCGCCCTCCGCGTCAACCCCGACCAACCACCCGCCGTCGATCTCACCTCGCCACCGCGATTTCTCCTCGCCACCCCCGAGACCGTCGTCCCCGTCCACGGCACCGCCCGCGACGATTTCGCCCTCGCCCGCCTCCAAATCGTCCGCACCCTCGCCGGGTTCCGCGACCGCATCCGTGTCGTTGCCCCATCCCTCCACGAAAAATCCTTCGAGTTCCAAGACAAGCTCGACCTCTACGACCTCGGGCTCGAAGCCGGGCAGATCATCGAGGTCATGCTCGAAGCCCGCGATCACAACCCGTCCCTCCTCGGCCACGGATCGTCCGAAATCTCCCGCATCAAAATCATCTCGGAGGAAGAATACGCCGAATACATCCGCCTCCGCACCACCACCGAGGAATTCTCCGCCCGCTTCCAGGCCGTCCGCGAGGCCATCGAGGAGGCCAGCAAGGCGCTTGAGGAAATGCGCGACGCCGAAGACCCACAAGCCGCCAAGGAAAACGCCCGCGAAGCCCTCGAAAAAGCCGCCGATCTCATGGACGACATCGCCGGCGACTTCCCCGCCTTCGAACTCGAAAACCGCCTCAAGGAACTCGCCGAACAACAGGCCGAAGCCCTCCGCGACATCCTCGAACAACTCGAAAACGACCCGCCCGATATCGACAACATGCTCGAACAACTCGGTCGCAACCAACAGCAGCAACAACAACTCGACGATGACGCCCAATTCGCGCGCGACGCCGCCCGCATCCTCGAAATGGCCGCCAAATTCCGCGAAATCTACGAAAATCAGGTCTCCGTCACCAAACGCTTCCGCACCATCGTCGAGGAATTCATGCGCGGCGACCAACAGAACCGCCGCCAGCTCCCCGCCCTCGCCGACACCCAGGAGAAAAACCGCGAGGCCCTCGACTCATTCAAAATCGAACTCCGCAAACGCATCGAGGCCCTCGAAAACGCCGACCCCGCCCTCGGCCCCATGATCGATTCCGCCCTCCGCTTTCTCCAGGAACTCGACGTCGCCCAACCCGAAACCCTCATGGACGCCGCCACCACCCACGGCAAGGCCGGTCAAGCCAATGAAGCCTTCACGAACGCCGAACTCGCCCGCGCCCTACTCGAACGCCTGCTCCAGGAAGAAGACCTCTTCCAACAAGCCGCCATGGGTGAGGCCCCGGAATTCGATGTCCCGCGCGGCGACATCAACCGCAACATCCAACAAATGCTCGAAGCCATGCTCGGCCGCATCCCCGGCCAAGGCCAGGGTCAGGGCGGAGGTGCCGGTCAGGGCCAAGGCGCGGGCCAGGGTGGATTCGGCGCAGGCGGCAACTCCGGTTCCGGCTTCTCCATGGACCTCCCCGTCGTCGGCCCCGACCGCCTCCGCTTCGATCCCCTTGCCACCCAATCCGGCGCAGGAGGCGGCGATGGTGGCACCGGAGCCGCCCCACCGCTCCCCGAAACCGCCGAAACCGGCACCATCGATTCCCCCGCCATCCGCGACGGCGAAGCCACCACCCTCTCACCCGAATCCATCCCCGAACCCTACCGCGAAGCCGTCAAAAAATATTTCACGCCATGAACCCGTAGCTGGGACTTGCAGTCCCAGTCCGTCGCGGGGACATCCTGTCCCCGCAAATTTCACCCACCGCCCAACCATGAAAACCATCATCACCCTCATCCTGACAGTAGCTCTCACTCCCTTCGCCTCCGCCAAAGAAGGTGCCGTCGAGTGCGGCAACCTCATCTACGCCGGCAATCGCACCTCGCGTTGCTTCAGCGATGAATTCCTCACCACCGTCCAACAGAAAACCTCCATCGCCACCGAGCGCCGCTTCAAGGCCGTGAAGCTCGCCGATGAGGAACTCTTCACCATCCCTTTCGTAATCATGACCGGTGAAGGCGATTTCAACCTCACCACCAAAGAGCGCGAAAACCTCAAGAAATACCTCGAAAACGGCGGCTTCCTCCTCGCCTCCGCGTCCTGTTCCAACCGCCCGTGGGGCCAAGCCTTCGAGCGCGAAATCCGCGCCCTCTTCGGCAACGACGCCCTCAAGGACATCCCCATCGACCACGAGATTTTCCGCACCGTTTTCACCATCGAGAAGATCGACCTCTCCAACCCCGCCACCGATTCCCCCGTCCGCGGCCTCACCCTCAACGGCAAGATCGTCGTTGTCTATTCCCCCGAAGGCCTCAACGACAGCTCCAATGCCGAAGGCTGCTGCTGCTGCGGCGGCAACGAAATCCGCAACGCCATGCAAATCAACGCCAACATCCTCGCCTACGCACTCCTGCATTGAGGATTTTAAATCTCAAATTTCAAATCTCAAATTGCACCACCAGCCAATACAAAAGCCTGTAGCGGCGGTCGATGACCGCCGAAGCCCAGGCCGTGGCGCGGGCATCCTGCCCGCCGCCCCCATAGAAGGTGCCTCCGGATCCTTTCTTCAAATGGTTAGTCCTCAATCATACGCACCTTCAAAACCACTGAGTCACAGAGAACCACTGAGATCACTGAAAAGATTATTTCATTCAAAACTCAGTGCCCTCAGCGGTCGTCAGCGCCTCAGCGATAAAAAAGGCGCACCTCACCGTGGCGGCGGTTTGCAACCGCCAAGCCCAAATCTCATGAGGCAAGGTGGTTGCAAACC
>JBLRWN010000086.1:0-4833 GCA_047921195.1 Luteolibacter sp. | reverse complement strand
CACCGCCCGCTCTCCCCGACCTCGCGATTTCACAATCGCGCCTACACGAAGCACGTAGGCCCATTCGTGAGAATGGGGTGGGGTGGACACCACCCGCTCTCCCCGACCTCGCGATTTCACAATCGGGCTACAGTTGCAAGTGGGCTTTTAGCATGGCCCGAAGCGCTTTCAGTTCGGGGGCATAGGCTTCCATTCCGACCACGTTGACTTCTTGCAGTGGGTCGGCGTGCATGTCGAAAAGTATCTCCGCCGCGACATCCTTTCCTTTGAGATATTGGATCAATTGAAAACGGTCGGTGCGTATGGTCCAGCCGTTGCTCGCGTTGTGGTGGGAGAAGACTGCCGGTTTTCCGGGAGCTTCCGGATTTTGCAGCCAGGGCACAAGGCTGGTGCCGGTGAGCTGGTTTGCGGGTGCTGGCAAGCCTGTCAGTTCCAACAGGGTGGGATAGACATCGACCAGCTCGACCAGGGCATCGCTGGTTTTCCCCCGGCTCAGGGCGGGTGCGCTGATGATCAGCGGCGAGCGAATGGCTGGGTCCAGGAGATTGTGTTTGGCCCATAAATTGTGTTCGCCGAGCATAAAGCCATGATCGCCAAAGATGACAACGATGGTGTTGTCGCGAAGGCCGAGTTCGTCGAGCTTTTGCAGAACATTGCCGACAAGCGCATCGGCATAACTGACCGAAGCAAAATAGCCGTGCCGTGCGACGCGGTGGAAGGCGTCGCTGTTATATTCAAAAATACCCGGATGGTAGGATCGGAATTCGGCGTTGCCGCGCAATTGACTGGGAGCGTTCAGCGGGAGAATCCGGTTGGGAGCCAATTCGATGGCATCGCGGTCATACAGATCCCAGTATTTCTTGGGCGCATAAAACGGGAGGTGTGGACGAACGAACCCGACAGCGAGGAAAAACGGCTGGTCCATTTTGCTCAGCCGCTCCATGTCTTTGATGGTTTTTTCTGCCGTGATCCCGTCGATGTAGGCATCGTCCTCGACCTCGGGTAATTCAAAAAACGGGGTGCGTTCGCGTCGGCCTCCGATCATTCGGGAGGCCACAGGATCGCGAGTGGTCATGTGGTTGAAATCTTCGCCATTGACCAGAGAGAAGGGCGGCTCGGACCAACTGCGCTCCGCCGCTTGCTCGGCGATGTGGAAGATCTTGCCGTTGCCCACCGTGTAGTAGCCCTGATTGCGGAAATGTTCGGGCAGGGTCGTTGCGCCGGGAGCAAATTGATCAATATCCCAATCACTGGGCCTGGGGGATCGAGCCGAGTGCAGCCCGCTCATCATCGACGCGCGGGACGGGCCGCAGGCGGGAAACTGGCAATAGGCGCGGTCAAAGGTCACGCCGACGTCGGCCAGAGCATCGATGTTGGGCGTATGCATCTGTGACTCACCATAAGCCCCAAGGACGGGACGCAGGTCATCAATGGATATAAACAGCACATTAGGCGGTGGATCGGATGCCTGGGCGAACAAAGGCAGCATCGCCATCAGTCCAGCGGCAGCTAATCCTGACGCCTTAAAATTCAGGAAGGAGTTATTCTTTTTCATGGTTGTGATGGTGTCGTTACTGTGTGGATGGTGACGGGGCCGAGCAGGCCGGCGGGTTGCAGGGGGGTATTCGGCCTGTAGTGCTGGTGGGTGACGAAGGTGTGGCGGCCTGCCGGATGTTCCTTACCGCCGAGCAGGCCGGAGGGCCAGGAAACCTTGCGGACGTCCTTGTTTTCGGGCTGACGGTCGCCGATGAGGCGGTTGGTCCAACCGTTGGTGACGCGGATTTCGAGCCGGTTGTCCTGGCGCTTGAGCAGATCGGTGACATCGACGCGCCATGGCGCGGTCCAGAGGATGCCGAGGTCTGTGCCGTTGAGGCGCACTTCGCCGAGGTCGCGCACTTCGCCGAGGTCGAGCAGGGTGCGGGTGTTTCCGCGTGCGTCCGGCGCGGGCAGGTTCACGTCGAAGGTTTTCTGATAGACGGCGGTGCCGGAATAGTAGCGGATGCCGTCTTCGGGGCGGGAGGTCCAATCGGTGAGGGTGTCGAAGGTGACGGCTTGCGGGCCGCCGGAGGTGGGATCGAAGGCGACGTCCCATGGGCCTTCCAGGGTGGCGAGGTGCGCGAGCGGTGGGAAGTTTACGGTGTCGGGTGCCTCCGTGGCGGCAGCATCGCGCGGAAAGACGATGAAGTAGCTTTGGTGGGCTGCGAATGAAAGCGGGATATGGGTGCGGCCTTCGACGGTTTTATGCTGGCCGAGGTGGCGGATTTCGCCGGTCACGGGGTCCCAGAGTTGCGGCAGGAGGCCTTGGACGCGGAAGATGCCTTCGGTATCGAAGCTGTCGGCGGTGCGGTTGGAGACGAAGTAGATGTGATGATCGTCGGTGACGCGGTGGTGGAAGCGGAGTTTGCCGGAGGGCGAGCTGAAGTCTTCCGGGACGCCGAGCGACTCCAACAGGCGGGCGGTCGTCGTGTGGCTGGGGTAGAGGTCGTCGGTGGTGGTCAGTTCACCACCCCAATGGATTGCGCCGCTTCCGCGTGTGACGCGGGTGGCGGCTTTGGGAACGTCGCTGCCCTGCCACATTTCTTTGGCCAGTGCGGCGACCTGTCGGTCGCTTGCGGGGAAGTTGACCAGGCTGGGCGATTTGGCGGGCGGGTTGCCGATGACGGTGGCTCCATCTTGGATCAGCCCGTCGATGAGGGCGAGGGTTTCGGGCGTCATGGTGGGGAGGTTGGGCAGGACGAGGACGCGGTAGCTGGTGCCGCCGGGAAAGGCGATGCGCCCGTCCTCGACGGTGGCGCGCATGGCGAGGATGCGCGGTGTGACGGCATCGAAGGCGTGGCCTTTTTTGTCGCGCAGGCGCTTGCCCTCGGTGACGGCGTCGGCGGGGGGCTCGAAGATGTGGGGTGCGCCTTCGGGGGTGAGGTAGAGGATGTCGGAAACCGCGACGCCCTGGCGCAGGATGTGTGAGCTGCGGGTGATGGTCTCGTGGTAGGGGCCGAGGAGATCCCAGAAGGTCTGGTTACGATGCCATTGGATGCCGTAGCGGCCCATGGTCATGCCGGGTTTCTCCCGATCGCCCAGCGCCTGGTGCTGATAGGTATGAAACACGATGCCGTTGATGCCCATGGCGAAGGCCCAGTCGGTCTGGTTCTTGAGGTTGGCCGGATTGCGCATGAAGCCCTCGCCGCTGTTGGTGAACGCCTCGGCCTTGATGACCTTGCGGCCCATGGTGTTGGCGATGCTGGAGGCCTCGATGCTGGTGTATTCGGTGTCATGCGGGTTGTTCCAAAACTCGGTGCCGGGGAGATCGGCGATCGATCCCAAGTCAATGTTGCCGGCCGGGTTCATGTCGTAGGGTTGGTTGGAGTAGAGCAGGCCGTGTTGGTGGGCGCGGTCGCGGATGCCCGTGGCGTATTCTTCGAGCACGAGTTCCGCGGCGGTGACGCGCATGTCGAAGAGGAAACGCTCGGTGCGCTCGGGGTCACCGGTCACGTAGCCCATCCATGCGGGGAAATACGGTAGGGGGTCGTAGCCGCGGCGTGTTTTGAATCGTTCGCGGAAGCCATCGCTCCAATTTTGCGAACTCATTTCCCAGCTATCCAGATGGATGGTGGTGAGGCCGCGCCCTGGCTGGAGCGGACCGCCCTTTTCAATCACGCGGTCGAGGATTTTCTGCTGATATTGATCCCAGTGGCGGTGGTAGCTGGCGGCGGTGAATTTGTTGACCTCGAAACCATGGCCGGTTCGCGGGGCCGGGCGGGTGGTCTGGCCAGTGCTGCGGGAAACAAACCTCATGACCGTCCACTCGCCAGCCGGGGCGTCCCAGCGGAGGCTTCCGTCGGGTTGGAGGTGGGACGTGAGGTCGATGGCCCGCGCGGGATCGAAGACGGCGTCGGCATCCACCTCGGGGTAGTTCGCTTGCGGTCTGATGAAAAGCTTGACGGACTGGCGAATTGAATGGGGGCCCACGTCGCGGAGTGTCTTGATCACTTCATCCGGGATCACGGCAGGGTCGCCCGCAGGCGAAGGGTAAGCCAGCACGGCGACATCCTGAAACCATCCGTCGCGCGCGGCGGCGTGCTCCTTGTTCATGCCCGCGTAACGGTTCGCACGGTGAGGCGATGGCACGGGCAGCACCTGGTTGACCGCCGCAGGCCCCTTCACTTTCACACTCGAAGCCACCAGATGCTTCATGGAATCGCTCACCTCCACCCACGATCCGCCGCTGCCGGCCCAGCCGGGGCCAGTGCCGAGGATGACCTCCATGCCGAGTTTGCCAGCCTCGACGAAGGCGTGCGCCAGATTGTCCTGCCATGCCTCCGACATGAACGGGACCGGGCCGCGTGGCATACCGAGATCGACTTCGAGGAAAACCACGCTGCCGATGCCGACATTTTTCATGGCGTGGAGGTCGGCGATCATTTCATCGCGATCCTGGTTGCCATCCATGAAATACCAATAAACACCGGGGCGGGCGGCATCGGGTGGCGTCGCGAATTCCGCCGCAAGGTCAGTGCTGGCATGCAGCCTGGCGAGAAGATCGGCGGGCGTGACTTCGGCTGCGGCTGCGAAGAGCGGGGCGAGCAGGAGTGTGGCGATGAGTCTTTTCATGGTATCCATCTGTGGTTCGATCATTCAGGAATATGGGCCTGCTTTCGGCCCATCTTCCTGTGGCGACATGGAGAAAAATCTGCCGATGGAAAGGTGCGCTGTAAAGGGAGCTTGCTTTCAATAAGCTCTCCCTTGCTTGTATAAATCTATCGATGAGCAGATCAACCAGCCTGCGAGGTTGGATTTTTCCGGATGCTCTCGGAAAACCGGGCGGCTGACATGGGT
>JBLRWN010000085.1:0-5134 GCA_047921195.1 Luteolibacter sp. | reverse complement strand
GTCACGCATCGTGGATCCCGAGATTATTGTGAAACCCATCACTCCCGATTACCCGTGATTATTGCGGCGTGTTACAGCAGCTCGCCGGTCCGCGCGTCGCTCACTTCGGCAAATTTCTCCACTCCCTCGATCAACAACATCGCCCGGTAATCGTCGTGAATCTTGCCATGACGTTTCCCGCCGCCATCCCAAAGTTTCGCATCCCCGTCCCACCCCTTGTGCGCCATCCACGCTCGCACCAACCCCTCGCGTGCGCGCTTCCCATCTCCTTTTGCTCCGCCGCCCACTGCTTCCCCATACCCACTCCAGCGATAGTCCGCCGGATCCGCCACCATTCCGGCGCGCACCGCATTCAAATCAATATACGCCGCCATCGTTCGCGCCGCCAGGCCATCCTCCACCACCACGCTCTTGAAGCGCCGCTCCCACAACG
The DNA here is from genome assembly GCA_047921195.1 of Luteolibacter sp. GTDB lineage: Bacteria > Verrucomicrobiota > Verrucomicrobiia > Verrucomicrobiales > Akkermansiaceae > Luteolibacter. The sequence goes on along the minus strand of JBLRWN010000085.1, from coordinate 4,701 downwards.
TCCCACTGCGCTTGTGCTTCCCGTTATACCACTGCGTGAATCGCTGCATCACCCCTTTCATGAACTCACTCAAATCGTGCATCCGGTAGGTGTAGCGGGCGTGGATTTTCTCAATGAATTCTTCATTCACCAACCCCGCCGCCAGCTTTTCCCGCGCCTCCTTCAACTCCTTCCGTAGGATTGACACCGCCATCTGCGACGAAATCGCCCGGTAGCGTTTCAGTAATTCCTCATCCGTCAGCCCGTTCACCGGCTTCGGCGTCACCTCCACCAACAAATGGACGTGGTTGCACATCAGGCAATAAGTCAGCACCCGACAGCCCGTAAACTTCTCATACATCCGCATGTAGCTGCGAAACTGCTCCTTCTCATCCTGCGCTAGGGCAAACCGCTTGTCCACCACACGAGAAACACAGTGGTAAATCGCCGGCTTCTCCTCCGAGCCCGTCCAGGGCACAATGAATCGTTTGCGTGGCATAGCGGTAAAATGGTGGTTGGAATGATGATTGAAAATGGTGATTGCAATAACTGAGGCGAATAAATGAAGCCATCCACGACCCTCGCGGACGACCTCTGAGCAAACAAATGCCTTGTCCCAGAAAACTTGCAAGCACAAATCCTTTTAAAAGGCCTGGCCTTTTAAAAGTCTTAAAAGGCCTGGCCTTTTAAAAGTCTGGCGGAGTGCTGGCCAAAGCCCCAAACTTGCCGGATCGGCACAAAGTGCGCCATTTACTGGCCAAGGCCGGTGTTGAAATGGATCATGCCGAGCTGAATGACCTGCTCGAATCAGCACCCGTGATGCCTCGCGAAGTGCTCGATGCTTACCAGAGAATCGCTCACCTCGGGGCAAAGCAAATCGCACTGAAAGTCACCGATCAACTCGCCAATCCGGAAGCTCAAATGCCACAGGCAGTGCTGAAAGCTTGTGGCTTCATCCGGGGACGAGCTCTGATGGAGGAAGTTTCGCTCGTGACCGTCGCCCGCCACTGTGGAGTCTCCCAAGGCCATCTCTCGCGCTTGTTCCACCATGCCACAGGACTCACATTCCGCGAATACGTGGCACAGGTGCGGATCGAGCATGCCAAGGCACTGCTGCTCCAAACCACCAAGGGCGTAACGGAAATCGCATACGAATCCGGATTCCAATCGCTCTCTCAATTTCACCGGGTGTTCCGCAAAGTCTTCGGCACCACGCCGGGATCGATGCGCCGAAGGGGAAGCCGATTGGAATTTTGAACATAAAACATGACTTTTTTATAGTCTAACCGACTAATCAGCTTATTTGGATTTCCATCATTTCTTCAACAAGCTGTTCACGTTCGCATCCTATAAGATGATAAATCAAGCGGCCAAGCCCGTATCATGAATGATGCGCCGTCACCCTACCCCGACATGGTTCGCTCTCCCGCTGGGGCTGATCGCGTGTGCAATCACGCACGCAGCCCAACCCGTGAATTACGAATCCTTCGGCGCGGTGGGCGATGGTGTGGCCGACGACCTCCCGGCCATCGTCAAAGCCCACGCCCACGCCAACGAAAATGGACTTCCGGTGCGGACCAAGCCCGACGCCACCTACCACCTCGGCCGTCAGGCCCTCACGGCTGTCATCCAGACCAACACGGACTGGAACACCTCGAAATTCATCATCGACGATAGTAAGGGCGTGGATCATTCCAGTCGACCGCTTTTTGAAGTCACCTCGCGGTTGGATCCGGTGCCACTCATGATTCATCGCCTCTCGCGCGGCCAGACCCGCCTCAACGTGCGCCCGCCCGTGGATTGTTTTGTTTATGTGGAAAACAAAAACCACCGGATTTTCATCCGCCGCGGGGGAAACCAAAACAGTGGAACGGTGCAGCAGGAGCCCTTCATCCTGCGCCGCGATGGATCGATTGAAGGTGCGATCGATTGGAATTACGAAACCATTACCCGGGTGACTGCGGCACCGATTGATCCGACCCCTTTGATTGTGAGGGGCGGATTTTTCACCAGCATCGGCAATCGCGACACCAGCAACAACTACTGGGCCCGTAACATCTCGATCCGTCGCTCAAATACCGGCATCGACGGAGTCACCCTCAAGGTCACCGGAGAAACCGATGTCGGCTCGCCGTATCGCGGATTTCTCTCCGCGTCCCGCTGCGCATACGTCACCTTCCGCAACTGTCGGATTGATGGACGGAAAACCTTTTACAAATTGGGCAACGACGGCAAAACCACGGTCCCCATGGGCACGTATGGGTATAGCGCCAATGGCGTTGTGCATTTCCGCATGATCGGCTGCAAGATGGACGATATCCACGATCGCACCCGCTGGGGGATCATCGGGACGAATTTCATGAAGCATATTCTGTTAGAGGATTGCGAGCTCTCGCGGATGGATGTGCACCAAGGCGTCTCGGGCGACTTCATCGTGCGTCGCACCACCCTCGGCCACGCCGGGTTCAACGTGATCGGGCGCGGTCGGTTGATCGTCGAGGACTCCACCTTGCATGGCGGCAGCCTGATCAGTTTCCGTCCCGATTACGGATCCACGTGGGAAGGCGACGTTTTCATCCGCAACTGCCGCTGGGTCACCCGATCACGCAACGCCGTGATGTTCAACGTGAACAACGACGGCACCCACAACTTCGGCTATCCATGCTTTATGCCCCGTCTCATCCGCATTGAGGGCCTCGTCGTCGAGGATTCGAAACACGGAAAGAACCACAGTGGCATCCAGTTTTTCGGCAACCCGCTCCCCGGCGCGCAAAAAGACCGCCCTTTCCCCATCCGCCTCACCGAGCGCATCGAAGTGAAAGGCCTCGAAACCACCAGTGGGAAATCACCCCGCGTCTCCAACAACCCCGAGGTCGAAAAGGCCATCAAGGTCCGGTTGGATTCAAAAGGATCCTGATCGCCTCAAGAAAATCAATTGTCAGTGAGTCAGGCAGCTCCGAGTTTTCCAATGCCTCGCGGACCATGTGGATTCGCTCTTCCGGCGAAGGTGGTATATCCTCAACCACCAATGGCCATTCAGAACCGAATTCAACCATCGTTGGAACAAACGAGGCCATTGAAAATCGCTTCCGAAGTCCAGCGAACTCATTTTTCTCCAAGGCCCGAATTACCAAGTCCGGACGATGGCCCCGCACCACCCATGTGAATGTTCCAATCCATCTCGGCAAATGGGCCTCATGTTCTGGCAAAACCATGAAATCCAAGGTTGGCTCAGGCTGCGCCATCGCCCAAAAATGAATCATCCGATCAGCGATCTCCTCCGGTGAGTGCGATGCGGAAAAATCATCGTTCTTTCGATTCCCCCATTGAACAAACTCCCACGCCTGCCCCGGATCGTGCTCCGCGACTCCCGCACAAATCAGCCCCAACGAGGTTTGGCATGTGATCCACTCGGCACAAAATTCGATGTAATACCTACGGCGCGTCTCAGAATCCGAGGTTGCCGACATCAACGCCCAAATAATGCCTCCAATCGGCGGGGAATGATCAGCTTTCCTGTTGCGCAGCCATCGCAGTGCCGCCGCAGGATCATGGGCATGATAAGCCCGGAAAAGATGATACCCGGCGGTGTCGTAAGGAGTGGATCGCCAACTCGCATCAATGACCCATTCCCCTTTGCGATTTTTCCACATTCCCACATATCGCCCCCATGCCTCCGCAGGATCCACCTCCGCCAAGCCAATCCATGCCGCCAGAATAAGATCTTCCTGATATTTCCGCGATCCATCATGCGGGCCTTGGGCAATATCCTCCTCGGAAAGAAAACGCTCTGCCGCATCGATGTCGACGCGCCCCCAATCCTTGAAGATCGCCGACAATCGGGCTTGCAACAAAACCATTTCATAACCTCTGGCATGATCTAACAGTAGAAGCAATCGAGCGGCTTCGTTCCGTGTGATCAGCTCGCGCTCCTTGGTAGATGCCGCTGTGACACGACTCCCTTGATCATGCCCCTGCTTGCTTCGTGATTCGTGGTCGGCGCGTGATTCGTCTTCCATCACCTTCGAGCGCGCAGCTTGAAGGAAAGCGACAACCATGAGTCCTGTCAGCACGAGCCCACAGATCATGATGATTGCGTTTTGCTGTCTCACGCCAAGAATGTGAACTCGGTTGCCGGGCAAGGACAAGGGACAATCCCCCATTCTGAATCTTCTTCCTCCGTGCTCCTCCGCGCCCTTTGCGTTAAACTTACCCCCCATTCCCCGGAAATCCTGATATCCCGCGCAGGATTTGATATTGGCGGGCGTCGCATCTCGCATTGTGGATCATCCTGCCATGGTCTCGATCTCCGAAAACCCCGATGCGGGCGCAACCGCAATGGCCACCATGGATGCCAACGAAGCCGTGGCTCGTGTTGCCTATCAGCTCAACGAGTTTTTCGCGATCTATCCGATCACTCCATCCTCACCAATGGCTGAGTTGTGCGACGAATGGTCCGCCGCCGGGAAATCCAACCTCTGGGGCGCGGTGCCATCGGTCCTCGAAATGCAGTCCGAAGGCGGTGCGGCCGGCGCGCTTCACGGCGCATTGCAGGCCGGCACCCTGTGCGCCTCGTTCACCGCATCGCAAGGGCTGCTGTTGATGATCCCGAACATGTATAAAATCGCGGGGGAACTCACACCCTTCTGCCTCCACGTCACCGCCCGCGCGCTAGCCACCCATGCGTTGAGCATCTTCGGAGACCATTCGGACGTCATGGCC
>JBLRWN010000084.1:0-5479 GCA_047921195.1 Luteolibacter sp. | reverse complement strand
GGTTGGGACGCGGACCGGCTACATGGTTTTTGTGGTGGAAGAGGGCGTGGCCGCGTCGCGTGAGGTGCGGACCGGGTTGCGCCGCGATGGTGCGGTGGAAATCGTGGAGGGACTTCAGCCGGGCGAGAGCGTGGTCCGCAGCGGGCACATGCGCATCGAGGATGGATCGCGGGTGCAAGTCGTTGGGGGATCCGGGGCAAACGGGGAGGATAATACGGAGGCTTTGAATCGATGATCTGGAATTTTTGCATTCGACGACCGGTATTCACGACGGTCATTTTCCTCGTCTTGGGGATCTTTGGCATCTACGGGATCACGCAGATGCCGGTGCAGGAAAACCCTGACATCGACTTTCCGATTGTCAGCGTGAATGTGGTTCTGCCCGGCGCGTCTCCCGAGGTGATCGAATTGGAGATCATTGAGTTTCTTGAGGCCGAGATCAACACCATCGAAGGTCTGCGCCAGCTTACCTCCAGCGCCCGGCAGGAGGTCGCCACCATCACGGCTGAGTTTGAGTTGTGGCGCGATGTGGACATCGCCGCCCAGGATGTGCGGGACGCGGTGGACCGGTCCCGGCGTCGCCTGCCGGAAGACGTGGAGGCGCCGATCGTCCGGAAGCTCGACCTGGGAGCGCAGGCCATCATGTGGGTGTCTCTGACCGGCAACGAGCGCTGGGATGACATTCGCTTGACCGACTACGCCGAGAACGTCTTCAAGCAGCAGCTCGAAAGCCTTCGGGGCGTCGGGCAGGTGCAGGTGGGCGGGCGGCGTTATCCGGCGGTCCGGATCCGGCTCGATCCGGAGCGGTTGGCGGCGCATCAACTGACGGTGCAGGACGTCGTTCAGACGATTCAAGCGAACAATGTCGATATCCCCTCGGGCCGGGTCGAGGGAGCCCGGCGGGAGTTTCTTATCCAGACGCGCGGGCAGTTTTCGGAAGCGGCGCCTTTCAACGATCTTATCGTTGCTCATCACAATGGCGCTCCCGTTCGGCTGGCTGACGTGGGCGAAGCGGTCGATGGCGTCGAAGACGATCGTCAGTTGGCGCGCTTCACGGGCGAAACCACGGTTGGCCTCGGCATCGTAAAACAAAGTGACGCCAACGCGGTCGCGCTTTCCCGGTTGGTGCGGGAGCGGCTGGAACAAATGTCGGAAAATTTTCCGCCCGGCCTGGAATACCACATCGCCACCGACACCTCGGAATACGTCGAGGAGAACATTCGCGATCTCTTCACGACGATCGGATTGGCGACGCTGCTCGTCGTGCTCGTTGTGATGTTCTTCCTCCGCAGCATCCGCGGAACGCTTGTCACATTGATCGCGATCCCGACTTCCCTTCTCATTGGTTTGGCGGTGATCAACGTCCTCGGCTTCAGCATCAATGTCCTGACCATGCTGGCGCTGATCCTGGTGATCGGCGTGGTGATCGACGACGCCATTGTGGTGCTGGAAAGAAACTTCATGCACCTCGAAAAAGGGGCGGAGGCCGAGCCCGCCGCGCGGGTGGGGACGACCGAGGTGGCGTTTCCGGTGATCGCCAATTCGTTGGCGCTGGGGGCGGTCTTTATTCCGATCGCTTTTACCGGCGGCTTGATCGGACGTTTTTTCCTGGAGTTTGGCGTCACCGTTGCCGTTACCGTCTTCGCCTCGACCTTTGTGGCGCTGACGCTGACGCCGATGCTCTGCTCGCGCTTTCTCTCCGTATCCGGAGAAAGGGGACGCTTGTTTCAGCTTTCCGAACGGGGATTCGCCCGGGTGGAAGGCCTTTACCTGCGTTTACTCGGGGCGGCGTTTCGGCACCGGATCACGACGGTCCTGATCGGCGCGGGCGCTTTTGGCGTCGGCTTGCTGGCGCTGGCGAATATTTCGCACGAGTTTTCGCCGGACGAGGATCGTAATGCCTTTATGATTACGTTTGAGACTCCACAGGGAGCGACGCTTTCCGAGACGGACGCTCTCGCCCGCGAAATCGAGCGGATTCTGGCCGAGACGCCGGAAGTGAGCCACCAGTTTCTCGCCATTGGCCTGTCGCAGGGCGGCCCCGGCCTGCCCAACCGCGGGTTGGCCTTCGTGAGGATGACGCCGCGTCAGGAACGCGACCGTCACCAGATCGATGTGATGCAGGATCTCCGGATGAAGTTCAACGGCTTGCCGCACGGTCGGGTTTTCGTCAGCGAGCTGACGGTCGGCGGTGTGGGAGGCGCTCCAGTCGAAGTTGTTATCAAGCACAACAACATAGAGGAACTGGCTCGTCAGCAGGATTCCGTGATCAGTTGGATGGAGTCTCAGCCGGACTGGTTTGTGGGAGTGCGAACGAATCTGGAGTTGAACAACCCGCAGGTCGATGTCGGGATCGATCGCGACAAGGCTTCCGAAATGGGCATCTCGGTGGCGGACATTTCCAATACGCTGCGATTCCTCTACGGCGGCCCCGTGGTGTCGAATATTGAGCGTGACGCGAATCGCTACGATGTGATCACCGACATCATTGGACGCGGCGAGCTTGCCCCCGATGCCTTGCGCGATCTTTACATTCGGGGCGGCAATGGCAATCTTGTCCCGTTCGATAACCTCGTCACGCTCACCGAGACGATCGGCCCGAGTGAAATTCACCGCTTCAACCGGATGCGCTCGGCGACGATTTCGTCGCAAGTGCCGCCCGGTGTCGCCGCGGGCGACGCGACCGCCAGGCTGGAGGCGTTCCTTGCGGATTCATTGCCGCCCGGCGCCGATTATGAATTGGCCGGTTTGTCCCTGATCATGGCCGAGTCCTTTTTCTACCTGATTGTGGCCGTGGTGTTCGCCGTTGTATTCATTTACCTGATTCTGGCGGCCCAGTTTGAATCGTTTATCCATCCTTTCACCATCATGATGGCTTTGCCGTTGGCATCGGTTGGAGCATTTGGGGCGCTTTGGCTTTTTGGACTGAGTCTGAGCATTTTCGCCTTTATCGGCCTGATCATGCTTTTGGGTCTGGTGGCAAAGAACTCGATCCTTCTGGTGGACTACACCAACGTGTTGAAAGCGCGCGGCGTTCCTACCATCGAGGCGGCGCAAAAAGCGGCTCATGCCCGGTTTCGAGCGGTTTTGATGACGGCGGTCTCCACCGTTTTGGGAATGATGCCGGTCGCCCTCGGCTTCGGGGCGGGGGGCGAGGCGCGGATGCCGCTCGGTGTCACGGTGGCCGCCGGACTCGCCGGAGCCACCTTTCTGACGCTGATCGTGATCCCGGTCGTTTTCAGTCTGGTCGATGACGCAAAAGAGACAGTTTCGCGGCGCTTCCGCGCCTCCAGAGGGAATGCGGCCGGAGAGTTGGAAGAAGAAAAAAGCACTGTATGATGAAATTCGTTCATATCACCGTCCACTTTGAATACACGGACATCATCGAGCGCTTGCTCGACGAGCACCAGGTTGTGGACTACGTCCGCTACCCGATGATGGAGGGGAAAGACCGGGATGGAAAGCACTTCGGATCGCAGGTCTTTCCCGGGAATTTCACCATCTTCCAGGCGCAGGTGAGGGAGGATCAAATCGATGACCTGTTCGAGGCCATGGAGAAATTCCGGTGCTCGAAACCGGCGCACCGGCACTTGCAAGCGGTGGTGCTGCCTATCGAGCGCAGCCTGCGGGTGCGCGACGGAAGCGAAGAGCAACAAGGGCATTGAGTCGCGCGCCGGCCGCGCCCGATCGCGGACGCGGTTTCATCTTAAATTCAAGGAAACAAATGGACAAATCCTCCTTCAACATTTCATGCAAGCCGCGGGATTCGCGGGCGCCGCTCCGGGGGGCTCCCCTGCCCTTGCTTGGCGTCATTTTTCTGCTGGCCTCCTGCCAAACACCGGATACCGGTTTGCCCGCCGGGGTCGAGATGGAGACGACCCTGGGACCGACTGCCTTGCGCGACGAATCTCCCGCGCCCGAGGAGGCGCGCCCGCCCGCCCCCGAGGAACCGGATGAGCCGCACATCTCGGCGATCTGGCCGGGGTCCGCTGGAATGCTGGCACTGTCTCTTGAAGATGCCGTCTTTCTCGCGCTGCGAAATAATCGCGAACTCGCCGTGCAGGAACTTTCCCCCATTATCGCCGGGACCTTTGTGGAACTGGAACGCTCGCTTTTCGATCCGCGCGTCTTCGCTGAAGGAAGTTATTTTCGTGACCGCGGCGTGCTGATATCCCCGAACCTGGGCGATCAGGCTTTTGATTTAACAACCGAAGGAAGTTTTCTCGGTGCGGGTATCGTGCAGGATTTCGCCACCGGCACGAGCGTGGAAGCAGGGGTTCGGCACGAGTGGAGCGCGACCGATTTCACACCGGATCAACATCAGGTCCGGGCGGGCGTAACGGTCACACAATCGCTTCTGCAGGGGCGAGGGCGTGAGGCGAACCTCGCCAGGATCCGGCAGGCGCGCATCGATGAACGGATTTCCGAATACGAGCTTCGCGGTTTCACCGAGGCGCTGGTCAGCCAGGTGGAAACCACCTATTGGAACTACAGCCTTGCCCGGCAACAATTGGAGATTTTCGAGAGTTCTCTTGAGGTGGCGCGGCGGCAACTCGGCGAGACTCAACAGAGGGTGGATGCGGGAACGGTCGCCCGCACCGAACTCGCGGCGAGCCGGGCGGAAGAGGCGCGGCGGCGACAGGATTTGATCGGCGCCCGCGCCCGATTCGACCAAACGCGCATTCAATTGCTTCGTCTGATGAATCCCGCCAGCCGCGAGCAATGGGAGACTCCGGTGACAGTGGCTCCCGCCGAGGATTTGGCTATCCTTCCGCTCGATCCGGTGGCGGACCATGTGGTGCTTGGATTGCGCATGCGTCCGGAACTCGGCGAGGCGCGCCTGCGGGTGGACCGTGGCGAACTTGAAGTCGTTCGCACACGCGATGGTCTTCTGCCGCGGCTCGAACTTTTCGCGAGTCTGGGCAAAAGCGGCTTCGCACAGTCATTCAGCGATTCGGCGCGCGGGATTGACGGAAACGCGTTCGATGCCTCTGTCGGGTTGCGTCTTGACTATCCCCTTGGAAACCGCGGCGCCCGCGCCAGCCACCGTGCCGCGACGGTCGGCCATCACCAGACCGCACTGGCGTTGGAGAACCTGTCTCAGTTGATCGAGGTTGATATTCGCACGGCCTACCTTGAAGTGCTGCGGGCGCAGGAGCAGATCACCGCCACGGCCGTGACGCGCGAACTACAGGAAGAGGTTCTTGAAGCCGAGGAGGCGCGTTTCGATGCCGGTGTGTCGACGGCGCTTCTTGTTGCCCAGGCACAACGCGACCTGTTAGGGGCGCAACTTGACGAAGTTCAAGCGGTGGTGGACTACCGCCAGGCCCTGACTGATCTTTACCGCCTGGAAGGATCTCTCTTGCTTCGACGAGGCATTGCCGCGTCGGATGAAATGTAGCTACTGAGATCCGGCTCCCAACGCGAGTCCTTCGCGGGTTCGTTTCCCTCCCTCTCCGCCATATTTGATCGCGTTTTG
>JBLRWN010000083.1:0-6022 GCA_047921195.1 Luteolibacter sp. | reverse complement strand
ACGGTGGAGCATTGTTTTGCGCAAGCACGCAATCGCTTCGGGCCGAAGCGGAAAACCGGGGCACGGCGGATGCGCGGCGCGGCGAAGGATGCGGCGGGGGTGATTTGGGCGCTGCGGGACTGCTCTGAAAAAGCGTGAGTCTTTCCGTGCTGATCGACCTTTTCAGGCGTGGAGAGCAAGGAAGCGACGCTGCGCTTCGGCTTCGGGGTTGAGGGGGAGTTTTTCCACTTCGGGATTGGTATCAGCGAGCAGTTCGTCGCGGAATTTTGAGATGATCGCCTCCACCGGCCAGGAGGATGCTTCACCGAAGGCGCAGATGGTGCGACCGTCGATTTGGTATGCGACGCTTTCGAGTGTCTCAATGTCCTTGGGTGAGGCTTTGCCGTCGACGAGGCGGTCGGTGATTTTCTTCATCCACGTGGAGCCTTCGCGACAGGGCGTGCACTGACCGCAGGATTCGTGGGCGTAGAACGCATTGATGTTGTTGAGAACCCATGAGATTTTGCGGGAGTTATCGATGACGATGACTCCGCCGGATCCGGCCATTGAGCCGCAGGCGGCGAGGGTGTCGAAGTCGAGAGGGATGTCCCAGAAGTCGAGCTCGCGTTCGGTTCCGTCAGGGTTGCGTAGTTGGAATTTCTCATCGGCGCGGAGGATTTTCGAGGATGATCCGCCGGGGATGACGGCTTTGATTTCGCGACCTTCTTTGGGGCCGCCACACATGTCGTGGATGAGTTCGCGCATGGTGACCTTGCCAACTTCGACTTCGAAGTATCCTGGTTTTTTCACATCGCCGGAGACGCAGAGGATGCGGGTGCCGGTGTTGCGGGCGACACCGAGTTTGGCGTATTCGTCGCCACTCATTTCCAGGATATGTTTCACATGGCAGAGCGACTCGACGTTGTTGACGATCGTCGGGCACATGTAGAGGCCAAGGGCGGCCGGGAAATACGGTGGCTTGATGCGCGGGTAGGGGCGTTTGCCTTCAAGCGATTCAATGAGGCCGGTTTCTTCGCCGCAGATGTATGCGCCGGCACCGCGGTGAACGTAGATTTCGAGATCGAAGCCGCTCCCGAGGAGGTCCTTGCCGAGGAAGTTGTGATTGCGGGCCTCCTCGATGGCGGCTTCGACGATTTTGGCAGCTTCGGGGAATTCCTCGCGGATGTAGATGTAGGCTGTGTGAGCGCCTACGGCGAAGCACGAAATGATCATGCCTTCCAGGAGTTGGTGTGGATCCTGGTGGAGAATGTAGCGGTCCTTGAATGTGCCGGGTTCGGATTCATCGCCATTGCAGATGAGATAGACAGGCTTGGTGTTGCCGGGCGGGATGAACGTCCATTTGATGCCGGTGGGGAAGCCGGCACCACCACGGCCGCGGAGGCCGGACTTTTTCACTTCCTCGGTGATGTCCTTGGGGGACATTTTGACAGCCTTGCGGAGTTGCGCGTATCCGCCATCCTTGAGGTAGCACTCAATGGAAGGATTCCAGCCGACGCGGTCCACGTTTTTGAAGATCAGGCGTTTTTCGCGGGGATGGGGTGGTTTGGTATAGGTGATTGCGCTCATGGCGATTGGGAAAGTGGGGGGGGACTGGGCTAAGTTTGAGGCCGTAGGGGAGAAATCGTTGGAAAACTTAGCGTTTGTAGGATGCGAGGAGGCTTTCTGCCTTATCAGGGGCGATGCCTTCATGGAAATCGTCGTTCACCAGGCAGACCGGAGCGGTGCCGCAGGAGGCGAGGCATTCGGCGAATTCGACCGAGAAATTTCCGCAAGGGGAGACGGCGATCGGGTGGTGGTGGGAATCCATGGTCGAGCAGTCGATGCCGGTGAGTTCGCAGAGTTTTTCCATGAGCTCGTAGGAACCACCCATCGCGCAAGAGAGTGTGCGGCAGACGCGGATGTGGAATTTCCCCGGGGCGGATTGGCGGAAGCCGGGGTAGAACGTCACGACTTCGAGCACCTTGATCGGTTCGATTTCGAGTTTTTCGGCCACCCAATCGATTGCTTCGGCGGAGATGAATCCGAACTTGTGCTGGACGATGTGCAGCAGTGGAAGGGTGGCCGAGCGCTTGTTTTCAGGGTAGTGCGCAATCCTCTCGTCTGCTTCCGCCTGAAGCTCAGGCGAGATGGTGAACGGAGGGAAGTGTTTGGAGCCCGGGGTATCGGGCGACGCGGTATTGTGCTCCAGGTTGGTATGGGACATTTTATTTGATGAGCTCTGCGAGACCTTCGAGATTGGAACGGAAGTTTCCGAGATTGTTGCCTTTGGCATCACAAACGATTAGCGCCGGAATCCCGCGGACGCCGTGATCTAACATTCCACGGATGCCGCGGGTTTTTTCGAAATTAATCTGAGGCCATGGCATTTTCGCTTTTTGGGCGTATCCCAACATCGCTTGCTCGTTGCGGTCGGCGCTGACGAGGATGATTTCGAAATTTGCATTTTTGTTTTTCTTGTAGAAGTCGACGAGGGTAGGTGTGAAGCGGATGCATGGTCCGCATCCAAGAAGCGGTGTAGTAGAACGCGTAATATTTCACCGGTTTCGGGTCGTGGCTGTGTGTGGTGAAGGACTCTCCGTCGAGCACAACAAGATTGCCGTCGAACATGTAGTCGAAAAAGCCTTCGGTATCGGGTGTTGGTTTCCATGCGAGCACGCGTTTCGCATCCTCCTCCGAGAGGGTGGATGGGTCGACGGTGGCAAGGTTGCCATCTTCCAGCTTAAACTTGGCTGTTGTGTCCTCGCCGTTGCGGTCGACGTGGACCAGTTTCATGTTCACGGATTTTCCGGCGGCGTTCGTCCATGTTTCGAATTCACCGAACGCGGATGTGCTGATCAGGGCGGCGAGGATGGTGGTGGTAATTTGTTTTTTCATGGTATTGAGAGTTTTATCGGTCGCATTCGCCCATGACGAAATCGAGGGAACCGAGGATGGCGGGAATATCGGAAACCATATGGCCGGGCAGGAGTCTGGAGGTGAGGGAAAGGTTGCAGAATGAGGGGCTGCGTATCTTGAGGCGGTAGGGGACTCCGCCGCCTTTCGAGTGGATGTAGAATCCGAGTTCGCCCTTTGGATTTTCCGCGGCGAAATAGACCTCACCCGCAGGTGCGTCGATGCCTTGGGTTGCGACGATGAAGTGGTGGATGAGTTCCTCCATCGACATCATCACGCGCTCCTTGTCGGGCAGCATGCTTTTGGTGTCGGCAAGGTTCACCGGTCCCGTGGGCATGGTGTCGAGCACTTGGCGGCAGATGCGGATTGACTGGCGCATTTCCTCCATGCGGACGAGGTATCGCGCATAGCAATCGCCATCGTCGGCGATGGGGACGTCGAAATCGTATTTTTCGTATCCGAGGTAGGGGTTGTCCTTGCGGAGGTCGCGAGCCACGCCCGAGGCGCGGAGGTTGGGGCCGGTGAGGCCCCAGTCGATGGCGGATTGGCGGGTGATCGCCCCGATGTCCATCATGCGGTCGCGGAAAATCTTGTTTTTGTCGAGGAGCTTCGCGATGTCGTTGATGGTGCATTCGCATTCATCAAGGAATGTGCGGACGGCCTGTTCGAATCCCGCCGGCATGTCGCGCAACTGGCCACCGACCCGGGTATAGGACGTCGTGAATCGCGCGCCGGTGAGCTGTTCGCAGAGGTTGTAGACTTTTTCGCGTTCGGTGAAGGTGTAGAGGAAGACGGTCATCGCGCCGACATCCATCGCGCAAACTCCGACGCCGAGCATGTGAGCGGAAATGCGGGCCAGTTCGCAGCATAGGACGCGCAATGCCTGGCCGCGTGGTGGGAGTTCCCAGCCCATGAGTTTTTCCACCGCGCACGCGTAGGCGACGTTATTGGCGAGTGGGGCGAGGTAGTCGAGCCTGTCGGTGTATGGCACGAACTGGTTGTAGTGCATGTTTTCGGCGATTTTTTCATCGCCGCGGTGAAGGAATCCGACGTCCGGGTCGGCCTTGATGATCAGTTCGCCATCGAGTTCGAGAACGAGGCGGAGCACACCATGAGTTGCCGGGTGGGATGGTCCCATGTTGAGCGTCATGCGTTCGCCGACGAGGTCGCCGGTCTCGCTGTGGTAGCTTTCGGCGGCGATGGCGGCGTTGCTCAGAGTGTCTGGCGCTTCGATTTCGGTGATGGTCTTGCTCATGCCTTCGGGTCGCGCAATAAGCACCCAACCCCCCGGGGTTCGCAAGGGCTTTGTGAAAAATTTCACAAAGCCTCCCTCGGTATGTTTTCGGAAAGATTCCGAGATATTCATTGTCGGCTTGTCATTGGCGCGGCCATCTCCGAGGGTGCGCGCCGCACAAATCCACAACGAACGACCAATGAAGATTCCGACACTTGCCCAAGCCGCAAATGAAGCCCGCGGCCTCGCCATGGACGCCGTCCACGCCTGCAACTCCGGCCACCTCGGCTTGCCGCTTGGCTCTGCTGAAATTGGTGCCGCCTTGTTTGGCGAAAGCCTGCATTACAATCCGGCCGCTCCGAAGTGGCTCAATCGCGACCGCTTCATCCTTTCGGCCGGTCATGGTTCGATGTTCCTTTACGGCTGGCTGCACCTTTCCGGGTATGAGGTCTCGCTTGAGGATGTGAAAAACTTCCGCCGTCTCCACTCGATCACGCCGGGTCACCCCGAGTTTCGTGAAACTCCGGGCGTTGAAGCCACCACGGGACCGCTCGGTCAGGGCGTTGGCAATGCGGTGGGATACGCGCTTTCCGGGAAACGCGCTGCGGCCCGTTTCAACACCGCCGACCACACGATTTTTGACCATCATGTGGTCGCGCTTTTGGGGGATGGATGTTTGCAGGAAGGCGTCGCTCGTGAGGCCATCGCTTTCGCCGGCCACAATGGTTTGGACAACCTTGTGCTGATCTATGATTCCAACGACGTCACGCTTGATGCCATGGCCGAGTTGACACAGAGCGAGGAAGCGGCAGCATTTTTCAAATCGCAAAACTGGGACGCTGTAACCATCGATGGTCATGACATCGCCGCCGTCGCCGCAGCCGTGGCCGAGGCCAAGGCTGATGACAACGGCCGTCCGAAGGTGATCATTGCCAAAACAGTGATTGGCAAAGGCATTCCGGAAGTCGCTGGCACCGCCAAGGGCCACGGCGAAGGCGGTGCGAAATTCATCGACTCGGCGAAAGTTGCGCTCGGAATTCCCGAAGGCGAGTCGTTCTACGTTTCCGAACAGACACGCGCTTTTTTCGCTGAGCGCAAACAAGCCCTCGCCGCCGCGCACGCCGAGTGGGCGTCGAAATTCGATGCCTGGGCCGCAGCCAATCCGGAACTTGCAAAAGAGCTCGCGGGCGGGCTTCCTGCCGACCTTTCCGCGGCCATCCCTGCATTCGCAGAGGATCACAAGGACGCGACCCGCGGGGCGGGAGGAGTGGTGATCAACGCTTTGGCGAAATGCGTGCCGCAGCTCCTGACCGGCAGCGCCGATCTTTTCGGTTCGACGAAGAATTACATCAAGGACGGTGGTGATTTCTCGAAATCCAATCCGCTCGGACGCAACATCTGGTTCGGCATCCGTGAGCACGCCATGGGTGCGATCTGCAATGGCATTGCTTACGACGGCATTTTCCGCGCGAGTGGTGCGACATTCCTGGTCTTTGCCGATTACCTGCGCGGATCGATCCGCCTTTCCGCATTGGCCCAGTTGCCTGTGACTTGGATCTTTAGCCACGATTCGGTGGGTGTCGGTGAGGACGGCCCGACCCACCAGCCGGTTGAAACCGTGAGCGGCCTGCGCGTGATTCCGAACCTCGACGTCATCCGCCCGGCCGACGCCGAGGAAACCGCCGGAGCATGGATTGCGGCCACCGAGCGTGCCGACGGTCCGACCGCCCTGATTCTGTCACGCCAGAACCTGCCCTTGATGAACGAGTTGGATGCCGGCACGCGCCGAGAGGGTGTGGCCAAGGGAGCGTATATTGCCCGCAAGGAGACCGGCGCGCTCACGACCATCCTGCTTGCCACCGGATCGGAAATGCAACACGCCATGGCGGCCGCAGC
>JBLRWN010000082.1:0-7148 GCA_047921195.1 Luteolibacter sp. | reverse complement strand
AGCGGCTCACCACTCACATTTGACTCGCGCGTATCCATCGGGCAAGGAGTCACGGATGCAAACCCCAACAACAACCGCCGCGTGGACGTCCATCTTCCAGCGGGTGACGAGAGCAAGAGATGAGACGGCAGGTAGCGCGGTCTGGCTCAGACCGCATGCGCAAGAGATGAGAAAGATGGAGAGCAAAGTAAGCCTGTGGGTCAGTTCTTGCGCAGGCCTTTCTCGTTCCTTGCTCATGCGGCCTGAGCCAGGCCGCGCTACCTGACGCCAAGGTTTGCCCCGTCGTTGTCTGCCCATCGTCTCCACGAACTCCACGTGCCTCCGGCTCCTCCATCCCGTAATCCCGCTCGCCTCCACATAAGCCCGCCATGGCTCATGCGGGCGGAAGAAACACAGGCAGCCGCTGCCTTCCGAAGCGGCGGTAAATGGTGAAGTCGCGCCGGTCGGTGCTGATGATTTTCGCATCGCGATGGACTTCCGAGAGGGTTTTCACAGCCCAGTCGTGCCATTGGTCGGAAGCGTTGAGCCAGCCGATCAATGGTCCGGCATCAACGAGACACCTGACTTCCATAACCTTCGCGGGCGGAAAGATCGGACGGGCCGGAGAACATGCCGACGTAGGGTGCCGCCAGCTTGGCGAAATCCGTGGCATCCGCTTCGATCTCGCGCGCGATCGCACGGCGAACAATCTCGGACACCGGCTGCTTTGCAACCTTGGCTTTCTCACGAAGCTTCGCCTCCAAGGTTTCCGGTATTTTGACGGTCAACATTTTCATAGTAAGACGAAAGGTATTACCATGATTTCGAAACTCAAATGGGAAACCACGAAACTTAGGAAAATCCCTTCCTTTACGGGGCGGGAACAAAATGAGATTTTCCCATAACAACGCGATCCCGCACAACAGCTCCGCCACCCTGCGCATCCCCACCAGCGCCCCCGCATCATTCGGCGGGGGAGGCGGGGCCTTGCCCGCCGGCCTCACCCTCGTCCGGCAGGACTCCAGTCACATCGTCCTCACTGCCCCTGCCGGCCGTTATCAGTTGGACGTCCCCATGGCGGATCAGCCTGAATAACACATCACGTAGGCCTCCCGCTTTGCAGGATGAGAATGGGGTGGGGTGGACACCGCCTGCTCCCCGCACCCCGCGATTTCACAATCGCGCCTACACGAAGCCCGTAGGCCCATTCGTGAGAATGGGGTGGGGTGGACACCGCCTGCTCCCACGAACCCTTCGTCGGCATGCCGAAGGACAAAGTCCATGACTTTCCCTCAACCCAAACCATTCCCTTTCTGAAAACAGTAGAATCGAAAAAAAAACGAGAAAAAATTGACACCCCCGGGGGGGGGCAAACTGGCACCGATCAAATCCTCTAATCCTTGCATGCAGATGCATGGTATTGCAGTAACTACAACACACTCCAAACCACCCCTCATCAGATGAAAAACACAAAACTCCGCGCAATCGGACTCGGGTTCACCTCCCTGCTCATGCTTGGCTCCGCCAATGCGGCAACCATCGCTCAATTCGATCTCGGCACAGCCAACGCCCTCGGATGGACATTGATCACTTCATCAAGTCTCTCTGGCACTAACAACGGCGTTACGCTTACAGTCGCTGCCGACACTGGGAACGCCATCGATGGACGCAACCGCACCGGTGCGGTTGCAGATGCAGCAGGTGACATTGCACGAGATTTTTTATTCAACAACGGCACCATCAGCTTCACATTCACCGGGCTTGCCGCGTCTCAGGAATACGAGTTTCTCACTTATGCCTACGACGCAAATGGCACCACTGGTAACACTGGGAGCTGGTATGTCGGTTCGATAACATCTGAAAATCTTCAGCATACTTGGAACACTGCTACTAACGTCTCCACCCCATTCACTCTCACCGGCACATCGAATGCTAGCGGTGAGCTGCAAATCTTTGTCGTAGCAGGTGGTAACAACCGCGCGAATGGATTTGAAATTGTTCAAATCCCGGAGCCATCCACCGCCCTCCTCGGTGGCCTCGGCCTGCTCGCCCTGCTTCGCCGCCGCCGCTAATCTTGGTGGAGTCCGCCGTGTTTGCGGCGCATTCTTAGACAAGGAGGAATTTTTAAGACACCCACAAATCTCTTGTGGGTGTCTTTCTTTATTTTCGGGAGGCCTCTGAAACAGCCAATGGGCCGACTGCCCAATTCAATGCGCGTGCATCCGATCTCCCCCGCCCTGCGATTTCACAATCGCGCCTACGCGAAGCACGTAGGCCCATTCGTGAGAATGGGTTGGGGAGGACGCCGCCTGCTCCCACGTCCGCGATTTCACAATCGCGCCTACGGGTGTAGGTCGAAGACGGTAGGCTCGGATTTGAATGGGGAAAACAGGAAGCCAGGAAAACGAGCTCCGTGCGAAGCCCCTTCCTGCATTCCTGCCTTCCTTATTTTCACTCAATCTTGCTGGGTATGGAGTGGCGGCTTGGAAGCCGCCATGGATCGCAGAAGCGGCTTTCCAGCCGCTTGGTGGGATGAACTCGCGGCAGGAATGCCGCTGTTGCGAATCATGGCACCCGGAGGGAGCCACTCCGTTGGAGGATTCCCACAACCATCCCGTGGATCGATGGGATCACAATTCGCTGAGGCTGCGGAGTTCGACGGTTGGCTCGCCCGATTCGATGGTCTGGATGATGGCGCGGGCTTTTTCGAGTCCGCGCTGAAGGCCTTCGTTGCCCTTGATTTCCCGGTGTCCGGCGAGGTCTTTTTCGAGTTGGCGGAGTTGTGGCAGCACCGGCGCGGCGGAGGCCCCGTATTTCGCCAGGGCATCCATGCATCCCGGGACGCGCTGGTGCTTGTTCCAACGATCGATGTCGATGAAGACGAAGCACAGCTCCATGCCTTCGCGGATGCGGTGGTTGGCGAGAACGCGGAGGCCGTTGAGCCGGCTGCCATCGGCAAACATGATGCCGCTGGGCGCGGGGTTCACCACCGCATCGTGGATGGCGGACAGCAATGGCTTGATCTGCTCGAAACTCAGGCGCGAGAAGATGTTGCTCACCGCGCCACGGGCGGAGCCATCCTCGTTGCCCAAGGCGGCGAGGATCGCGCGGTTGAGGAGATCCGGATCGACCCCGTCGAGCGGTGCATCGTCGCGGAGCATGCGCTGGAAAATGGCTCTGGTAATGAAACGTTGCTCCATGGCCCGCGGATCGTCCGCGGCGGGCTTGCGGGCGATCATTTCGAGCATCGCAGGCAGTGCGACCATGGCGGGCTGACCGATGGCGGCGAGCGCTTCGGCTGCCTTGACGCGCAGCCAGTAATCCCCTGCCCCAAGCGTTTCTTGAAGTGGTTCCACGGCGGGAGCGGCCTTGCGCCCGAACTGCGCCAGCGCCTGGCATGCTCCGAGCCGAGCTTCGATTTCGGGAGCATCGAGCAGGGCAATGATTTTGTCCAATGGTGGATCATCCCGCCGCGACAAGGCTTGACCGGCGCGCTCGCGGACGGCGGGCGACCAACTGCCGAGACGCGCGAGGAGTTCCTCATCCGTCATCGCCTCGTAATGGCTGAGGCGGTCGAGACTGGACCAACCGCGCCCGTCGTCGATGATGGACTCGGCTGCGGCGGCATCGAGCTGGGGCACGATGGATGGATTCCGCCCGGTGAGCAGGAGTTTCTGCAACGGCATGGCGTAGGCGATGAGGTAGGCACCGGTGGCGTCCCATCCGCGGGTGTGGTCGCCGCGCAAGGTTGGCGGCGATTGGTGGATGAATGCGCCGTCCCAGCGGCGGGCGAGGTCGAATTTCCATGCGCCGAATTCCTTCATCCATGCGCCGGTGGCCTGCGGGCCGCTGAGGGCGACGCCGGGCATGGCCCATGCCATGTTCCAGAAATTCCCGGTGTGGCCGGCATCGCGCTCGCCATTGTGCGCGGCGAGGGTCATCCGCGAGAAGAACTCGGTGCCCTCCTTTTCCTGCTCCAGGTTGAAGAGCACGGCAGCCATGGCGCATTTGCCGTTGTCTTCGTGGTCCATCCAGGGGGCGTGGTCGCCATAGGGGACGGCGCCCTTGCCGATGTAGAATCGCTGCATCCTCAGGCTGCGCTCGATGGCGAGGTCGATTTTCGGATCTTCAACACCGGCCATGCGGGCCATGACCAAGCCGCTGGTCAGCGGCAGGCCGGGGGCGTTCATCATGCCGTAGCCCACGAGGCGGCCATCGTCGCCGGCGAACCGGTGCCCCCATGAACCGACGATGCTCTGGCCTTCGGCGGCTTCAAGCGCGAGGCGGCGCAGGCCGGGAAGCACGGCGTCGTCACCAGTGATCATGTGATACTCGGCGAGAAACATGACGACGTAGCCGTAATACCAGGTCGCCATCGCATCGGCGCGGTATTTGGCGGCCCATTCGGCTTCTTTTTTGAGCAGCGGGAGATGCTCCGGGTTGCCGGTGGCCAGCAGGGCAAGCGCGTTGAGCGAGCGGGAGATCGCGTTGTCTTTGTAATTCGGTTTGGCGATGCGGGCGGCGAGGGCCTCGCTGCCCAGTTTCAGAATGCGGGCGGATTTCTCGCAATCATAAGGAGCGGTGGGGCTGTAGTCGCCCAGCACTTCAAGCTCCAGCACGACGTCTTTGGTCTCTCCGCCGCGCCAACGGGTGAGCGTGAGTTTTCCCCCACCGGCATTCGACTCGGCATGCGTCAGCGCATTTCCCAGCTCGACCCGCGGGTCGTGCGAGAACGGCTTGCCCGCAACGCCAAGCAAGACGTCGCCCACTTCGATCACCCCATCGGCCGGTGATCCGGCATCAACTTTCGTAATGGCCACCTGGCGGGCCTCGGTGGTGGAGAGCCGGCGGCTGTGCATCCACCCGCGCAGGCCGGTCGCACCCAATGTCAGATCCCATGTGGCTCCCTCGGGAATCGATTCGCCGCGAGTCAGATCGGGATTCGGCATGTCGCGGTTTCGTTGCGCGGTGGCGGGCAGTGTCGCGATCAAGCCGGTGGCGACCAGCGTGACTAGGGTTGTGGTGTGGTGTGTGATGGGCATGATGTGTTAAGGGAAATGAGGATACGTCTCAGAACGCCAGATGTTCCATTCCGGTGATGTGGTGTAGAGTTCAGCGCGCGGGCGCACGACCAGATATCGCACAGTCTGCTTGATCGCTAGCCCGCATTTCTCACACTCAAGGAGGGGCGAAACATGTTCGCCCACGCCCATGAGGTGACCATGGATTGAGCGAATGCGCTTCGCATGGACTTTCCATGGGCACGGCGGACACGTTCCGCCGCTCCTTGGAAGCGCCGAATCGGCAATGCAAGCGGTAAGGGCTTTCACCACGCTTACACATCTCTGCCAATGACTTAGGGCACGTCATGTGAAAAGTGTGAGAGATGCGGGTTAGTAAAATGAAGAGTCACGAGAAATCAAACAAATCATTGATCAACCATCCGTGGTTAAAAACACTCAATCCTTCAGGGTTTTCAATCGCCGATCTTCAAGTAAACCTTGGCCTCAACATCGAAGGCTTTGAGGGTGTATTTCCCCGCGACCTCGTGTGCCTTCACGGCGAGATTCATTCGGTAGTCGTGATAAGTCGCGTTGTTCGCAGGGCCTGTGCGTTCGCCGACCTTTCTGGCCTTGGTGATGGTGTAACCGTCGCCCGGCAGCTCGCCGGTAAACACAGGTCTGGGCGCATCCCCGAACAGCGCGTCGGAATGTTGGTTGTTGATCCATTTGCCGATCGCCTCAGCACCGGTCCCCGGGGCGAAAAGAACGACGGTGCCGGTTGTGGCGAAGTCGGTGGTGGTGTTGTCCATCACCAGCCTCACGACCGCGTCCTGCTCCGCCATGACCAGGAACATCTGGGTTCTTCCGGGGCCCATTTGGTAATTGTGCACTTCGAACACGGGCGCACCCTCGGTATCGAGCGCGCGAGCGGGCGCGGCCTGGGCGTTGGGATCGGCGGCGGTAGCTTCGTCAGCCATCACCGGGCACATCAGGGCGGTGAGCATGGCGAACGGAATCAGTTTTCGGAGCGGTTGCTTTTTCATCTGTGATCGTGGACTTGTGGTTTTTTGATGATGCCGGAACGGCATCGCTACAAACGATAGACACGTTTATGGTAGAATCCTTGGAAAAATAAATGACATTTGTATTTCCTGCTGTTTCACGAATGGAAACAGATTAAGGATTTGAATGAGGAAAGCAGGAAAATGAGCTCCGCGTGGAGGCTCAATGAAGACACGGCTCTTGTCGTATCCGGAGCGCCGACATCCTGCAAAGTGGGATCGGCGATGAGGAAGTTCGCATGGAGCACGCACCGCCGATGGGCTGACAACGACGGGACTAACTTGGCCGTGGCGGCGGTTTGCAACCGCCAAGCCCAGTTGTGCGGGGCTGGGCGGTTAAAAACCGCCGCCACGATTCTACCAATCACAGGGAAGTGTGGTGCCTCCGCCATACGGTCCCGCCCAGCGGAGTGCGGTGCCTTCGCGCGAAGCCCTTCCTGATTTCCTGCCTTCCTCATTCAAAATCATTGAGGCGAAGGCCACAATCGGGACACTTTGCGGATACGCAAAAAACGCCTTCTTGCGGGCAAGAAGGCGTTCTTTTTGAAGGATATCGCGCGAGATCAGCGACGGAGGCCTTGGGCCGACATAGCTTCAGCGACGACGGCGGAGCAAGGCGAGCAAGCCAAGGCTGCCGAGGAGGGCGGTGGATGGCTCGGGGATTACCGAAATCTCAACGCCATTCAGGCGCCAGCGGCCTGATACTGACAATGTCATCAATCCAGTCTCGTCTGCGGTGCTAGTCAATAAGTAAGGAGTCTGTTGGGCGTTTGTTCCAACGAAATCCACATTAACAAAGGAACCATCGGCGACGGACCAAGTGGACGTCTGATTCGTGCCTCCCGTGTCGAAGGACCAAAAATTGATATCGTATGCCTGATTAGCGGTAAGCCCCGTGAAGGTGATGGTTGTAGCGGTACCTGGGTCATTAAATACAAAATCCCGGACAACGTCATAAATTGCTTCGGGATCAGGAGTGAAGGTTCTCACCCGCCAACCGCTAAACTGATTCGGAATCGAAATGGTGACACCATTGCTCGTGACTGAGCCAAAGTTGCTGCCATTGACATCGGCCCATTGGATCTCCCCAGCGGGCGCCTCGGCA
>JBLRWN010000081.1:0-7437 GCA_047921195.1 Luteolibacter sp. | reverse complement strand
GGACACCATAGGGCAGCGCGCCTCGCGAAAGCGGGGGACGGGTTTTCGCGAGGAGGCCCGGACGGAAAGTGCAACAGAAAACAAACCGCCCTTCTTCGCCCTCGGGCTACGAAGGGTAAGGGTGAAATGGTGGGGTAAGAGCCCACCGCGCTCCGGGGCAACCCGGGCGGCACGGCAAACCCCGCGCGGTGCAAGACAGAACAGGGAAAGGGTTGCCCGCCCGATACAACTCCCGGGTATTAGTCGCATAGAGAAATGACCGTCACCCGCCCCTCGGGGCAGGTACAAAATCCGGCTTATAGGGGAGCGGCAACTTCTCCCCAGCCGTAACCATGGGGTTGGGTCTGCCCAGTCGTGTTGCTTTAGCGCGAGCACGTAGGCTCATTCGTGAGAATGAGATGGGGGGGACGGTGTATGGTCCATCGAATCGCGATTTCACAATCGCACCTACGGGATGGCTCGTTTGGGTGAATGGATTTCGCATTGCGCGGCGGGGGTGGTGGGGGGCAGCATCGTGGTCATGACGACCGACCAGGTGACAATCCTCGGCTTGCTTGCCGCCACGGTGGGGATGTTTTTGTGGGGGAAGTGGCGTCACGACATGGTTGCGATGGCAGCATTGCTGACCTGTGTGCTGGCGGGATTGGTGCCGCGGGCGGAGACGTTCGTGGGGTTCGGGCATCCGGCGGTGATCACCGTGGCGTGCGTGTTGGTGTTGAGCCGGGCGCTGCAGGTGACGGGGGCGGTGGATTTCCTGACGCGCAAGCTGATTCCGCAGGGGCGCGGGCCGACGTTGACGATCGCGGTATTGAGCGGCCTCGCGGCGCTGCTTTCCGCTTTCATGAACAATGTGGGCGCGCTGGCCTTATTGATGCCGGTGGCGATCCAGATTGCCCGCAAGCAGGGGCTGCCGCCGGGACGGGTGCTGATGCCGCTCGCGTTCGGATCGATCCTGGGAGGCATGACGACGATGATCGGCACCCCACCGAACCTGATTGTCTCGGGATTTCGCGCGGAGGCGAAGGGCGACGGGTTTGCGATGTTCGATTACTCGCCGGTGGGCCTGCTGGTGGCGGGGTGTGGGGTGATTTTTGTGGCACTCGTCGGCTGGCGTCTGGTGCCTGCGCGCGAGCGTGCCGGTGTGGAGGGTTTCGACACCGGGGTTTACCTAACCGAGGCGCGGGTGGGGAGGGACAGCAAGGCCGTTGGCAAGACACTTCGCGAAATCGGCCCACTGCTTGAGGCGGCGGACGCCCAGGTAATCGGGATGGCCCGGGAGGACATCCGGACTACAATCCCGAGCCCGCACCGCCGGATCCGCGTGGGCGACGTCCTGGTCGTCGAGTGCGAGCCGGACACGCTGGCCACCGCGCTTTCCTCGCTCGGGCTCGAGCTGGAGGAGGCCAATGCGATGAAGCATGAGGACAAGGACGATGCGCCGGAGGATGGCAAGAAGCCGGATCCCGAGGAAGTCACGCTGATGGAGCTGACGGTCCGGCCTGAAACCGCATTGGTCGGGCGCTCGGCGACGGATATCCTGCTGCGCACCCGATACGGCATCAACCTGCTGGCGATGTCCCGCAAAGGGAAACGCTCGATCCGGCGCTTGCGCTCGGTGCGAATCCGCGCGGGCGACGTGCTGTTGATGCAGGGGCCCGCGGAGGCGATCCTCGGATTTGCCTCGGAATACGGCTGCATTCCGCTGGCCGAGCGGGCAATCCGCATCCCCGACAAGCGCGCCGCCATCGCAGCCACAATGATCATGGCCGCCGCAGTCGGGGGGGCGGCGGTTGGCTTGTTGCCTGCGGCGATTTCCTTTGCCGCCGGGGTGCTTGCGGTGATGGCGCTGCGGGTGATGCCGCTGCGCAACGTCTTCGAGTCGATCGATTGGCCGGTGATTGTTTTGCTGGGGGCACTGATTCCGGTGGCCGCCGCCATGGAGACGACGGGGGCAGCGGATTTGATCGCACAATCGATGATCGGCACGCTGGCCACGGGAAATCCGATTCTCGCGCTCACCCTGATTCTCATCATCACCATGACGCTATCTGATTTCATGAACAACGCGGCAACGGCCGCGGTGATGTGCCCGATCGCGATCAGTACGGCGGCCCTTTTCGGGGTGAACCCGGATTCGTTCCTGATGGCGGTGGCCATCGGCGCTTCGTGCGCGTTCCTGACGCCGATCGGGCATCAGAACAACACCCTAATCCTCGGCCCCGGCGGTTTCCGCTTCGGCGACTACTGGCGGCTCGGCCTGCCTCTGGAGGTTCTCGTGGTGGTGGTGGGGATTCCTTCGCTGTTGGTTTTCTGGCCATTGTAGCTTCCGGCCTATGGAATTGGACTGGCGGATGTGGGTTTCGCGTCGCGAGGATTCGTTTCGTGCCCTGGGTCGGGCGCATTTGCAGGTTGCAAATCCCCCGGGGGCGTGAGTAGCCTGTTCACCCGCGCCGGACGAGCAATGCCGCTCCACCGAATCCGCGCCGACCGAACCAATCCATTACGAACGTGGGATTTGTGGATGCCATCAAACGCTGGAGACTGGCCCGTCAGGGGTTGTCATCCGGAAAAAAACGACGAGTCCACAGCGAAAATCCAGTGATCGCCGCATTGGAATCGAGCTTGTGGGTGAAATGCTCGCTGTATGGATTTTTTTCCATCTTGCTCGGCGCGATGGTGCTCAACTCCGAGGTGGGCACGATTTTTCAAGAGAGCCGCATGCAAGGGGCTGTCTTCGCCCTCGTGGTGGCTGCGATGGCGATGTTGATGTATCATCTGAGCCTCGGCCCGGGAAGCGGGTGTCACCGCAACAGCCGCGTCGTCTTGGTGCTCGGTACCTGTGCCTCGCATCTTCTCCTCGTGCGGCTGATCATGACGATGGTGCAAGGCGAGGTGATCCCCGAGCTTTTCCGCTTCCTTTTCGTGCCATTCGCCCTCGCACCGATGCTGCTGACGATCCTACTGGGACGCGGAGTCGGGGCTCTGGCCACCGTCACGGTGAGCCTGGCCGGCGCTTTCTTCGTCCCGCGTGACCAGGTTTTCGGTTTTATCATGATCAGCGTCGTCTGCGGGATGACGGCCGTGCTGTTGACCCACCGCGTGCGCAAACGCGTCGAATTGTTGCGGGCCGGCATTTTGATCGGATGCGTCACGCTGTTCATGACGATCCTTTCGGGATTCCTCAATATCCGTGCCTGCCTCGACGCCGGGCCGATTGAAGGGATGCAGCTCATTGGCAGCGGCAGCCTTGCCGCGCTGGGCACCGCGGTATTCAGCGCCTTGTTCATCAGCGGCCTGTTGCCGGTTTTCGAGGGCATGTTTAAGCTCACGACGGATATCAGCTGGCTTGAGCAAAGCGATCTCAACCACAAGCTGCTCAAACGCATGCAGATCGAGGCCCCCGGCACCTTTCATCACAGTGTGGTTGTCGCATCCCTGGCCGAGGCCGCTGCCGAGAAAATCAGTGCGAACGCCCCGATGTGCCGCGTTTGCGCGTATTTCCACGATGTCGGCAAACTCAGCAAGCCGGGGTATTTCATCGAAAACCAGATCGATGGAGCGGAGAATCCACACAACAACCTGACGCCGACGATGAGTGCGCTCATCATCGTCGCCCACGTCAAGGATGGCGTCGACCTCGCGGTGAAGCACAAGCTCAACCCGCGCGTCATCGATGTGATCCAGGAGCACCACGGCGATTCGCTAGTGGCATATTTCTACCACAAGGCGCGCGAGCAAAAGCGGTTGGAATTGGAGAAAATCGACCGCAAGCTGGAAAATCCAGAGGATCTGTCGATCGTCGCGGAAAAGAGCTTCCGCTACCCGGGTCCACGGCCGAAGACCCGCGAGAGCGGCATCATCGCACTGGCTGACACGATTGAAAGCGCGTCCCGCTCGCTGCGCAAGCCGACTCCCGGGAGAATTCAGGCGCTGGTTGAAGAACTCGTTCAGGCAAAGATCGAAGACGGCCAGCTCGACGAGTGCCCGCTCACCATGCAGGAGATCACCACGATCAAGCGCAGCTTCTGCGACACCTTGCGCAGCATGTTGCACAGTCGCATCGATTATCCCAAGGAGGTCGATGGCAGCCGATCCACCCGGACGACCGGAAATGGCCGACGCACCCCGGTGCCAAACGCCGACGCATCCCGCAAATCACGCCGTCCCGATCTGCAAACACCGGAGGCCCCGGAGACCACCGGCTCCGGTGAACCAGAAAAAACCAAGTCCACATCATGACCCTCGACGTCATCATCGGCAACCATCAGGAACGCGTCGCCATTCCGGAAAGCTGGCTTACCGTGTTGGAGCGCACCGCCAACGACGCAGCCGCCTTGGCGCTCGAGCATGCCGTGGAAACGGATTCCCCTCTGGCTCTGCTCGGTTCCATCGAGGTCGCGCTTGTCGACGATGCCATGATTGATCAGGTGCATCGCGATTTCATGAACATCGAAGGCGCCACCGACGTGATCACCTTCCATCACGGGGAAATCGTCATCAGTGCCGAAACCGCCATCCGTCAAGCAGCCGAATATCACGAGCCTGCGGCGCGCGAAATCCTCCGATACCTTGTCCACGGGCTCCTTCACCTTGCGGGCCACGAAGATCACAGTGACGGCTTGCGGGCGAAAATGGAATCCGCCCAGGAGGCCATCGTCGCCACCCTCTGGCAAAGCGGCCTCGCCGAGCAAATGGATCTGTCTGAGTAATCCATCAACCCTTTTCCCGAAGGCATGGGAGGACTCGTTCTTGTCCGTTTTTCCAACCCGGGCTAACTTCCGGCATGCGCAGTTTGATCCCCGCTCACCAAGCCATCCAAGACTTCTTCTCGCCAAAAGCACTCGCCTCCATCGATATCGCCATCGCCAGTCTCAGCATCCTCGGTGCGGCGTATCTCGCAAACCTGATCACCAAATGTCTGATCCTACGCGTGGTCGAAGCCATCACCCGGCGGACTCCGTTTGATTGGGATCGCGTGTTCGTCCGCAACGGCGTCTTCACCCGACTCTCGCATCTGGTTCCCGCCATTGTTCTTCAACTGCTGACCCGCTGGTTTTTTCAAGATCACCCGGCTGTGATTGGCGCGGTCGATTCCCTCGTCTCGCTGTATCTCGTGTTCATCGCAATCATGGTCTTCGATGGCATGGTCAATGCGGTGATCGAGCTGCTGGGCCGGACCAACGCGGTTGGGTTGCCATTGCGCGGATTCGGCCAGGCGCTCAAACTCGTCGCTTTCCTAGTCGGCCTGATCTTTTGCGTCTCCATTCTTTTCGATAAAACCCCTCTCTATATTCTCTCCGGTCTCGGTGCGCTCACTGCCGTGTTGATGTTGATTTTCCGCGATCCGATCCTCGGTTTTGTCGCCGGTATCCAGCTCTCGGCGAACAGGATGGTGCGCGTCGGCGATTGGATCGAGATGCCCTCGCATGGTGCCGATGGCGACGTGCTGGAAGTCAGTCTCACGACGGTGAAAGTCCGTAACTGGGACAATACCTTCACCGCCGTTCCGGCATACGATCTCATCACCCGGTCATTCAAGAATTGGCGCGGCATGCAGGACAGCGGCGGCCGCCGCATCAAGCGGTCGATCCTGCTCGACGTCCATTCGATTCGCTTCGTTGATGACGAAATGTGCGGGCGTTTTTCCCGTTTTCAGATGTTGCGCCCGCATCTCGAAATGCGGCTCAAGGAAATCGAAGATTGGAATCACCAACACAATGCCGACCTCACCGAAATGGTCAACGGTCGCCGCCTTACCAACATCGGCTGCTTCCGCGCATACTGCATCGCCTACCTGCGCAACCACCCGAAGATCCATCAGAGCATGATGCTCCTTGTCCGACAGCTCGATCCCTCTCCACAAGGACTGCCGATGGAAATCTACGTCTTCACCAACACCATCGCGTGGGTCGAATACGAATCGATCCAGGCCGACATCTTCGATCACCTCTACGCCGTCCTCCCGCTCTTCGACCTCCGCGCATACCAATTCCCCACCGATGGAATGGCGTACCCTACGGAGCGCTGAATTCATTCGAACGCGCGCCAAACCTCATTGGCCGGATGAATCCGGCGCTCCACCGAAAAACTCAATACAACCGCGTCCAAGGCAACGCATCCAACAAATCGTCAAACCCCAATCCCGTCCCCGGCGGTGGTGTGAACTCCGGCGACCACTCCCCCATCATCTCGGAAAAAGCATCCGGCTTGAAGAGCACATCCGTTCGCAGCCCGCATACTCCCGGTTGCCCGGGGAACTCCAATCCCAGCCGCGCCGCCTCCCAAGCCGCAAACGCCTGGCCAACCGGGTGGTCCATGTAGCTCGTCACCACCAAGCGCTGACCATTCCCAAGCGCTGCCTCACCGAGCATCCATGGCTCGTCGATCGCCGGTTTGATCACACAAACCTGCGCCGCCTTGCTCGTCGGTGCCGCCTCGCGATCCACCGCCAGCGGGATTCGAAGGTCACGAAACAATTTCCCCCACGCACTCTCCGAATATGGAGAAGGGTCCTCCAGAAAATCCAGCGTCCGCCGTGCCGATTCGCTCAATCCACCCACCCACTCGACCGCCGATGCAGGGTCGAGTGATTCATTGAAATCCACCCTCCACCGCAACGATGGATGAGCCTCCGCCACCGCCTCGATGCACGCCCGTTCCTTCGCCGCATCCCGTCCGCATTTTAGCTTCAGATGTGTGAACCCAGCCCCGATTGCCTGTTCCGCAAACGCCACATCCGCAGATGGCAACGTCGCATGGCTCCGCGGCACCTCCATTTCCTCAAATAACGATTCCTCGCGCGACCGGGCCGCCGCATCATACTCCGCGCAGCGGATCGCCCGACGCACAATCGGCCACCGCCGCGCCCCCGCGAGATCTGCCAGACATTTCTCCAATGGCGGATCCCCCAGCTCCGGCCACGGGTGGATGCAGCCGTAGCCCTCGCCCATCTTAATCAATACGCCGTCGAACTCTCGCCGCCCTGAAACCGCATTGAGCAAATCCCGGCTCTTCAGTCGGTATCGCGAAATCAGCGGTTTGCGGGTGTCTTCGTGGAGCGTGAGCATGAGCAGACGCCGAGCATCCTCCAAAGCATCCACATGTCAAACATCACGAAGCCCTGATCATTGTTCCCCAACGTTTTATATAAATGGCTATATAAATGGCCAGGCCTTTAAAAGACTTGCCCGACGCACAATCGGCCACCGCTGCACAAAAAAGGACAAAAAAGGACAGGCCTTTTAACAAACTTGTGCTTGCAAATCCTT
The DNA here is from genome assembly GCA_047921195.1 of Luteolibacter sp. Taxonomy (GTDB): domain Bacteria; phylum Verrucomicrobiota; class Verrucomicrobiia; order Verrucomicrobiales; family Akkermansiaceae; genus Luteolibacter. The sequence goes on along the minus strand of JBLRWN010000081.1, from coordinate 169 downwards.
GGGGCAAGGCAATACTTCGCTTGGAAGTCGTTCGCGAGAGGCGAGCGCAGGCCTTGATTTCATTGCTGCATTTGCCCATTTGCCCATTTGCCCATTTGCCCATTTGCCCATTTGCCGAATTTGCCGAATTTGCCGTAATAGCCACTATTTCACCCATGATCCATTATGC
>JBLRWN010000080.1:0-8887 GCA_047921195.1 Luteolibacter sp. | reverse complement strand
GGTGCGGCAGGGGGATGAGATGGGAGCTGCGGCGGGGCCGGCGGTGGCGGAATTTGGAAATGGAGCAGCAGAGGGACGGCCCCCCTCCTTCGCCAAGGCTACGGCGGGCATGGAAGTCCGCGGTCCGATAGGATTTGGGGTGGAGATGGGATTTGCGGGGATGTTGATGCGGCGGGTAAGGTATTTTACGGCGGGTGCGGTGATTGGGAGCCGGGAGACGGTGGAGCATTGCTTTGAGCAAGCACGCGATCGCTTCGGGCCGAAGCGGAAAACCGGGGCACGGCGGATGCGCGGCGCGGCGAAGGATGCGGCGGGGGTGCTTTGGAGCGCGAGAGCATGAAAAAACCGCCGCCCGGATACCGAGCGACGGTTTTGTTAAGCGCGACAAACAAACAAAATAAATCTGACAAATTAGAAGAAGGTGCGGAACGCGAGGAGGTAAGTGAGGGTGTCGAAGTCACCAGCAGGGGTGTCCATGTTCTGATATTCGATGCCCGCCTGGATTTTCGCGTTATGACCACAGAGGTAGTAGTTGAGACCGGCGTAGAGCGAGTGATGTTGGTCGCCGCGTCCACCGTTCACATTCGCCGGCGCGTTCTTGCCGGCACGGCCATAACGGCTGTTGACTCGGAGGCCTTCGCTGGCGGATGAGTTGGCGTATTGGTATTGGAAGACGCCCTGAAGCTTGTCCTCAATGATCCATGCATACGGCATTACAACGAGCCCCCAGAAGTTGTCCTGGCGGTTGACGTTTCCGACACCGTTGTCGGCGTCGCCATTGTCTCCGATAATCACGTCTGCGATGACGCCCCATGGACCGGTGTTGTAGTCGGCGCTGATGGACGTGGCCCAGCGGTATCCGAGATCCGAATCGGCTCCGAAATCGGAGTCATTGTAAACGGCGTCGAAGCGAAGATCGAGTTGATCGTTCACTTTGTATCCGACGGACCCGAGGTAGATCATGCTGCTGTCGAGGCTGCCGATGAAGCCGTTGTTGCCACCCTCGCGGCCTGCGGAGAAGAGGGCGCCGTAGAAGGACCAGTCCGCCATTTTCGCGTCGGCGCTGAAGCCGGTCGGACGGGCGCTGCCGTAGACTTTGTTGGAGAGGCCAGAGCGTTCGACGGTGAGCAGGTTGTTTGAGGATGTGCGTGCTTCGCGGGAGAGTACGAATTTTTCACGACCGAAATTCAGCGTGAGCGAATCGAGCGCACCGATGCCGCCGACTGCCTTGTGGAGGTCGAAGGAGACAAGAGCTTCATCGAAGTCCTGATAGCCCCAGTCGAGGGCTCCACCGTTGGGACGTCCGTCATTCACGAGGTTGAGAACCATTTTCGTGCTGAAGTAGTCGGCAATCTTCGTGCGGAATCCGAGACGGAATCGACGATGCTCGTCGTAGGTGCTGCTGAAGTCGTCGCCGTTGACGTCGCTGCCGTCCACGTAGCCGACTTGATATTGATATCTGCCTTCGAAGCGGAGTTCCTGGAGGAACTTGTTCGAGGAGTTTTTGTATTGGAAGGGGCGGCCGGACCACCAGGAGCAAAAGTCGCCGTTGTTGGACGGGGCTGATGCCGCTACGGGGCCTGCGAGCGCTGGGAGTCCGAGCGCGAGAAGCGCTCCGAGGGTTGCTTGTGTTTTGTGCATGGTTTGCATGAGCTATGGGGTGTAGGCTTCGATCGAGGTGCGAAGACGCACGATGCCTATCGGTCACCCGCTCAGGTCCATAGCAAAAGATCGTGACAGAGATGTCACGCAGCCGCATTGATCAAAACTGCGGTGTTATTCCTCCGGATTCGGATCAATCCTTGGCTTTGTCTTTTTCGGTTTCCTCTTCCAGAGGAGCCGCGATGCCAGGTTTGTCGTGCAGTTTTCGGGTTTCCTCGAAGTCGTGACGTTCGCAGCCGACGATCATTGCACCCAGGGCGATGGCGATGAGAGGGAGGTGTTTCATGTGGCGAAGAGCGATAGCTGGTTATGAAGAAAAGGCAACTCCGCATGTTGGTCTGCCTTCGAATGGAATCAAACCGGTGCTTGCCAGATGAGACGGAGGGAGTCGAGGCGGACGGTTGCGGCGGCAAGTGCTTCTCGAAGGTGGGCTTGGTGGGTTTCGTGTTGTGCGATTTCCTCGGGAGTGACGTGCGGATTTACGGCGGCAAGTTCGTGGAGGCGGGTGAGCTCGGCATAGGTGTCCATCGTCATGCGCGTGGTGGCGGAAGCGATGATCTCGCGGAGGCGGGATTCCGCATGAGTGCGTGCGGCGGCGAGCATGGCTGGAAATACCTTTGTGCGGACAACGGGTTGGCGCAGCGGGGTGGGGGGGGCGGGTTTGAGTGATGCGCGGCGCAGGGCGTCGCCGTCCTCGGGTGATTTGGCGTGATGATCGACGAGTACGGTGAGTGGGGTTTGTGGCAGGTAGCGTTCATGGTGAAGCGCGGCGGGCGCGATTGTCTCGGCGATGAACCGGCATTCGAGCAGAAGTCGCTTTTCGCCTTTCGATGGCCACCAAGCGAAATGGGTATTGCCTTGTTCGGAGCCGAGCAGGATGTCGAGTGCGGCCCGAAGTATGGGGTGGTCGATGGTCATGAACCCCTCGTTCTCGCGCTCCAGGGCGCGGCGGCGGGAGAAGGTGACGGTGATGCCGTCTTCAGGTATTTCAGGAAATCCTTCGGCGCGCAGGGATTCCGGGCGGAGAAACCAGCGGCCACTGCCGAGTTCTTCGACGTGCAGGCCGAGGTGCTCGAAGAGGCGGATGGTAAAGGATTGGAAGGAGCCATCGTCATCCCACTTTTGCACCGCATTGACCATGGCCGCGCCGCGACCGGGGTGGTGGGATTGGCGGGCAAGCAGACGCTCTTCGCCACGGGCGAGGCGGGCGGTGATTTGATTTCGCAGTACGCGGGTTGTGGGTAAAAGTTTTTCCAATCCTGCGGGATTGGGAGGATCGCAAGCGGCGGCGAGGGCATGGCCGAGTTTCGCTTGGATTTCATTGGCTCCGGGAATGGTTTGGGTGAAGCCATCGAGTCCTCCGTGAATCCAGCGGGCGCGGATTTCCTGAGCCGAATCGCGGCAGACCGGGATGTGGACGAGTACGTCGTGGGAGCGTCCGATGCGGTCGAGCCGGCCGATTCGTTGTTCCAAAAGCTCAAGATCGGGTGGGAGGTCGGCCAGCACGAGGTGGCGGGCGAATTGGAAGTTGCGCCCTTCGCTGCCGGTCTCGGAGCAGATCAAGACCCGCGCGCCTTGCGGTTCAGCGAAGTAGGCGGCGTTGCGGTCGCGTTGGAGCAGGGTGAGTCCCTCGTGAAACAATGCGCATGGGATGCCGCCGAGGTTGGTTAGATGTTCCGCGAGCCATTCGGCGCGTTTGCGTTCGTGGCAGATCACGAGGATTTTTTCATCCGCTTCGCCATTGTCATGGAGCGCGGTGATCCAGCTGGCTTTGTGGCCCCATTCCTCTTCGGAATCTGCCGCCGGTGTGAGTGTGGCGATGTTGGCGACGCGCCTCGGGAAGCCGCCGAGGCGGGCACGGGTGTTGCGGAACATCACGCGGCCAAGGCCGAAGCCGTCGAGTAGACGCGAAACTAGTGCGGCTTGGTTCTCCGGAGAGGGATCGTTTTCCCATGCCTCGGCGAGTGGTTGAATGGCGGGGTGTTTTTCCAACCATGGTGTGAGCATGGCGGATGTGGCGGATGCGGATTCGATGGCGTCTAGCAAATCCGCGAGTTTTTCGTGATCCAGTTGATCGGCGGTGAAGGAGGTGAAGGAGGGGTAGCGGTCGGGATCGAGTAGGGTGAGGCGTTGGAAATGGGCTTCCAGTCCGTCGTGCAGGGGTGTGGCGGTGAGGAGCAACAGGCCGGGCGTTGCCGCGGCGAGGGATTCGGCGAGTTGCCAGGATTTGCAGCGGGCGGGATGCGCTTGCCACGGAGGCTCCGGCATCTTGCGCGCAGCCTCATCTTCCATCGCATCAGTGGTGGCACTCAAGTGGTGGGCTTCATCGATCACGAGCAGGTCCCAGCCGGCGTCGGTCGCCTGCTTCGCGCGCTGTGGGTTTTCCGCGAGCCAGTCGATGGCGGCGAGAATCCACTGGTTTTCGAAGAATGGATTGGCTTCGGGTTCGTGTTCCGTGATCGAAGCACAGCGGTCTTCGTCGAACAGCGCGAAGGTGAGGTTGAATCGACGTAGTAACTCGACAAACCACTGGTGGCAGAGCGGTTCGGGGACGAGGATGAGCACCCGGTCGGCGCGTCCGGTGAGCATCAGGCGATGGATGATGAGGCATGCTTCGATGGTTTTTCCAAGCCCCACCTCATCGGCGAGCAGGACGCGCGGTTTTTGGCGCGAGCAGATTTCCTCCGCGATGTAGAGTTGGTGAGGCAACAGCTCCATGCGAGCACCTGCGAATCCGCGTGCCATAGCCGCCCCGATACGTGCGCGCCATTCGAGCGCTTCGCCGCGCAAGGCGTGGGAGCGGGCGTCGTCGAGGCTTAGTGCGAGCAGTCGGTCCTGGGGTTTGCTGAACGTCATGGTTCCGCAGAGATGTTCTTCGTGCAATATGCCGCGATCGGTCTGATAGATGATTTGATCGCTTTGCTCACGGGTTTCGGAAACGAGATGTTCTCGGTTTTCGTCGTCGCGGACTCGGTCTCCGGGAGCGAATCGCACGCGGCGCAACGGCGCGGTGTGGATGGCATATCGGCGCGTCTCGTCGCTGCCGGGGAAATGCAGGTCGACGAGATCGCCGTCGACGGCGATCACGATTCCGAGTCCGAGTTCCGGTTCGTTGTCGCTGACCCACCGTTGGCCGGGTTGCATGGATTCATGGGATGCTTGCACGTGAGGGGGAGGGTATTCTATTTTGTGCGGGCATCAAGAGTTGGTGGTTTTCTGCTGCGTGGGGCCGAATGAATTCAGCGGTCCGTCATGGTGTCAGCGATTTTCGCATGCGGTGTTTGCTGTGTGGGGTGGGGCGTGTTATCAACAGAGTGATTTATGCGTCTCGCAATCCTTTCCTGTTCTCCCAAGTGCTATTCGACCCGTCGCCTCGTGGAGGCAGGGAAACGTCGTGGGCATCGCATTGACGTGCTCAACACGCTGCGGCTGACGATTGGTCTCGATCACGGGCAGCCGGAGCTTTACTATTTCGGCAAGCGTCTCCGGCACTACGACGCGGTGCTTCCGCGCATTGGCACGTCGATCACCCGATACGGCAGCGCGGTGGTTCGGCAATTTGAGCAGGTTGATGTGTTCACTCCGAACACCGCTGCGGGCATCGGCAATTCGCGCGATAAATTGCGCAGCCTACAAATCCTTGCCCGCCATGACGTCGGCATTCCTCAGACGGAATACGTTGATGACAAGCGCGACGTTCAGGGCGCACTCGAGCGCATCGGTGGTGCGCCGGTGATCATCAAGCTGCTGGAAGGCACGCAGGGAGTCGGTGTGATTCTTGCCGACAAGCTTGAGATTGCCAAAGCCATCATTGAGACCTTGCACAGCACGAAGCAGCAGGTGTTGCTGCAGAAATTCGTAGCGGAGAGCAAGGGCAAGGATGTCCGCGCGTTCGTGATTGGTGACCGCGTCGTGGCCGCGATCCGACGGACGGCGCAGGGGCAGGAATTCCGCTCGAACGTCCACCGTGGTGGCAAGGCCGAGGTGATTCAGCTCGATCCAGCTTACGAGGATGCGGCGGTGCGGGCGGCACAAATCATGGGGCTGCGTGTTTGCGGTGTGGACATGCTTGAAAGCGCGACCGGGCCGCAGGTGATGGAGGTGAATTCCTCACCCGGTCTCGAAGGCATCGAAGGAGCCACCGACCTCGACATTGCCGGGGCGATCATCGATTACATTGAGGATCAGGTGCAGTTTCCTGAAATCGACATCCGCCAGCGGCTCACGGTGAGCCGCGGTTATTCGGTGGCGGACGTCCATATTCCCAAGGGTAGTAAATTCGTCGGCATGACGATCAAGGAGACCGGCCTTCGGGAGCTCGACGTCGTGGTGCTTACGCTGCGCCGCAAGGGCGCGGTGATTTCCAATCCACGCGGTGGGCGTGTGATCGAGGCGGACGACATGCTGCTGTGCTACGGAAAATCCGAGCACATGAAGAATTTGATTCCGCCGAAAAAACGCCGCCGTCGCAAGGTGAAGAAGCTTCCCCACCCTCCGGCATCCGAGTCACCGCAGTCATGACTGGTGAGTCGGCATCGGCCGACCACGTATTTTCATTGCCAGTGGGAGGCCTTGCAACACATCTCAAACCGAGAGGTGTTCCGTAGTGAGGTTGATCGGCTCCTTGGCAAGCGCGGAAGGGTTGACCCAAAAGACGGGGGCCTCGCTTTCGAATGCGTGGCGGGCGTCGCAATTGAGGGATTCCTCGCCGCGCACCGCGGCAAAGAAGTTCTCGATGTGCGGCATGTGGGCGGGTTTGAGCATCAGTTTGCCATTTCGGCCGCGGGCGAGCGGGACGACTCCGGGTAGATCGTATGCTTCCGGCGCGGCTGAGGCGTAGGATGCCACGGCGCCCTCGGCATCTTCGGTGGGCTTTGCGGCGGCGGATGCCGACACCCGCTTGAGGAAACCGCGGTCAACGAGGTCAGCCCAGGATTTCTCGGTATCATCATTGCCTCCTTCGCGGTAAATCGCGGAGTGCGCGGCGATTTCCGAGATGGTGAGCGTGCCCTCGGTTCCCATGAAGGTCTCATAAAAACCCCTACCCGCACCCGTGGTCGTAAGCACCTGATAGAACGCGGTGACTTCACCTTGCGGTGTGTCGTAGTCGAACAAGCACATCACGTTGTCGAAGTGCTCGCGGTGTTTGAAAACTGGATTGCTTCCAGAGGCATAGACGCGTTTGGGCGGCCCGCCGAGGAACCAGTTGAAGATGTCGATCTGGTGGGCGCCGAGGTCGGAGATCGGGCCGCCGGAGAGATCGCGGTAGGTGCGCCAGTTGAGGAACTGGTGCATGTTCTTGTAACCATAGCGCTGGAGGACATCATCGCGCACAATGATGTTGCGGTGCATCTTTTCGTCACCGCCGCCGATGTCTTTGGATGCGCTGAGCGAGCGATTCCACTGGCCGTTGATGCTGGTGATCTGGCCGCAGATTTTGTGGCGGTTGATCAGTTGTTCGAGAGTGAATCTGTAGCGCGCGTTGCTGCGGCGCTGGTGGCCGATCTGGCAGAGCTTGCCGGTGCGCTCCATCGCATGGACCATATCGCGCGCCGCATCAATGGTGTGGGCCATCATTTTCTCGCAGTAGACATGGAGGCCGGCCTCAAGGCATTTGATGGTGTGAGGCGCATGCCAGAAGTCCGGGGTGGCGACGATGGCACAATCGAGGTTTTTCTCCTTCGCCAGCATGTCGTCGATGTCGCTGTAGCGGGCCGGGCGTTCCTTGTAGCGTTCGCTGACTCGTTTTGCGCCAATTCCCAACTGCCAATTGGAGATGTCGCACACGGCGGTGACGCGGATGCCGGGGATGTTCTGCATCGCCTCGAACAGAACGAGACCTTGCTTGCCAAAGCCGATCATCGCAACGTTCAGGGTGTCGGATGGCGTCTTCGACTGCGCATGCAGGATTCCAGGCGCACCGAGAACCATGCCTGCGGCAGCGCTTCGTGTGAGGAAATCGCGACGGGTGAGAACGGAAGGTATGGATTTTTCAGTCATCGCACTCTTACGGTGCGCGCGCTGCCATTTTTATCAGGAAATCGGAAAACTCAGGAATGCGCTTCGATTCAACCTAACCCCGCTCCCACGCAATAATAATTTTCATGGAAAATTATTATGCCTGATTCTTGGGCTTTTCACCTTGGCGTCTCTTTGGGGTGAGGTCATTCTCACCGCCATGATGAATTCAAGAATTATGCCAATTGCCTCATCGGGATTCGCGTTGCTCATGCTTGGCTTGGCTCCCGTGATCCGCGCACAAGCTGAAACCCTTTGCATCTATGAGACCTTCATTACACCGGAGGACCGGGTAAACAGCCGGGGAATAGCGCTCAATGATCCCCGTGCGATTCTGGTGCAGAATCGCGCGAACACCCACCGGAAGGGTGGGGATAACTACGAGGAGTATTTCTCAACCAAGGAACGAAGAGCGCAGATCCCCGGGATGCTTGATCGTGGCGACTTCAACCAGGCGACGAGGAACGCCGTCCTCAATGGCGATTCCCCGTTTCTCTACGTCGAGGTGCTGCGAGACCATGCAGGGGTTACGTCGATGAACGTGCGACTAACAACCTACAACCCTGATGATCATCCCGAAGGCGAAGAGGGGCTTGATGATTACATCGCGGAAAAAGAAACGAACGAATGGCAACGCACCTTCAATGCATTGGAAATCACCGAGGTGCACCCTCATTACCGGACGATCTTCGACCTGGTAGAGCAAACCGCATCCGAGGCGGCGAAAGAGCCAATGCTTGCGGACGGCCATGTTTATCTTCTCGACGATTGGGCCCGCGTCCAAGGGCAATTCCGGACAAAAAGCGGCAAACCACCGGTGGATGCCGATGATTCGATTGTGAACCTCTATTTCATCACCGTGTTGAAGAGGCACAGTCATACTTGGAACGTGCTCTACTGGACGGTGGCCGGAGACATCGGTCCCTTGATTGAAATTCAAAAGAAATTTCCCACCATCCCGGAAGCCCTCTTCCGCAAATTACCAGATGAAATGATGGAGGATTGAAAAGGCTCCCAAGCCCAAGGGACAGGATGTGTCCCTTGGACGGACTGGGACTGCGAGTCCCAGCGACATGTTACGCGTCGAGCCTGAGAGCGGCTTTCTGCGCGGCGGATTGATAGTGACTCTTGGCACGCTGGAGCATCACGCCGGCCTGCCCCAGTATCGCCTCAATACGTACCGGATCGAAGTTCACGTTGGTCACGG
>JBLRWN010000079.1:0-11242 GCA_047921195.1 Luteolibacter sp. | reverse complement strand
CGAACATCACGCGTTGCCATGCCGATTTGTAACATAGTCCCCTATATACGCTAGTATTTTATTGCCGGATTAATAATATGCTTGGCAAATCGGCTTGAAGTGGGGTATCGACTGATCATGCGATACACACTTCCCATTTCCAACATGTGCCGAGCTAGAATTATTAGATGTGGTTTTGCTTATCATTCGAAGCAAAAGAGTGCTTTACGCCGCAAGGTCTTGGTAGCTTGGTTTTCGCTGATTTGCCTGAACTTATCTACTGATGCACAAGCCAAACTGCCCGATTTCGCCGACTTTCCAGCCGCTTCGACTCACGCCGGGGAAATCAATCTGGATCAGGTTCCCGCCGAATTTCGCGAACAAGTTCTAGCCGCAGATGACGCAAGCCGGTTCGCAGGATCCGCAATTCTCGTAACACGAATATTCGATGACAAAACCGTCGGAGGTGGAATCCATGATCGTTCCAACGGAACGTGGTCCCCCTTGCCACGAGTGCGAGTACTGAGCAGCTCTGAAGGACTGGGAATCACATTTCGCAAGGATAGCTCGCTACTCTTGATTCGTGAAGACACAGGCCAAGGAGAACATCGTGTGCATGCCTTGATTTGGACCCCGCACGGACTTCAATTTCTGTTAACCCCATGGGAAGAACCCTCAAGATACCGGGATGAAGTGGAGGACGGTGATAACGCAGACGATGATGACATCTCCTTATTTCGATATCAGCGCGCCTTGGCAAGGGCCATCAATGTGGAAGAGCGCGAAGAAATGCATTCCAACATTTTTTTTATGGCACCCCGGATGGGCAACTACGACCTGGCCGTCGCTCATCTTCTGCGCTATGCCCAAATCACGACAGACCGGGAACGGTTTGCCAGCAACCTTGAAATAATGATCGGTGGCTGGCCGGATGGTGTGCAGTCACAGGTAAGACGTGAGCTGTCATCCCCCAAGAACCCCGGATCATCGGAAGATACATTCGATTCAGTGGGATATGTGACACGGCTGAAGCAAGCACTCTCTCCAGCCGCAGAGAGCAGCCCGGGGCTGCGGCTGATGTCGATCGGTTCCAACTACTGGAAAACCCAATTCCTCAATGGTGTCTTCATGGGTATCCGAATGAACCGTGAAATCGTATCGGCAAATCTCGATGAAAACCAAGAGCTGAGATTGTTGATGGAAACCCCGGAGTCAGGAATTGTATCCCGAGACGCGTATTTGCTGAATGACGGAAGCATCGTTGTTGTCAATTTTTTCAATGGTGGGTCGAACTGCATCCACCTCACCCGTGACGGTCGTAAAAACGAGCTTAAAATGCCCACGATTCCTGTTCCACATGGTGAATGGCTTACGGGTGCCACGAATGATGGCCGGGTATATTTTGCTGCAACATCATTTCAAGGCCGAGACGGAGTTTCCCATTACTACACGTTCGATGGGACACGCATCGAGCCGCTGTTCATGACACTCGCCGGCCACCGGGTCATGCCCACCGGAATTGATGGGGTCATGAAAACAAGTTTCCACCGTGAGGTTCCGGGCATGGCTGGTAAGCCGGAACATTATGCGGAGCATGTCATGAGAGATGGCAAGCTGGTTCTGATTCATGAACTGCGATCCAGAATTTCCGGTGCGCCAGATCTGGTGGAAGCACATGGCGGCGACGTGTTCTTTCTCCGCCACAACCCGGCTGCGGGGGCGCGCCGCGCCGGGATGTTTCTTCTTCGTCCAGAGGGTGAAATCGAAATCGCCAGTATCGACCAACCACGCGCAAACCGGGTCGCACGATCAGGCCGCAATGTCGCTTGGCACACTTACGTCCAAAGTTCCGATTATCCAGAGCAACCATGCAACCATGCAAATGGATGCGACCTTCTGTTTTTCTCACAGGGTGGAAAACCTCGCATTGTCCACACTCATCCGCGTGGCCGTCATGAAATGGGCGATGTCGCGGTGGTTGGCGATGCCGTTCTATTTTTCATCGGAAATTCGTTGCATGTTTTCCATGACGGCGAAATGGAACGACTGAAAGAATTCCGATCCAGCGGGACGATTGTCCATGCCGATCCCAACCGACTTGTTTTTCTTTTCGATAACAACTTGAGTTCATACCGCTTTTAGATTTTTCCAATCTTCACGATCAGGCTTAGGGCGATACCCGTTGATCTCAAGAAAAACGAGACAGGAACCAAGCGCCACCGGCTTATTGCCATCAATAGCCTGCTAACAATAAGTGCGAATGCTGTAAACTTGCTTTCTGCGGTTCCGGATGCACTCCCTATGACGTTTCGAGCAATTCGCCTGAAAGCATCCATCGGTAGCGCGCGTTTAGTAGACCGTGATCGCAATTTGTTCCGCCACGCCCACTCAATCAACTTCGCGATGATCCGCAAACCACTCCTTGTCTTAACAGTTGTAGCCGCCGTTCTTGCCGATCACGTCTCCGCAAACGTCGAAATTCACCGCATCGCCCACCAGACGCGTGAGGTCGAGGGTTGGACCGTGCATGTCGATCCAGAATTGCTTGAAGGCGAGCACAAGGAAACCGGCGATCTCGCCATCCGCATCCTCGGCCAGCGCCTCCACGAGATCGTCTTGAAACTGCCCGAAGGTCCCGTGGCGAAATTGAAAGAAGTGCCGATTTACCTCGACCGCGCCCACCCGCTTGGCAATGCCCACTACCATCCCGATGGCGACTGGCTCGAACGCCATGGCTACGATCCGGCGATGGAAAAAGCGGTGCACTTCACCGCTGCCGCCTCACTTATACGCGAAGCCAGCAGCCCTCACGCCGCCTCCGTGGTGCTCCACGAACTCGCCCACGCATACCACGACCAGGTGCTTGGCTTCGATCACCCCGGTATCCTCGCCGGATATCAGGTCTTCTGCGACAGCGAGCTGTTCGACAATGCCGCAACCATCGGCGGAGACAATCGCCCGCACTACGGTCTCACCGACCACAAGGAATTCTTCGCGGAAATGACCGAGACGTTTCTTGTCGGCAACAACTATTTTCCGTTCAATCACGTCCAGCTCTATCAGACACACCGGCCGACATACGATCTCATTGCCAGCATCTGGGGCACTGACATCACGCCCCCGACGATTGATGATTCCCGCCCGCCAAGCATTCTCGACCTACGCATCCTCGCCACCTTGAAATCCCAGCGCGGTGATTTCGATGGAGCGTTCAAACTCATCGACGAAGCCCAAAGTCGCGACGCCGACCGCGAAGGGCGCCTCGCTAGCCTGCGTAAAACCGTCGAGCAAATGCAGGCCTCAAGCTCGGCAGGTGAAGAAGAGCGCTGAGCCGTAGGCGCGGTTGTAAAACCGCGATCACCCACCAAGCGATGTCCAGTCATCTTGCTCTCACGAGAAAGCCTACGGGCAACAAGCCCGCACATCCTGGATTACGAGTTGCAGCGTCGTCCGGCCGCGGAATGTATTCCGGTCAATCGTAAAGGCGATGTCCCAAGGCGGGTCCGGCAGAGGCATTTCGCCCCCGCCGAAATACACCGCGTCCTGCTCGTGGTAACCCTGCCGCAGCGTGAGCCGCAGGTGGTGGTTTTTCATGTGTAGCGGTGGGCGGCTCAGCCCCACATTTCGCGAAACGAACACCGGCTGAGGGTTGCCATTTCCGAACGGCTGCAGCAGGTCGTATTGACTCATGAAATCCAGCGAAAGCTGCGAGAAATCCATTTCCGCGTCATAGACCAGCGTCGGCAGTCGCTGCTCCGGTGTGGTGTTTTTCATCACGAATTTCGCAAAATTCACCCGGAAGCGGTCGATCAATTCCTCACGAATCGAAAGCCCCGCCGCCATCGCATGGCCTCCACCGGCGATCAAATCGTCCGCACAATGCCGGATCGCCTCGACCAGCGAAATCCCCGCAATGCTCCGCCCCGACCCTTTGCCAACGCCATCATCATCGATCGCGATGATGAACGTCGGCTTGTGATACTGCCGCATCAGTCGCGATGCCACGATGCCCACCACGCCGTGGTGCCACTCTCTCGATCCGAGCACGATTACCGGCGCGTCTTCGAAATCCGCGTTTTCCTTCAGCATGCGCTCGGCATCCTTGCGGATTTTCGCCTCATGCATCTGCCGTTCGCGGTTGTGGGCTTCAAGCTTCGCCGCCATGTCCAGGGCGACGCGCCGGCAATCGGTCGTGAGCGTGGCAAGCGCGTCTTCGGGCTCGTCCATCCGCCCCGCCGCATTCAAGCGCGGGCCGATGCGGAAGCCGACATCCATCGATGTCACCGTGCCCGTCATCCCGGCGACTTCCTGCAGCGCCTTGAGCCCGGGATTCATGGTATTCGGCAATCGCCGCAACCCATGGCGCACCATCAACCGGTTCTCGCCAATCATCGGCACGATGTCCGAAATCGTCGCCACCGCCACCAGGTCGAGCAGGGATTTCAAATCAAAACCCTCCACCTGTCGCCGCTTCATCAAGGCATGGCCGAGTTTGAAGACCACCCCGGCGGCACAAAGATACGTGAACTCCTCACCGCACTTCGGGTTCACCAGCGCGCAACAATCCGGCCTCTGTCCCGGCAGCGGTTCGTGGTGATCGACGATCAGCACATCGATCCCCTCCGCCCGCAGCGCGGCCACCTCGTCCACCGAGACGGTGCCGCAATCGACTGTCACCATCAGATCCGGTTTGCCATTCTCCTCCTTGCAGCGGGCAATCGCTGCCGTGCTCAATCCATAACCCTCGTTGCCACGTGTCGGGATGAACACCTGCGGATCCAGCCCGTATGCCCGCAAAATCTGCCGCATCAGCGTGATCGACGTCACTCCATCCACATCGTAATCGCCGAAAATGCAGATTTTTTCGCCCCGATCCGCCGCCAGTAGAATTCGTTCCACCGCCGGCTCCATGTCCGGAATCAAGAATGGATCCGCTAAATCCCGAAGCCGCGGACGCAGGAATCCCTCGAGCTGATCCCCTGCCGGCAAGCCCCGCTGGCGGATCAAATGCTCCAAAATCAGCGGAAATCCCCCGTGCGATCCGTTCGTTCCATGGACAAACGGGTCGCCGCGCTGGATCCAATCGAAGTTTCGGGCACGCATCTTGTCACGCCAACCTAAGACCTGCACTTGCCCCGACACAAGGGTTGATCTTCCGCAATGTGACAAATGCGTGGAAATCGGTCTGCGTTCAGGCTTTCTCATGCACGCGCAGCGCGACTTCGTCGCCGGCGCTGAGGCTGAGTTCGTTGAGATACTTGCGCGAGAGTTCGACGTCCACGAATTGTCCGTCGTGTAGCCGCACCGTGAGCGTGGCGACGCGGCCGGCGGAAAACAGGTGCTGCACCTTGCCGAGCATGTCGGTCGTGGGGTCGCATTCGGCGGCGAAGAGGACGTCGATCTCGTGCGGGCGGACGTAACGGTTCTCGCCATTGACCGTGCGGAGTTTATTCACATCGCCGAGGAATTCATAGACGAACGGGCTGCGCGGTTCGTCATAGACGGACTGTGGCGGGCCGACCTGCTCGATGCGGGCGTTACGCATGACGACGACTTCGTCGGCGAGTTCGAGCGCTTCCTCCTGGTCGTGGGTGACGAAGATGGTGGTGACGCCGATGGAGTCGTGAAAACTGCGGAGCCAACGCCGCAGTTCTTTGCGCACCTTGGCATCGAGTGCGCCGAAGGGTTCGTCGAGCAGGAGGACTTTGGGTTTCATCGCGAGGGCGCGGGCGAGGGCGACGCGTTGGCGTTGGCCGCCGGAGAGTTCGCTGGGGTAGCGTTTGCCGAGGCCTTCGAGTTGGACGAGGCCGAGCAATTCGGTGACGCGGCTGGTGATCTCCTCGTGCGACGGGCGGTTTTTGCGCGGCAGCGAGTTGAGGCCGAAGGCGATGTTGGAGGCGACCGTCATGTGCTTGAACAGCGCGTAGTGCTGGAAGACGAAGCCGACGCCGCGTTTGCCGGCCGGAGTGGCGGTGACGTCTTCACCGTGGAAAAGCACGCGGCTGTGTTCCAGCGAGTCGGGGAAATCCAGCCCGGCGAGGATGCGGAGCAGGGTGGTTTTCCCGGAGCCGGAGGGGCCGAGCAGCGAGACGAGTTTGCCATCCGGCACTTCGAGGGTGACGTCGTCGAGTGCGCGGAAGGTTCCGAAGGTTTTGTTGATGTTGAGGGCTTGGATGCTCATGGGACGGGGCGTGTTAGAAGATTGGTGACGGGTAAATCAGGAGTTGGGATTTGAAGAGTTTGGCGGTGATGTTTTTACCACTGAGATACTGAGAACCACTGAGGAAACTGAGTTTTGAATCATTCATTCAGTGAACTCAGTGGTTCTCAGTGTTTCAGTGGTTGGATGTGCCGGTTTTCCTGCATGGTGCCTGAAATCAAATCAGGTACTCTACGGGTTTGAGATTTCTTTTTGTTAGATTTTATGGATAAATGGCGTCACGCGCGGCGGTGGAACCACCATTCGACGATGTTTTTGAGGACGAGGGTGAAGAGGGCGAGCAGGGCGAGCAGCGAGGCAACGGCGAAGGCGGGCACGGTCGCGTAGTCGAAGTAGAGCTGCTGGATCTGTAGCGTCATGGTGTTGGTGCGGCCGCTGATTTTTCCGGAGACGACTTCGACGCCGCCGAATTCACCCATGGCGCGGGCGTTGCAGAGGATCACTCCGTAGAACAGGCCCCATTTGACGTTGGGCAGGGTGACGGTGAAGAAGGTGCGCCAGCCGGAGGCTCCGAGCGACATCGCGGCGTATTCCTCATCGCGCCCCTGCGCTTCCATGAGCGGGATCAATTCGCGGGCGATGAAGGGGACGGTGCCGAAGGTGGTGGCGAGCACAATGCCCGGGAATGCGAAGACGACTTGGAACCCCCATTTGTCCACCCACGGGCCAAGGTATCCGTTGGCTCCGAAGATGATGATGAAGACGAAGCCGGCGATGACCGGCGAGACGGAGAAGGGAAGGTCGATGATGGTGACGAGCAGGCTTTTCCCCTTGAAGTCGAACTTGGTGACGGCCCATGCGGCGGCGAGACCGAAGATGAGATTGAGCGGCACGCAGATGGCTGCGGTGATCAGGGTGAGGCGAATGGAGTGCCGGATGAAGCGGTCGTCGAAGGACGAGAAGTAGGCATCGACGCCCCGCGCGAAGGCTTCGCGAAAAACGGTGAAGAGCGGGAAAAGCAGGAAGACGGTGAGGAACGCGACGGTGATGCCTGTGAGAAGCCAGCGCACCCAGGGTTTTTCGTCGGTGGCACGGAGCGGGCAGGCGGCTTTGCGAGTGTAGGAAAGTGAGGCCATGGTGTGGTGATTGGGGTGGGTGGGCGTGGATCAGTGGCGGGCTTTGCCGATGGACTCGCTCCAGCGCTGGAGGATGTTGATGATGAGCAGGATCACGAAGGAGGCGACGAGCATGACGGCGGCGACGGCGGTGGCATGCGCGAACTGGAATTGCTCGAGGTAGATAACGATGGCGAGCGGCGAGATCTCGGTCTGGAACGGCATGTTGCCGGAGATGAAAATGACCGAGCCGTATTCGCCAATGGCGCGTGCGAAGGCGAGAGAGAAGCCGGTGAGCCAGGCGGGCAGGATGGCGGGCATGATGATGCGCCAGAACGTGCGCCAGCGCCCGCAGGCGAGCGTTGCGGCGGCTTCCTCGACCTCTCGGTCGAGGTCTTCGAGCACCGGTTGCAGGCTGCGGATGACGAAGGGCAGCCCGATGAAGGTGAGCGCGATGTAGATGCCGACGCGCGAGAATGCGGTCTCGATGCCCATGGCATAAAAGTGGCGGCCCATGAAGCCGGTCTCGGCATAGATGGTGGTGAGCGCGATGCCTGCAACGGCGGTGGGCAGTGCGAAGGGCAGATCGACGATGCCGTCGAATATCCGTTTTCCGGGGAACTTGTATCGCACGAGCACCCAGGCGGCGATGAGGCCGAACACGGCATTGGTGGCGGCGGCTGCGAGCGAGATGCCGAAGGTGTTTTTGTAGGTGGCCACCACACGCTCGGAGGTGATGATCGTCCAGAACTCATCCCACGACATGCCCGAGGCGCGGAGGAACACACCGGCAAGCGGGATCAGGACGATCAGGCTGAGGTAGCTGACCGCGAAACCGAGCGAGAG
The DNA here is from genome assembly GCA_047921195.1 of Luteolibacter sp. Taxonomy (GTDB): domain Bacteria; phylum Verrucomicrobiota; class Verrucomicrobiia; order Verrucomicrobiales; family Akkermansiaceae; genus Luteolibacter. The sequence continues at coordinate 3,142 of JBLRWN010000079.1, read as the reverse complement.
TCCGAAGCCGGGGAGCACGCGGCGGTTCGGGCGGGGTGGAGGCGAGGATGCGCCGGCTTGTTGGGCGACGTCTTGAAGATCGGTCATGTGCGAGTGGATGGATGGTTTAACGTGGCGGCGGTTTTTAACCGCCATGCCTGGAAATTGATGGACATGGCGGTTGCAAACCGCCGCCACGGAATTTTTACCTTTGGAAGATCTGGTCGAAGAGGCCGCCGTCGATGAAGTGTTTGTCGGTGGCCGGCTTCCAGCCGCCGAAGACATCATCGATGGTGAACAGCTCGACCTGCGGGAACTGGTCCTTGAATTTATCAAGGAACACGGGATTGGACGGGCGGTAGTAATGTTTCCCGGCGAGTTCCTGCCCGGTGTCGCTGTAGAGGAACTTGAGGTAGGCCTCGGCGATGTCGCGGGTGCCGCGGTTGTCGATGTTGCGATCGATCCATGCCACGGTGGGCTCGGCGCGGATGCTCAGGGAAGGGACGACGATTTCAAATTCCCCGGCGCGATCCGCGAGGGCGAGGAGGATTTCGTTTTCCCAGTTGATAAGCACGTCGCCGATGCGGCGGTCCATGAATGTGGTCGAGGAACCGCGGGCACCGGAGTCGAGCACGGGGACGTTGCGGAAGAGGCGCGTCATGTAGTCGCGCACCTTCGTTTCGTCGCCATCGAAATGGCGCAGCGCCCAACCCCATGCGGCGAGGTAGTTCCAACGCGCCACGCCGGAGGTTTTCGGGTTGGGGGTGATGACGCGGACGCCGGAGCGCACGAGGTCGTCCCAGTCCTTGATGTTCTGTGGGTTGCCCTTGCGGACGAGGAACGCGAGGGTGGATTGGTAGGGCGCGCTGTTTTCCGGCAGGCGGGCCTGCCAGTCGGCGGGCATCAGGCCGTGTTCGGCAATCGCATTGACATCGGCGGCGAGTGCGAGTGTGACGACGTCCGCCGAGATGCCGTCGATCACAGACCGGGCCTGTGAGCCGGAACCGCCGTGCGACATGTCGATTTCGAGCTTTTGGCCGGTTTCCTTTTCCCAATGGCTTGCGAACTCGCGGTTGAACTCGCGGTAGAATTCGCGCGTCGGGTCATACGAGACGTTGAGGAAGTTGATGGTGCCGTCGTCGGATTTATTGCAACTTGTTAGAAACGCGGTGGCGGCAATGGCGGCGGCACATAGTGCGGTGCCGAGTTGGACTCGTCGCGATCGCTTCGGAGCGGCAGTTGATGGATGAGATGGGGTGGTTGGTTTGGTCATGATTTTGTTCTTTGAATGGATTGAATCTTCCGGTGGTCCGGTGTGGTGTGTTTTTGTGGGGTTCCGTGGTTTACGGTGGCTCGGAAAAATGAACGCGGGAGACCTTCTGTTAGGTTAATCGACCTGGGCGTTGATGAGGTTTTCGATGGAAGTGATCGCCTGCTTCACCTCGGCCTCGCTTTTCGCCTTGAGGATCGGCTCGAGCCCGCCGTTGTGGAGGATGCGGGCGACGCGAGCGAGGCCGTAAAGGTGGGAGCGGTCGTCGGGCGCACAGAGCAGGAAGAATACCTGGGTGCCCTCGCCATCGGGCGATCCGAAATTCACCGCATTGACCGTGCGCAGCAGGCACACGAACTGGGCGCTGATGGCGGTGGGGACCGGGCGACGCGGGTGGCACAGCGCGACGCCGCCGGGCATGGCGGTGCTGCACAGGGCTTCGCGGTCGACGAGCGAGGCGAGCAGGTAATCGCGGTCGTAGAGCAGGCCGGTTTTCTCCGCAAGGCGCACCAGGGCGCGCAGGACGTCGGGTTTGTTGTCGATGTGTACGTCGAGCGCGATGCCGTCGTCGGGCATGCGGGTGGTGAGCCGGTCGGTTGCGCTGGGGCGGTGGTAGGTGCCGTCGGAAACGAGCGAGGATTCGACGCGCTTTTCCAGTTCGCGGACGCGGTTGGCATCGAGCGTCTGGATTTTCTGTTCGAGCCAGTCGATCACGTCGTCGCGGCGGAAGTGCCAGACGCCGTCGATTTCCATTCCCGGGAGCTTTTCCCCGCGGACAAGGCTTTCGATGAAGCGCGGTGTCCAGCCGAGGTTGGACGCGAGCTGACCGAGGTTGAGGTATTCGGACTTGATGTAGTCGGGTAGGGTGGTGGTGGAGGTTGTCATGGTTTTCGGGTGGTTGGGGTTGATGCGTTCGTGTGGCAAAAAAAATCGGGACCGATGCGGCATGGCGGAGGTGGAATCGCACGAGGCAGACGTCGCGCTGATGCGCGATTTCCACTGCGTGGTTTCCGGTTCCTCCGGTGGTCCGGTCGGTCCCGATTGGGTGAATTTGTGCTGGTGCGGCAGGTGGTGTGCGGTCCGCAGATTTGGATCAGGAAGTTTTCAGGGTCGGTTTGTCCGTTGGGGCGGTGACGATGCGGGTCTTCTCGATGCTCTCGACCTGTGTGACCCGTCCGTCATGGATGGTCACGACGACTGAGCCGTATTGCAGGTTGGCGACTTTTTTCCGCACAACGTGCAGCCAGTCGGAGGGATTACGCGCGTCCACGGGCAGTTGGTTATCGCTGGGGTTCATCGCTGGGGTTGGGGTTGGATTGCACGAGACTGCAAAGGCCGGCGAGGAAGCCGTCGTCTGGATCGGCTTTTCCTTTTGACGAGTTTTCCGGGTGGGCATCTTGAAGTGGCGAGATGGCGAACGGCGGAACGATTCCATCGCGGCGCATCTTGCGGAGGGTGACTTCGACGACCTGGGCGATCGTGTAGCGGTCGAGGATGTTGGCGATCGCGTTGCGCACATCGATCATCACCATGCGCAGGCCGCAGTGATCCTCGTCGGGGCAAGTACAAGGTTGGTAGGCGTTTTCACTCGCACAGCAGATCGGGGCAAGGCGGCCGTCCATCAACCGCACAATCTGGCCTATGCCAATCTGCTCGGCAGGCTTGGCCAGTGAGTAGCCGCCAAACTTCCCACGCACCGTCTCCACCAATCCAGCATCGCGCAATTCCTGGAGGATGCGCTCAACGAATTTGAGTGGCAGGCGGTTCACTTCGGCCAAATCCGCCCCGGAAATCGTGGTCCGCCCGACTTCAGCGGCAATCCCGAGATTGATCGTTGCCCGTAGGGCGTATTCGGCTTTTTTGGATAGGTGCATTGGTTAATCTGGACAAAAC
>JBLRWN010000078.1:0-11574 GCA_047921195.1 Luteolibacter sp. | reverse complement strand
CAAACAGATTCTGGGAGCGCCGCCTCATCAGCCATTCTGGACGAAACGTGGATACCAACCCCACCCCGAAATCCGCGTCTCACTCGACTGGCGCGAACCGGTCGGGCATGCCCATATCCCCCACTAACTCAGCTACTGGATACGCTCCTGGGATTCACATAAGGTGCCATTTTCACCTTAAAGAGCATGAGAGCACCCGGGCCATGCCGGGCGGTCACGGCGTATCTGCTCATCAACCTTTGGTGCATCCAATTCAAAATGATGGAAGCCTAACCCCGTGGAGCGTAGCGGATTCGAACCGCTGACCCCTTGCATGCCATGCAAGTGCTCTACCAACTGAGCTAACGCCCCTTCACGGTGTGATGCCCGGTGGTGCGGGCGGGCGGCAGATCTATCGACGACCGGGCGGGGATGCAAGAGGATTTTTGAAGAAATCGGCAATCTAGGCACGCATGTGGATCGCACGCCACCAAACGGATTGATTCAGGCCAGGATGGACCGTTCGCGACCTTGCCAATGCCGGGGCGATTCGACAGCATCCCAGGCATGCCGAACGACGATTGGCCACATGACATGATGGAGCTGCGCAAGGAGGCGATGAGAAAAACGATCCGCCGAGTTACGCAGGAAGACCTCAGGAAACTCGGAGAAGAACGTTTCCCAATTGTCACCGATCCATGGTGCGAGCGATATTTCAAGTTTTTGAAAGAGCACCCAAAAGGGCGATTTTATCGCGCAGAGATTGGCGCTACGGCGGAGATCGTGTATTGCCGCGAACCGAGCAACGGAATCTGGTTCATGCCGGGATTCGGCATGGGCTTCCTGCGCCCGCGAGGGCTTGATGCATTGGCTGAAATCGTCGACTCGCTCTGAAACGCAACCTGAGGGAGTTCACACTTCAGCGTGCTTCTCCGCAGTGGAGACCGCCTCCGATCAAACTGATGCTTGAACTCCAGAAAATATCGTCCTGATGGATCCTCACAGCTGAGAGCGGCGCGAGGCCAAACATGGAATCACTTCCAGCCTCCACCGAGTGCTCGGTAAGCCTCGACGACCGACAGCAAGCGGTTGCGGCGGGCGTCGGAGAGCTCGAGCTCGGAAGTAAAAAGGCTGCGCTCAGCGTCGAGCACTTCAAGGTAGCTCGATTGGCCACCCTCAAACCGCTCGTTCGCGACGCGTGCGATCTTCCGGTTGGCTTCCACCAGCTTGCCTTGCTCGGTGATGATTTCACCGGTTTTCCGGTGAGCGTTGATGGCGGTGGCGGCTTCGCGGAAAGCAAGCTTGGCGGCGCGGTCGTGTGTGGCCAGTGCCTCGTCGGCACGCGCCTTGGCGGCACGCACCCGGGCGGTGTTGCGCCCGGCGTCGAAGATCGGCCCGGCAAGGCTCGGGCCGACGGTGTAGGCGGTGGAGCCACTCTTGAGCAGGTTGTCGAACGACTGACTCACCACCCCGCCGCTGCCAGTGAGCGCGAGCGATGGAAGCCGCAACGCCTCGGCGACGCCAATTTCTGCGACGGCCGATCGGTAGGCCTGGCTGGCGGCGGCGACGTCGGGCCGGCGTTCGAGCAGCGACGCCGGCAGCCCGCCCTTGATGCGAAGCGAACGTTCGAGCGAATCAAGGCTGCCGCCCCGCGTCACCGACGCGGGGAACTCGCCTAACAAAAAACGGATCTCGTTTTCCTTGGCGGTGATCGCCTGCTCGGCAATCGGAATGGCGGTGCGGGCCTGGGCAAGCAAGGCTTCGGCCTGGCCAAGCTCAAGGTCGGAGCCCACACCGCCCTCGCTCCGCGCGGTCACCAGATCGAGTGATGCACGGCGGCTTTGTTCGGTGCGTTTGGCGATAGCAAGGCGCTCGTCGAGGTTTTTCAATTCGATGTAGGTGGCGGCCACGGCGGAGATCAGGCTAGTCTGCACCGCATCACGGCGGAACTCCGCTTCGAGCAATCTCGCGCGCGCGGCCTCGTTGCTGCGCCGGATACCACCCCACAGGTCGAGCTCCCAACTCAGCGAGGCGGTCAGATCATAGCCGTCCGACGACCGACTTGCCCCCGCAGGGATCTGCCCGGCATTTCGCGACGCATAGTTCGCGGAAGCACCGGCGCCACCACCGACCTGCGGATACCAATCGGCTCGTGTGGCGGCCGCCGCGGCGCGCGCCTGCTCGATGCGGAAGGTGGCTGCCACCAGATCCGGATTGGCGGCAAGCGCGCGCTCGATGAGCGAGCGCAGCGTGGGATCGGGGAACACCTGCCGCCATGCCTTGTCGCCAAACGATTCACCATGCGGAGATGCGTCGCCACGAATCGCTCCCGGCGTGGCTACCTCGGGATCGCCGGGTTGCGGGCCGAGAACGCACGAGGTGAAAAACAGGCAGCCGAGCAACGGTGAAATCCTTGACATCGCGAAGCGGTTAGCACGGGCGACCATGCGGCGGCAAGGGCGAATCTTTGGCACCCAGGACTTGGGGTTTGACAGAAATCTGCCGTTGAAGTCTTTCTCCGGCGTGCAAAGCCATCTTTTTTTCGCAGTGATCCATCGCTCCAGGTTGATTGCGGTCATTACGCTTGCTGCATTCCTAGTGACCGGTTGCGGTAGATCGAAGCCGGGGGCGCCACCTCCTCCGTTCGTCCAAGTCATCCAAGTCGAATCCACTGGTGTGCCGCTCCACACCACCTTGATCGGCCAGCTTGATTCGCCACAAAACGTGGAGATCCGCGCTCGGGTCGAGGGGGTTGTCGAGGCAAGCCATTTCACCGAGGGCACCGAGATCGAGGCCGGGCAGTTGCTCTTCACTCTCGATAAACAGCCATTTGTCGAACGCCTCGCCGCCGCCAACGGCATGCTTGCAGAAGCGGAGGCCAGTTTGCACAAATCGCAAAGGAACGTCGAACGCCTCACCCCGCTCGTGGCCAACCGCGCGGTACCCCAGCAGGATCTCGACAACGCCCGAGCCGCCGTTGAGGCCGCCCAGGCGGGCGTCGAATCCGCAAAGGCACGCGTCGAGTCCGCACAGCTCGACCTCGGCTATTGCGAAATCAAAGCACCGGTCGCCGGACTCATCGGCGCCAAGGAAGTGTCGATCGGCGAACTCGTCGGCCGCGGCCAGCCGACGTTGATGGCGACCCTTTCCACACTCGATCCGATTTGGTTTTACTGCAACGTGAGCGAGGTGGAATACATCCAAGCCGAAGAGCGCAGCCGCGCGCTGGGCAGGGACGTATCAACCCTGCCGCTGACGTTGCTCCTCGCGCATGGCAAGGAGCACCCGGAGGGCGGGAAGTTCGTCTTCATCGACCGCGCGGTGAACTCGCAAACCGGCACGCTGCGGGTGCGGGCGGAGTTTCCCAATCCGGAAAAACTCCTTCGCCCGGGAATGTTCGCAAGGGTGCGGGTGGAACTCGGCACGCGCGAAAACGCCATCCTTGTCCCGCAACGCGCCATCACCCAGTTGCAGGGGCGCAATTTCGTCTGGGTGGTCGACGGGGAAAACATCGCCAGCCAACGCGCCGTCGAGGTCGGCGAACAGGTGGATGCCAACCTGATCGTCACCAACGGACTGGAGGCCGGTGAACAGATCATCGTCGAAGGCACCAACAAGGCGCGCGAAGGCACGCCCGTCACCGCAATGACCGCCGAGGAATTCGCCGCCATGGCCGCAGCCGGAACAACCGCAGCAAAAAACTAACACGACCATGGCAGACTTCTTCATCCGCCGGCCGATCGTTGCGATGGTCATCTCGATCATCATCGTGCTCGTCGGCCTGCTCGCGCTCTCGCGGTTGCCGGTTTCGGAGTATCCGACTGTGAGCCCCACCCTGATCAAGGTGTCCGGCAGCTACCGCGGCGCGGCCGCCGAGGCGGTCATGGAATCGGTAGCCACACCGATCGAATCGAAGGTCAACGGCGTGGACAAGATGCTCTACATGCAGTCCACCAGCACCAACGACGGAAAGCTGGTGCTCAACGTCACCTTCGACGTCGGAACCGACGTGGACATCATGCAGGTGAACACCCAGAACCGCGTCGGCCAGGCCGAAGCGATGCTGCCCGACGCGGTGAAACGCGAGGGCATCGTGGTGAACCGGTCGTCGCCCGACATCCTCCTCGCAATCGGCCTGTCGTCGCCCGGCGGCAGCTACGACGGCGTGTTCCTCGGCAATTACGCGGAAATCAACCTGGTCGACCGCATCAAACGCGTGAGCGGCGTGGGCGATGTGCAGAATTTCACCGCGCAGGACTACGCAATGCGGGTCTGGCTCGACCCGGAAAAACTCGCGTCGCTCGGCCTCACGCCGCAGGACGTCGCCTCGGCGATCCGCGAGCAGAACGCCCAGGCACCAGCCGGCACCATCGGTGCGGAACCCGCACCCGCCGGACAAGAAATGCAGTTCAACGTGCGCGCTCCCGGCCTGTTGCGCACACCGGAGGAATTCGCCGACATCATCATCCGCAGCGGCGACGAGAGCTCGCAGGTGAAAATCAAGGACGTCGGCCGCGTCGAACTCGGCGCCCAAACGTATGGCCTGCGCGCCCGCCTCGATGGCGCGCCCGCCGGCGCGCTCGGCGTCTATCTCGCCCCCGGTGCCAACGCCCTGCAAACCTCCGACGCGGTGAAAAAAATTCTCGATGAAGCCACGATGCGTTTCCCGCCTGACATGGCCTACACGATCACGCTCGACTCCACCCTGCCGATCAAGGCGTCGATGAATGAAATCAAACACACGCTGATCGAGGCGGTGATCCTCGTTTTGTTGGTGGTGTTTATTTTCCTGCAAAGTTTCCGCGCCACCATCATCCCGATGCTCACCGTGCCGGTGTCGCTGCTCGGGGTGTTCATGGTGTTTCCGATGCTCGGCTTCAGCGTCAACACGCTCACCCTGTTCGGCCTGGTGCTGGCAATCGGCATCGTGGTGGACGACGCCATCGTGGTGGTCGAAGCCGTACAACACCACATCGAACACGGGAAATCCCCGGTCGAGGCGACGCGCCAGGCGATGAAGGAGGTGTCCGGCCCGGTGGTCGCCATCTCGCTGGTATTGTGCGCGGTGTTTGTTCCCGTCGCTTTCATCGGCGGAGTCACCGGTGCGCTCTATCAGCAATTCGCCATCACCATCGCGGTGTCCGTGGTTTTCTCAACGATCAACGCGCTCACACTCAGCCCCGCGCTCTCGGCGCTTTTGCTCCGCGCGCCGAAACCCGGACGCGGCCCGCTCGCGTGGTTCTTCCGGAAATTCAACAACGGCTTCAACCGCGCGACCGATGGATACGGCCGCGTCGTCGGCATGCTCACACGCAAGGCGGCGCGCTCGATGATCCTGCTCGTCGTCGTGCTCGGCGGCATTTTCGGCCTCGGCAAACTCGTCCCCGGCGGATTCATCCCCGACGAGGACAAGGGCTACATCTTCGTCGCCATCGAACTCCCCGAAGGTGCCTCCTTGCAGCGCACCGATGCGGTGCTCAGGCAGGTCGAGCAGGTCGTCAACAACTCCCCCGGCGTGCGCTCCGCCATCGCGCTCTCCGGGATGAACGTCCTCAACTCGCTGGCGTTTCCGAACTCCGCGCTGATGTTCGTGGGCCTGGAGGATTGGGACGACCGCAAGGATCCCAAGCTGCATGCCAAGGCGATCATCGACGAGCTCAACCGCAAACTTTACGTCATCCCGAGCGCGCGGATCTTCGCGTTCGGGCCGCCCGCGCTGCCGGGATACGGCAATTCATCCGGTTTCACAATGCAACTCCAAGATCGTGCCGGAGGCAGCCCGGAACAACTTGCAGGATACGTCAACCAAGTGATCGCCAAGGCCACCGATCGCCCGGAGATCGCCCGCGTGAGCACCACCTTTCAGCCGTCCACCCCGCAGATCAAGGTCGAGCTCGACCGCGAGAAAGCCCGCGCCCTCGGCGTGCCGGTAGACAGCGTGTTCCAGACCCTGCAGGCCTATCTGAGCGGACTTTACGTCAACGACTTCGTCCAGTTCGGCAAGGTCTATCGCGTGTTCCTCCAGGCCGAGCCTGAGTTCACAAACAAGCCGGAGGACATCAACCGGTTCTTCGTCCGCAACCAGAAGGGCGACATGGTGCCGCTGGGCACACTGGTCCAGGTGAGCCAGATTTCCGGCCCCAATTTCGTCAACCGCTTCAACCTGTATCTCTCCGCCGAGCTGATGGGCTCGCCCGCACCCGGATATACCTCCGCGCAAGCCATCAAGGCGATGGAGGATATCATGGCCACCATGCCATCAAACGTCGGCTACGAGTGGTCGGGCCTCACTCTCCAGGAGAAGAAATCCGAGGGCCAGGCACCCATCATCCTCGCGATCGCGGTGGTGTTCGTCTTCCTCTTGCTCGCCGCACAATACGAAAGCTGGCTGCTGCCATTTGCCGTACTGCTCTCCGTGCCCACTGTGATCTTCGGAGCGATGATCGGTCTGTTCTTCCGTAGCTTCGAGATGAACGTCTATGCGCAGGTCGGACTGGTCATGCTGATCGGCCTCGCCGCCAAAAACTCCATCCTCATCGTCGAGTTCGCGAAAATGAAACATGAAGAGGGCATGTCCGCACTCGATGCCGCACTCGAAGCCGCCAAGCTCCGCCTGCGACCGATCCTGATGACCTCGTTCGCCTTCATCTTCGGCTGCGTGCCACTCATGCTCGCCAGTGGCTCAGGCGCCGCCTCCCGCTCGACCATCGGCACCGGTGTGGTATTCGGCATGGGCATCGCGACGCTCATCGGGATTTTCCTCATCCCCGTCTGCTACGTCTTCGTTGAGAGCATCCAGGCGCGAATCGCCGGTCGTCGCGACAGCGCATAATTCCGGAATCCGGATTCCTAAGCTGAAGGGTGAATAGACTGATATTTTATCACAGCCGTCCCACAGGACGTCTTAGCCAAGAGCTGAAAAGTGGGCTGGTGTTGAATCGAAATCCCTGCCACTCGGTAGGGTGTTATGAACAAAACAACACCAACCCGGGCCAATGTGGTCGTCCTGAAACAAATGCTCAACCTCATTCCTCGCGAATTGATCAATCGCCACGCCCTTGAAACCGGTGTGGAGGCCAAGGCCCGCAGCTTCAGCGTGCTGAGCCATCTTTCGTCCATGCTCTTCGCCCAACTCTCCCATGCCATGGGACTCAACGATGTCTGCGACTGGCTGCGGCTCAAAGCTCCCGTCCTCTCGCGTTTCCGGGTCACCCCGCCATCCAAGAACGGTCTCTCCAATGCGAACAAGGAGCGAAACGCCGAGTTTACCGAGAAACTCTTCTGGTCCGTGCTCGGCCACCTCCAGCACTCCAGTCCGGATTTCGCCGCAGGCCGCAAGGGCAAGGGCTTGCTGCGGCGCTTCAAGGTCAGGATTCACGCAGTGGATTCCACGGTCATCCAGTTGGTCGCCAACTGTATGGACTGGGCCAAACACCGCAGACGTAAGGCGGCTGCCAAGATGCACCTGCGGCTCGACCTCCACAGCTTCCTGCCGTCGTTTGCCATTGTGGACACCGCCGGGCATCACGACAACAAGCGCGCTCGCGAAGTCTGTGCGACGATCCAACCGGGCGAAATCGTCGTGTTCGACAAGGCTTACGTGGATTTCGACCACCTCTTCGATTTGGATCATCGCGGCGTTTGGTGGGTCACCCGCGCCAAGGACAACATGAAATACCGGGCTGTAAAGAACCACCCCACGGATGATGAGAACATCCTCAAGGATCAGACCATCACGCTGCAAGGCAGGCATAAGGGTATGAAACTGCGCCGCGTCGAGGCCTGGGTGGAAGTGGACGGCGCGTGGCGGGTGATGGTCTTCATCACCAACAACACAGCTTGGAGTCCGCGCTCCGTGTGTGATCTTTATCGCCGCCGTTGGGACATCGAGGTGTTTTTCAAACAAGTAAAGCAGAGCCTCAAGCTCGGCAGCTTCCTGGGCCACAGCGCCAATGCGGTGAGATGGCAGGTTTACACGGCGCTGCTGGTCTATGTGCTGCTGCGATTCATGGCTTACCTGTCAGGGTGGGGCCACAGCTTCACCCGGCTGTTTGCCGTCACGCGTTCGGCGCTATGGGAGAGGATCGACCTGTTGGCTTTGTTGAAATCCTATGGGACAGCATCCGGGCGATTCAAGGTGATTGGAGCGCTCAATACCGCGTGGTTGCCGGGCTTATCGCCAGCCAAGACGTGATCTCATGGGACAGCATCGCCACTGAGTTTCATGATTGTAGCAACTGCTCTCAAAAAAAGTCGCAATCGGTCTATCTTCGAAACGCACTCAAGACCTTGCAAAATCAAGGCTCAGGAGGCGTCGTGCCCAGTCTGTGGGACGGCAGTGATTCTTTTTCATATTGTCGTGTTGTTGGTTTGTCCGGTGTGTCACCTGCCGAAGATCGCCAAGTGATTCGCATGACGTGATCATTAGCACATGGCATGTGACATTTGGCCATGGGGTGTTGTCCCCATGGCCTGATCATGATGAGTAGGTCTTGCTCCGACGCTCGCGATAGAGAATTGCAAGCTGGCGATCTGGATCGGTTTCGCCTGTCAGCTCACGCTTGGCCCGCTCGTAATCCCGCTGGCTGATTTCAAGCGGACCACGTCCTGACTGAGCCGCGAGTTCCACCGTCCTGAAGCGCACCATTGCCGGGGTCGCTTCCATATTGTGCATATGAGCGTTCATGGATTGGATTGAAGCTTTGGAACATTCCAAATCCGCTTCGCAGGCAATAGAGGCCGCTGCGATGCATGATGATTGGAGCCGACCTCCCGGATCGGCGGGATTACGACTTCCCGCCATCTGGCCGGATGCGGTTCCTGATACGTGTTCCACTCGTTGACGGGTTGATTTGGATGGTCTTTCATCATTGGGTCGGTTGTTGTTGTCACTGAATCACGAGCAAACCACATGGCATGCCGCATCAGTGGATCTGGAAACTAATTGGAGCAGCTGAAATCAACCATGGGGTATTTCCCTATCGGATATTCTGGAATCAAATCATGCCGGTGATTTCCCAAAAAAAAGACGCCTGCGTTTCACCGCAGGCGTCTGGTTCATTGTTGGGAGCCTGTTGAATTCACGCCCTCAATCCTTGAGGCCGGCAAATCCATCGAGCGATTTAGGAACGAGCACCTCGCCGAGACTGTGCATCACGCCGTTGGACGCCATCACATCGGCACTATAGACCTTGGAACCATCGACGGTGATTCCGCTCGATGAGACATCGACCTTCACCTTTGCACCATTGGCGGTTTTCACCTCACCCGTGGCAAGGTCGCTGGCATGCACTTTGCCGGCAACCACATGGTAGAGGAGCAGCATGCGCAGCTTCTCCTTGTTCTCAGGAAGCATGAGCTTGGTGAGTGTCTCGGCCGGAAGCTTGCCGAAGGCTTCGTCGGTGGGCGCGAAAATGGTGAAGTTGTCATTCCCACCGAGAACCCCGTCCAGCTCCGCCGCTTTGAGGGCCTTGGTCAGGGTCGAGAAGGTCGCGCTGTCGGAGATGACGGTGGTGAGACTCCCGGGTTGGATGGTCGGTTTTTCCGCAACTTCTTTCCGTTCGGATGAAGTGTTCTCCGCGAATGCTACGGGACTTAGGACGGCCATTGAACAGATCAGAATGGCATGGAGACGATGATTTGCTTTCATAATATTGTGTTTTTGATTGCGGACTGGCGCGAATGGCCATCCTTGCAATGCGAACATGCAAGCCCAACGGTGAATTCGCCATGGGGTGTATCCCGACTTTTATATCGCACGTTTCCAAATTCATCCACAAGACGCGGACGATTCATGGCGGGTTTCACCCCATTGGCTGTGATTGCACCAATTGTGAAAATACGCGTATCTGCAAATCAGATTAACGGAAAACAACATCATGAAATACAAAACCTACGCACTCGTCGCACTTGCCGCAACACTCACTATCGCCTGCAACAAAGAGAAAGCGGAAATTGATGGCATCAAAAATGCCGCCACTGATGCCATTGAAATCCAGAAAGAGGAAGTGGACGCGGATGCAAGGCATGCCGCGGAGCAAACCGAACTCAATGCCAGAATCGATCAGGCAAGAATCGAGGCCGACAGGATCTCCGCCAATGCCCAGCTCGACGCCGACAGGAAGCAAGTCCAGGCCGAAGCGGATGCCGCCAAGGCTCGAGTGGATGCCGGACTCGAATAACCGCTGGAGACGGCATCCGGTGCCATGCACGGATGCAACGAATCTTTCAAGCCCACCCCAGTGCTTCCATCATGGTGCTCATGGCGATTCCAGTTCGCCATGAGCATCATTTTTGTGTGGCCGGAAGCGCGATGATGATGAATTTCATGTTTATCACTGACCTTTCGTGGGGTGATTCCCCTAGCCCCCCAGATTGCATGAGAGAAACTGCAATCCCAAGGGGACACCCCTACCCGTCCGCCGCACGCGCGGGATGTCAAAACATGGTGACCTGCACACTGCTTTCGATGATGCCAGAAGCGATGGCGTGCCGGGTGAGGCCCGCCGTGTCGTGGATATCGAGTTTTTGCATGAGATGACCGCGGTGTTTCTCGACGGTCTTGATGCTGATACCGAGTGCCGCCGCGGTCTCCTTATTGGCCTTCCCTTCCGCAATGAGCTGGAGGACTTCAACCTCGCGAGATGTCAACAGACTCTCCTTCCTTCGCACCTTTCCGAGGCGATCGCACGTTTGCGGATTGATGCGGATGAAACGTTTCGAGACCGATTTACTAAAGAAAATCCCGCCCTGGGCAACTTCCCGGATCGCACGGCAGACATCATTTGTGGAATCCTGCTTGACGAGGAAGCCCGCCACACCCGAGCCCACGGCACACTTCACATAAGCATCATCACAATGAGCGGTGAGAATGATGATCCGCGTGGTGGGCACCAGCTTGATCATCTGGCGGGTGGCCTCCAAACCATTGAGGTTGGGCATCGCAATATCCATCAGAACGACATCCGGGCAGAGCTTCGTAGCCAGAGCCACCGCCTCGCGGCCATCACGGGCTTCACCGACGATGTGCATGTCGGCTTCGATCCTGAGCATCATCCGGAGACCTTCGCGTACCATCGTGTGATCCTCGGCGATTAAAACGGATATTCTTGGTGATGAGGTTTTCATCGGATTGTTCGATCGATGGCCCCACTCAGAGTGAAGTCATCATAGCATGCGCGGGGAACCATTCGCTGACAAATGATTTCTTGGCGCTCAAGGTTCACATGACGCGGCGCCCTTGGATGACCCTGACGAGAACCATGATGATGGCGACGATAAGCAAAATATGGACGAAGCCGCCTATGGTGTAACTGGTCACCAGGCCGAGAGCCCACAGGATCAAAAGGATAATGGCAATGGACATCAACATGTGAAGGGGTGTTTCTATGGAATGGGTTTTATCGTTTAACGTGCGGATTGTTCAATATTCCCACCGAGGGTTTCTACATCCCTGCCAAAGCCGCGGGTGGTTGCGCAACTCGTGCCAAAGGCGACGACAAGTGCGGAGGTGAGGATCACCCTAAAATCCGCAGATGGAAAGAGGATGAAGGGCGCAAGTTGGGTCAAGTGACGGCTGCCTGATCAGCTTGAGGT
>JBLRWN010000077.1:0-11683 GCA_047921195.1 Luteolibacter sp. | reverse complement strand
AGTGCAGGAGGAAATCATTTCCAAGAACCTCGAATGCCACGTCATCGACGCCAGCCGCGTCGCCCGGGAATGCGGCATGCCCGGCCGCATCAACACCATCATGCAGACGTGCTACTTCGCGATCTCCGGCGTGCTGCCGCGCGAGGAAGCCATCGCCGCCATCAAGAGCGCCATCAAGAAAACCTACGGCAAACGTGGCGATGCCGTCGTCGCCCGCAACTTCGAGGCTGTCGATGCCACGCTCGCCAACCTCCACCGCATGGAGGTGCCCGCCGCAGCAGACTCCGCCCACCGCATGCCCCCATGGGTGCCGGACGACGCTCCCGACTTTGTCAAACGCGTCACCGCCATGATGCTCGCCGGCAAGGGCGACCTGCTTCCCGTGAGTGCCTTCCCCGCCGATGGCACCTGGCCGACCGGCACCACCAAGTGGGAAAAGCGCAACATCGCCGAGCAGATCCCCGTGTGGGAAACCGACATCTGCATCCAGTGCAACAAATGCGCCATGGTTTGCCCGCACGCCGCCATCCGGCCGAAGCTCGTCGAACCCTCGCTGCTCGCCAACGCCCCGCCCACATTCAAGTCCGTCGACTTCAACTCCCGCGATAACCCCGGCCTCCTCTACACTCTCCAAGTCGCCCCCGAAGACTGCACCGGTTGCCAGCTTTGCGCCCGTGTCTGCCCCGCCAAGGACAAGGCCAACCCCAGCCGCAAAGCCCTCAACATGGCACCGCAACCACCGCTCCGCGATGCCGAGCGCGACAACTTCGCGTTCTTCCTCGGCCTCCCCGATCCCGAGCGCACCGCATTCAAAGACGACCTCAAGACCAGCCAGTTCATGCCGCCGCTCATCGAGTTCTCCGGGGCCTGCGCCGGTTGCGGCGAGACGCCATATTTAAAACTTCTCACCCAGATGTTCGGCGACCGGTTGGTCATTTCGAACGCCACCGGCTGCTCGTCGATCTACGGCGGCAACCTGCCGACCACCCCATACACCACCGACTCGTGCGGCCGCGGCCCGGCTTGGGCCAACTCGCTGTTCGAGGACAATGCGGAATTCGGCCTCGGCATGCGCGCGGGACTCGACCATTCCGCAGAATTCGCCCGCCTGCTTGTGCAGGACCTCTCCGCCCAGATCGGCGATACACTGGCCGATGACCTCGTCACCAACTCGCTCGGCAACACCGATGCCGATTCCATCGCCATCCAGCGCGCCCGCGTCGCCGAGCTCAACATTCGCCTCGGCAATCTGCCCGCGTCCGACGAGAAGGCGAAAACCCTGCTCACCCTCGCCAACCACCTCGTCCCACGCAGCGTCTGGATCGTCGGTGGCGATGGCTGGGCATACGACATCGGCTACGGTGGCCTCGACCACGTCATCGCCAGCGGCCGCAACGTCAACATCCTCGTCCTCGACACCGAGGTGTATTCCAACACCGGCGGCCAACAATCGAAGTCCACCCCGCTCGGTGCTGTCGCAAAATTCAGCATGGCCGGAAAATCCGCACCCAAAAAAGACCTCGGCCTGATCATGGCCACCTACGGCACCGCATACGTCGCCCGCATCGCCTTTGGTGCACGGGATACCCAGACGGTTACCGCCCTGCGCGAGGCCGAGTCGTTCAACGGCCCGTCGCTCGTCATCGCGTACAGCCACTGCGTCGCCCACGGCTACAACATGGCCGACGGGCTCGAACAACAGAAGCTCGCCGTCTCCACCGGCTATTGGCCGCTCTTCCGCTTCGATCCCCGTCGCGCCACCGCCGGTGATAACCCGTTTAAGCTCGATTCCGGAGCACCCAAGGGCAACCTCACCGATTTCACCAAAGGCGAGACCCGCTTCCAAATGCTCGCCCGCATCGACCCCGCCCGCGCCGAGTCCCTCCAGGCCGCCGCCGCCGAAGACATCACCCGCCGCCACACCCTCTACCGCCAAATGGTCGCCGCATTTGAAGTGCAGAGTTCAGATGGCTGAGTTCAGAACTCAAAACTCACAATTCAAAACTTATTCCCCATGAACCTCTCCACCACCTACCTCGGCATCCCGCTCAAAAACCCGCTGGTCGCCGGCGCATCGCCGCTCTCCGGCAAGCTCGACATGTGCCGACGCCTCGAGGATGCCGGAGCCGCGGCGATTGTCATGCACTCGTTGTTTGAAGAGCAAATCACCCGCCAGCAGCTCGCCGAGTTCGCCCACACCGAATACCATTCCGGGCAATTCTCCGAGGCCAACTCATTCTTCCCCGAGCGCGACGACTATGCCCTCGGCCCGGATCGTTATCTTGAACACATCGCCATCGTCAAAGCCGCGTGCGATATTCCGGTCATCGGCTCCCTCAATGGCACCACCCCCGGCGGGTGGATCGAAGACGCCAAACTCATCGAGCAGGCCGGTGCCGACGCGCTCGAACTCAACGTCTACTATGTCGCCACCGACCCCACGGAATCCGGTGGTCAGGTCGAGCGCCGTGTCTATGAAATCGTCTCCGCCGTGCGCGAAATCATCGAAATCCCAATCGCGGTGAAACTCTCACCACACTACTCATCGCCCGCGCACTTCTGCGTCCAGCTCGGCAACCTCGGGGCCAACGGTGTCGTGCTTTTCAATCGGTTCTATCAACCCGACATCGACATCGAAGAGCTCGACGTCGCCCACCGCCTCGATCTCTCCAACTCGACCGAACTCCGCCTGCGCCTGCGCTGGGCCGCGATCCTCTACGGGCACCTCGATGGCGACATCGCCATTAGCGGTGGCGTCCACACCATCGAGGATTGCATCAAGGCGCTCATGGCCGGAGCCACCGTCGCGCAGCTCACCTCCGCCCTTCTCAAGCGCGGTCCCGAGGAAATCAAAAAACTCACAACTGGGATCGCCGCTTGGCTCACCGACCACGAATACGAATCACTCGACCAACTCCGCGGCAGCATGAGCCACCAGCACTGCCC
This sequence comes from Luteolibacter sp., assembly GCA_047921195.1. Lineage (GTDB taxonomy): Bacteria > Verrucomicrobiota > Verrucomicrobiia > Verrucomicrobiales > Akkermansiaceae > Luteolibacter. The sequence continues at coordinate 8,737 of JBLRWN010000077.1, read as the reverse complement.
CGACCCCGCCGCCTACGAACGCGGCAACTATCTTAAAACCCTCCAGCTTTGGAACGTGTGAAATGCAAGAGCCGGGAGCACAGGCCCCATGCCCTGAAGCCATACAGCACCGCTGAAGTTATCCGCCAGCGATCAACATCAGCGGCGCAGACCCTCATTCCGGCCGATCACGTATTTCCCACCAGATCCCCAAGGGAATGCTCAACATCACGATTGGCAGTGTGGCTTTCCACACCCAGTCTTCGCCGGGAAAAGTGATATGCATCATTGCCATGATCATTACGGAAATGATGAAAGGCAGCGTCGAACGCCAATTGACCACATGAAAGATCAGTTCTATCAGTAGCCATAGGAGGTTCAACATAGGCCGCGATTATCATTGTGGATCCGGCCGACCGGAATAAAGGAGAAAAATCCGGCAAGATTTTTCAGCGTTTAAATAACAATTTTCCAGGAAAATAATTATTGCGTAATGAAATGCGGGTTATGTCATTGATTCTCAGCCCGTTCAAAGCCCTCTCCTCTCTCCAAGCGAGCGATCTTTTTCGTGACGGAGGACACGGGCAACTTCGAGGTAGACGGCGTCCTCACCGATGTTCACTGCAAGGTCTCCGACACGTTCCAGCGATCGTGCGATGAGGATGAAGTGCACATAGTCCTCGCTGCGGCCAGTGGCACTGTCGATGCGGTTGCTGAAGACGGCGGTGGCTTGCTTGTGGAGGGCATCGAGCTCCTTGTCCCGAATGTGCAAAGATGCTCCAAGCTGGGCGTCGTGATCGCTGTATGCGGCGATGGCGTCGCGCAGGAGTTGTTCGGCGTGGGTATAAAGCGGCTCGATGAGTCCGGCATCGGGAATCTCGCTGGTGGTGCTGAGTTTTTTCGCGCGCTTGGCAATGCTGGTGGCGTGGTCGGAAATGCGCTCAAGGTTGATGGCAATCTTTATCGAAGAGATGACGAGGCGGAGGTCGGAGGCAACTGGGCGGAAACGCGTGAGGATGTCCATGCCAAGGCGGTCGATCACGCGCTCCAGATCGTCTATCTCGTCGTCATCTGCGATCACGGTGTTGGCGAGTTCGAAGTTACGCTCGGAAACAGCGGTGACTGCGCGCCCGAGGTTGGTGCGGGTTTTCGAGGCCATGACAAGCACGTCGCCACGAAGGGCGGCAATGGCGGCATCGAAATCACGAAGGATGTGCGGTGTATTGGGTGGCATGGGAATTCGGAGGTTTTCAGTTTTCGGATCTTCAGATTTTCGTTCTTAACCGGTCAGCCGAACCGGCCGGTGATGTAATCTTCGGTTTGTTTTTTTGCCGGAGTCCCAAAGATGGTGTCAGTGTCGTCGTATTCGATGAGTTTTCCGAGGTGAAAGAAGGCGGTGCGGTCGGATACACGCGACGCCTGCTGCATCGAGTGGGTGACAATGACGATGGTGTATTGATATCGCAGGTCTTTGATGAGCTCCTCGACCTTGGCGGTGGCGATTGGGTCGAGGGCGGAGCAGGGTTCGTCCATGAGGATGATCTCGGGCTGCACGGCGATGGTGCGGGCAATGCAAAGGCGCTGCATCTGGCCGCCGGAGAGGCTGTAGGCGGAGTCGTTGAGGCGATCTTTCACCTCATCCCACAATGCTGCACCGCGCAGGCTCTGCTCGACTACTTCTTCGAGGATGGATTTGTTTTTCTCCCCTTGGATGCGCAGGCCGTATGAGACGTTTTCGCGGATGCTGGCGGGGAAGGGGTTCGATTTCTGAAAGACCATGCCGACGCGGCGGCGCAGTGCGATCACATCGACCTCGCGATGGTTGATGTCCTCGCCATCGATGAGCACCTCGCCGCGGCTGACGCGTGCGCCTGGGACCATGTCGTTCATGCGGTTGAGGCAGCGCAGCAGGGTGGATTTGCCGCAGCCGGACGGGCCGATGAAGGCGGTGACGGCGTTGCGCGGGATCGTCATGTCGATGGCGTCGAGCGCCTTTGACGCGCCATAGCAGAAGTCCATGTCGTGGATTTCAATGACGGGTTTTGCGTCTGCGGGTGATGGTGACGGTTCGGACATGGAAGGGTGATTCGACTTTTGTTTGGCCAAAGATTACACGGATTGCACAGATTGGTTATTCAGGCATGCTATACTAGAAATGAATGGTCGGCGTCATTCGCATCTGTGCCCATCCTGTTCATCTGTGGTTGATCTTTATTGATATTAAATCAGTCGGCCGGAAATATAGGATTCCGTTTGTTCCTCGCGGGGGTTATTGAAGATGTTAGATGTCTTATCGTATTCGACGACCTTGCCGAGATACATGAAGGCTGTGCGGTCGGAACAACGGGAGGCCTGTTCCATGTTGTGGGTGACGATGACGATGGTGAACTCGTTGCGCAGCTCGCGGATGAGTTCCTCGATTTTGAGGGTAGCGAGCGGGTCGAGGGCGGCACAGGGCTCGTCCATGAGAAGGATCTGCGGGCGGTTGGCGATGGCTCTGGCGATGCAAAGCCGTTGTTGCTGGCCGCCGGAGAGCCCGAAGGCGGAGTCGTGCAGACGGTCTTTCACTTCGTCCCACAGCGCAGCTTTGCGGAGGCTGGTCTCGACGACTTCATCGAGTGCCTTTTTGCTTCCGCCACCGGCGACGCGGAGGCTGAAGACGACGTTTTCGTAGATGGATTTGGCGAAGGGGTTGTATTTCTGGAACACCATGCCGACGCGCTTGCGAAGTGAGATCACTTCGACGTGCGGGTCGTAGAGGCTGGTGCCGTCGAGGAAGATATCGCCTTGGTGGGAAACGCCTTCGATCAGATCGTTGAGGCGATTCATATTGCGAAGGAGCGTGGATTTTCCGCAGCCGGACGGGCCGATCAGCGCGGTGACCTGACGCTCGGGGATGTCCATGTCGATGTCGAACAGTGCCTGGGTGCCGGAGTAGAAGAAGCTGAAATGATCGACGCGGACGAAGTCCGGCCGGGGGTCGCCGGGGGCTTCCATCAGGGCGGTGTTGGAGGTGAATGCGTTCGCGGACATTAGAAGGCGTTGGTTTGCAGGCGTTTGCGGAGCCGGTTGCGGATGAGGATGGCGGCGAGGTTCATCACGACGACGAGCAGGATGAGGACGAAAGTGGTGGCGAAAACCAGCGGACGGGCGGCTTCGGAGTCGGGCGATTGGAAGCCGACGTCGTAGATGTGGAAGCCAAGGTGCATGAATTTGCGCTCGGCGTGGATGAAGGGTGAGTTGGCATCGACCACCAGGGTGGATGCGGCTGGGATGACGCCGACGAGCATGAGTGGCGCGACTTCGCCCGCTCCCCGGGCCATGGCGAGGATGACGCCGGTGAGGATGCCCGGCGAGGAGGCGGGCAGGACGATGCGCTGGATCATCTGCCATTTCGAGGCACCGCAGGCGAGTGCGGCCTCGCGGACTCCGCGTGGGACTGCGGCGAGCGCTTCCTCGGTGGCGACGATGACAACGGGCAGAGTGAGCAGTGCAAGCGTGAGTGAGGCCCATAGGATGCCACCGGTGCCGAAGGTGGGTGAGGGAAGCCCGTCGCGGAAAAAACCTTCGAAGAACGGGTTTTTCCAGATCATCGCGATGCCCACAATGACGAAGGCACACCAGAGGGTGGTGCAGAGCATGCGCATCGTCTCGGTGGCGTGGGCGCGACCGGGCTTGGGGGAATTGAGCACGGTGACGAAGACGGCGGAAAAGGTGACGCCGATGAACGCGATGGCGAGCATCCAGAAGGTGGAGGCATCGACGGGGTTGCGCGGGCCACCATCGACAAACCCGCCAAGGGTGTAGATGAAGAAGGCGACGCCGAAGACACCGAAGACGATCGAGGGGACGCCGGCGAGGTTGTTTACTGAAATGCGGACGGCGCGCACCATCAGTCCCTGGCTGGCGTATTCGCGGAGGTAGATGGCGGCAACGACTCCAAACGGGGTGACGAAAATCGACATGATAATCGTCATGATGAAGGTGCCGAAAATCGCGGGCCAGATGCCGCCATCGGTGTTGGCATCGCGAGGCCATGCGGTGACGAAGTTCCAGAGTCGGCCGGTGAAAGTGGTGACCTTGTCCCACGCGCCCATGGCATTGGGCTGCTCGATGGAGACGATGTTGTCGAAGGAAACGGTGAGCGGCTCCTCGCGGCGGACGATGTCGATGACGAGACTGTGAAGCGCTTGCTTTTCGCGCATTTCGGCAGCTTGGGCCATGAGCTTGTCCTGCTTCTCTTCGAGGGCCTTGATTTCCTCGAGAATCGGGGCAATGCGCGCCTCGGATTCTAGAGTTTCGGCACCGTGTTGTCGGTTGATGCCGCGAATGTTTTGGTTGGCGCGGGTGATCTGATTGGCAACGTGACCGATGGCCCCGACTTCGAGGCTGCGGATCTCGGCTCGACGATCTACGACCTCCTTGAGGACTTGTTTGCTCTTGGATTTGAAATCCGGGGAGTCGGCTGGAATCACCTTACCGTCGCCAAGGCGAAGCTCGACGGGCAGGCCGAGCACGAATCCCATCTCGGTGCGTTCGACACGCATCGCGTCCTTTGGCACCTCGATGTTGAGGATGTTCGCGTCGTTTACCCAGCGGAAGCCACCACCGTATTCGCGGCTGCCGATGAAGAGGTTCGATTCCGGAACCTCGGGTTCGCCGGGAAGGCGCTTGACCTGGATGCGGCGGAATTCCGCGATGACTTTTTCTTCGGCGGGCTCCTCGGCGGTGCCAGTGTCGATGGTGTAGATGTTGATCGGCGTGGGCGTGAACACCTCCATGCCTTTGATGAAGATGTATCCTAACAGAACCACCACCATCGTGAGGCCGAGCGACAGCCCGAGGCCGCAGAGCCAGACTTTCGGCTCGCCTGCGCGAGATTGTGGATCGTTGTCCCGGAGGGTGCGTTGGGGAGTGGTCATGAATCGTGATTAGACGATGCGGAATTTCTCGCGCAGGCGTTGGCGGAGAATCTCTGCGATGGTGTTGATGGCGAAGGTGAGGAGGAAAAGGATCATCGCGCCGAGGAACAGGGCACGGTAGTGGGTGGAGCCGACCGGGGCCTCGGGCAGCTCGACGGCGATGTTGGCGGAGAGCGTGCGCATGCCGGAGAAGATGTTCCACTCGGTGATGGGTGTGTTGCCGCTGGCCATGACGACGATCATCGTCTCGCCTACGGCGCGGCCGAAGCCGATCATCAGGGCGGAAAAGATGCCGGCGGCGGCGACCGGGATCAGAATGGTGCGGGCGGTCTGCCAGCGGCTGGCACCGAGTGCCTGGGAGGCGGCGGTGAGCGAGGGAGGCACGTTGGAGAGGGCGTCCTCGGAAATCGTGAAGATGATCGGGATGACAGCGAAGCCCATCATGAAACCGAGGACAAGGCTGTTGCGCTGGGAGTAGCTGGTGCCGGTGAACTCGGGCCACCAGAGGCGGAAATCCGCAATTTTGTTGCCATCGGCATCGCGAACGAAGAACAGCCATTGCTCGACGAGCGGACCAAGCGACCAGCCAACCCACATGGCGACTGCCGCGATCGGCAGCAGCAGGACCCACTCGGTGCCGCCGGGGAGCCAAGAGCGGCGGTTCACCGGGAGGCGGCTCCAGAACCAGCCGAAGGCGAGCGCGGCGAGTGGAAGCATGATGATGGTCATCAACACGGATGGCACCTTCGTTTCGATCATCGGCGCGAGGACGAGGCCGGCGAGGAAACCAAGCACCACGGAGGGCAGGGAGGCCATGATTTCCATGGTGGGCTTGATCACGCGCTTGACGGCGGGGGTGCAGAATGCGGCGCAATAGATCGCGGCAAGCAGCGCGATGGGAACGGCGAAGAGCATCGCGTAGAAGGTACCTTTGATGGAGCCGAATATCAGCGGCATCATCGAGAGTTTCGACTCGAAGTCGTCGGTGGCACCGGTGGACTGCCAGACGGAATCGGGCTTGTTACGGCCTTCATACCAGACTTTTCCGAAGAATGTCCGGAACCCTGCTTCGGGATGGCGGTCGGTGATCTCGGAGACGTGGAGGTTGGCATCCTGATCCAGCAGCATTAGCCCGGTACCCTTGCCATCGAGGGCGGCGGCGACGACGGGGAATCCTACATCGCCGCGCCAGCGCTCGGATTCGGAGGTGAGGTTGGCGAGGCGGATTTCCGAGCCACGCCCGTAGAGGAAGGATTTGTTGCGCGGGCTGGAGAGGAAAAAATCGGCAGCGCCACCATCAAGGGAATCGAAGGTTTTGGTATGTCCCCATGTGCGGCGCGGGGCACCCTCGTAGGGGATGAACAGGCTGTAGCCGCGAACCACTCCCTCGCTGCTGGTGAGGATGAATGAGTTGTCGCCGAGAATGAAGTCCATGCTGCCGATCGTTTTGGCATCGAGGTCCTCAAAGGGTGTGAAGTTCTGGCGGATGGCGAGATCGGCACCCTCGACACAGAAGTAGAAAATCTCGCCGGCATCATTGGCGACGAGGAAGTTGTCGCCCACGGTGCTGGCGATCAGACGGGTGGGATTCCCGGAAATATCGTTCGACAAGTCGTATTCCGCCTGGCGACTGAGCTGGCGCGGATCGCTGCCGCCGACGCTGCCAAGCCCCCTGCGACGGGTGAAGGTGACGGACCGTAGCGAGATGCCCTCGCCGTTGCGCTGAATCATGGCAAGGATGCCGCGGTTGGTACCGGAGGTGAGGTCGAGATCGAGGATTTCGGCATCGCCTCCATCGCCATCGAAACGGAAGACAACAGGTTCCTTCACACCGGGGCTCACTACGCGGCGGCCGGTGGAGAAGTCGGTCTTGTATTCAATGCCGATGACCAGGACGGTGCCATCCATCCCGCCTAACAAAAGCTGTCCCTCAAGTGCACGATAGCGAACGGCGGAGGTTGCGAAGCCTTCGGGAAGGTCGAGCGGGACACGGATCGCGCCGCGATCTCCGATCAAATCGTAAAAAACGAGGTCGTCGCCACCATCGTAAAGGAATGGCAGCTCGCCCCATTCATCGGCACCCATGACCGAGGCTTTGGGAACTTCGGTTGGGAGCGTGGTGACCTCTTCGACTTGCGCACCTCGGAAGAGGGGCATGATTTCAATGAAGATGAAAAAGAAGATGCCGAAAACGGCAAGGGTGATGCCAAGGCCACCGACGCGGATCACCTGCGTCATGGCGCGGTCGATCAACAGGGTCCCGCGCGAAACTTTGAAGCGGGACGGGACGGGGCGGGGTTCTTCGGACATCGATGGAAGGAAAGTTGCGTGATGAGGCCGCGCTGGCGAATGCGAGGTGAGGGATCGGGGGAAACGGGCGAACCGTCAAAATGGGCATTGTGACGAATGTGTCACAATTGGAGTGGCGATGGATTTCAAAGCCAAACTGCGGCATTGAAGATCGCGACTCGAATGAAAGAAGCCCCGGAGACATCGCCTCCGGGGCTTGGGAATGGACGAATTACTTGAGGAGTTCGGCGAACTCGGCGGATTGATCGGCGGTAAGCGGGAAGTAACCACCGTTGGCCACGATTTGCTGACCTTCCTTGGAGATCACGAATTTCATGAATTCACGAGTCAGGGTGTCGAGCGGCTTGTTCGGGTCGTTGTTGATGTAAACGTAGAGGTAGCGAGCCAGCGGATAGTCGCCGGAGATGCAGTTCTCGTAGTTTGCTTCGAAGAACTTGCCGGCCTCGGTGCCGAGCGGCACGGTGCGGACGTCTGCGGTGGCGTATCCGATGCCGGAGTAGCCGAGACCGGTGAGGTCGGTTGCAACGCCTTGGACCACTGCGGAGGAACCGGGCTGCTCTTTCACGGAGCTTTTGAAGTCACCACCACCGAGGGCGATTTCCTTGAAGAAGCCGTAGGTGCCGGAGGCGCTGTTGCGCCCGTAGAGCGAAATGGCGCGTCCGCTCCAGGCGTCGAGGCCGGCTTGCTCCCAGCTCGTGATGTTCTGGCCACCGGCGCGGTAGGTGCCGGAGAAGATCGAATCGACCTGCTGCATGCTGAGGCCTTTGATCGGGTTGTCCTTGTGGGCGAACACGGCGAGGGCATCGACGGAGACACCGACGGCGGTGGGCTTGAAGCCGTATTTTTTCTCGAAGGCGTCGATTTCATCGCCTTTCATCTCGCGGCTCATCGGGCCGAGCTGGGCGGTGCCTTCGATGAGAGCGACTGGGGCGGTGGAGGAACCTGCGCCTTGGATCTGGACGTTGACGTTCGGGTAAACGGCCTTGAAGCCTTCGCCCCAGAGCTGCATGAGGTTGTTGAGGGTATCGGAACCGATCGAGTTGAGTGTGCCGGAAACACCGCTGACGGTTTGGTAAGCGGGGAGGTTTTCATCGACTTTCTGCCTCTCGGCCGCGAAGAGCGGCAGCGGAGCGATTGCAAGGGTGGCGATTGCCAGGATGGAGGATTTCATGGTTTGGTATCGTGTGTGTTGGGTGTTGGTCACAAGGTTGATTGATAGTTACCACTTGCGACGACATGTGATTGCTAAGGAGAACTCTGTGAAGCGTCAAAAAAACCGTCGTGACGGATGCGTCACACTCATGATAAACTAGAATTTACAATAATTTTCCAGGAAAATAATTGTTGCGGGGTGGGGTTTTTTCTTTAGAATCAGGGGATGTCTGATGAGTCAGGGAAAGCTTCAGCCTTAGAAATGGGCGTTCACGTTGAGCGTCGGCGGGCGAAGGGGGCGCGGCGGTGGTTGGCGCCTTGGAAGGATTCGCGGACGACTCCGGTGCTTTATCATGTGATCTCAAGGGTGGTGG
>JBLRWN010000076.1:0-12265 GCA_047921195.1 Luteolibacter sp. | reverse complement strand
TCCCGTAAGTTCGAGTCACTTCAAGAGGCTTCGGGCGAGACGCCCGAGCCACGGGTTTCGTCAGCGCGGAGTCGGCTGGCATTTTCATTTGACGGCGGTTGGGTGTGGCGGAACGTGCGGGCATGTCACGCAACATTCTCATCATAGGCGGAAACACAGGGATCGGCTTGGAGTTGGCAAAGCTCCTGCATTCACGCGGCGACACGGTGATTGCGGCCGCCCGGCATCCGGAGCCTCTGGATGCATTGGGCATCCGCACGCAGCCGTTTGAGGCGATGGACCCGCCGCAGTTGGAACTTCCCGAGCGTCTCGATGGTCTCGTGTATTGCCCGGGATCGATCACCTTGAAGCCGTTTCACCGGCTCACGCCCGAGGATTTCATGCGGGACCACCAGATCAACTGCCTGGCGGCGGCGATGGTGGTACAACAGGCATTGCCTGCCCTGAAGGCTGCCGATCGGGCTTCCGTGGTGATGTTTTCCACTGTCGCGGTGGGGCAAGGTATGCCGTTCCACGCGTCGATTGCCTCGGCGAAGGGCGCGGTCGAGGGGTTGACCCGCGCCTTGGCCGCGGAACTGGCGCCGAAAATCCGCGTCAATGCGGTGGCGCCCTCATTGACCGACACCCCGCTTGCGGGCGCACTGCTGGGCAATGACGCGAAGCGCGAGGCATCGGCAAAGAGGCACCCGCTCCAGCGTGTGGGTTCGGCGGCGGAAACTGCGGCACTGGTGGCGTTCCTGTTGTCCGACGACGCGGGGTTCATCACCGGTCAGGTCATCCACGCGGATGGCGGACTCTCGACACTCCGCACGTTCTAACAAACGACGTCTTCGGGTATGGAAATTTCACTGGTTTACCCCAATCAGCTCTATCGGAACCATCCGGCGCTGGCTGCGGGGCGGTCTTGTTACTTGTTAGAAGACCCGATGTCTTTCGGCAACGACTCGAGGTGGCCGATGCCGATGCACAAGCAAAAGCTGGTGTTGCACCGTGCATCGATGGCCGCATTCGCGAACCGCAGAGGGGACGCGCGGATCATTGAGAATCCCGGAGGGAAATCCGTGGACGGAATCGCATGGCTGGATGCGGCAATTCCCGGCGGGGTGACCGATGTGCATTTTTGTGATCCGGTGGATGAAGTCGTGGAGCGCCGCTTGGCCAAGTTGGCGGTAAAACGTGGGATCAAGCTCCACCGCCAGTCTTCACCGAATTTCCTGACGCCCGGCGATTTCCTCAACAAATACACGGGCAGCGGCACCAAGCGGCCGTTCATGGCGAAATTCTATCAGGCACAGCGGAGCCGGATGAACGTGCTTCTGGAAGCCGACGGTTCCCCCCTCGGCGGGCAGTGGTCGTTCGATGCCGACAACCGCAAGAAATTGCCGAAAACCGCCTCAGTCCCCTTGCCTCCCCAAGCGCTGGCGAATGGCTGGGTGCGCGACGCCATTCGCCATGTCGAAGAGAAATTTCCCGACCACCCCGGGCAGACCGCTGGGTTCCGCTGGGCCGTGACGCATGACGACGCGAAATCATGGATGGATGCGTTTTTCGCCGAGCGGTTCGGAAATTTCGGCATCTACGAGGATGCGATCGCGCGGGAACATGCATTCATCAACCACTCGGCGCTGACGCCGATGTTGAACATCGGACTGCTCGATCCCGGCGAAATCGTCGATGCCGCGATCCATGCCGCTGCAAACCGCCCGGAGATTCCGCTCAATTCCCTGGAGGGCTTCATCCGTCAAGTGATCGGCTGGCGTGAATTCATGTGCGGGATTTACCGATTTCGAGGCAGCGAAATCCGCAACGGCAACTTCTGGCAGTGCGAACGGCCAATGCCGTCGGCTTTTTACGACGGCACCACCGGCATTCCGCCGATCGACCGGGTGATCCGCCAGGTGCTGCGTGAAGGTTGGTGTCACCACATCGAACGCCTGATGGTGCTGGGCAACTTCATGCTCCTGTGCCGGATCCGCCCGGATGACGTCTACCGCTGGTTCATGGAACTGTTTATCGACGCCTACGACTGGGTGATGGTTCCCAACGTCTACGGCATGTCGCAATTCGCCGATGGCGGCACGTTCACGACCAAGCCCTATATTTCCGGATCCAATTACATCCTCAAGATGTCCGACGAGCCGAAAGGTCCGTGGTGCGAGGTCTGGGACGGGCTGTTCTGGTCGTTCATCGGCGATCATGCGGATTTTTTCCTGCGCAATCCGCGACTTTCGATGATGGCAAGGAATTGGGAAAAAATGGGACCTCAAAAACAAATGACCCACCGCAAGCATGCGCAAGCGTTTCTAAATGCTTTGGAGGGCGGCGCTGAATCCGCTTGACCTGAAACAGCCCCGACGCAATCGATACCCGCCACCCATGCACGGATTTTCTTACAAAAACGGAAGCCTCCACTGTGACGACGTCGAACTCGCCAGCCTGGCGGAAACCCACGGCACGCCGGTTTACGTCTATTCCGCGTCGACCATTGTCGATCACTACCGCCGCCTCGATGCGGCGATGACGGGCGTCGACCATGAGGTTGCATACGCGGTAAAAGCGAATTCAAATCTCTCGATTCTCCGTCTGCTTGTCGCCGAGGGAGCATCGTTTGACATCGTCTCGGCCGGCGAGCTTTTCCGTGTGATCAAGGCGGGAGGTGATCCCTCGCGTTGCACCTTTGCTGGCGTTGGCAAGACCCGTGAGGAGATCGTTTACGCGCTCGAGCAGGGCATTTACTCATTCAACGTCGAAAGCGAAGCCGAGCTCCGCCATCTCGATGCGATTGCCCGAGAAATCGGCGTCATCGCACCGGCCGCAGTGCGCGTGAATCCGAACGTCGACGCCAAGACGCACAAATACATCTCCACCGGAAAATCCGAAAACAAGTTCGGCGTTGACTTCGAAAAGATCGAATCGCTCTACGCCACCGCCGCCGCCACACTGCCAAACGTGCGCATGCGCGGGCTGCAAATGCACATCGGCTCACAGCTCACATCGCTCGCGCCATTCAAGGAGGCGGTGGAAAAAGTCGCCCCGCTCGCGACGCGCCTCAAGGAAAAGCATGGAATCGAATTCTGGTCGATCGGTGGCGGAATCGGCATCATCTATCAGGAGTCGCTATCCTCGGGCAACGTCGACTGGTGGGAAAGCCAGCCGGTTGACGCCCGCCCGCTCACGCTCGCGAAATACGGCGAGGAACTTGTGCCGCTGCTGCGCGACCTCGGGCTGAAAATCCTGCTCGAACCTGGCCGGGCCATCGTCGGCAATGCCGGGGTGCTGATCACCCGCTGCCTCTATGAAAAACCTGGCTCCGCCAAATCCTTCCGCATTGTCGATGCCGGGATGGGCGACCTGATCCGCCCCGCGCTCTACGAAGGTCACCACGAGATTGTGCCTCTTGCAGAGCCCGTATCCGCCAAACGCCTCAAAATGGATGTCGTCGGCCCGATTTGCGAAAGCGGCGACTTCTTTTGCCAGGATCGCGAACTTCCCGACTTCCACGAAGGAGACCTGATCGCCCTGATGTCGGCCGGGGCATACGGATTCGTGATGGCGTCGAATTACAATTCGCGTCCGCTTCCTGCCGAAGTTCTTGTCGAGGGCGATTCGGCGACCCTCGTCCGCAAACGCCAGACGTTCGACGACCTCATCGCGGGCGAGCTGTAAGGTGTTGGCCATCACGGAGAGCAAATACGACGAGTCACTCAGAGGTTGGCGAAGCTCACCTTTGGTTGCGGTCTGCTCTGCGAAGTGGACGATTCATCGCTAGAAATCCTTCAGCAGGCGGATGGTTTCATCGAGCTTGCCTTCCGGCTTGGCCGATTCCAAACGCGGGAAACGCCGGTCACCCATCAGGATGTAATCGCCGTTGCGATGCAACATCAGCCGCTGGCCCTGAATTTCGACGGAGGCGATCCCATTCGCCCCGGCGAGCGCCTTGATGCGTGCGATCTTCAGAAGGTTCGCGGCGGCGGCAGGAAGTTTCCCGAAACGATCACTCCATGAAGCCTCGAGCGCATCGACCTTTTTAACTGTCACGGACTCAGCGAGTTCGCGGTATGCGGTGATCCTGAGCCGTGGTTCCGCGAGCCACTCGGGTGGAAGGTGGGCGGAAATCCGACCATCGTCGGACGCCCGAGCGGCAAGGAAATCAGCCTTGAAAATGGCATCCACCTTTGGACCTGAAGCCCCCCTGCCTTTCAGCCGCTCGACCGATTGACGCAAAAGCTGGCAGTAAAGATCGAAGCCGATTTGTGAAATATGGCCGGACTGTTTCGTGCCTAGCAGATTTCCCGCACCGCGGATTTCAAGATCGCGCATGGCGATTTTAAACCCTGAGCCGAGCGCGGTGTATTCCTTGATGGCATGGATGCGCTTGCGCGAGTCGCCACCTGTCACCAGATCGCGCGGCAAGAGCAGAATGGCGTATGCCTTCTCGCCAGCACGACCGACGCGGCCGCGAAGCTGATAGAGATCGGCGAGCCCGAAACGGTCTGCGCGGTCGATCAGGATGGTGTTGGCGTTCGGGATATCGATACCGGTTTCGATGATGGTCGTGGCAAGCAGCACGTCGGCATCGCCATGCACGAAATTGTGCATCACCGTTTCGAGCGCATCTTTTTCCATCTGGCCGTGGCCGACGAGGATGCGCGCTTCGGGCACCAGCTCCATCAGCCGCTTGCGCATCTGCTCAATGGTCTTCACCCGGTTGTGAAGGAAGAAGACCTGCCCACCGCGCTTCATTTCCCGGCGGATCGCATCGCGGATCACCCGTTCGTCGTATCCGCAGACGGTCGTCGCCACGGGCACGCGGTTGGGTGGCGGCGTTTCAATGGTGGACATGTCGCGAGCCCCCATTAACGCCATGTAAAGCGTGCGCGGAATCGGTGTCGCGGAAAGCGTAAGCACGTCCACCTTACGGAACAAGTCCTTGAACTTCTCCTTGTGGGCGACGCCGAAGCGCTGTTCCTCGTCGATCACCACCAGCCCGAGGTCCTTGAAAACCACGTCGCCGGAGACGAGGCGGTGAGTACCGATGACGATGTCGACCGCCCCGTTTTGCAGGCCTTCAAGTGTGGCGCGCACTTCGGATGGCTTGCGGAAGCGGTTAAGGAGATCCACGCGCACCGGGTAATCCGACATGCGCTCGCGGAATGTCCGCCAGTGTTGCTCGGCGAGGACGGTAGTGGGCACCAGGATGGCGGCTTGTTTTCCCGAGCACACCGCCTTGAATGCCGCGCGGATCGCCACCTCGGTCTTGCCGAAACCGACGTCACCGCAAATCAGTCGGTCCATCGGCCGCGGTGATTCGAGGTCTCGCTTGGCCTCGTCGATCGCCCGGCGCTGGTCGGCCGTCTCGGTGAAATGGAACGACCGCTCGAACTCCCACATCCACCGGGTGTCGGACGGATGAGCGAATCCCGGTTCGTGCTGGCGCTCGGCCTGCACGCGGAGCAGGCGGGCGGCGTAGTCGAGGATCGATTTTTCCGCCGACTTTCGCGCGCTTTTCCATGCGGTGCCCCCGAGGCGATTGAGCTCCGGCGTGCGCCCCCCGAGGCCGACGTATTTACCAACAAGATGCGCTTGTTCGAGCGGCACGCCGAGCAGCGAGCCGTCGCGGTATTCGAGCACCATTTCATCGCCCTCGTCGCCGGGTTGCACGCCCCGGAACTTCGCGATGCCATATTCGTAATGCACCACCAGATCGCCCTCCTCGATTTCGTCGATCGTTGCCCTGGCACGTGCGGCGCGTGCCTTGTCGAGTGCGGATTTCCGCGCCGCACCCGGCGTGCGATAGCGGCCGAACAACTCGGCGGAAGATAGCACCGCCAGCCGCAACATCGGAAAAGTGAAGCCCAACAACAACTCGCCATGTAATGGCAGGATGCCATGGTCGCGCTCCAGATCGCCGCCGACCAATTCCGCGAAGCGCTCGCGCTCACCGGTGTTGGTAAACACCATCGCCACCTGCCAGTCGTCGCGCCGCCAATCATTGATCTGGCGGAAGAAGTTCTCACGCCGCACTTCGTTCAACACAAAGTCGCCCGCCTCGAACACCCCAAACGGACTCGCAAACGTCGCCCGCGAAAGGTCAAGCTCCGCATCCGGATACTCCGCTCCCTCGATCACCCGCACATCTTCCTCATCATCGAATTCCACCGCATCGCCAAAGACGATCACCAAGTCGTCCGCCCGGCGGAAATCCGCCACACGCGCCTCGGATGGCGGCTCGGCGAGCATCAGATCGACTTCCAGCAACTTCCGCGTCGAGGCCTGCGAATCAGGATCGAACTCGCGCACCGACTCCACCTCGGTATCGAAAAACTCGATCCGCAACGGGGCACCCGCCTGCCATGGAAACACATCGATGATGCCGCCCCGCACCGCAAATTGCCCACGCATCGCGACCGTCGGCACCCGGTCGTATCCATGGCCTGCAAGCTCATCGGCGAATTTCCCAGGATCCAGGACATCGCCGGGTTTCATCGTATTCCGGCTTTCGCGAAGCGCAGCAGGCGATGGGGCCGCCGCGCCAAAGGCATCCGGCGCACACACCACCATGCAATCTTCCGCGCGCGCCAGCACCTCCAACACGCCAAACCACTCCGCTGCGGATTCCGGATCCGCAATCGCACCGTCCTCACCGGCCATCGGTGGGTCCGGAAGCACCAAGGCTTCACACCCCCAAAGCTCCAGCTCCGCAGCCAACCGCTCGCGATGCCGAGGCATGTCCGATACCAACCACATCCGCTTGCGGCCGGTGGATTTCCCGGCATGCGAAACCATCGCCGCCACAAAACCATGCGAAGCCTCTGCGATATGATCAAGCACAAGGGGGCCTGCATTTGTCCCGATGAGGGACAAACGCGATGCAAAATCCGGGTGAGTCGCCGCCTCGCGCAACCACTCTCGGGTCAACTCCGTTCGTTCCATGCGGGCGGCCGAACAGTCACCACCCACGATCCTCAGGTCAACCGCCAATCCCTAAGCGCATCGTCAATATTTGCTGTCGAGTTCTTTCTCGAATTGGCGAAGCAAATTCGGGGCCGTGGCAGTCACGCTCACCACTTCGCCATTGATTTTCACCCGCGCAATGCAGCCGGTCAATGAATCACGGCTGCGCTGGGCACGCGTTGCAACCGAGGATTTTTGGGATTTCGGGCAGCTACTGCATCCGGATTTCGCACGACTCACCGTCCCTTGCTTGTAGAAATCCGTGAGATTCACCGTGCTGGTTTCGAGCTCTGCGGCTCCATTCGCCGGGATCCGGACACTGCCACTGCCACGGACGGTCTGGGTCTCGGCATCTCCGGAGACACTGTCCTTGCGGTAAATCAAGAGGTATTCGACTTCCACATTGTCCAGATCCTGCGGAGTGTAGCTTAGCAGGTTGATCTTATAACCCGCCTCATAATTGGTAACCCGCTGGGTTTTGCTGCGGTTCGAGTCCTGACGATCGACCAAGCGCTCGAATCGGACATCCAGAACGGCATTGATTTTCGGCTCGTGGGTTTTGACGAATTCACGATCCTTTTCGGAAACCAAATCGATACGGAAACGGATCGTCTGTCCCTGATCGTTTCGGACCGTCACCACCTCCGTGATACGATCATAGTCGAGCACTACTCCTTGGAACGATCTTTGTCCATCGGCACTGGTAAATGCGTGGTATTCCGCAAAAACGTTTCCAGCCAGGAAGAACAAAAAGACTACGAAATAAGAGATGATTTTCATATGCGGCGTTTGTGTATCGAGCAATACGTAACAAAGATCACTGTCCTACCAATTAAAATCACCGGAGTTCCTCATTTCCAGCGCACCTGCCTTGTGCATTCAAACTGGCACCAAGAAAAACGCAATGCGCCCGCAATTCAACCGGCATAGTGGCTCGGCGGCGCGCCGGTGTGGCGTTTGAACCAGCGCGAGAAATAGTTCGCATCGTCGAATCCGACGCGTTCGGCCACATCCCCGACCGCCAGCCCCCGGCGGATCAAGAGCTTCGCGCGGTCCAACCGCAACGCGTCGCGTTGCTGGATCAACGTGAGCCCGGTCACCTCCTTGAACTTCCGGTTCAGATAATCCGCCTGATAGCCGGTCTCATGGGCGAGGTGCGCGATCGAATTACCCGTCGTGTCCATGTCACTCGCAAGGCGGATGAACTTTTTCACAAACGCCGGCACCGCCCTCGCCTCGCGCTCGAGCACCCCGACGGCCCGCAATTGTAAATCAAGAATCCGCAACGCGCTCGCCGCCGCCCGCAACCGCGCCTCCGAAGCTCCCGGCCGCCGCAACCGCCCGAGCTCGGATAGCTCACGCCGCAATCGCGTGGATTCGGATTGATTCAAGTGCGCGCAACAAAACGCGTATTCCTCATCCATCTCAAAATCAATCACCAGGCACAATGGTCGCCTCCCGGTCGACTCGCGGAAACCGTGAATCACCCCGGCAGGAACAAACGCCACCGCACCGGGAAACACGCGGTATTCCACCCCGCCCGCGCGCAACGTGCCGCCCCCCGACAAATAGCACAATACCTGACAAAACCGGTGTGAATGATGGTCCAACGCATCCACATCCGGCAAATGCTTGTTCAAGCAGAGCCTGCGCACCTTCAATCCGGGCAGCTCCACCTCAATCTCTCGCAATAGCAACGGTTTCAGTTCTTTCATCCGGCCAAACAGAATTTAAGTCGGAATCGTGCTAATCCGCAACGTCTTTGTCGTCACCAAATTTGCAGGATTGTGCCAAATTTGAAGGATGCAGAATCCCGCAGCCATCCTCGTCACCGGATCCAGCCGCGGCCTTGGCCGTGGCGTCGCCCTCGAACTTGCCGCCCGCGGCCACAGCGTCGCCATCCACTACGCCGCCAATCGAACCGCCGCCGAGGAAACCGCAGCCACCTGCACGAAACTCGCTCCCAACCCCGGCCAAACGTTCCCCATCGTCTGCGGCAACATTGGCCTCGCCAAAGACCGCACCGCCATCATGGAGCAAACGCTAGCCGCCTTTGGCCGCCTCGACGCCCTCGTCAACAACGCCGGCATCGCCCCGCGCGTCCGCGCCGACATCCTCGATGCGGAGGAGGAAATTTTCGACGAGGTCATCGCCGTGAACCTCAAAGGCCCCTACTTCCTCTCCCAACTCGCCGCCCGCCATTTCCTCGAGAATCCCGGCCAATCCCGCCTCCCCAACGGCTACCAGATCCTCTTCGTTTCCTCGCTTTCCGCCAACACCGCCTCCATCAACCGCGGCGAATACTGCATCTCGAAAGCCGGCGTCGCCATGGCCAGCCAACTCTTCGCCACCCGCCTCGCCAACGAGGGAGTGCAGGTCACCGAAGTGCGCCCCGGCATCATGGCCACCGACATGACCTCCGGGGTGAAGGAAAAATACGACGCACTCATCGCCACCGGCCTCGTCCCCCAGATGCGCTGGGGAACCCCGGAGGACGTCGGCCGCGCCTGCGCCTCCATCCTCGAAGGCGGCCTCCTCTTCTCCACCGGCGACGTCATCAACATCGACGGCGGCTTCCACCTCCGCCGCCTCTAAAACCCGTGGCGCGGGCGTCTCGCCCGCAGCCCCCAAAAAAATCACCCGAATATCGACACCTTCAAACCACAGAACCACTGAGAACCACTGAGATCACGGATGTGATTCATTTTTCAAACCTCAGTTCCTTCAGTGGTCCTCAGTGTTTCAGTGGTTTAAAAAAGCCCAACCCAACCAAACGACCCCGCACCCCTGATGATCCACATCCAAAACACCCTCACCCCCGCCAGCCTCGCCCCCAAGCTCGACCAATTCTTCGCCCTCGCCAAAACCAAGATCGCCGCGATTGACCGCGAATACGACGAATCCAAAGGCTCACCTGTCTTCACCGTCGCCGGCAAATACACCACCCGCGGCTGGACCGAGTGGACCGAAGGATTCCGCTACGGCATCGCCATCCTCCACTTTGACGCCACAGGCGATGAAGAAAGCCTGCAAAGCGGGCGCAACAACACCGTCCGCCGCATGGCCACCCACGTCTCGCACATCGGCGTGCACGACCACGGATTCAACAACCTCTCCACCTACGGCAACCTCCGCCGCCTGATGCTCGAAGGCAGCCTCCCGGTAAACGATTGGGAGCAACACTTCTACGAACTCGCCATCAAGACCTCTGGTGCCGTCCAGGCCGCGCGCTGGACGAAACACCAAGGCGGCGGCTTCATCCACTCGTTCAACGGCCCGCACTCGCTCTTCGTCGACACCATCCGCTCCTGCCGCATCCTGATGAAGGCGCACCAGCTCGGCCACGTCCTCATGGCAGAAGGCGACAAGCCCATCTCCTTGTTAGAGCGCGCGCTCCAACACATCGAATCCACCGCCAACTTCTCGGTCTTCTACGGCGAAGGGCGCGACAGCTACGACGAGCGCGGCCGCACCACCCACGAGGCCGTCTTCAACACCACCGACGGCGCATACCGCTGCCCGAACTCCCAGCAAGGATACACCGGCTTCTCCACCTGGACGCGCGGCCAGGCATGGGCCGTCCTCGGCTTCGCCGAAGAACTCGAATGCCTCGAAACCCTCACCGACGACGAACTCGCCCCCCACGGCGGCCGAGCCGCCATCGAGGCAATGATGCTCAAAGCCGCCACCGCGACCGCCGACCACTTCATCGAAAATACCCCCACCTGCGGCATCCCATACTGGGACACAGGCGCGCCAACGCTTCACCTGTTAGGCGACTACCAGAACCGCCCCGCCGAACCCGTCAACCCCTACGAACCCGTCGACTCATCAGCCGCCGCCATCGACGCCCAAGGCCTGCTTCGCCTCGGGATTTACCTCAAATCCAAAGGCCAGACCGAAGCCGGCGACCGCTACTTCCAAGCCGGCCTCACCGTCGCCAACACCCTTTTTGGAGAACCCTACCTCTCCACCGACGACAAACACCACGGCCTCATCCTTCACTCCATCTACCACCAAACCAACGGCTGGGACCACAAACCCGAACCCGCAAAAGCCGCCTACGGTGAATCCTCCATGTGGGGCGATTACCACGCCATGGAACTCGCGGTTTATCTGCGCCGCCTCATTCAAGGCAAACCCTACCTCACCTTCTTTGCGTAACGCAAAAAAGATCCGACGGATCCTGCGGATCAGACCGATCCGTCCGACCTCCCCGACACAATGCACCGCCTCGCCATCCACACCATCACCACCAAGCAGTGGGACCTCCCCACCGCCGTGAAAAAATACGCCGCCGCCAACGTCCCCGGCATCGGTATCTGGCGGCAGTGGCTCGAAGGGCGCCCGCTCACAGAATCCAAAGCCCTCCTCGACGACCATGGCGTCAAACCCGTCTCCCTCGTCCGCGGCGGATTCTTCCCCGGCCTCGCCGAAACCGAGCGCCAAACGGCCCTCGACGACAACCGCCGCGCGCTCGATGAGGCCGCCGCCATCGGCGCGCCCCAGGTCGTCCTCGTCTGCGGAGCCAAGCCGGAACTTAGCCTGACCGAAAACCGCAAGCAAATCACCGAAGGCATCGCCGCCTGCATCGACCACGCCGCCGCCCTCGGCGTCAAACTCGCCATCGAGCCGCTCCACCCAATGTATGCCGATTGCCGCAGCGCCATCAACACGCTCGGCCAGTGCAACGACATGATCGACCAGCTCGGCGACACCCACGTCGGCATTGCCGCCGACGTCTATCACATCTGGTGGGATCCCCAGTTGGAAAAGGAAATCCACCGTGCCGGCAAACGCATCATCGCCTTCCACGTCTGCGACTGGCTCACCCCCACCACCGACTTCCTCAACGACCGCGGCCTCATGGGCGAAGGCTGCATTGACATCAAGGGCATCCGCTCCCTCGTCGAAGCCGCCGGCTTCACCGGCCCCATCGAAGTCGAAATCTTCTCCACCCGCCACTGGACGCGCGACCCAGACGAATTTTTATCCGACATCATCGACGCATACGAGAAGCACGTCGTTTGATAAGTCAGAATTTTCAACCACAGATTACTCAGATTACTCAGATTTTTTTATTTTTATGCTGCCGCAGGCAGCAACATCCAATCTGTGCAATCTGTGTAATCTGTGGTTCAAATTCCCGCATGTCTTGCACCCTGAAAACTGAAAACTGAACCCTAACAAACTCAAATGAAAGAACACCGCATCGGCATCATCATGAACGGCGTCACCGGACGCATGGGCACCAACCAGCACCTCATCCGCTCGATCGACGCGATCATCAAGCAGGGCGGCGTGCGCATCG
>JBLRWN010000075.1:0-12434 GCA_047921195.1 Luteolibacter sp. | reverse complement strand
GCGAACATCACGCGTTGCCATGCCGATTTGTAACATAGTCCCCTATATACGCTAGTATTTTATTGCCGGATTAATAGCAACGCGCCATACGGGCAAGATCATTGCCCGCGCTTGCGCTTTTCCTCTGCGATCCATGCCTTGTCCGCAGCCGAGAGATGCGCCTCGCGCGTGCGCACCTGGCTCCCATCCGGCTCGACCAATACCAACGTGCCCTTGTGGTAGTTGACGAGGCGGGCGAAAATCGTCGTCCGACCGCGCGAGTCGCGCCATTCCCGGTAGCCGCGCTCCTCCATTTTTTTGCGCCAGCGATCATTGTTTCGTGAGGCCACGGACTCCGAGTGGCGGATCTTGCCGAAAAACACAGCCGCCTCACCCCGGCGATACCCTCGGTAGCGCGTGAGCACCTGGCCTTCCGCGTCGAGGATTACCACGGAAGGATGCCCCATCACGCGGTAGCGCCGGCGCATGGAATCGATGTAGTTTTTGACGTCGACCCGCAAGGTCTCCGCTTCATCGAGCGAGAGCTCATTGTCTCGTCCGAGCGCCGCAAGATTGGAGTCGATGCGCAGTCGCACCAGGTTTTCCCCGGCCCAAGCGTTGAATTCAGGAGTGGAAAGCAGCTCTTCATCCAATGCTTTGCACATCGGGCTTCGCCCGGAATCGGTAAACCAGATCATCATCGCCTTGTTCTCCCGCATCGCCCGTTTGCGAGCAACCGTATCGCTTTTTTCCCATGGGCCGCGACTGGCGCCCTGCTCGGCGAGCAGCGTCGAGAGTTCCGGAATGATCGCGTCAGGATTATCTGGATCGGTGAAAATCAGGTCTTCATCGGGTGTGATCTGGAAATTCGCAGGCAATCCGGGCTGGTTGCCGCCCGCCGCCACTGCAGTGCCGCCCTCTTGTCCACCTCTCGCCCGCATGTGAGGAGGGATCCCTGAAGTCCCAAAGGGCTTGTCCTCCTCGGTCTCACCACCGGATTTGAGTTTTCCAACAAACCCGCAACCACAAATCAGGCAACAGGCCAATCCAGCAACAAAGAGAACGGTAATTTGCTTGATGATCATAAAATAATGCATGCGCTTCCGTATCCTAGCCCCACCAATACCCAGCGTGAATCCAAAATGTGAAACACTTTTACTTGGAGGGGTTTTCATGAAATGATTGATCATTCGACGCGTATACTCGCAGAATCAGAACAGCCATAAAGCAATATGAACTCATCGCGCAGATCCTTCCTTAAAAAAGCGGCCATCATCGCCGGCATGCCGACCATCATTCCGGCCAGTGCCTTGGGGCGCGACGGCCATGTCGCTCCGAGTAATCGCATCACGGTCGGGGGCATCGGTATCGGGCCGCGTGGCAGAATCGTAATGCGCTCGTTTCTCCAAATGCCGGATGTGAGATTCATCGCGGTTTGTGACGCTCAGACCGCGAATGCCGAAACCGTAAGGCGCACCGCCAACAGGCACTACAATAACGAGGATTGCTCCGTCCACCGAAACATGGATGAGTTGCTCGGTCGGAAGGACATCGATGCGGTCCTCATCGCCACCAGTGACAGGTGGCATGCTCCGGCAACCATCCGCGCGGCCCGCGCGGGGAAAGACATTTATTGTGAAAAACCCTGCTCGATGTCGATCGATGAAAGCCGCGAGCTTGAAGAGGCGGTCACTAAGAACGGTCGGATTTTCCAAGCTGGAACCCAACGCCGCAATGTGGAAAACTTCCGTCTCGCATGCCAGCTCGCCCGAGAAGGGAAACTTGGCAAATTGCATTCCCTGCACGCAGGCATCGTCCAGCTCGGGCCCTATGGTCAACCTCTGCCTGAAGAGCCGTTGCCCGACCCGGAGCAAGTCAATTGGGATCTCTGGCTTGGCCCCGCTGCGGAACGCCCCTTCAACATGGGCTATCTCCGTGGGCGCTGGCGAGGTCAGGAAGGCCTTTTCGCCAGTTACGGACTCCCGGAGTGGGGGAGTCACACACTCGATCTTTGCCAGTGGGCAGCTGATGCCGACGGCACAACACCGATTGAATTCGAGCCAGATGGAAAAACGATCCACGCCAAATACGCCAATGGAGTCAAACTTGTCATGCGCACGGCGGGTTTCAAAAATGAGGGCGAATGGCTTGGCTTGGGAACTTGCCCGGTCCGCTTCGAAGGAGACGAAGGCTGGGTTGAGGCCGGAGACACCGGCAAAATCGCAGTTAGTGACCCCAATCTCATTCAAAATCAAGAACCCAAAAGCACCGGCGGCACCGACGCGACGAAACACGTTCGCGAATTCCTTGATTGCGTGAAATCCCGGCAGGCACCCGCCTGCGACGCCAAAACCACCCGCTATGGCCATGTGGCCTGTCACGCCGCCGCCATCGCGTGGAAATTGGGCCGCAAACTCCAATTTGATCCAGTATCCGCGACGTTCCTCGGCGATGATGAGGCGAATTCGATGTGCAAATTACCGCGTCGAGCCGCATATGACGTTTGATTTTCACCCTGCGGTCGACCTTTAGCCGAAAAAAAACATCGATTTGCAAAATAGGTCTTGCCAGATCCTCCGCGATCCCTAGATTCGCCGCCCCGCAATTCGCGCCGCTGACGATTTTACACCTCGAGGCGACGCAACAAACAGGGAAATCACTATCGGGTGCAGCTCCGGACAACAGGCTCCTGCGAGGAAATCTCGCCGCCGGTCCGGCTTACCCTTATGGTAAAACCAGAACCACGCAGGATCATCATGCCGACTATCAACCAACTCGTTCGCAAAGGACGCCACGTCCCGGCCGAAAAATCAAAATCTCCCGCGCTTGCGAATTGCCCGCAGCGCCGCGGCGTCTGTCTTCAAGTCATGACGCGCACGCCGAAGAAGCCGAACTCCGCGCTTCGTAAAGTCGCCAAAGTGCGCCTCACCAACGGCTTCGAAGTCATTGCCTACATCGGCGGTGAAGGCCACAACCTCCAGGAGCACTCCATCGTGCTCGTTCGCGGCGGTCGTGTGAAAGACCTTCCCGGTGTCCGCTACCACATCGTTCGTGGCTCGCTCGATACGCTCGGTGTCGATAAGCGCCGCCAGGCCCGCTCGAAATACGGTGCCAAGCGCCCGAAAGAAGGAGCCGCTGCCGCGAAGAAGAAGTAATTTCCACTCCCAACCCCGCACCCCTTTACCACCATGGCACGCCGCAAACGCATTTACACCAAGCCCGATCGTCGCGATCCCCGCTACGACAGCCCGCTCGTCGGTCACCTCATTTCCAAAGTGATGGTCGATGGCAAACGCTCGCTCGCCCAGCGCATCGTCTACGCCGCGATCGACCGCGCCAATGAAGGCATCGACACCGTCGATCCCCTCGAAGTCGTTACCCGCGCCATCGAAAACGCCAAACCCCGCGTCGAAGTGAAATCCCGCCGCGTCGGTGGCGCCACCTACCAGGTTCCTCTCGAAGTCGCCCCAGAGCGCTCCGAGTCCCTCGCCATGCGCTGGATCTGCGGCCACGCCCGCACCCGCCGCGGCACCCCGATGCACGTCGCTCTTGCCAACGAAATCAAGGACGCCGCCAACAACCAGGGAGCCGCCGTCCGCAAACGCGACGACGTCCACAAAATGGCCCAAGCCAACCGCGCCTTCGCCCACTTCCGCTTCTAAGCCACTTCGCAGAAAAGAACCACTCCCTCGTGAGCCCGAACCATCCAGATCGTCCATACGCGCTTGAGCGGACCCGAAATATCGGGATCGCCGCGCATATCGACGCGGGCAAAACGACCCTCACCGAGCGGATTCTCTTCTACACCGGCATGATCCACAAAATCGGTGAGGTGCACGACGGTGCCGCCACCACCGACTGGATGGAGCAGGAACGCGAACGTGGCATCACCATCACCTCCGCCGCCGTCACCACCGAATGGTGGCAGCACGAGGAAGACGCCGAAACGGTGAAACTCCACCCCGGAGAAAAACACCGCATCAACATCATCGATACTCCCGGTCACGTCGATTTCACTGCCGAAGTCGAGCGTTCGCTCCGTGTCCTCGACGGTGCCATCGTCGTCTTCTGCGGCGTCGCCGGTGTTCAACCCCAGACCGAGACGGTCTGGCGCCAGGCCACCAAATACCACGTTCCGCGCATCGTCTTCGTCAACAAGATGGACCGCACCGGCGCCGACTTCAACGCTGTCGTCACCGAGATCCGCGAAAAACTCGACACCACCGCCGTCCGCATCCTCATCCCCATCGGCTGCGAAGACCACCTCACCGGCCAGATCGACGTCATCAATCAAAAGGCCGTCTATTACTCCGACGACGATAAGTTCGGCTCCACCTACACCCTTCGCGACCTTGAAGGCGACCTCGTCGATATCGCCAAGGAAGCCTACGAAGAAATCCTCAGCACCGTCGCCGACCTCGACGACCAGATCGCCGAGAAATTCCTCCTTGAAGAGACCGTCACCCGCGAGGAACTCAAGCAGGCCATCCGTCGCCTCACCATCGCCAACAAGCTGGTCCCCATCGCCGGCGGCTCCGCCTTCAAAAACAAAGGCGTCCAATACCTCCTCGACGCGGTCATCGATTACCTCCCAAGCCCCCTCGACATTCCCGCCGCCGTTGGCATGGACCCCGACGACGAAACCCACCAGATCGAAGTCCCCACCACCGATGACGGCAAATTCACCGCCCTCGCCTTCAAACTCTGGGCCGACAAGTTCGTCGGAAAACTCGTTTTCTTCCGCGTTTACTCAGGTGTCATCCGCAAAGGCGACACCGTTTACAACCCGCGCACCCGCAAGTCCGAGCGCGTCGGTCGCCTCATCCGAATCCAGTCTGACCAACACACCGACATCGACGTCTGCCACGCAGGTGACATCGCCGCCATGGTCGGCCTGAAAAATTGCACCACCGGCGACACCCTCGCCGCCTTGGGCCACGACGTCGTCCTCGAACCCCCGAGCTTTCCCGAACCGGTCATCTCCATGGCCGTCGAGCCGAGAACCAAGGCCGACCAGGAAAAACTCGCCATGGCGCTCTCCCGCCTCTCCGACGAGGATCCCACCTTCGTCGTCCGCACCGACGAAGAAACCGGACAGACGATCATCTCCGGCATGGGCGAACTCCACCTCGAAATCATCGTCGATCGCCTCCGCCGCGAATTCAAAGTCGAGGCCAACACCGGCGCACCACAAATCGCCTACCGCGAGACCATCACCGCACCCGCCCCCGGCGAAGGCAAACTGGTCAAGCAATCCGGCGGACGCGGCCAATACGGCCACGTCATCCTCGCCGTCCGCCCGAACGAACAGGGCAAAGGCCTCACCATCGATAACAAAGTCATCGGTGGAGCCATTCCCAAGGATTACATCAACGCCGTCCTCAAAGGCATCAGCGAGTCCGTCTCCACCGGAGTCATCGCCGGTTACCCGGTCATCGACGTCCACGTCGATGTGCTCGACGGCTCCTACCACGAAGTCGATTCCAACGAGAACGCCTTCGCCATGGCCGCCATCTTCGCCATGCGCGACGCCCTCAAAAAGGCCAAACCCGTTCTCCTCGAACCCATCATGGCCGTCGAAGTCTCCACTCCGGACGACTACCAGGGCGACGTCATGGGTGACCTCAACCGCCGCCGCGGTCACATCCAGAGCATGGAAACCAAAGGCAAGCTCGGCATCATCCACGCCAGCGTACCGCTCAAGGAAATGTTCGGCTACTCCACCGCCGTCCGCACCCTCTCATCCGGCCGTGCATCCTACTCGATGACGCCATCCCACTTCGACACCGTCCCACAAAACATCGTCGAACAAATCACCAACGACTACGCCGCCTAAGCGAACCCAACTCTCAATCACCGAACTACCATGGAAAACCAAAAGATCCGCATCCGCCTGCGTGCCTTCGACCACCGCGCCATCGACCGCTCCGCGCAGGAAATCGTGGAGACCGCCAAACGCACCGGTGCCCGCGTCGCAGGCCCCATCCCGCTTCCAACACGCATCGAAAAATTCAGCGTCAACCGCTCGGTCCACGTCAACAAGAAGTCCGCCGAGCAATTCGAGATCCGCACCCACAAGCGCCTCCTCGACATCGTTGATCCCACCGCACGCACCGTCGATGAGCTCAAAAAGCTCAACCTCCCCGCCGGTGTCGATATCACCATCCGTATCTGACAGGCCCTGCCTCACCATCTCCATTTTCCAATTTCAAATCTCAAATCTCCACGACCATGTCCCTCGGCCTTCTCGGTAAAAAACTCGGCATGACCCGTATCTTCGACAACGAAGCCGGTTCCAGCATTCCCGTCACCGTCATCGACGTCTCCGGCAACACCATCCTTCAGGTCAAATCCCCTGAAAAGGACGGCTACACCGCAGTCCAAGTCGGTTTCGACGATCAAAAGGAACAACGCGTCAACCAGCCCGACCTCGCCCGCTTCAAAAAAGCCGGTTCCTCACCCAAGCGCTTCGTCAAGGAGTTCCGCCTCGAAAACGGTGCCACCGCACCGGAAACCCACCCCGGCCTCGATACCTTCAAGGCAGGTGACTGGGTCGACGTCATCGGCACCTCCAAAGGCAAAGGCTTCCAAGGCGCCATGAAACGCCACAACTTCGGCGGCCTGCGCCAGACCCACGGCTCCATGATGCACCGCAGAACGGGCGCCATCGCCGCCGGCTCGACCCCGGGCCGCGTCTGGAAAAACCAGAAAATGCCAGGACACATGGGCGACGCCCGCGTCACCGTCCAGAACCAGAAGATCGTCGCCGTCCGTCCGGAAGAAGGCGTCATCCTCATCTCTGGCGCCGTCCCCGGTGCCATCGGTGGCTACGTCACCCTCCGCCAATCGAAGAAAAAAGCCACTGCCTGATTTTCTTCCCGCGCAGCCCTGCCGCTGCCAACCCTGAACCTCACACCGCATCCATCCCATGTCCGTCAAAACGCTCACCCAGGAAGACGCCCTCGCCGCCAATCTCGTTATGATTGGCCCCACCAAGGGTTCCCAGGCCGTCCACGACCTGCTCACCGCTTACCGCGCCAACCGCCGGTCCGGCACCGCCAACACCAAAACGCGCGGCGAAGTCTCGGGCAACAACAAGAAAATCTACCGCCAGAAAGGCACCGGCAACGCCCGCCACGGCGACAAAAACGCCCCGATTTTCGTCGGTGGTGGCGTCGTCTTCGGCCCGCGTCCCCGCGATTACTCGAAGAAGGTCACCAAGTCCACCCGCAAGCTCGCACTCCGCCGCGTTCTTGGCGACATAATCGCCGCTGGCAAAGTGAACACCGTGGATTCCTTCGCCGTCGCCGATGGCAAAACCAAATCCTTCATCGCCGCCCTCGGCTCACTCGCCGCCACCGGCAAGGTCCTCATCATCGGCAAGTCCTTCGACGAACAGACCTACCTCGCCGCCCGCAACGTCTCCTGGGCCCAGCTCGTCACCGCCCACGACGTCAACATCGAGCAAATGCTCCTCGCCAACGTCATCGTCACCACCACCGAGGCCCTCGAAATCCTCGCCGCACGCACCGCCTGAACCACCCCGGCCACCCCAAACCACGCGTTCCCATGAAAGACATCTTCCAAGTCGTTAAAAACGTCCGCCTCACCGAAAAAGCCAGCATGCTGCAGGAGTCCAACAACGAGGTCGTCCTCGAAGTGGACCGCCGCGCCAACAAGTTCGAGATCAAGCAGGCCGTCGAAACGCTCTTCGGCAAAACCGTCACCGGTGTCCGCACCGCCAATTACGACGGCAAAGCCCGTCGCAAGCGCCGTGCAGACTCCGGCACAACCAAATCTTGGAAAAAGGCCGTCGTCCGTCTCAAGGATGGCGAAACCCTCGATCTGATCTGATTTCCCCGGCCCCGCAGCAAACCCAAAGGCCCCACCCGCAAAATTCTAACCGCACCCGAGTGTCATGCCCCTGAAAACTTTCAAGCCACTTACCCCGTCCCTGCGTTACAAGCAGCTTCCCGCATTCGACGAGATCACCAAGTCGACTCCCGAAAAGAGCCTGCTCACCCCGCTCAAGCGTAGCGGTGGACGCAACAACACCGGCCGCATCACCTGCCGTCACATCGGCGGTGGCCACAAGCGCCACTACCGCCTGGTCGACTTCAAGCGCCGTATCCACGACATCCCCGCCACGGTCATCGGCATCGAATACGATCCGAACCGCACCTGCCGCATCGCCCTGATCCAATACGAAGATGGCACCAAATCCTACATCCTCGCCCCCGCCGGCCTGGAAGTAGGCGCCACCGTCGTCGCCGGTGAAAAAGTCGCCCCTAAGGTTGGCAACTCGATGCCGCTCAAAAACGTCCCGCTCGGCACCGACATCCACAACATCGAACTGCTTCCCGGGTCCGGCGGTAAAGTCGCCCGCTCCGCTGGCCAGTTCGCTGTGCTTTCCAACCGCGATGGCGGATGGGCGCTTGTTAAAATGCCATCCGGTGAGATCCGCCGCTTCCATGAAGCCTGTTTCTGCACCATCGGCCAGGTCGGCAACCGCGACCACATGAACGAAGTCTCCGGAAAAGCCGGCCGCACCCGCTGGCAGGGCGTCCGCCCGACCGTCCGCGGCATGTGCATGAACCCCGTCGACCACCCGAACGGTGGTGGCGAAGGCAAGTCCAAGTCCGGTGGTGGTCGCCAGCACCTCCTCAGCCCATGGGGCCACGCCAAGGGCCAGAAGACCCGCAAAAAGAAGAAAACCACCGCCGTTTTCATCGTCGAGTCCCGCCACAACAAGAAGAAGTAACCCACCTTTCCAGAACACCCGTTCCGCTCCCAAATCATCATGTCACGTTCCCTCAAGAAAGGCCCGTTCGTCGATCAGAAGCTCCTTGCCAAGATCGACGCCGTCACCGCCGCTGGTTCCGATCGCAAGCCGATCAAGACCTGGTCGCGCCAATCCATGATCACCCCCGACTTCGTCGGCCACAACTTCGCTGTCCACAACGGCAAGACCTTCGTGCCCGTCTACGTCACCGAGAACATGGTCGGCCACAAACTCGGCGAATTCGCACCTACCCGCATCTTCCGCGCCCACGGCGGCATCGGGAAGAAGTAATCCGGCTCCCCAAAATCGCACACCCGTCACCGCAACCATGCGCCTCATCCGTCACCATCACCGCTCTTTTGCCACAGGCCTTTGCCTGCTGGCCGCGGCAGCATGGTGCCCGGCGCAAACGGCCGACGAGATGCGCCTCCAGGAAGCCATCAGCGATCTTCACGCTCAAAACCGCGCGCTTCAGCAAAGCCTTGCCGAGGCCAACCGCGCCGAGAAGCTCGCCACCGAACAACTCAACCAAATCCGCGAGCGCCTCGAAGCCCTCGGCAAAAACCTCCTCGACGGCGGTGACGACCGCCTCGTCCAGGCCGCCGCCGACCTCCAAATCGCCCACGAACGCACCGCCGAAGTCGAATCCACCGCGACCCGTCTCGCCGCTACCGTCCAGGACTACATGCGTCAGGCAGTCGTCGCCGACCCCGATGCGCGCATTCGTCTCGAAACCGCGTTGAGAGAGCTTGACGCCGCCCTCGGCTTGCGCCAGAAACCGCGCCCCGATGTTCGCACCGGTTCGCTCCAACAGGCACGAGTCGTAAGCGTCGATCAGGAAACCGGCATGCTCGTCCTCAACCTCGGCGAATCCCAGGGCGCGCGCATCGGCATGTCATTCCGCGTCCTCCGTGGCCAGGAACCCTACGCCACCGCCATCCTCGCCGACGTTCGCCGCAGCGTCAGCGGCGCATTCATCGAATCCACCACCTCATCCGCCGCCGGGGCACCCCGCCCAGGCGACACCGCCGTGATCCTCACGCAAAACGAGCGCTAAATCAGCTTTTCAAATCAACCCCGCCAACCGCAACCCTCACGCCCGCCCGATTCCCATGGAAGTCACCAGCACCACCAAATTCGTCCACCTTTCCCCCAAGAAAGCCCGCGACGTCGCCCGCGAGATTCAAGGTCTCCCCGTGTCCACCGCACTCGACATCCTCACCTTCACTCCCAAGAAGGCAGCGATGCTCATCAGCAAGACGCTCCGCACCGCCATTGCCGATGCCGAGCACAACTTCTCGCTGGATACCAACACCCTCATCATCAAGGAAGCGACCATCGGTGCCGGCCCGACTCAACGTCGCTTCAAGCCGCGCGCCAAAGGCGCCGCAGGCCCGATCCTCCGCCGCACCTCACACATCCGTGTCGTCCTCACCGGCGCACCCCCAGAAAAGAAACCCCGCAAAAAGGCCGCCGCAAAAGCAGCCGAGCCGGAAGCCGTTGCCACCGCAGACAACGCTTGATCCATTCCATCACCTAACGATTCACCCTTCCAACACGCACCGATCATGGGCCAAAAAGTAAATCCCGTCGCCTTCCGCCTCGCCGTCAACAAAGACTGGCGCTCCAAATGGTATGCCAGCGGAAAAGACTACACCGATAAACTCCACGAAGATCTCGCCATCCGCGAATACTTCAAAAAGAAACTTGTCAACGCCGGCCTCGCCCGCGTCGTGATCGAGCGTGCATGGAACAGCGTCCGCGTCACCCTCCACTCCTCACGCCCCGGCCTCATCATCGGCCGCCAAGGCAAGGAAATCGAGATCATGACCAACGACCTCTCCAAAATCTGCAAGGAGTCCCAGGTCAAAATCGACATCCTCGAAATCCGCAAGCCCGAGCTCGATGCTCAACTCGTCGCCGAGCAGATCGCCGTCCAGCTTGAGCGCCGGATCTCCTTCCGCCGCGCCATGAAACGCGCCCTGCAAACCGCCATGGACTTCGGTGCCGAAGGCATCCGTCTCCGCTGTGCCGGACGCCTCGGCGGTGCCGACATCGCCCGCGCCGAATCCTACCGCGAAGGCAAAGTGCCCCTTCAGACACTCCGCGTGCCCCTCGAATACGGCTTCGCCGAAGCCCGCACCGTTTACGGCATCATCGGCGTCAAATGCTGGATCAACAAGAAGGAAGACGACGGTAAAGCCCCCGAACGCGGTGGCAACGACCGCGGTGGCGATCGCCGCGGTGGTGGCGGAGACCGCCGCCCCCAACAACGCCGCCAAGGTTAATCATAATTTAATCTCCTAATCACTTAATCACCTAATCACCCTTCCTCGCCATGCCATTGATGCCCAAACGAACCAAGTTCCGCAAAAGCCACCGCGGAAGCCGCGCCGGGAATGCCCAGGTCGGAAACACCGTTGCTTTCGGAGATTTCGGCCTCCAGTGCATCGGTCGCGCTTGGATGACGACCCGCCAGATCGAAACCTGCCGGATCGCCATCACCCGCCACCTCAAACGGAAAGGCAAAGTCTACATTCGCGTCTTCCCACACAAATCCATCACCTCGCGCCCGCCCGAAACCCGGATGGGTAAAGGTAAAGGTGCTGTCGATACCTGGGTCGCCGTCGTCCGCCCCGGCACCATGCTCTTCGAAGTCGCTGGTGTCCCCGAATCCCAAGCCCGCGAAGCCTGCCGCCTCGCATCCTATAAACTCGGCTTCCCCACCCGCTTCGTCGTTCGCAATCCGCACGCCTGAGCCACAACCTCGAAACCATACCACTCACCGCCATGGCACTCACCAAAATCTCCGTCATCCGCGAATCGACCAAGGACGAACTCCTTCTTCGCCTCCGCGACCTCAAGGAAGAGGCCTTCAACCTCCGCCTTCAACAAGCCACCGGGCAACTCGAAAACTCCGACCGCATCCGCGTCGTCCGTCGCGAGATCGCCCGCGTCAACACCATCCTCAAGCAGAAACAATCCGCCTGAGGCCCCACGGCGCACCACACATCCAACTGATCACCAAGACCATGAGCGAGACCACTCAGGAATCCACCGAATCCAACCGCAAGACCCGCGTCGGCGTCGTCGTGTCCGATAAAATGGACAAGACCCTCGTCGTCGAACACGTCGCACGCGTTCCCCACCCGAAGTTCAACAAGATCGTCAAGCGGTCGAAGAAATACTACGTCCACGATGAAGACGGCCAAGCCAAGATCGGCGACCGCGTCCGCATCATCGAGACCCGCCCGCTCTCCAAGCTCAAGCGCTGGTCCCTCGCCGAAGTCCTCACGCACTGAGGATTTCAAATCTCAAATTTCAAATCTCAAATTGTAAGTCACCATGATCCAGATGGAAACCAAGCTCGCCGTTGCCGACAACACCGGTGCGCGCACCGCCAAGATGATCGGCGTCCTCGGCAAGCGCTCACGCAGCGCCCGCGTCGGCGATGTCATCACCGCCCACATTCGCGATTCGATCCCCACCGCCTCCATCAAAAAAGGCAGCGTGGTCAAGGCCGTCGTCGTCCGCACCGCCTTCCCGATCCGCCGTCCCGATGGCTCGATCCTCCGGTTCGACTCCAATGCCATCGTCATCATCGACAAGGACAACAACCCCCGCGGCACCCGCATCTTCGGCCCCGTCGCCCGTGAACTCCGCGAAAAGAGCT
>JBLRWN010000074.1:0-12955 GCA_047921195.1 Luteolibacter sp. | reverse complement strand
CCCTACCTTCCCCTACCTTCCCCTACCTTCCCCTACCTTTTCGATTGGCACGGTAAGTGCTGTGCCACGATATGTGCTGTACCACGGTAAGTGCTATGCGCATCCCTCTCCCTTCAATTCCCTAACAACATGAAAACAACACGTGTAAATTGCACGCGGCTTATCGCCGCATGCGGCCTGATCGCCCTTTCCTTACTCAATCAAACCGCTCCGGCAGCCGACGTAACCGTCAGCCCTGGCGATACAGTCGCCAACGCCGATGGTGGCAACCAAGCGGACACCATCACGGTTACCGCCAATGCGGATGGAAATACAACCGTAACCGGGGGCATCAACGCCGGAAATCAAAACGACTCCATCACTCTATCCGCAAGCGAAGGAGGTGTCGTATCCATCGGCACATCGATCATCGGCGGAGGAGGCACCGACACCCTGACGATGACCGCACTTACCGGCGGCACCATTACGGTCGGCTCCAACATCACGACGATGGAAGTCGCGAACCTGACCGCGACGAACGGATCCATCACAGTCAATGGCAACATGTCCGTAGGCAATGCCACAGGCTACACACTCCATGCCGGAGCGGATGGATCGATTTCCATCACCGGCACCATCGAATCCCAGCAAACCACACTTTACGCCACCGATGGGGGAATCATCACGCTTGGAAATGGTTTTGTCGCCACGTCGGGCAATTCCAATGACACGTTCAACCTCAAGGCCGAAGGCGAAGGCTCGATGGTGACCATCAGCTCAGGCGGAATCGCTGGCGGCAACGGCACGGATACACTCTCCATCGAAGCCCTCATGGGTGGCTCCGTGAATGTCACGGGAGCGATCACGAGCATCGAAAATGCCACGTTCACCGCGACAAATGGCACCATCAACTTGACCGGGAGCATCACATCGACAGGCGCAACCTTTGCCGCCGATTCTGGCACCATCAACGTCACTGGAAACCTGACGGGAGAAAACCAAGCGGACACATTCATTTTCACTGCGATCAACCAGTCCTCAATCGTCATCGATGGTGCCATCGATGGTGGACAAGGGAGCGACACGATTACCATGAACGCCCTTTCTGGCAGCACCATTACGGTCGGCACCGGTAGCGGAAACGCCATTGTCGGTGGAGCCGGCACGGACGTCATTACCCTCACGGCCTCGGACGAAGGATCCCACATCGAAATCAAGGGAAACGTGAACGCCGGCAGCAATCCTGACACCATCACCCTTCTGGCATCGAACGCCGGCGCCATCAGCATTACCGGAGATATTTTCGGTGGTACGAGCAACGACGCTGATCACATCAGCCTGACTGCCACTGGCGAGGGCTCCACGATTTCGGTTGGTGGAAAGATCGACGCGGAAGGCGGCGTGGATCCCGTGGTATTGAACGCATTCCAAGGCGGCCTGATTCGCATCGGAAACGGCATCGATACCGGCGCAGGCAACAATGACAGCGTGACACTCAATACCCATGACAGTGATTCCAGATCCACCACCGGTGCGATTGCAGTGGTCGGCGGCATTGGCGATTCGGACGGAAGTGGAACCAGCCTGGTTCTCAACGGGGGCTTCACCCGCATTCTGGAAACAAGCGATACTCCAGATCTGGACGATTACATCGGGGCCATGGCGGGAACAGGCGGCATCGTGATCTTCGGCAATATCACAAACATCGCCAACTTCGACAAACGGGGCGAAGGACTGGCGATCCTCACCGGATATTCGAATGTGGACGGCCTCGAGTTCACCAATGGCGCGACTTTTTCGATTACCGACATCGATGTTGAAGCTGGCAGTCTATACCTCAATGGCAACCTTGCCGCCATCGGCGGTGGCCGCACTTCCATCACCAGCGACGGCGAGGAGCTTGGCGGAACCGGCACGTGGAACGCCGACATCCTGATCCATTCCGGAACCTTCAGCGCAGGACAAACCGCCATCCATCACGATTGGACACTGCTTGACCATGCTTTTCCAGCCATCAGCTCGATCGGAAGACTCGACATCATCGGCAGCCTGGTCATGTCGAATGGTGCCTACATGCGCTTCGATTTGCAGCCGCAGCTCAATACGGATACCCCGATCTTCGGGAATGGCGCCGATCTGATCGTGCACACATCCGCCGGTGGCGGCAGCGTCAACTTCGGGGACAGCGAATTCATCGTCTTCTCTCCAACGAATATCCATGCGGTGGTGAGCGATGGCGATTACATCCTTGTTTCAAGCGACACCAACTTTACGGGCGACTTGCCTACCGACGTGCACATCCAGTTCAATGCCAATGTGGTTGGAACCGGAGAGTCTTCTGGATCATTGGTCCCAACAAATCTCAGTGGTCTGGATTATCAGATTGTCGAAGGCACCAACCTCTCCAGATTCGTCTCTTTGGCCGCAATCAACAACGGTTCGGGCCAAGACCTGGTCGCAACCGTGAAACACGATTACAAATCGCTCTTCGAAGCGTTTTTCCCTGGAAGTTCCTATTTGAGCTCCATGGGCGGGGCAATCGACGGGCAGATCGGTGATGCCGCCATGCAACGCTTCATCGCCGCGCTCGACTATTCGGATGTGAACGCGGCGGCGGCGGCACTCAACATGATCGCGCCGGATTTGCAAATCGACATGGCAGTCGCCTCCATGAATGCCGGATACCGCACCAACCGCTTGATGCAAAGCCGCCTGAGCAATAGCAGAAAACCCGCATCACGCGCGAATACGGTGCGCCAGCCGGTCTCGTTTGCATCTCGTGCGCCCGAAGCATTGACGCGCATGTCGGAAAATTCATCCATCTGGGGCGAAACCTCCTATGATTGGATGGATTACAAGGATCGTGCGGCAGGAACGGATTATGATGGCCGCAACAAGTCTTTCACCATGGGCATGGAATTCCAAGTGGCTCCCGATTTGCTGCTCGGCTTCCTCATCAGCGGATCCAAGGGCGAATTCGACTACTCCATCGGAAAAACGGAAATGGAAAGTCTGGCATTCGCATTCTACGGAACCTGGGGCGAAAACACGGGATGGTATTCCGATTTCTCCCTCGGCATGGGCTATCATACCATGGACGACGATCGCGAGTTCGGCGGCATCATCAACCGCGCATTCTCCGAAACCCACTCCAAAAACATCATGGGCCTCGCCACCGTGGGTTATGCTTTCGAGCATCAATGCATCAAACACGGACCATTCGCCGGCTTTGAGTTCCAATACATGTGGGTGGACGGATTCGCCATCAACAATACCCTCAACGTGCCAATGAGCGTGGATGACTATGCCACCAAATCGCTTCGTGGTCTGGTGGGTTATCGCGTCGAGGCGGATTACGGGAAATTCAATCCATACGCATCGGTCGCCTACGCCCACGAAGCATATGACAGCGATGTGTCCGCCATGGCCTCCATGAATGGTTCGCCATTCGCGGTGACCAGTGACGGACCCGGCTCGGCATTCCTCATCAATATCGGCACGAACTACGCGATCAACGAACGACTGACCGCATACTGCGCATATCGCAGTGAAATCGCTGTCGATAACGATGGATTCAAAACCCACGGCATCGCTGTCGGCCTCGATTGGAAATTCTGATCCGTCGCAATTTTAGATATTGCCTGCGGATCAAAGAATCGAACCCGGCTGATAAGCGGATGCAGCCGGGTGTGCCGCGGCGATTCGCGCGACCATTTCGATGAATTGGCAGGTCTGTTGGCGGGCGGAGCCGCATTCGTTGGCACCGCGTGCGAGGATGGCGTCGAGGGTGGCGCGATCGAGGCCGAGGCGGGTGTCGCCGGCCAGACGGTCGGCGAGGTTGTTTGTCGAGATGGTCCCGGCGCGGAGATCGGCAACGGTGGCGAGGGCGTGTTCCTTGATCGCAAGGTGGGCGGTTTCGCGGCCGACGCCGGCTTTCACTGCTTCCATCATGATCGTGGTGGTCATTAGAAAGGGCAGATAATGTGCGGTCTCGGCGGCGATCAGCGCCTCGCAGGGGGCCATTTGATCGAGGGTGGTGAGAAACGTCTCAAACATGCCGTCGATGGCGAAGGAGGCGTCGGGCAGCATCACGCGGCGGACGACCGAGCACGAGACGTCGCCCTCGTTCCACTGGTCGCCCGCGAGCGAGGCGGCCATCGCGAGATGGCCTTTGAGGATGGCGTGGAAACCGTTGACGCGCTCGCAAGAGCGCGAGTTCATCTTGTGGGGCATCGCGCTGGAGCCGGTCTGGCCGGGGGCGAAGCCCTCGCTGGCGGTTTCGTGGCCGGCCATCAGGCGCAGGGTTTTGCAGAACGAAGACGGGCCGGATGCGAGATCGGTGAATGCGGCGACCACGCGCATGTCAAGCGAGCGTGGATAGACCTGGCCGACGTTGGTCCACAGCGCGGGCATGCCAAGGTGGGCGACGACGCGGTTCTCCAAATCGGCGACTTTGCCGGCATCGCCCCCGAAAAGGGAGAGCGGATCCATTTGCGTGCCGACGGCACCTTTGAGTCCACGCACGCGGTAGGTGGCGATGAGCGATTCAAGCGCCTCAAGGCTGGCGAGAATCTCCTCCCCGAACATGGCAACACGCTTGCCGAGCGTCGTCGGTTGCGCCGCGACGTTGTGCGTGCGGGCGGTAAGGATGATGTGGTCCCATGCCTCGGCGTGGCGGGCCATGCGGGCGAGCGTGGCCACGGTTTTGTCGCGCACAAGCAACAGCGAGCGAAAGACCTGGAGCTGCTCGACGTTTTCCGTGAGGTCGCGCGACGTCATCCCTTTGTGGATGTGTTGGTGGCCGGCGAGGTCGTTGAATTCCTCGATGCGGGCCTTCACGTCGTGGCGGGTAATGCGCTCACGGGCCATGATCGACGCGGGATCGACGTTTTCGCGGGCGGCCTCGTATGCGTCGATGGCTGCCTGCGGGATATCGAGTCCGAGATCGCGCTGGGCCTTCATCACGGCGATCCAGAATTCGCGCTCCAGAAGAATCCGCCCTTCGACGGACCAAATGGATTGCATGGCGGGCGAGGCGTATCGTTCGGCGAGGACGTTGGGAATCACGCGCGGCAGCGTAAGGTCCGGCGACGAAATTTCCAAGCGAATCGACGAATTCTTTAAAGGCGAGGCTTCGGCTCAATCGCACCCCCACCCCGCGATGGGAAAAACATCGATCCGTATTGATGGATCATCCTCGAAACGCACCGGGGAATGCTGCATGGCCAGGAAACCCGCCTCAGGGCGCATGGCGAATACCCTCAAAAAAGGATCGGCATCCGGTCAAATTTTTGTTGTAAGTCCGGAATTTTCAGTATTTACTGAAAGAGATGAACGCGCCTGCCACAAAAGACCACAACGCCCTGACCCAAGCCCGCGATGAGTTCATCTCGCAATGGGGAGCTCTTGGCACCCAATGGGGGATCAATCGGACGATGGCGCAGATCCATGCGTTGTTGATGACGTCGATCGATCCGCTGTGCACCGACGAGGTGATGGAGGAGCTGGAGATCAGCCGAGGCAACGCGCACACAAACCTGAAGGAGCTGGTAGCTTGGGGGCTATTGCGGGTGGTGGTGAAGAAGGGCGATCGCCGCGAGTATTTCGAAGCGGAAAAGGACGTGTGGACGATTTTCACGATCGTGGCACGCGAAAGGAAACGTCGGGAAATCGATCCGGCCTTGGCAATTCTCCGCAAATGCGCCGACGACAGTCGCGACATCAAGACGCCGGAAGGCAAGGCATTCCACGAGCAAATGCGATCCCTCCAGGAGTTTGTGGGCTTTGCCTCGACGATGTCCGACAAGGTTTCGGCGATGAAGCACGGTCTCGCCGTTCAGTTGGCGGCCAAGCTGATCAAGTAATCGATCTTTCACAGTCCCTAAACACATTCCCTCAACATGAACCAAACCATCGTCATTTTCGGAGCCAACGGTTTCCTCGGACGTTACCTGTGCCGGTATTTCACAAGGCGCGGGCGGGAAGTCGTTGCCGTTGCGCGCAATCGCGACGGCTGGTCGGGCGATGGCATGTTTCTGCCGTGGGACGGCGTGAATCAAGGCCCGTGGGCACTGGCGCTGGAAGGGGCCGAGGCGGTGATCAATCTGGCCGGGCGGAGTGTGAATTGCCGCTACCATGGAGAGAATCGCCGCCAGATCCTCGAATCGCGGGTGGCAAGCACCAAGGCCGTCGGCCAAGCGGTGGCCTCCTGCCGGATCCCGCCCAAAGTGTGGTTGAATTCCTCGACCGCCACCTGGTATCGACATGCGGAGGATGCACCGCAGAACGATTGGCTCGGAGTTCGCGGCGATGGCTTTTCCTGCGAGGTGGCACAAGCGTGGGAGGATGCGTTTTTCGGCTGCCAGACGCCGGCGGCCACCCGCAAAGTCGCATTGCGCACCGGGATGGTTTTGGCGAATGAGGAAGGCAGTGTGTATGATGTGCTGCGGAACTTGTGCGGAATCGGTTTTGGCGGATCAATGGGTGGCGGGGGCCAGCGCGTGAGCTGGATCCACATGGAGGATTTTTTGCGGGCGGTGGATTTCATCGTGCATGATGCATTCCTCGACGGCTGCATCAATGTGACGGCACCGGATTTCCCGACAAATCGTGATTGGATGCGGCACTTCCGGAATGCGGTGGGCATGCCGATCGGCCTGCCGGCCACGCGCTGGATGTTGGCGATCGGGGCGTTGCTGATGCGCACGGAGACCGAGCTTGTCTTGAAAAGCCGCTGGGCCGAGCCGTTACGCTTGCGCGATGCGGGGTTCCGTTGGCGCTGGTCGAAAGCGGTGGATGCCATCGCGGATCTTGAGCCCCGCAGGAACCTCTCCGGATTTTTCCCGGAGCCGGGAACCCGCAGCGCGGGCGCGAAGGTGTGGCTGCCTGCTTCTTCGTGAGGAAACAATGTGGCCCGGGCTTGATGACGTGAAGCGCCAATCGACTTGGCAACCGTCCTGATTCGTTTCCACTTCGGGGACGCCTGCCATGATTTGCTCGCCCCAAACCGGACAAAACAAAGCCTTGCCTCTCGATCCATGGGATGTCATTTTTTTGATGTTCACATGATCACAAAAATGTTCTCAGCCGCCCTCCGAGGAATCGACGCCCGCGAAGTCGAAGTCGAAGTCAACGCCCGTGGTGCCGATAAGCCGATGATCACGATCGTCGGCCTGCCCGATGCCGCGGTGCGCGAATCCTCGCAACGCGTCAACTCCGCGATCACCGCCTCCGGCCTCTACCTCGACGATGGCGTCAAGACTGTGAACCTCGCCCCCGCCGACCTCAAAAAAGAAGGACCCTCATTCGACCTCCCGATCGCGCTCGCCATGGCAGCCGCCAGCCGCCAAAAGCCGTTCAACGCCGAGGAGTTCTGCGTCGTCGGCGAGCTCGGACTGGACGGGCGCGTCCGCCCGGTCAAAGGCGTGCTCTCGATCGCCCTCGAAGCCAAACGCAACGGCCGCACCCGCCTCATCGTCCCCGCCGAGAACGCTGCCGAAGCCGCCGTCATCGATGGCATCGACGTCCACCCGGTCAAAAGCCTCCGCGAAGCATGGGAATTCATTTCCGGCAACGAATGGATCACCCCCTACGATCTCGACCGCGCCGCCTTCTTCGACTCCCACCGCAACCACGAATTCGATTTTGAGGAAGTCCGCGGCC
Source organism: Luteolibacter sp. (assembly GCA_047921195.1). Taxonomy (GTDB): domain Bacteria; phylum Verrucomicrobiota; class Verrucomicrobiia; order Verrucomicrobiales; family Akkermansiaceae; genus Luteolibacter. Next base: position 5,314 of record JBLRWN010000074.1, on the reverse strand, counting down.
AGCACCAAGTCAAACGCGCGCTCGAAGTCGCCGCCGCCGGTGGCCATAATATTCTGCTAACCGGCCCGCCTGGTACCGGAAAATCCATGCTCGCCAAGCGCCTGCCCACCATCATGCCGGAGATGAGTGAGGAAGACGCCATCGACACCACCCGCATCCACTCCGTCTCCGGCTTGCTCAATGGCCGTCATTCCTTCCTCACCGTCCGCCCGTTCCGCGCCCCCCATCACACCATCTCCGATGTAGGCCTGCTCGGCGGAGGCACCAACCCGCGCCCCGGCGAAGTCTCCCTCGCCCACCACGGCGTTCTCTTCCTCGACGAACTCCCCGAGTTCCGCCGCCAGACCCTCGAGGTGATGCGGCAGCCCTTGGAAGACGGCCACGTCACCGTGACCCGCGCCGCCGGCACCCTCACCTTCCCCGCCCGCTTCATGCTCGTCGCCGCCATGAACCCCTGCCCTTGTGGCTACTACGGAGATCCAAAAAGGGAATGCCGCTGCTCGCCCGGCCAGATCGACAAATACCGCCAACGGATCTCCGGACCGTTGTTAGACCGCATCGACCTCCACGTCGAAGTCCCCGCCGTCGATTTCCGCGAACTGACCGCCAAAAAACACGCCGGCGAATCCTCCGCCACCATCCGCGCCCGCGTCACCGAGGCCCGCAACCTCCAGACCCTCCGCTTCGCCACCAGCAAAGGCGTCACCACCAACGCCGCGATGCGCCCGAAACAAGTCCGCGAACATTGCGCGCTCGATTCCGAAAGCCAGGGCTACCTCGAACAGGCGATGGAACAAATGCACCTCTCCGCCCGCGCCCACGACCGGATATTGAAAGTTTCACGCACCTTGGCCGACCTCGCTAGCTCGGAAAAAATACAAGCCAACCACATCCTCGAAGCTATCCAATACCGCTCGCTCGACCGCAAGCTCTTCGCCTAACGCCATGTCCCAGATCTCACTCTTCGGAGAAAAACAAGTCCGCCGTGCCTGGAACGACAAGGAAGGCAAATGGCTCTTCGCAATCGTTGACGTCATCGCGATCCTGACGGAAAGCATCGATTCCGGCGCATACTGGCGCAAACTCAAGGAACGACTCAAAAAAGAAGGAAATGAAACCGTGACGAATTGTCACGGTTTGAAAATGACCGCAGCAGACGGCAAGCAGCGCATGACGGATGTTGCTGACACCGAACAACTTCTGCGCCTCATCCAATCCATCCCATCCCCGAAACATCAATGCGCATCGCTAAGAAGAAAGCATCTTCTTGACCGCAAGCTGCGTCTTCCTACGGCCGCAAGCTCTTCATCTCACGGAGGCACCTCACTCCTGAGGTGCACCGCGAATGCCAAGCGAATGAAAATACTGCCAGTCAGCCCTCCCATTCACCCCTCATTCATCATTGGCACCGTGGTGCTGTTTGGGAAAATGACATTCACGGACCATGCTGCTTTGTCGGTGGCTGCCACGGGGTGGTGCCGGCACGCTGGATGTGGCGGGAGAGTTGGAGTGTGAGTTTTTCGAGAACCTTCGGGTGGGTTTTGGCGAGGTCGTTCTGTTCCTGCGGATCGTCCTTGAGGTTGTAGAGTTGGTAGGGTTCGAACGGGTGGTTCTGAAGGATTTTCCAATCGCCGTGAATGAGGGCATGGTAGGCCTTGCCCGCATATCTTGGATTGCCTTCGAGGCGGACGAAGTAGAGTTCGCGGTCCGGGGTTTCGAAATCCTCACCGCGCAGGACGGGGGCGATGCTGATCGAGTCGAGATCCTCCGGCAATTTGGCTCCGGCGAGATCAAGAAAGGTGGGGAAAATGTCGGAGAGTAAACCCGCGTAGTCGGAGCGGGTGCCGGCTTGGATTTTCTCCGGCCATCGGACCATGAAGGGAACGCGCAGTCCGCCGTCGTAGTGATCCTGTTTGCCACCGCGCCATGGGTCGTTGTTCTGGGCGTGTGGGATCGAACCGCCGTTGTCGGCGGAGAAGACGACGACGGTGTTGTTGGCAAGGCCGGTTTCATCGAGGGCGGCGAGCACGCGGCCGATGTGGTGGTCAAGGTGTTCGACGAAGGCGACGTTACTGGCGCGGGCGGGGTCCATGTCCGGGTGGCGTTGCTGGATTTTCTCCAACCAGTCCTTGGGTGGTTGGATGGGAAAGTGCGGGGCGTTGTAGGCGAGGAACATGAAGAACGGGCCGGCGCCCTTGCGCTTCTCGAAATATTCGACGGCCCAGTCGGAAAAGACTTCGGTGGCGTGTCCCTCGGGATGGACGGGGGTTTGATTGAGCCGCATGTAGTGTTTGCCGTGGCGACCGTGCTTGTAGTAATCGTCCATCATATCGCCGAGAAATCCGTGGAAGTGGTCGAATCCGCGTTCGTTGGGCAGGTTGGGCGATTCGAGGCCGAGGTGCCATTTGCCGATCAGGCTGGTGTGGTAGCCGGCTTTTTTGAGTTCGTCGGCCAGGGTGGGGACGGACGGATCGAAGTATCCCCACGAGCTGTGGGCAAAAGTCCGGATGACGCCCGGCACACCGACGCGGTCGGCATTGCGACCGGTGAGCATCGCGGCGCGCGAGGGCGAGCAGACGGTGCAGTTCGATCGCATCGTGGTGAAAAGCATGCCTTCGGCGGCAATGCGGTCGATGTGCGGGGTGCGGACGTCGGTTTCCTGATAGGTCGAGACGTCGCCGTAGCCATGGTCGTCGGTAAGGATGATGAGCAGGTTGGGTTGGGACGCGGGGGAAGCGGCTTCGGCGCTGGCGGAGGGGTTTGCGCAGGCGAACATCAAGGCGGTGAGGAGCGTGAGATGGAGTTTCATGAGTTGGATAGAGCCAAGAGACGGAGACACTTTCTACTGGGTTTCTATCGATGTCATCACCGAAACGCTGAAGGGTGAGGCGGGCAAGCGCTCCCGGTTGGCCAGATTCCAGTCGAGGGCTTCTTTCCCATGCCGACATCGGTGCCTTGGCGGACGGCGATGGGCTGTGAGCCGACCCTCGCGAAACTGAGGGGAGACGGAACCACCAACAATCAACAATCGGAAACCAAAAACCGGCGGAGACGGCTTTCCGAAGCCATGGGCGCGCGTCAGACGAGCCGGGCGGCGAGGAGTTCGCGCTGGTAGATGAGCTCCTTGGGCAGGTGGTCGTAGAGGTCGATGAAGAATTCGGATTGGCTGATGAGCTCGGCTTTCCATTCGGCGCGGTCGAAGCGCATCGCCTTGTCGAATGTCTCGTGATCGAATTTTTCGATGCCCTCGGCGTTGAAGTCCTCGAAGTAGGGAATCCAGCCGATGCGGGTCTCGTGGCCGGGGACTTTGCCGCGGCAGCGGTTGACGATCCATTCGAGCACGCGCATGTTTTCGCCGTATCCGGGCCAGAGGAAATTCCCGCCCTCGTCCTTGCGGAACCAGTTCACGTTAAAGAAGCGCGGGAAGTGAGTGAGGTATTTCGGCATTTCGAGCCAGTGGCTGAAGTAATCGCCCATGTTGTATCCGCAGAACGGCAGCATGGCCATCGGGTCGCGGCGGACCTTGCCGAGGGTGCCGAAGGCGGCAGCCGTCATTTCCGAGCCCATGGTGGCGCCGACGTAGATGCCGTGGATCCAGTTGAACGCCTGATAGACAAGCGGCATGGTGGTGGCACGGCGGCCGCCGAAGATGATGCCGCGGATCGGTACGCCCTCGGGGTTCTGCCAATCAGGGTCGATCGTCGGGCATTGCGACGCGGGCGCGGTGAAACGGGCGTTGGCGTGGGCGCAGACGCGGCCGCAATCGGGCGTCCAGTCCTGGCCGGTCCAGTCGATGGCATGGGCAGGCGGCTCGCCGTCCATGCCTTCCCACCAGACGTCGCCGTCGTCGGTGAGGCCGACGTTGGTGAAGATGCAGTTTGCCTTGATCGTCTCCATCGCGATCGGGTTGGTGCTGTATGCGGTGCCGGGGGCGACGCCGAAGTATCCGGTTTCCGGATTGATGGCGTGGAGCCTGCCGTCCTTGTGTGGCCAGAGCCATGCGATGTCGTCGCCGACGATCGAGGTTTTCCATCCGGCTTTCTGGTAGGCCGGGGGTGGCACGAGCATGGCGAGGTTGGTTTTGCCGCAGGACGACGGGAATGCGGCGGCGACGTAGGTTTTCTCGCCCTGCGGGTTTTCAACCCCGAGGATGAGCATGTGTTCGGACATCCAGCGGTTTTCGCGGGCGATGTTCGAGGCGATGCGCAGCGCGAGGCATTTTTTCCCCAACAACGCGTTGCCGCCGTATCCGGACCCGTAGGAGACGATCTCGTGGGTGTAGGGGAAGTGGACGATGTATTTGTCCTCATTGCAGGGCCATGGCACGTCCTGCTCGCCGGGTTCGAGCGGCGCGCCGACGGAGTGGAGGCACGGGATGAAGTGGCCGTGGCCGTCGCGGACTTCGGGCACCTTGCCCGTGGCCTCGTCTTCGAGGCGCTTGAGGACGTGGCTGCCCATGTGCGTCATGATGCGCATGTTGGTGACGACGTATGCGCTGTCGGTGAGCTGGATGCCGATTTTCGCGAGAGGGGAATCGAGCGGGCCCATGCAGAACGGGATGATGTACATCGTGCGACCCTTCATGCAGCCGGCGAATTTCTCCCGGAGGATCGGTCGGAGCTCGGAAGGCGGCGCCCAGTTGTTGGTGGGGCCGGCCTCCTCAGGGCGCTTGGTGGAGATATAAGTGCGGTCCTCCACCCGGGCGACGTCGGATGGGGTGGAGCGGGCGAGAAACGAATTCGGCCGCTTTTCCGGATTGAGCCGGGTGTATGTGCCTTTTTCGCATAGCAAGGTGGTGAGTCGGTCCCATTCCTCCTGTGATCCGTCGCACCATTCGACGTTCTCTGGCGTGCAATGCGTGGTGATTTCCTCAATCCAGTCCTGCAAGGATTGAAAGTGGGTTTTTGCTGCCGTTTTCATGGTGTGAACATGCTGCACCAAATCCACATCGTGAACAACCCTCAGTCTCTGCGGATCAAGGATTTGATAAGATATGCGGACCCGCGCATGCGGCGGTCTGCGACCGCCGAAGCCAATGCCTGGCCATGGCAATGCTCCGCGCGTTCCCATCCGCATCGGCGGTCATAGACGCGCCGCTACAAGCCCGCGCATGGCCCCGCCTGTAGCGGCGGTCTGCGACCGCCGAAGCCAATGCCTGGCCATGGCAATGCTCCGCGTGTTCCCATTCGCATCGGCGGTCATAGACGCGCCGCTACAAGCCCGCGCATGGCCCCGCTTGTAGCGGCGGTCTGCGACCGCCGAAGCCAATGCCTGGCCATGGCAATGCTCCGCGTGTTCCCATTCGCATCGGCGG
>JBLRWN010000073.1:0-13243 GCA_047921195.1 Luteolibacter sp. | reverse complement strand
CAGGCGCGCGATCGGTTCGGACCGAAGCGGAAGACCGGGGCACGGCGGATGCGCGGTGCGGCGAAGGATGCGGCGGGCGTGATCTGGGCGCTGCGGGATAGCTCATCCATCGGGAATAAGATGGACGCCGAAGTTGAGTAATTGCGAATCACCCGTGCGCGGGGGTGGTGCCTCTATTCCATTGTCATGGATCACTCACTTTCGATGGTTTCATTTCGTTGGGGTTGTTCAAAAAATTGTTTACGGGTTGAAAGATCCGAAGCTGGGATGTTGTTGTCTTGGTATGACAACTTCACATCATGCTGGCCGCGATTCGATCTTGTTTCTAGGTTTCTCCGTCGCGTTGAGCTTTGCGGCGGCGACAGCTGCCGAGCGTCATATATTGTTCATTGCGGGGCCGCCGAGTCATGGGGCTGGGGCGCATGAGCATGAAGCGGGTTCCTTGTTGATGGCGCAGCACCTTGAATCGAGTGGGCTTGGGGTAAGGGCCGAGGTTGTTGTTGGTTGGCCCGAGGATGAGGCGAAGCTGGCGGCGGCGGATGCGATTGTGTTGTATTCCGACGGGCTTAAGGATCACGTGGCATTGGGAAACCACGATGCACTGTTGGCGCGGGTGGCTGAAGGCAAGGGGCATGTGGTGATTCATTTCGCGCTGGAGCCTGGCGAACCCAAATTGGCCGCCGCATTGCAGGCGGCGATCGGCGGGCACTTCGAGGTCGATTGGTCGGTGAATCCGATGTGGGACCTCAAGGAGCCGGTGCTTGCCGGGCATGCGGTGACGCGTGGAGTTTCTCCCTTCGAGGTGCGCGATGAGTTTTACTATCACATGCGATTCCGCGAAGAGGGCGTCACGCCGATCCTTCAGGCGCATCCGCCCGCCGGGACATTGGGTGCCGAGGACGGGCCACGCTCTGGCAATCCGACGTTGCGCGCGGCTTTGCAAAATCAGGAGCCGCAAACTCTCGCATGGACGGCGGAAAACCCGGGTGGTTCACGCGGTTTTGGATTTACCGGTGGTCATTTCCACGCGCTCTGGATGAATGACGATTATCGCACGCTCATCGTCAACGCGATTGCGTGGACTGCGGGCATCGACGTGCCGGAGGGTGGTGTTCCGGGTGAGGTGGCGTCCGATCCCGTGCATCCGAATATCGACGTTGCGATAGCCCGTGGGGATCTCGACGATGTGAAACGTCACCTTGCTGCGAATCCAGAATTAATGAACAAGGGAGACAAGCGTCCGCCATTGCCGCATGCGATATTGCGCAATGATGCGGCGATCGCGCTGCATCTGATTGCAGTGGGTGCGGATGTGGATGCCGCCGACAACGCCGGGCGCACACCGTTGCATCTCGCGGTGGAGCGTAACAATGCGGAGCTCTGCGCTGCTCTGCTCAAGGCGGGGGCGAATCCGCGTATGCGTGACCGCACCGGGTGGACGCCGCTGCATCATGCTGCCGCGCGTGACCGGATCGAGGTGGCCCGCGCGCTTCTTGATGGAGGAGCTGACCTGGTGACCATGAGTGAGGGAGGTGGCACGCCGTTGCATGAAGCTGCGGCCAGCGGCGGGGCTGAAATGATCCAGCTTTTCCTCGATCGAGGTGTCGATCGCAGCGTGCGGTCGAAAACGAATGTGACGGCGTTGGATATTGCCAAGGAATTCAAGAATGATGTGGCAATCCGGCTGTTGGAATGAATCCGGCTTGCGGGTGGCTTGGCAAGTGCGCACGCTTGCCGGGTGAACGAGATCATGATTGAGACGCGCGATTTGCACCGTGGCTACCGCATCGGGCGGAAGTCGATCGAAGTGCTGCACGGGATTGATCTAAGCATCCGCCGTGGCGAGCGGGTTTTTCTTTGTGGGCCGAGTGGCGCGGGAAAAACCACGCTGCTCTATACCTTGGCCGGGCTGGAGCATCCGGAGCGCGGCAGCGTGCACATTGACGGGGTGGATCTCTACGGGCTTGGCAAGCGCGCGCAGTCGGCATTCCGCAATCGTACGATCGGTTATATTTTCCAAAATTACTTTCTGCTCCCGGAGCTTACGGCCTTGGAAAACGTGCGTATTCCGGGTGCGATTGGCGGGCGCGACACATCGGCGGATGCGATGGCCGCGCTTGAGCGGGTGGGTCTTGGTCATCGTGCCGATCACCTGCCAGCCGAGCTCTCAGGCGGCGAGCAGCAGCGAGTGGCGATTGCCCGCGCCATCGTCAACCGCCCGAAAGTACTTTTCGCGGATGAGCCGACGGGGAATCTCGACTCCGCGACCAGTGCGAGCGTGATGCGGACTTTGTTGGATCTTGCGAGCGATCATGGCGTGACGCTGGTGGTGGTGACGCACGATGTCAGTCTCGCGAAACAGGGAGACCGCACGTTGGTGATTCGCGATGGGACGATTCATCAGGATGAAATGGCGGCCACCGCTCCGGCGGGGTGAGGCGTCATCGAGGGTTGACGCGCAAATGAATGCGGGTGCGGGTGCTGCCGGCTTCCTCCCAGCATTGGGCTTCAAGGGTTTCGAGTTCTTCGATCCCGGTGGTGAAGGTTTCGAGTTTTTCGATGCCCTTGTCGAATTCCGCCGCGACGAGCTCATTGGCTTCGAGAATGGAATCGCGATTTTCCATGAGTATGGCGATTTGTGAGCGCAGCGATTCGGCGATGAGGCGGAAGTTTACCTTGAGCTGGAGTCCACCGCCTGGGCGGGGATCGAGGGATTCCAGCCTTGCGATGAGGTCGACCGCTTGGTTCCGCGAGGTGCCCATGGCGAACCAATTGTCATTGAGTGTGACCGACGGGAGGAATTCATCATCAAAAACGGGCAGTGGCAGGAACCAGCTCGTCAGGCTGCCGGATTCGCTGCGGATCGGGCGTGGCATGCGGATTTCGCGCTGTTGGAATTCGCCGATTCGGGTGGTGATGTTCGTCGTGCTGGAATGGATTTTTTCCCATGCCGCGCCCAATCGTTCACGGTTTACGACGGGGGCGAGGTAGGTGGCGCGTGGTGAATCGGGTTGACCGACGATGGCTTTCGGCACGCCCGGAATGGCGGGCACCGTGCCCTTGAGGTCGACGACGATGGCCGATTCGCGCCCGAGTCCTTCCCGCATGTCGCGTGAGATGGCGTGCCAGATATTTAGGAAGTCGCTGCGGAAATCGTTCTCAAAAACCGCGGCATATGGCTGGATGAGTTGAAGCGGATTGAAGGTGGGGCGATCGCCATCCGTCCCGATTTCATCCGGTGATTCCATCAGCCTGCGCAACCATGCGTAGGAGGTCTCGAAAACGGCTTCCCTGTATGCGATCGCGCGCGTGCTGTAGCGGGCATCGGTGGACATGCGGAGAAAAACCGCGAGGTCCGGCGCATCCTCGAGTGCGGCGAGGCGCGAGGGTGAGGAGAAATCGAGCATGCCGCTGGTGCTGCCGTGGGCGTCAATGCGTGGTCCCCCGTCGTCGACGATCGTGATGCCGGTGGATTGGTGGCGTGCGAGGGCGCGCAGGGCGCGTTCGCGTTCGCTGACGATATGCAGGAGGGTGACGAGGTCGCGGTTGCGTCCATCGTGGTCGTGGGTGGCGAGTCCGTCGCGCAGTCCGAGTGCGATATCGGCGATGCTGCTTGCGGCGAGGGTTTCTAGCAGATCTTTGTTTGCGTGGAAAAGTCCGTGGAAGGGGTGTGCGAGTTGGGCGTCGGCGAAGGCGAGGGTGTCGCCGTGGGTGATTGCGTGTTCCGGTGATTCGGCGAGCTGGAATTCATCGACGGACGCCCCGTAAAAGACGACCGAGTAATCGCCGAGAATGCCGCTGATGGCGACGAGTTCGCGAGGTTTGAGGAACTCGATCATGCGGTCGATCACGTCGCCGCCGAAGATCTCCGCCATATATTCGCGTCCTTCTTCAAGGGACTTTGCGAGGTCCGCGCCGATCATCCGGTAGCCGTTGAATGTGGTGCCCGCCCGGACGACTTCGACGGGAGCGGACATTTCAGGGAAGTTCGCCATGGAGCGGACCGGTTCGGAGATGATTTCGTGGATTTCGCGGATGCGGTCTTGGTTGGCGCGCACGGCGAGGTAGATGGGCGGAATCTGGAAATGATCGAGTGCTCGCATGGCTGTGGCGTCCTGGATGAGATCGCCATAGACATCGGGGTTCGCAAATGATCCGAAGAGAAATCGGATCATCGAAAAGGGCATGTCTGTTTCGTGATCACCCGGATTAGAGACTCCGGATGCGATGCCCCGTGCGTGGTGATAGATGGAGCGGCGGTTCAAATCGACCCATGCCGCCATGCGTCTGGTGCCATCCTTGCCGAGAGCGATCGTGATTTCGCTGCCGAATGTTTCCAACGGAGAGATCGTGGGTGCGGCCTCCATGAAGTCTTCCTCGTGCATCAGTCCCTGAAGGTCCGAGAAATCATCATCGTCCATTTCGGGTTTCTGGTGCGTCCGTTTCGGTAGATCGATGGATGCGGCGTTCCATAATTTCATCATCCGCATGCGTTCGATGACGGACGCGGCTTCGTGGAACGTCACCAATGCCTCGGCATCGGCGGGGAGGTGGCGGGCAAAGCCGAGCACATCGGCACGGTTGCGAGGCGCATCAGGCTCCCGGGTTGCAGACTCCGATTGAATGGCCGGTTTGTCCGAAACTTCCGGGATGGGGATTGTGGTCCACCCATCTTCGACGGAGGGTGGTTGTGCGGCAGGCCGAGTCGGCTTTTCAGACTCGTCACAGGCGCCAAGAGCGACGATGCCGAGGAGTGCGGCACTCCAATTTGCAAGTCTGCTGGACATGGATCAGGCAATCCGCATGCCAATCGGCGGGCAAGAAGAAAAAACCTAGTGTGGGCTCATGGTTCGAGCGGTTGCACATCGGGCACCGACGGGCCGGTTGCCTGTGCGAAGCGAGTTTTCGCGCGGAGCATCAAGGTGCCGAGGATGTAATCGGCGAGTGGCAGCACGACGTTGAAGTTTTTGTGCATGTAGCGGTGGTGCAGGAGGTGGTGGCCATTGAGTTTGCGGAACCACCATGGTTTTTCGACGCGCCTGGCTTTTGGCAGGTGCATGCACCAATGGATGTATTCGTAGGTGGCGTAATAGCCGATGAAGGCTGCCAGCCCGCCAGCCGCAAAGGCCCACTCGCCAATCAACCAGGCCAGCAACGCGTATGGGGCCACTCCGATGAGAATGAGCACGGGGCCATTCCACCAGGCCATCGGGATCGTTTCCTTGTCTTTTTCCTGGAGCAGGTGATACGTGTGATCCGCCTTGAAAATCTGATGGTGGACGACCGCATGCGCGTGGAATGCGTAGCGGAACCGCCCGACCGGCCGGTGCATGACGTATTTGTGGAGGATCCACTCGAAAAACGAGGCGAAAACGATGCCGGAGGTCAGACCAGCGAGGGTCCAGAGGATGAAGGGGATCATGGGGTGATTGGGTAAAGAGAGTGGTGCAAGGCATGCGCTACGGTCGCGCGTAGTTTGTTACAAGCGGAATTTCCGCAAATACGATCTTTCTTTCCGAGAAGGGCCCATCTTGCTTGCAAAACGCTAGGGCCTGGGGCGGAGTCCTCTTCATGCGGGATTATGCAAAAACCGTCCGAGGCACCGGTCCGGCGGGTGGCGGCATCAGGTGGCTGCAAATCGTCTCGATCGCAGGTTTTATGTTGCTGGGGTTGTATTTGCTCGTTCCACACGTTGATATTGCGGGTTTTCTGGCATGGTTGCGGGCGGGTGGACCGTGGTTTTTTTACCTCGCATTCGCTTTATTGACGCTCGTCGGTTTTCCTTCGACGCCGTTTTTCCTCATTGGAGGGGCAGCATTCCCGTTGTGGCAGAATGTGGTGGGGGCGACGCTGGGGATGGCGTTGCATTTTATTTTGGCATTCTTGGTTTCTTCGTGCTGGTTGCGCCAATCGATGCGCCGGCTGCTGGAAAAGCGGGGCCTGTCGCCACCCGATGTTCAGGCGGACAACGCTTGGAGGGTGGCGGTGATGCTCAAGTTCGCGCCTGGGGTGCCGATGTTTTTGAAAAGCCACCTGATGGGCGTCGCAGGCATCCCCTTCAAGGTGTTCATGATTGTGTCCATGGCGTCGACGTGGGTTTATGCGGTGGCGGTGTTGACGATGGGAAAATCCGCGATGGAGGGGCACAGCGGGTGGTTTCTCGGAGGGTTGGCGCTTTTGATTTTCGCGACCGCGGGGTGGCGGTTCGTCAAAGCCCGCGCGGACAAAGCCTGATGCGGTCCGCCGTGATTTTTTGGGGAGTGAAAATGACAATTCTTTGCAATTGATGCGGTATTCTGGCAGGTTTCGGCCATGCGATTCACCACGACTGCCATATCCGTTGCCGCATTGGTTCTCTTCGCCGCTTCATGTGCGAACGCACCTCGCGGCATGGATCATCCTGTGGGCACCGGTCCATTCGACAGTCGCGGCAACTACATCGAGGCATGGGCGGATAATCCGGCGAAATGGCGTGGCGGCGACCGCAAGCCGACGCCGCCGCGCACCACCACGCCGCCAAGTCGCCCGCCGCAGGCGATCGCGTCGACCCAGCGCCCGGCACAACAAACGCGCCCGGCGCAGACCGCCCAGGCGCGACCTGCGGCCACTCCGCAACCCCGGCCTCAAGCGCAGGCCCAGCGCCGCTACACCGTGAAGCGCGGCGACACACTTTCCGGGATTGCCAGCCGCCACCGGACGACGGTGGCCGCACTGCGCCGTGCGAATGGCATCTCAGGCGACCTGATCCGCCCGGGCCAGGTGCTGCGGATTCCTTGACGTGCGGCGACACCGCGCTTTGACAACGCGGCTTCCGGCGATTATCGCCGGGCATGCGCACGCTAGTGAAAAACATTCTCCGCCGCGATGCCCCGGCGGCATCAATCCGCGCCGCCGGTTGGGTCCGCACGCGGCGCGACAACAAGGCGTTCTCCTTCATCGAGCTCAACGACGGCTCGTGCCTGCAAAATCTCCAGGTGATTGCGGACGTCGGCATTCCCGGCTCCGCGGATCTCGGGAAAATGAACACCGGAGCTTCGATCGAGGTCGAGGGCGAGCTCGTCGCCTCGCCCGCGCAGGGCCAGAAGTGGGAGCTCCGCGCGGCGAGCATTCGTTTGTTAGGTGGCGTGCCGGAAGATTACCCGTTGCAGAAAAAAGGCCACACTCCCGAGTTCCTGCGCACCATTCCGCACCTGCGGGCGCGGACGAATCTCTTTGGTGCCGTCTTCCGCACGCGCAGCCGCATGGCGTATGCGATCCACCGGTTTTTTCAGGAACGGGATTTCGCATACGTGCACACCCCGATCATCACCGCGAGCGATTGCGAGGGGGCTGGCGAGATGTTCCGCGTCACCACTTTGGCACCGGAGCGTGCGGCGATGGATGCCGAGGATTTTTTCGGGCGGCGCGCGTTCCTCACCGTCTCCGGTCAGCTTGAGGGGGAGACGTTCGCCTGCGCCTTGTCGAACATCTACACCTTCGGCCCCACGTTTCGTGCGGAAAACTCGAACACCTCGCGGCATGCCGCCGAGTTCTGGATGATCGAGCCGGAAATGGCGTTCTGCGATCTCGTGGGCGACATGGATCTGGCCGAGGCGATGATCCAGTTTCTTTGTCGTGAAATGCTCGATCAGCACGACGGTGATCTCGATGTTTTCGCCCGCTTCATCGACAAGGGTTTGCGCGAGCGGCTCGAATTCGTCGCCTCGCGGCCGTTCGAGCGCGTCTGTTATACCGACGCGGTAAAGCTGCTCCAGGCGAGCGGCAAGGCGTTCGAGTTTCCAGTGGCATACGGTCACCACCTGCAATCCGAGCACGAGCGCTGGCTCACCGAGGAGCATTTCAAATGCCCGGTCACCGTCTTTGATTACCCCAAAGAGATCAAGCCGTTCTACATGCACCTCAACGATGACGACAAGACCGTGGGGGCCATGGATGTGTTGGTGCCCGGGATCGGCGAGATCATCGGTGGCAGCCAGCGCGAGGCGCGGCTCGATGTGCTGATAGAGAATTTCACCCGGCACGGCATCGACCCCGCGGCATACCAATGGTATGCCGACCTTCGGAAATACGGCACCGTCCCCCATGCGGGATTCGGTCTCGGCTTCGAGCGGTTGCTGATGTTCGTCACCGGCGTTCACAACATCCGTGATGTGATTCCTTTCGCCCGCACCCCGGGGCACTGCGGTTTCTAACAGTCGCTATTCAGGTGAAGAGCCGGGTGAACTCGAATTTCCCGCCATCGAACAACCCACGGTCGCCGAGTTTCAACGACGGGATGACGAGCAGTGAGAGGAACGAAAGCGTCATGTATGGCGCGCTGAGCGTGCTGCCAAGTTGATGCGCGCATCGGGTGAGGCGCGCGTATCCGGCGGCGACCGATTCCGCCGGCTCGTCGCTCATGAGCCCGGCAATCGGCAGGGCCAGGAGATCGTGGATCTCACGGCCGACCGCGCTGATGCCTCCCCCGGCATGAATGACGAGGTTGACGGCATCCGCAAGCGCGTGGTCGTCGCAACCCACGGCGACGATGTTGTGGCAATCGTGGGCGACGCTTGAGGCGATTGCGCCATGCCGGAGGCCGATGCCGCGTAAGAAGGCGACGGCCGGCGGGGTGTTTTGGTAGCGGTTCACCACGGTGATTTTCAGTAGGTCGATCTCCGGGTTGGCCATGGCGAGGCCGTTCTCGATGGTGGCAGGCATTTCTCCTGAACCGGTTAGAATAGTGCCGTCGATTGCCTCGATGACACGGACGATCGCAGCCGGTCCTGGCGCATGAGCGCGGAAGTCGGCAGGGGATTTCGGATCGCAATGGAAATGATTCACGATCGGGGCGCGGGTGACAGGCAGGAGCGAGGTGCCGGCTTTGGAGACGCATTCGCCGTCGATCCAGGTCTCGAGAACCTGGAAGGATTCGAGGTTGGCAAGGCGGATGAAATCCGCGGGATCGCCGGGGCGAAGCAGGCCGCTGCGCAGGCCATAGTGGCCGACCGGGTTGAGGCAGGCGGCCTGGAGGACGTGGAAAAGCGGCACGCCTTTGGCGATGGCGCGTGCGCAAAGCAGGTTGATGTGTCCTTCGATGAGGTCGTCGGGGTGTTTGTCGTCGCTGCAGAACATGCAGGACCCGGGTTTTTCCAACAGGAGTGGCCAGAGCGCGTCGAAGTTTTTCGCGGCGGAACCTTCGCGGATCAGGATTTTCTGGCCAAGCGATTGTTTCTCGCGGGCCTCCTCAATCCCGGTGCATTCGTGGTCGGTGCTGATGCCTGCGGCAACGTAGGCGTGCAGAGCATCGCCCCGCAAGCCGGGTGCGTGGCCGTCGATTTTCTTGTTGTGGCGTTTGGCAATCGCGAGTTTTGCCATCACTTCCGGGTCGCGGTGGACGACGCCCGGGAAATTCATCATCTCCGCCAGATAGATGAGCGATGGGTCCTTGCAAAGTTCTTCGATGTCGCTGGCGTCGAGCGTGGCGCCCGCGGTTTCGAATCGGGTGGCGGGCACGCAGGATGGGATCCCGAGGTGGATCTTGCACGGGGTTTGCGAGGCCATTTCCTGCATCGCACGGACGCCGTCGATGCCGAGCACATTGGCGATCTCGTGAGGATCGGAAACGGTGGCGACGGTGCCGTGTGCGACGGCGATCCGTGCGAATTCCGCCGGAGGGAGCATCGAGCTCTCGATGTGGACGTGCGCGTCGATGAATCCCGGACAGATAAATCCCGCCTCATCCGGCACATGGTCGAGTGCCCGAACGGCTGAAATCACGCCATCGCGGACATCGACCTCACCCGGGAAGACGCGCTGTGCGTCAACATCGATGATGTGTCCGCGATGGATGGTATGGCGGGGCATGGTCATCACTGTTCGATTTTTTGCGGGACAATGGCTGCCGGGCTGTGCGGCATGGGATGAGGGCGCATCATGCAAGCGCGGTGGCACGCCTTTTGCGGAACACCTTGTGCCAAAGCCAGATGGTGAAGGCGGTGCAAGCAATCACGACGAGGATGAAAAGAAACAGGGCGATTCCCGGGGCGAGCGCAATGACCCCCAGCCCGCCGAGGACGAGCCCGTCTTCCGTGACGCTTGCGACCGAATTGCTTACAGGTTCCGGCGACATGTTCAGGATCGCCCGCACGCCGGCTTTGGTGCCGTGGGTGGAGAGGGCAGCCCCGCCGGTGGCCATTACGGCGATCACGGTGAGCGTCGGGCTGAGTTCGCCAAGGGCGGCGAGCCCGAGGAAGATCCCGCCCGCCGGGCGAATCACGGTGTGGATGGTGTCCCACAGGGAATCCAGCCAGGGGACTTTGTCGGCGAAGAATTCGATCACGAAAAAGATAGCCGCGATCGAGATGACCCATGGGTCCGCGACGACGGCGAGCGATTCGTGTGCGGCGGCAAGATCGAGCCAGTTGAATCGCACCGCAAGTCCCGCGATAAGAACGGTTAGATAAAGGTTGATGCCGGCCAGGGAGGCAAGGCCAAGGGCGGTGCCGAGTTGTTCGATGAGCGTCATGGGATATGGATTTATCGGTGGGTTACCATCCGCCGGGGTGCTGGTGGGGCCGGATATTGGATTCGCGGTGGAAGATTGAATCGAATCGATCGAGTGTTTTGGTGACCGGGTCGCTGCGGGTTGTGCCCGGGGTGTCGCGGAGTTGTTGTTTGAGCCGGAGGTAATCATCAAAGGCGCCGCTGGTTTCGCGGGCCCGGGTGATTTCGAACCAATCCATGAAATCGCGGGCGCGCTCCGCCTTGGAGATGATGTTTTGGCGGGTAGCGGCGAGTTCCCCGATGCGATCGGCGATGCGTTCGGTTTGGATATTTTCCTGCGCAATCAGGATCAGGACCTCTTGGTAGGATCCCAGCAGGGGTCGATATGATGGGAAGCAGCGGTGGCTCAGGCGGACGATCGCGTCCGCCGCCATGCGAGTGGCCGCCGCGCGCTCCATGGGCGTGAGTTCCAACAGTTCCGGCCACGATTCGATGGGTTCTTCGCGCATGCCGCCATTCTCGTCGCGGATGAAAATCCGCAGTCCCTCATGGAGTGCCGCCTCCGTTTCAAAGATGGAAAGACTGTCGGTGAGGCGCGCGGTTCCCTTGTGGGCGAGGAGCAGCCGCCACCATTTTTCCATGCTGTTTTCGGAGAGGTTGAGCTCTGGAAAATGGCGGCGTAGCAGCGAAGGCATTTCACCTGCGAAAAGGGCGACATCTCCGAGGAAGCTGCGGAATGCCTGCTTGCCATCGGGTTGTTCGAGCAAGGCCATCACGAGAGCACCGCTCGACACGGTGAACGCAGCGCGCGACGTGGCATCGAGCGAGCGATGGCTTGCCGTATCCAAGGCGAAAAGTCCGTCGAGTTTGAAGATCCCGCCGCTTCGGAACATGGTTTCGTAAAGCCGGCGGTCGCTGGCATCGTTCTGCCAGCGGCTTGCCTCGCGAAGCCCCTCCACCAGCCATGGTGAAACGAGCAAAGGTGTTTCAGTGTCTTCGGTGGTGCGAGTGGCGAGGCTGCGTTCATAAACGAGAGCTGCGGTGATGGCGCTTTGAAAGGCTTCGCCATCGAGCCCGCGTGCCACATGCACGGTGATGCGCATTTCGTAACCGCCATCGTGATAGGTGATGGCTTTGGTGATCGGGTGATGTTGTGCTTGATCGCCGGATTGGCCGAGAAGCTGGATGTGCACCGGAATCCGAAATCCGGCGCGGGGTTCTTCGGTGAGGCGCAGGAACTCCGCGCGGGTTTGTTCGGCGAGCAACGCGACGGAGCCTCGCAATGCCGGCTCGCCACCCCGAACCCGGAACTGCCCCGAATTGCTGGTGACGGTGTCACCCACGGGCGCATCGACCGGGATGGCCCGTGGAATTTCCGGCTCGAGCGCGGATGCGCAGAGGCATGTGAGGGCCAGCCCGGAGGTCAGAAGCGTTGGGTGGAATCGCGGCATACCGTGCGTCGCATTATGCCCGCGCGATGCCCGATGAGAAGGGAAAAGGCGATCCCGGGGCAAAACGCCTAGTAATCCCAGCGCATACCGAAACGGAAGACGAATCCATCGTAGAGGTCCTTGTGGTCGTCGTATTTCGCGACATCCCGGTTGATCGGTGCGTAATGGCCGACGCCGCCGTAGATGGTGGACTGCGGGCCGAAGGCGCGTGCAAGGTCGATGCCGAATGTGGCGTGATCGAATCCCTTGGCGGCATCGCGCTGGTATCCGAGGTTCATGCCGAGGCCGGCGGATGCTTTGAAACTCCAGGCGCTTGCGAATTCCCACTCACGGGCAAGCCCGGCATCGGCATAGAAATTCTTCGGTTCGGTTCCGTAGTAAATTTCCGATTCCCAGCGGATGCCCCAGATCAGGTCGCCGCCGACGCCAAAGCCGAGGTCCCAGTTCGACGGGTTGCCACGCAGGGTGTTCATGTAAGTGGCGCGGATGCCGAAATCGAGGCCGTTGAGATGATGGGAGGCCCGCAGGCTGGCACGAAATTCGCGATCGCTATCCGTATCGGCCAGGCGCTGTTCGATGTCC
Source organism: Luteolibacter sp. (assembly GCA_047921195.1). Classification (GTDB taxonomy): domain Bacteria; phylum Verrucomicrobiota; class Verrucomicrobiia; order Verrucomicrobiales; family Akkermansiaceae; genus Luteolibacter. The sequence goes on along the minus strand of JBLRWN010000073.1, from coordinate 725 downwards.
GCTCCGATGGGTCCGTATCCGCCTCCCAAAAGGATGCCGACGGCACCGGCATTGCCGAATTGCTGGTAGCCGCGTTGCATGTAGCGCGAGACCCATTCCGCGGCGGCATAAGCCGTCCACCCGCTGGCGCTGCGCGGGCCACCAAAGGTCGGGCTGCCTCCGTATTCATAGTGGCCGGCGGGCGTCTCGTATGCGTGCTGTGCCGAAGCGGTCGTGTTTAACGCGGCCAGAAACAAGGGCGAAAAAAGGCGGGTCAATATCTTCTTCATGATGTGGAGTGATGGTTAAAGCGGTATTTCGCACATCATAAACGGGATTTCACGTAAAAAATTCACATTTCCTGAATATCAGGATGCACGAACGGTTCCATGTGTTTCTCCAAACAAAACAGCCGGGTGGCTTGTGAGGCCACCCGGCTTGGCTGTGGATACCATCCGGCGAAGCCGGTTGGTTTGGGGTTTTCGAATCCATGCGTTCCCTGGTGCGCCGGGCTGGGGTCATGCAACCCCACACCCGGTTCACTTGGGTGGCATGATCGGGATTACTTTTTCTTCGCGGCTTTTTTCGCGACTTTCTTCACCACTTTTTTCGGTGCCGGCTTGGCGGCGGCTTTTTTGGCCGGTGCCTTTTTGGCTACCTTTTTGGCCGGTGCTTTTTTGACGGCCTTTTTGGGTGCGGGTTTGGCGGCGGGTTTTTTCGCCGGTGCCTTTTTCACTGCTTTTTTG
>JBLRWN010000072.1:0-13635 GCA_047921195.1 Luteolibacter sp. | reverse complement strand
ACGGATGCTTCCATTCCCTTGATACAAGCTGATTTGCGGCGTCATGGCGAGATTCTCATTTTCCTTTTTAGGATAAATGCAAAAGTGACCTGACAATTTGCACAAAAAAACCTTCACCCTCGAAACCGTCCCTCCGGCCCCCACCTCCCCGAAACTCCAACCGCCCGCAAATCGTCGCTCCGCAATGCGGCGATGGTGGTGGATCCGACGGAGTATCGTTGGATCGAGTTGTTCGTAAGTTGTTGGAGCACTCTTGCAGAGGGACAGGGTATTGCAGCGGGACAGGGTATTTTCCGGGATGAGCGGCCATCGGGACAACAAAAGAGGCGCACCATGGGTGCGCCTCTTTGGGGTTGGAATTTGATTGGTCGCGATGGCGAATCAGGCGGTGGCAATGCCTTCCTCGTCGTCGATGCCGTTCGGTTCGTCGCGGACTTCCACAATGGGCTCGGGTTCTTCGACGGTGAATTCGAAGTCCGAATCGCGGTGAATGTCGAATCCGGTGCCTGCTGGAATGAGATGGCCCATGATGACGTTCTCCTTGAAACCGGTAAGGTAGTCGATGCGACCAAGGGTGGACGCTTCGGTGAGGACGCGGGTGGTGTCCTGGAACGAGGCGGCGGAGATGAACGAGTCGGTTTCGAGCGAGGCCTTGGTGATGCCAAGGAGGACTGGCTCGGCTTCGGCGGGCTTGCCGCCGTTAGCGACGATCTCGGCGTTGATGCGCTTGAACACGGACCGGTCGATCTGATCGCCCCAGAGATACTGGGTGGCGTCGCCTGGTTCGGTGATCTTCACCTTGCGGAGCATCTGGCGGATGATCACCTCGATGTGCTTGTCGTTGATCTCCACGCCTTGGACGCGGTAGACGGACTGGACTTCGTTGACGAGGTGTTCCTGGAGTTCTTGGGCACCGCAGGCTTCGAGCAGATCTTCTGGCGACACGGGGCCTTCGGTGATCTGGTCGCCGCGTTTCACGACATCGCCATCGGTGACGATGATGTGGCGTCCCATCGGGACGAGGTGGTCGACTTGTTCGCCGGATTCGGTGTCGGTGACGATGACTTTTTTCTTGCCACGGACGTTGCCGCCAAAGGAGACGATGCCGTTGATCTTGGAGATGACGCAGGCGTCTTTGGGCTTGCGGGCCTCGAAGAGTTCGGCGACGCGGGGAAGACCCCCGGTGATGTCCTTGGTGCGGGCGACTTTGCGCGGGGTGCGGGCGAGCTGGGCACCGCCGGCGACGACTTCCCCTTCCTTGACGGAAAGGTGGGCGCCGACGGGGATCGAGTAGCTGGCGAGGATTTCCTTGGTCTTGGCGTCGAGGATGACGACCTGCGGGTGGAGGTCTTCCTTGTGTTCGGTGACGACCATGCCTTTTTTCCCGGTTTCCTTGTCAGTTTCGGAGGCGACGGTGATTCCGGAGATCATGTCGCGGAATTCGACCTTGCCGGCCTTCTCGGTGAGGATGGGTACGTTGTAGGGGTCCCAAGTGACGACAGTGTCGCCCTTCTTCACGGTTTCGCCATCCTTGGTATTGATAACGGAACCGATGACGATGTTGTGGCTTTCGAGTTCGAGACCACCTTTGTCGCGGATCGAGATGGTGCCGTTTTTGTTGAGGACGACCCAGGTGCCATCGGAGGCTTGGACGGTGCGGAGGTCCTTGTAGACCAGCGTGCCGCTGTTTTTGGCCTTGATGATGGGTTGTTTGAAGGTCGATGCGGCCACCCCACCGACGTGGAACGTCCGCATGGTGAGCTGGGTGCCGGGTTCGCCGATGGATTGTGCACCGATGATGCCGACGGCTTCGCCGATCTTGACCTGTTTGCCGGTGGCGAGGTTGAGGCCGTAGCACTGGGCGCAGCAGCCGCGTTCGCTTTCGCAGGTGAGGACCGAGCGGATCTTGAGTTTTTCAAGACCGATGCGTTCGGCGGCATTCGCTTGCTGCTCCGAGATCATGTCATCGATCTTGATGATGATCTCGCCGGAAACCGGATCCTTGACCTGCTCGCAGGAGACGCGACCGTAGATGCGCGAGGCGAGCGAAGCGACTTCCTCGTCGCCATCCATGATGGGGACGACGGTGATGCCGTTGGCGGTTCCGCAATCCATCTCGGTGACGATGACGTCTTGGGCGACATCGACGAGCTTGCGGGTCATGTAACCCGAGTCCGCGGTTTTGAGTGCGGTATCGGAGAGACCCTTGCGGGCGCCGTGGGTGGAGATGAAGTATTCGAGCACCGAGAGGCCTTCGCGGAAGTTCGAGATAATCGGGCGTTCGATGATCTCGCCGGAGGGCTTGGACATCAGGCCGCGCATGCCGCCGAGCTGTTTGATCTGGGATTTGTTGCCCCGGGCGCCGGAATCGACCATCATGAAGAGCGGCGAGGCCTTGGCCTTGCCTTCGTTGTGCTCGATCATGCGATAGAGCGCGTTGGCGATGGTGTCGGTGGCCTGGGTCCAGACGTCGACGACCTTCTGATAGCGCTCGCCATCGGTGATGATGCCGTTGCGGTATTGCTTGGTGACCTTTTCGACTTCGGTGTAGGCGTTGGCGATGACGTCCTTTTTCTCGGGAGGGATGACCATATCGACGATGCCGATGGAGCAACCGGATCGGGTGGCTTCCTTGAATCCGAGCGACTTGAGTTCGTCGAGCGTTTCGACGGTGCGGGCCTTGCCGGAGACCTGGTAGCAGCGCCAGATGATGTCGCCGATTTGTTTCTTGCCGACGGTCATGTTGATGAAGCCGACGCCGGATGGCCAGATTTCGTTGAAACGAACGCGGCCAGGGGTGGTCTCGATGATCTGGAGGTCCTTGACGCCGAAGACGCTGTCCTTGCCGAAATCCGGGTTCCGCAGGCGGATCCAGGTGTGGTATTCGATTTTGCGGGATGCGATGGCGAACTCGACTTCGGTGGAGTTTTCGAAGAGCGGCAGGTGCTCTTGTTTCTCGCGGTCGACCTGGGTGCGGATGCCGGCCCAGGTGAGGTAGTAGGTGCCGAGAATGATGTCCTGCGAAGGAACCGTGATCGGGCGACCGGATGCGGGCGAGAAGATGTTGTTCGGCGCGAGCATGAGCTGGCGACATTCCATCTGGGCCTCGACCGAAAGCGGGACGTGCACGGCCATTTGGTCGCCGTCGAAGTCCGCGTTGTAGGCGGTGCAGACGAGCGGGTGGACGCGGATGGCGGAACCCTCGATGAGCTTCGGCTCGAACGCCTGGATCGACAGGCGGTGGAGCGTGGGAGCACGGTTGAGGAGAACCGGGTGGCCTTTGGTGACTTCCGCGAGGATGTCCCAGACTTCGGGTGTCTTGCGGTCGATCATTTTCTTGGCCGAGCGCACGGTGTGGCAGTAGCCAAGCTCCTTGAGGCGGCGGATGATGAATGGCTCGAACAGGGTGAGGGCCATCTTTTTGGGAAGTCCGCACTGGCCGAGCTTGAGCTCGGGTCCGATGACGATGACCGAGCGGCCGGAATAATCAACGCGTTTGCCAAGGAGGTTCTGGCGGAAGCGTCCGCCCTTGCCCTTGAGCATGTCGGAGAGCGACTTGAGCGGGCGGTTGCCTGCGCCGGTGACGGCGCGGCCGTGGCGGCCGTTGTCGAACAAGGCGTCAACAGCCTCTTGCAGCATCCGCTTTTCGTTGCGGATGATGACTTCCGGCGTCTTGAGGAGCAGGAGGTTTTTGAGGCGGTTGTTGCGGTTGATGACGCGGCGGTAGAGGTCGTTAAGGTCGGAGGTGGCGAAGCGGCCGCCTTCGAGAGGCACGAGCGGACGGAGGTCCGGCGGGATGACCGGAAGGACCGTCTGGATCATCCACTCGGGGCGCGACTTGGAAGCGGCGAAGCCCTGGGTGATTTTCAGGCGCTTGCTGAGCTTTTTCTTGTTTTGCTTCGAGCGGGTGGTGCCGAGTTCCTCTTCGAGTTGCACGGCGAGTGCCGCGAGATCGATCTGCGAGAGCAGCTTCATGATCGCTTCGGCGCCCATGCCGGCTTCGAACGAGCCGTCGCCGTAGGTGTCTTCGGCTTCACGGAGTTCCATCTCGGTGAGAAGTTGGCCGAGTTCGAGGGCAGTGTTACCGGGATCGGTGACGACGTAATCCTCGTAGTAAATGATGCGCTCGAGTTGGCGGGCGCTGAGGTCGAGCATCAGGCCGATGCGCGAGGGCATGCATTTGTAGAACCAGATGTGGGAGACCGGCACGGCGAGGTCGATGTGGCCCATGCGCTCGCGGCGGACGCGGCTGAGGGTGACTTCGACGCCGCAGCGGTCGCAGACCACGCCCTTGTGCTTGATGCGTTTGTATTTGCCGCAGGCGCACTCCCAGTCGCGGGTGGGGCCGAAGATGCGCTCGCAGAACAGGCCGCCTTTTTCCGGCTTGAACGTGCGGTAGTTGATGGTTTCCGGGTTCTTCACTTCGCCCTTGGACCAAGAACGAATGATTTCAGGGGAGGCCACGGTGATGGAAACCTGGTCAAAGGATTCCTGGCGCTCGTCCACGCCGAACAGTTCGCGAAGGTTGGTATCGACACTCATGGTAGTTAAAAGATATTAGGAATTAGGAGATTAAGATATTGGGGTAATATGCGAGTATACGATTTCTGCGATTAGATGGTGAGGTCGTCGAGCGAGAAGTCGGCTCCGCCCACGTCGATGGCGGCTCCGTGGCCGTCGCCACGGCGTCCGGGGCGGACGTCGAGGCCGAGTGACTGCATTTCCTTAATGAGCACGTTGAACGACTCGGGGGTGCCGGCTTCGAGGTTGTTGTCGCCTTTGACGATGGCCTCGTAGATGCGGGTGCGGCCCTGGACGTCGTCCGACTTGACGGTGAGGATTTCCTGGAGGGTGTATGCGGCGCCGTATGCTTCGAGCGCCCAGACTTCCATTTCCCCGAAGCGCTGGCCACCGTATTGGGCTTTACCACCGAGCGGTTGCTGAGTGACGAGCGAGTAGGGGCCGACGGCGCGGGCGTGGATTTTGTCGGCAACCAAGTGGCCGAGTTTGAGCATGTAGATCATGCCGACCACGACCGGGTTGTGGATGGCATCTCCGGTGCGACCGTCGTAGAGGGTCGATTTGCCGGCGGTCGAGCCGTCCTTGCCATCGCCGATCCAGGTGAATCCACGGCCTTCGGGTTCGCCTTTTTTGCGTGCGCGCGCGGTGCCGTTGGGGCCACCTCCCATGGTGGTGATGCCGTCGACTTTTTTGGCTTCGGACATGAAGTTCCAGATGATGTCTTCCTTGATGCCGTCGAAAATCGGGGTGGCAACGGTGAAGCCGAGGGCCTTGGCGGCGACGCCGAGGTGGGTCTCGAGCACTTGGCCGACGTTCATCCGGGAAGGCACGCCGAGCGGGTTGAGGCAGATATCGACTGGCGTGCCATCGGCGAGGTAGGGCATATCTTCTTCGGGGACGATGTTGGCGACGACGCCCTTGTTGCCGTGGCGGCCGGCCATTTTGTCACCGACCGAGAGCTTGCGCTTGGCGGCGATGAAGACCTTGACTTCTTTGATGACGCCGGGGTCGACTTCGTCCCCGGATTCCATCTGGTCGAGTTTGCGCTCGCGGTCGGAGTCGAGTTCCTGGAAGCGGCCTTCGAAGGCACCGATGATTTCGAGGATTTTGTTGCGGATGGGCGACGGATCGATCTCGATGTGATCGTGGACGGATGCGAGCTTGCGCAGCAGCGTCTTGGTGATCTTGCGGTTAGCGGGGATGATGATTTCACCACTTTGAGCGTTGACGACGTCGAGTGGGATTTTCTCGCCGAGCAGGATGTCGGAGAGACGCTCGGTGAGGTCGTCGGTGAGTTTATCGGCCTTTTTCTTGTGCTCGTCGTTGATCTTTTTGACCTGTTTTTTGAGCTCGTTAGGGTCGATTTTATCCGGGCGGCGTTTGGCGAATCCGTGTGAGGAGACGCGGACGTCCTGGACGATGCCGGTGCAGCCGGAGGGGACGCGGAGCGAGGTGTCTTTCACGTCCGCGGCCTTCTCGCCGAAGATGGCGCGCAGCAGGCGTTCTTCCGGGGCGAGTTCTGTTTCCGATTTCGGGGTGATTTTACCGACGAGGATGTCGCCGGGTTTCACCTCGGCACCGATGCGGATGATGCCGTCGTGGTCGAGGTTGCGCAGGGCATCCTCGCCGACGTTCGGGATATCGCGGGTGATTTCCTCCGGGCCGAGCTTGGTGTCGCGGGCGGCGACGTCGAACTCGGAGATGTGAATCGATGTGTAGACGTCCTCTTTAACGACGCGTTCGGAGATGGCAATGGCATCCTCGAAGTTGTAACCGTTCCAAGGCATGAAGGCGACGAGGACGTTGCGACCGACGGCGAGTTCGCCGTTGTCGGTGTTCGGTCCGTCGGCGAGCACCTGACCTTTCTTGATCTTCTGACCTTTGCGAACGATGGGCGACTGGTTGATGCAGGTGCCGGCATTCGAGCGCATGAACTTGCGCAGCGGGTAGGCGAAGATGCCTTTGTCGATTTTGGTTTTCACCGCTTCCGGATCGGAGAGGAATTTCTCGTCGGAGACGGGGAGCACGCCGTCGGGTGTGGTGATGATGATTTCGGCGGTGGCGGCGGCGACGATGCCATCGGCCTCGGCGACGATGACGGCGCGCGAGTCGCGGGCGGCTTTGGCTTCGAGGCCGGTTCCGACGAGCGGGGCTTCGGAAACGAGGAGCGGCACGCCTTGGCGCTGCATGTTCGATCCCATGAGCGCGCGGTTGGCGTCGTCGTGCTCAAGGAACGGAATCAGGCCAGCGGCCACGGAGACGAGCTGCTTGGGCGAAACGTCCATGTAGTGGACTTCCGTGGCGAGGGCCTCGATGAACTCGCCGCCTTTTTCACGGGCGGTGACGCGTTCGGTGAGGAATTTGCCGGATTTGTCGATCGGGTTGTTGGCCTGGGCGATGAGGAAGTTTTCCTCTTGGTCGGCGGTGAGGTATTCGATCTCATTGGTGACCTTGCCGTTTTTGGCGCGGCGGTAGGGTGTCTCGATGAAGCCGAACTCGTTGATTCGGGCGTAGGTGCACATCGAGTTGATGAGGCCGATGTTCGGGCCTTCCGGGGTTTCGATCGGGCAGATGCGGCCGTAGTGGGACGGATGGACGTCGCGCACTTCGAAGCCGGCGCGGTCGCGGTTGAGACCACCGGGGCCGAGGGCGGAGAGGCGGCGTTTGTGGGTGAGTTCGGCCAGCGGGTTCGTCTGGTCCATGAACTGGGAAAGCTGGCTGCGGCCGAAGAAGTCGCGGACGACGGCGGAGAGTGCTTTCGGGTTGATGAGTTTCTGGGGCGTCATGCCTTCGATGTTGACGTCGAAGAGGGTCATGCGCTCTTTGACGAGGCGCTCGGTGCGGGCGAGGCCGACGCGGCACTGGTTGGCAAGCAGTTCGCCGACGGCGCGGACGCGGCGGGAGCCGAGGTGGTCGATGTCGTCAATGACGCCGTCGCCCTTTTTCAGTTTGAGGATGTATTTGACGGCGGCGAGGAAATCCTCGGGCACCATGATGCGCTGGTCGGAATCGACCTGGATGCCGAGCTTCTGGTTGATCTTGTAGCGGCCGACGCGGGTGAGGTCGTATTTCTTCGCATCGAAAAAGAGGCGCTTGAGGAGAGCCTTGGCGTTGGCGGCGGTTGGCGGATCACCGGGGCGGAGTTTGCGGTAGATGTCCTTGAGGGCGGATTCCTCGTCGTGGGCGGGATCCTTGCGGAGGGATTTGAGGAGGATTTCATCCTCGCGGCCGTCGATCACCTCGATCTTCTTGTTTCCAAGGGCGATGAGCTGGCGGACGATGCCGATGGTGAGCGGCTCGTATGCCTTGGCGACAACCATTTCGCCGTCGAGAACGTCTTCGAACGGGACCTTGTGGCCGAGTTCGGATTCGTCCATCGAATCCTTGAGGGAAAGGTTTTCCACCGTGTAGAAGTTCGACACAATGTCGCGGTCGGTTGGGAAACCGAGGACGCGGAGGAAGGTGGTGGCGAGGAACTTGCGGCGGCGGCGGCGGCGGTCGAGGTAGACGTAGAGCAGGTCGTTGGTGTCGAACTGGACTTCGAGCCAGGATCCGCGATCGGGAATGATGCGGAACGAGTGGAGGATTTTGCCGTTGAGGTGCTGGGAGGTCTCGAAGCAGACGCCGGGCGAGCGGTGGAGCTGGGAGACGATGACGCGCTCGGCACCGTTGATGATGAATGTGCCGCGGCGGGTCATCATGGGGAGTTCGCCCATAAAGACGCGTTCTTTCTTGGTGCCGGTCTCATCCTTGAGTTTGAAGGTGACGTAGAGTGCGGCGCTGAAGGATTCGCTGTTGCGGAGCGAGTCGAGCGACGTCATGCGGGGTTCCTCGATGTCGTATGAGACGAAATCCAGCTCGATGGCCTCATCGTAGCTTTTGATCGGGAACACTTCGCTGAAGACGGCCTGGAGGCCGGTGTCGGAGCGCTCGGAGGGAGGGACGTCTTTTTGAAGGAATTCGTCGTAAGACCGGCTTTGGACCTCGATGAGGTTGGGGGGTTCGATGACTTCCTCGAATTTTCCGAAATAGAGACGTTCAGCCATGGTGGTATATGTTGTATTGCTTGCGATGAAAGCCCGAGCCGCGCGCGGTCTCAGGCAAAGGTGGAATCAGGAGATGGATTGGTGGGTCGGAATCGGCGGGAAAAACCAAAGAGTGTTTGGATTCTCCCGCCGGTTCCGGGTGTTCCCCACGTGGCGGCGGGTTGCCGCCGCGTGGAGAATCCGGGAAGACGGGTTACTTGAGTTCGATTTTGGCGCCAGCCTCTTCGAGTTTTTTCTTGGCGTCCTCGGCGGCCTCTTTGGCGACGCCTTCGAGGATTTTCGCCGGGGCGCTTTCGACGAGTTTCTTGGCATCGGCGAGGCCGAGACCAGGGGAAACTTCGCGAACCGCCTTGATGACGGCGATTTTGTTGCCACCGGGGTCGGTGATGACGACGTCGAATTCGGTTTTCTCTTCAGCGGCTTCGGCAGGGCCGGCGGCAGGGCCGGCGGCGGCGACGGGAGCTGCGGCGGAGACGCCCCAGGATTCTTCGAGTTGTTTGACGAGTTCGACGGCTTCCAGAACGGTAAGCTTGCCGAGTTCTTCTGCGAGTTGTGCGATGTTTGACATGTTGTTTTCTCCTTGTTCGGTATCGTCGCCCCCGGAGCTTCCGGAGATTTCAGTGTGGCAGGCCGCCACCCCGACGAGGAACCATTGTGTGTTCGGGCGGGTGCGGGGAGTCGCGCCCGCCGTCCGATCAGATTGTTTTGTTTATTCGGCTGCGGCGGCTTCTGCGGGTGCTGCGGCTTCGGCGGCTTCGGGTTGAGCGGCGGTGGGTTCGGAAGATTCCGATTCGCCGGCGGGTTTGATGTGTTCTCCATCAGGATCGAACTTCGCCTTGAGGACGCGAGCGATCATCGAGGCAGGTTCGAGGATGGTACCGAGAAGTTGCGAGAGGACGGCTTCGCGCGACGGGATGTCGGCGAGGGCCTTGAGTTTGGCACTGTCGAGGATGGCATTGCCGAGGAGGCCGATTTTCATTTCGGGCTTCTTGAATTCCTTCTCGAAGTTCTTGATGGTCTTGGCGGCGGCGAAGACTTCGTTCTCGCCCATGACGAATGCGGTCTGGCCGGTGAGGTCGGTGCCGATATCGGGCAGACCGGCTTCGGCGAGCGCCTTGCGCATGTAGGTGTTTTTTGCGACGGTGCATCCGGCACCGCATGCGCGGAGGCGGTCACGCAGTTCGGTGAACTGATGGACCGAGAGGCCGGTGTAGTCGATGACGATGAGATAGGGCGACGCGTTCACGCGCTCCAACAGGCCGTCGATGATGATTTTCTTATCTGGATTCATGGTCGTGGTGCTGGGGCGTAGGATTAGGCGGAAACGGTTTTGGCGTAGGTGGCTGCTTCGAGTGGCAGGCCGGGAAGCATGGTCGCGGCGAGCGTGGCGGAGCGGATGTAGTTGCCTTTGGCGGTGGACGGTTTGGCGCGGACGACGCTGTCGATGAACGCGCGGGCGTTTTCGGTCAATTGGGTCGGGTCGAAGCTGGTTTTGCCGATGGCGGCGGAGATATTACCGTTTTTGTCGAGTTTATAGTCGACACGACCGGCTTTCACTTCCTTGACAGCCTTGGCGGTGTCGTCGGTGACGGTTCCGGTTTTCGGGTTTGGCATAAGGCCGCGTGGGCCGAGGACGCGGGCGATTTTGCGGACTTCGGTCATGGCGTCCGGCGTGGCGATGGCGGAGTCGAAATCGGTGAATCCGTCGCGGATTTTCTGGATGAGGTCTTCGAATCCGACGTGTTCCGCGCCAGCGGCGATGGCGGCTTCGGCTGCGGTGCCTTGGGCGAATACGACGACGCGGACGTTTTTACCCGTGCCGTGTGGTAGGGAGACCGAGCCACGGACCATCTGGTCGCTCTTGCGGGGATCCACGCCGAGGTGGAACGAGAGGGTGACGGATGGGGTGAACTTGGGCTCCGGGAATTGCTTCACGGTGGTGACCGCTTCATCGAGCGAGTAGCTTTTGCCGGCTTCGATGAGGGCGGCTGCCTTTTGGTATCGTTTGCTTCTTTTCTTGGCCATGGTGTTATGGGGTTTGCAGTTCGGGCGGATTCCGGGCTCGGTTTCCTCCTGCGGGTGCCTTGGGGCTTTTGAGGGCTTGGGGCGGAGATTTTTGGTGATTTTGGGAAGGAACCGGAGGCCCCTTTTACATGCCTTCGATTTCGAGGCCCATTTGGCGGGCGGTTCCGGCAAGGATGCGTGCGGCGGCTTCGGGATCGGTGGTGTTGAGGTCGGGCATCTTGATTTTGACGACCTCCATGAGTTTTTCCTTGGTGATTTTGCCAACCTTGATTTTGTTCGGCTCCTTGGAACCGGAGGCGAGGCCCGCAGCTTTCTTGAGCAGGTTGCCAGCGGGTGGGCGTTTGGTGACAAACGTGAATGACTTGTCTTTGTAGACGGAGATCACCACGGGGAGGACGTCGCCTGCCTGGCTTTGGGTTGCGGCGTTGAATTCCTTGCAGAACGCCATGATGTTGACGCCGGCTTGGCCGAGGGCGGGACCGACCGGGGGCGAGGGGTTAGCTGCTCCGGCGTTGATTTGGAGCTTGATGACTTTGACGACTTCCTTGGCCATGGTGTGTTAGTTTTGGGGTAAATTTTGAAATGCTGAAAAACTGAAATGCTGAAAGATCAGGCGCGTTCGACTTGCCAGTATTCGAGTTCGACGGGTGTGCTGCGGCCGAAGATGGTGACGGAGACGCGGAGTTTGCCGCGTTCGGGGTCGATTTCCTCGACGATGCCGTTTTGCGATTGGAACGGGCCGTCGGCGACCTTGACGGTATCGCCGACTTCGAAGCTGATGGCCGGGCGGACGTTCTCCTCGCGTTCCTTGATTTGGGAAAGCATGGCCTCGACTTCCCGCTGGCGCATAGGAGCGGGGCGGTCTTTGGTGCCTGCGAATCCGATGATGCCTTCCATTTCCTTGATAAAGAACCAGGTTTTCTCAACAAGTTGGCCGTCTTCGGTGTTGAGATACATGTTGGCGATGATGTATCCGGGGAAGAACTTCCGTTTGGTTTCGGTTTTCTTGCCGCGACGGATTTCGGAGACCATTTCGGTGGGGACGAGGACTTCGCGGATGTAGCCGGTCATTTCCTCGGCATCGGCCTGGCGCATGATGCGCTCGCGGACTTTCTGCTCCTGCCCGGATAGGACGTGGATGACATACCATTGGTCGCGGAAGGATGGGGCGTCGGACATGGGTGGCGGGTGAGATGCTTGATGTGGCGGGAAACGGGAAGATCAGCGGCCGAGGCCGGTGGCGAGCGAGACAACTGCGACGTGGATGAAGTCCCAGAGTTGGACGAATCCGGCGAGCAGGATCATGGCGATGAGGACGACGATGGTGGAATCGACCAGTTCCTTGTATTTCTTGAATCCCTTGATTTTCGGATCGGACTCCCATGGCCAACTGGCCTTGCGGAGTTCGCCTTTGACCTCACCAATGAATCTAGAGATGCGGTCGAGGTTCTTGATGATCAGAACCACCGCAGTGATGATGACGACCCAGAGGATGACTGACAAAATCCAACTGTTGCCGAATTTGAGGAATTCAAGGAATTGCATGAAGTGCGGAGACGATTTCGGGGTATCTGGGGTGGCACGGAAGGTGGGACTCGAACCCACAACCAACGGTTTTGGAGACCGCTACTCTACCAATTGAGCTACTTCCGTTTTGAGGCGAATCGAGGGCACCCCGCAAGATGCGCGGGGTGCCCCTGAATTTTCTCGCGGCTTCGTGGTGGTTGGTGCCACGCGGCCGATTGTTGATTTGTGGTTAGTCGAGGATCTGTCCGACGCGACCGGCACCGACGGTGCGGCCACCTTCGCGGATGGCGAAGCGCATGGTGGGTTCCATGGCGATCGGGGTGATGAGTTCGACTTCAAGGTTGACGTTGTCACCGGGCATCACCATTTCGACACCTTCGGGAAGCTTGATGCTGCCGGTGACGTCGGTGGTGCGGAAGTAAAACTGCGGGCGGTAGTTCGAGAAGAACGGGGTGTGGCGTCCGCCTTCTTCCTTCGAGAGAACGTAGATCTCCGAGGTGAATTTGGTGTGACCTTTCACGGTGCCGGGCTTGGCGATAACCTGACCGCGCTCGACCTGGTCCTTTTTGAGGCCACGGATGAGGAGGCCGACGTTGTCGCCCGCACGGCCTTCGTCGAGGAGCTTGCGGAACATCTCGATATCGGTGACGGTGGTCTTTTGGGTATCGCGGATGCCGACGATTTCAACTTCTTCCATCTTCTTGATGATACCGCGCTCGACACGGCCGGTGCAGACGGTTCCGCGACCTTCAATCGAGAACACGTCTTCGACGGGCATAAGGAAGGGCTTGTCAATGGGGCGCTCGGGCTCGGGGATGTAGGAATCCACGGCGTCCATGAGCTTAAAGATGTTTTCCTTGTGGGTGGCGTCGCCTTCGAGAGCCTTGAGGGCGGAGCCTTTGACGATCGGGATGTCGTCGCCTGGGAATTCGTAGGTGGAAAGGAGGTCGCGGACTTCCATTTCGACGAGTTCGAGAAGTTCTTCGTCATCGACCATGTCGACCTTGTTGAGGAACACGACGAGGGCGGGGACACCGACCTGACGGGCGAGAAGGATGTGTTCGCGGGTTTGCGGCATCGGGCCGTCGGCAGCAGACACCACGAGAATCGCGCCGTCCATCTGGGCTGCGCCGGTGATCATGTTTTTGACGTAGTCGGCGTGGCCGGGGCAGTCGACGTGGGCGTAGTGGCGCTTTTCGGTTTCGTATTCGACGTGTGCGGTATTGATGGTGATGCCGCGCTCGCGCTCTTCGGGAGCCGCGTCGATATCCGCGTAGCTCTTCTTCTGGGCGAAGCCCTTGTCCGCGAGGGTGTTGGTGATCGCGGCGGTAAGGGTGGTTTTTCCGTGGTCAACGTGGCCGATGGTGCCGATGTTGACGTGGGGCTTGTTGCGTTGGAATGCTTCTTTGGCCATGGTGTTTGTGTTTCTTTGGAGACTTGGAGAGTCGAGGTTGGTGGACTTGCGGATCTATCGGTGGCGGTGGACGTTTCGGCGTGGAGCTCGCGGGGGGAATTG
>JBLRWN010000071.1:0-13653 GCA_047921195.1 Luteolibacter sp. | reverse complement strand
TGGACTATCCACCAACGACCTCCGAGAAAGATCAAATGGCGTGAGGGCGATGCATCATCTGTATCAGCAGATGGCAATATAAAATAAAAGGAGACTCAATTTATTATTGACCTGTTCACATCCTAATGCACACTGTCTGCATGGCTTCGACACGATGGACTATCCACCAACGACCTCCGAGAAAGATCAAATGGCGTGAGGGCGATGCATCATCTGTATCAGCAGATGGCAAGGAGTCGCAACTTTATGATCAAAGGACTGCCAAGCATGGAGGGAATAGCGGTCCGTTTCCTGAGCACCCACACTCCCCCACCATTTATCACTGTGTGAACCGCGTGGTGGACAAGCGTTTCATTTTCGGTTCACGGGAAAAGGACCGGTTTGTGGAACTCATGCGGATGTATGAGAGGTTTAGTGGAAACCGCATTCTCGCGTTCTGCGTGATGAGCAACCACTTCCATCTGATGATTGAAATCACCCCAATGCCGAAGAACGGACTCAGCGACAAGGAACTGCTCAACCGCCTTGCCGCAATCTATGACGAGGCGACGGTCGAGGCGGTCGAAATGGAATTAAAAGAAGCCCGCGACGCCATCGCCGCAGGACGGAACGCCGAAGGGCGGATCGCTCAGATCCACGGGCGCTACACATACCGCATGCACGACCTGAGTGAGTTCATGAAATCCGTCGTTCAACGCTTTACCCAGTGGTACAACCGCAGAAGCGAACGCAAAGGAAACCTCTGGGAAGACGCATTCCGGAGCACCGTTGTGGAAGCTGGGGTCGCCGCGCGCATAGTCGCAACCTACATCGACCTCAACCCCGTCCGAGCAGGCATTGTGGATGACCCGGCAAATTATCCATGGTGCAGCTACGGCGAGGCAGTGAGTGGCTCGGGATCCCGAAAAAAACCGACTCCCGCGAACCTCCGGGCGAGAAGCGGGCTAGTCCGTGCTTTTTTCGCCCACGAAGGAATTGAGGCTGATTCAAAACGGTGGGTAGATTGCCACAACATCGAGCGCCATTGGATCGAACAGGCGATTCAAAAGCTCCATGCACACCGCCGCGGCAGATCTCTCACACCAAGTGAGCAAGACTCTCCAGGTGGCGCGCTCTCCGGACGGATCCGACATTTCACGGACGGCGTTGCCATCGGCGAGCGGGAATTTCTCGAAACGTTTTTTAAGGAAAACCGCGAACGATTTGGAAAGAAGCGGACGAGTGGACCTCGTGCCATTCGGGGAACAGCTGCTGGAATTTCACGAAAAGAAGGCATCTGTAGCATTCGGGATCTGATGAAAGACGTCGAATCGTGAACACAATCCCCCACTTCAATCAGCGTTCTCCAGAAGTGTCGATACTGATGCCGGCAAGAAATGCAGATACCACGATTGGAGCCGCGATTGCGAGTATTGCGTCACAGTCATTTCAAAACTGGGAACTCGTAATCATCAACGACGGGTCCACTGATGCCACCGATACGATTCTCCGCGAAATTACCGCAAATGATCCTCGAATCCACGTTCATACGACGTCACCAAAAGGCATCGCACACGCTCTCAATCTCGGCATCTCTCATTGCCGAGCACCATGGATCGCGCGCTTCGACGCGGAT
Organism: Luteolibacter sp.; assembly: GCA_047921195.1. Taxonomy (GTDB): domain Bacteria; phylum Verrucomicrobiota; class Verrucomicrobiia; order Verrucomicrobiales; family Akkermansiaceae; genus Luteolibacter. The sequence goes on along the minus strand of JBLRWN010000071.1, from coordinate 12,038 downwards.
GACCTGATGATGCCTGAACGTCTCAAATTGCAATTCTTGCACGCGGAAGAAAATCCCGAAACCAAAGTCATCTCAGGACTCATCACCCACGGAGGAGCATCCGGTGGATTCTCCATGTATGTGGACTGGTTGAATTCAGTGATCACCGCCGAGGATATCGCACTGAAACGCTTCATCGAATCCCCAGTCGCCCACCCGAGTGTCATGTTTCGTCGTGATCTGATCGAACGCTTTGGCGGCTATCGCCAGGGCGACTTCCCCGAGGATTATGAATTATGGTTACGCTGGCTTGGTGAAGGTGTGAAATTTGGCAAAGTCCCCCACCCGATTCTTGTTTGGAACGACAGCCCGTCCCGTCTCACCCGTAGTGATGCGCGCTACCTCCCAGGGAAATTCTACGCAACAAAGCTGAGTTACCTCGCAGATTGGCTGAGAAAAAACATCACCCCAGCGCGTGAGATCTGGCTCTGGGGTGCCGGGCGAGTCACGCGCAAACGGTTTGCACCGCTGACCGCTCATGGCATCAGGATCAGAGGCTACATTGACATCGATCCGAACAAATGTGGCCACCGCCGCGATGGCCTGTGTGTTGTTTTACCAGACGACATGCCCGAAATCCACAACGCCTTCATTGTCACTTGCGTTGGAAAACGCGGCGCCAGAGAATTGATACAATCCGAGCTGGAGACCAAAGGCTGGATCGAGGGACGTGATTTCTTGCATGCGGCATAGAACCATGTCAATAATAAAAGGAGTCTCCTTTTATTGTGCCTTTTATTGTGAATTAAATTAAGGAAGCTGAATATGGATTGCCTTGGCGAGGCGGGTGGTGGCTTGTTGGAGGTGATGGGCGGCGTTTTGGCAGGCTTGATCTAGGGGGATCGGACCGGGGACGAGGGTGGTCATGGCGTCGAAAACGTCGTGGAGGCGGGGTTCGGTGTCGTCGATGGAACCGGCGATGGCGACGACGGGGATGTTGTGGCGGCGGGCAAGAGTTGCGACGCCGTAGGGGGCCTTGCCATCGAGCGTTTGTGCGTCGAGCGATCCTTCTCCGGTGACGACAAGGGAGGATGTGCGGATTTTTCCCTCAAGACCGGTCGCTTGGGCAAGGCAATCGAATCCAGGGGCAAGGGTGGCGTTGCAGAATGCCATGAGTCCGAATCCGAGTCCGCCAGCAGCGCCGGCTCCGGGGACTTCGGCGAGGTCACTACCTAGGCAACGTGTAACAGCTTCGGCGACGCGGCGGTGGCCTTGTTCGAGTATGTCTGCATCCTCCGGGCGCAGGCCTTTTTGTGGTCCGTAGACGCGGGTGGCACCACGGGGGCCGAGGAGTGGGTTGCGGACGTCGCATGCGGCGATGATTTTGGGGGGGATCCAATCCGGCGGGCGGATGATGTTGTGGATTCGGTGGAAATCACGCGGCCCACCGGTGACCGGTTCGCCCGTTTCGTCAGTGAAGACGAAACCCAACGCGCGGGCCATGCCAACGCCGCAATCGTTGGTGGCGCTGCCGCCGAGTCCGACGATGAGGTGTTCCGCTCCGGCATTGATTGCGGCACGGATCAATGTGCCTACGCCGTGGGTGTCGGTATCGGCTGGGTTGCGCTCATCCGGGGCGAGCCGCCAGATGCCGTTGGCTTGGCTGGATTCGATGATGGCAAATTGTCCTGTGAGAAGAAATTCGGCCTCTACTTCCCTGCCAAGTGCGTCACGAGTTTGGACTTGGTGGATTTTGCCTCCGACGGCTTCGCGAAAGGCGTCGAGAAGGCCTTCGCCGCCATCGGCGACGGGGACGCATTCGAACTCCGCGTTGGGGAAGATTTGTGCGAAGCCCTGGCGCATCGCCTCGGCGGCTTCGCGGGCGGTGAGGCTGCCTTTGAATTTGTCGGGCGCGATGAGGATGCGGAGTGGCATGGCCTAATTGACTTGGTTGACGGGGTTGCCGTTGAGAAATGCGGTGATGTTTTCTGCGGTCGAGTGCATCAGGCGGCGGCGGGCTTCGAGGGCGGCCCAGGCGATGTGGGGGGTGAGTGTGAGGTTTTTCGCGCCGAGCAGTGGGTTATCGGGGCGGATCGGCTCGGCGGAGACGACGTCGCAGGCGGCACCGGCGATTTTGCCTCCGTTGAGTGCGGCGGCGAGCGCGGCTTCATCGACGAGCGGCCCTCGCGCGGTGTTGATGAAGAACGTACCGGGTTTCATTGATCCTAACAGTTCTTCATTCACAAAGCCCATGTTCTCCGAAGTGAGCGGGCAGTGCAGTGAGACGAAGTCGGACTCGCGGAAAATCGCATTCACATTGGACCATTCGAAGGGATACGGCGCGGTGGCGGTTCGGGACCGGCTGTGGGCGAGGACGCGCATGTTGAAGGCGGCGGCGAGTGCGCCAACGCGTTGTCCGATACGTCCGAAGCCTACGATGCCCAGGGTTTTGCCCGCGAGCTCGGTGAAATTCGGATTCCGCCAGAAACAGAAATCCGGCGATGCCTGCCACTCGCCGCCGTGAGACCATTCGCTATGGCAGCGCGCGCGTTTGGTGAAATCGAGCATCAACGCGAAGACAAATTCCGCGACGGCATCGGTGCCATAGACCGGAATGTTGGACACCGGGATGTTGCGCGCTTTGGCCGCAGCGATGTCCACCACGTTGTATCCGGTGGCGAGGACGGAGATGAAACGCAGCTTGGGCAATGCGGCGAGGGTCGCGGCATCGAGCGGGGTTTTGTTGGTGAGAATAATGTCCGCATGCGCGGCGCGGGCGAGGATCTGATCGGTCGGGGTGCGGTCGTGGACGGTGAGGTTGCCAAGCGCGGCGACCGCGTCCCACGGGTTATCGCCAGGATTGAGCGTGTGGCCATCGAGGACAACGATGTCGGGTTTGTCGTTCATGTGATGGATTAAAAAGGCTCGTCATCATCCAAGCCGTCGTTGCCACGGACGCGCCATTCCTCGACGAGATTTTTCGGAAAATCATTGAGGAAGCGCGACGGCCGCAGGTAGAATTCGCCGCTGTAGGAGCGCGGGTTGCACATCGGGTAGGCGAGGTAGAGTTCGTTTTTCGCGCGGGTCAGGGCGACGTAGAAAAGCCGGCGTTCTTCCTCAAGGGCCGCGATGTCGCCGGTTTCGAGCACCTTGCCGTTGGGGAATTGTCCGTCGGCGAGCCAGATGAGGAATACCGCTTCCCACTCGAGGCCTTTTGCCTGGTGGATCGAGGAGAGTGTGACTTTCGGCGAGTCGTCGGGGGCGGCTTTGTTTTTTTGGCCGCCGGCGGCCGGGCCGTCGTCGGTGTTGCCGAGGAGCGAGAGTTGTTCGAGAAAGTCTTCGACGTTTTCGAAGTCTGCTGCGAACTCGGCGAGCTTTTCGAGGTCGCCGCGCCTAGAGTCGGCATTTTCATAAGTGGCATCGAGGTGTTCCTGATAGAATCCCTCGACAATGCTGAAAATCATGTCGCCCGGTGATGCGAATTCGGCATCGGGCGTAAGTTCGTCGAGCACATGGCAGAGTTGCTCCCAGTGTTTTTCAGCTTTTTTCGGCACCTTGAACGAGCCGATGGCATCGGTCCACGATTCTGGTGGGGTTTCGGCGGTCGCGAGTCCAGTGGCGAGCCATGTGCTCCACAGCTTGGTGGCGGATGCCGGCCCGCAGCCGGGAAGCAGACCGGTGAAGCGGAGGAAGCTCACTTCGTCGCGGCGGTTGACGACGAATCGCATCAGTGCGGTGACGTCTTTCACGTGCGCCTGCTCGAAAAAGCGGATGCCGCTGGTGATGGCGAACGACACGCCACGGCGGGTGAGTTCGAGTTGGATTTCGAGGCTTTGGAAATGAGCGCGGTAGAGGACGACGATTTCGTTGAGATCGACGCCTTCGTCCTGCATTTCCTCGATGCGTTGGGCGACGAATGCGGCTTGGCTCGACGGATCTTCAAGGGCGACGAGCGCGGGTTTCGCGCCGCCGCTGTCGCGGTATGAGCGGAGGTTTTTCTCGAAACGGCCGGCATTGGCACGGATCGCGGCGTTGGACAGATCGAGGATTTCCGGAACACTGCGGTAGTTCGTCTCGATGGTGAACACCTTGGCTCCGTGGTATTGGCGGGTGAAGCCGAGGATCAGTCCGACGTCCGCGCCGCGCCACGAGTAGATCGATTGCGAATCGTCGCCCACGGCCATCAGACTGGTGCCATCGCCGCCGGATAGCAGGTCGATCATGCGCGCCTGGACGCGGTTGGTGTCCTGATACTCATCAACGAGGACGTGGCGGAATTTTTGTTGATAGAGGCGGGTGAGATCGGGGCGTTCCTCTAACAAGTTTGCGGTGAGACAGATCAGGTCATCGAAGTCCATCGAGTTCCCCTCCTGCTTGCGCTTGATGTATTTTTCGCGGAGTTCTTCGATTTGCGGCAGCCATTCGTAGAGCGTGTCGCCGCGCTCGGCGACGACTTCTTCGAGCGGGGTCTCGGTATTGTCGGCGAGCGAGAAGATCGACGCGAGCACCTCGGCCTTGGGAAACCGGCGGTAGGTCGTATCGATGTCCATGTCCTTGATGCAGGCGGAGAGCAGTTGCTTCTGGTCGTCACGGTCAAGAATGGAAAATGAGCGGGTGAAACCGATTTCCTCGGCATGGCGGCGGAGGATGCGGGCACCGATCGAGTGGAACGTGCCAGCCCACAAATCCGAAGTATCCACGCCGACGAGATCGCGGACGCGGGTGATCATTTCCTTGGCTGCCTTGTTGGTGAAGGTGAGCAGGAGGATGTTCGCCGGGGAAACCTTATGGTCGAGCAGCCAGGCGACGCGGTAGGTGAGCGTGCGGGTTTTGCCGGATCCCGCGCCCGCGATGACCAGGGCACGTTCCGCCTTGGTAGTGACCGCTTCGATCTGTTGATCGTTCAGCTCGGCGTGGTAATCGATGCCCGATGGCTTCGGCGCGGCAGGAGCTGCGTCTTCTCGATGCGATTTCAGTTTGTATTCCCGGGCCATGCCGGGGCAAGCATGCCACGAGCGCGGCGCTGGGCAATGCGGAATCGAGGATGCGGGCTTTTCATCTGCCCCGCGGGCGCGTATCGAGCGGGGGTGTCCACGATGATTCAGCCACTCGATATTCTGCCGCGCCCGACGATGCAGGGCGAATTTGTGCCGCCGGATTATTTCAGGCGGTTGAAAATCGACGAGCTTCCATGTGGGGGCGGGGCTTTTGAAGTGGATCTCGGGTGTGGTGACGGATCGTTCTTGATCGGGATGGCGAAGCATTACCCGGAGCGCAGGTTTCTCGGTGTCGAGCGCCTGCTCGGGCGGGTGCGCAAGGTGTGCCGGAAGATCACCCGTGAGACGTTGCCGAATGCCCACGTCCTCCGCCTCGAAAGTCGCTACGCCGTGGAATGGCTGCTTCCGCACAACTCGGTCTCGCGCCTGCATCTGCTGTGCCCGGACCCGTGGCCGAAGTTCAAGCACCACCGGAGGCGGATTCTGCAGCCCGAGTTTCTGCAAGCCGTGCACAATGTGCTGGTGCCGGGCGGCGAGTTTCTCTTCATGACCGACCACGAGGAATATCATGAATGGGCCAAGGAGCGCTTCGATGCGTTTTCGGGATTCGAGAGGCTACCGTGGGAGGACGGCGATTTTTTCTATCCGAAAACTGACTTCCAGCAACTTTGGGAATCCGAAGGTAAATCGATGCATCGCACTCGCTGCCGCAAAACGGCTACTGAGGCGGGCGTTCCAGCGTAATCTCGGTGCCATCAACGAAGCCGCGGATCCTTAGTGCTCCATCGCGGTCCACCGATAAAATCGCGGCCCCAGTTTGCAATGGATCGATCACGTGTATCCCGGTCGACCTCCAGTAATCGATGCGATGCGCATCCAGCTTCTGCTCGGAGGGAAACTCCGCGTTCGAGGCGATGATTGCAAGCGGCGCCACAGCATCGAGAAAATCATCACCAAGGTGAAGATCGCTGGCGTGCTTTCCTGCAACAATGACATCCGCCACCACATCCGCGCCGGATTCCAGTAAATGACGCTCCGTAGCCAACCCCGCATCGCTGGTGAAAAGAATGCGCCAGCCGCGCCAGTGCAGGCGTAGGATCATCACACGATCGTCCGCCCGCGCACGCGGTGAGACATGGGAGGGCTCTCGCACCACTTCGATCCATGCATCGTGCCCGACTTGAAAGCGGTCGCCGGATTTCGCGAAACCGGTTCTCACGTCCGCTAGAGGCGCGTCATTGACCCACGCCCGATAAGCCGGGCTGCGGGCCTCGGCCACGGGTAAGAGGATTTGCCGGACCGGGAGTGATTCCCAAACCGGCGAGCCCCCACCGAGATGGCCGCCATCCGGATGGGTGAGGATCACGGAATCCGGATATATCCCCTGCCTACGAAGCGAACTGAGCACATGGCTTCGAAAGCTGCGACCCGAGCCGCAGTCAATCAAGGTCGCTCCATCCATACCGGAAAACACCGCCGCTCCATCACCATAGGGAAGATCAAAAACGATCAACCGCTCCCCTCCCCTGCCATCGATCCGGATGTATCCTCCCGGTGCTGCAGCGAATCCGCGGGCAACACCCACGCATGCATTAGCAAGCGCCGCATTCGCATGATTGATGCCGCGCGATGCCCACGGAGCCACCGGGTGGAGTAAAGCGGAAACCAACGCCGCACCTAACAGACAGAACACGATCGGAATCTGCACCACAGTCGCCGGGATCGACGCGGGGGTGATCAAACCGAAGTGATACACCGTGAGCGGCGTGGACCCGCCCCATGCGGCAGCGGACACCGCGAGTGATTGTGCCGTCCTGCGCCGCAACCAGAGCCAGAATTTCCGAATCCGTCCGTATTCATCCTGTGGCAAGTGCGCGTCTTCCCGGCTGATCCATTTGAAAATCCGAGCGGCAAGTGTCGCACCAATGATGATGGCCATCACGACGCCATAGGAAAGCTGGACGCCAGGTTGGAAAAGCATCCGCCCGTCCCACAACAACGTGAGCGACATCACCGCGCCGAGGGCATTGAGCGCATCCGGCCTGCGTTGGAGAACAAACGCCCCGAGAAACACCGCCGCCATACAGGAAGCACGCACGGCGGGAGCCCCGCTTCCGGTCAACCAAGTGTATCCGAACATCAGCGGGATAATCGCCGCAACCGCCCAGCGGCGCGGCACACCCGCAAGCCCGAGCACACACCAACCGAGCAAGCCGACCATGCCGACATGCAGGCCGCTGACGCAGAAAACATGCATCGTCCCGCTATGTCGGAACGCATCGATCAACTCCGCCGAATCGCGCGGGTGCTCGCCCATCACCACCGCACGGATCACCCGTGCCGCCTGGGATTCCTCATCGAGCCCGACGGTGATGGAGCGCCGAAACGATTGCCTCACTCCGGCGCGCCACCCGGAGAATGCCGAGGTATGCGCCTGAATCTTCCCGCGTTGTGCGCGTAAAACCCCCACAAGTCCCTCGCGCCGCAACCAGGATACTTCATCAAAATTTCCGGGATTCCGTGCGATCCGCGGGGGAAGGAAATCCCCCCGAACAAGCAATCTTGTCCCAGCCACCGGCAACACATCGCCGCCACCGTAAAGCAAGACCTTGCTGCCCACAAATGTGTCGGCACTATCGCCCGCGGCAACAACGCGTGCCGTACCCGACCATGTGGTCCGACCGGCGCGAGCATCCTCCAGCATTTTCAGCTCGAAAGCTTCCCTCGAGCGCACCTCCAGCACCTGTGAAACGAGTTCGTCGCGGGTGCCATGGCGCGCATCCAATATCAGGCCGGCCAGCAAACCCGCCACCGCACAAACGCCACCCAGCCTCCAACCCGCGATCAGCGGCCCCAATACCAATGGCAGCAAGCCCCATGGCCAGAATTTCCCGCTCACTTCCATGGCGGAAATACCCGCCACCATGACCACCGCGGACGCAAAAAGCGGGTGGCGTGCGAAAAAAGCTCTCGTGCCCGCCATCATGATCGATCAGGCAAGGCCCCAATCGTGGAGCTTGTGGCGTGCGTTCGCCGCGTGGCGGGTCTCCGGGAATTCATTGCAAACCTGCTCAAGGATCTGCGCGGCAACCTGCCGATTTTCCAAATCCTCGTCGTAAAGCTCGGCGAGACGGAACATCAGATACGCGGCATCGCTCACTTCCCATTCGTGCGCCTCAAGTGCCTCCCGCAAGGTCGCGACCGCCGCTTGTGGCAACTTCAGGTTGTCGCGTTGAATTTTCGCGATCTCAACCCATGGGAACCGGTTCAGCGGATCAGCCTCGGCAGCCTCCTTGAAAGCCTCGATCGCCGCCTCGTATTCACCTTGGGCGAACAGCGATCGCGCATCGTGCATGGGATCGGCCTCCACCATTTCCGCACTATCGTAAATGGCGTGGGTGAATCGATGGGCGATGGCGGGTAGCACCTGAAAGACAAAGAAAATACCGACAACCCCGGCCGAAAGAAACGCTAACAGAATGCCGTTGAATGTCTGCACACCTTGGACTTGCAGCTTTTTGCTCTTCAGCGCGGCCGCTTTCTCCTCCACATCGCGTCCACGCGAATCGACAAGTTCCTGAATTTCGGATTCAAGCCGTTCCACCTCTTTTGCTTTGGATGCGTAAAGCATCCAAATCCCGGCGATAAGCGCGAGAAAGATCGCATACCCTATGATTTTTTTCATGACTCGGAAGAGGTGGCTTAGGTCTGTTTCATCGACGTTCCGCATTGCGGCCTTCATCAATCAGCTTCCAGAAATGCTTCGATCCCGCAAGCGCCTCATCCTCCGACAATGGCATCTTCGAGCGGAACAAAAAGTCGGAGAGGGTTCCCTTGTGCAAGACCCGCTGGACGATCACCGCATCCTCGCGCACTTCGAAGTAAACCCGGTAGTCCTTCGCCCTGAAGCGATAAAGCACGCGGCCGTCGCGCTCGATCCGCCCAAACTTGTCACAATCCGACGCGTCAAGGTCCTCTTTCGTCACCTTGAATTCCTCGAGTAGCTCGAGCTGCTCCAAAGTTCCCAAGGCAGATATCTCCGCCGCGCTAATCTCGTTGAATACAATCTGAAACACGCCGCCTGATACCCGGCACCGCGCGAAAAGTCGATCCAAAATGCGCTCTCGCCATGCCCCGATGCGGATGATAGATGTTCCAACCAACGACCATTTCCGGCACAGACCCGTCAAATGAAGGCCGCCCACCTACTGCAACCCACTCCCGGGAGTCTTGCCATCAGCGATAGCTCGACACTGTCGCGTAATGCCTTGGTCACCGGGATTGGTTTCGCGATTTATGGCTTCACCATCGGCGTCTGGCGCTCGCCATGGATGGGATTGTTTGTGGCGGCCAAGATGCCGCTTCTCATCGCGCTGACCCTTGGATTCAACAGCCTTCTCAACGGTCTGTTTGGCATGCTTTTGGGCGCGCGGCTCGGCCTTGCCGGATCACTCAACGCGCTGCTTAGTGCGTTTGCCATTTCAGCGTTGATTCTCGGTTCACTGGGCCCCGTCGCACTGTTTCTCGCGGCAAGCATGCCTTCGCCGACATCCGCATCGGCCAATACAGCGCATTCCGCACAAGTGCTCGCCCACACCCTGCTCATCGCCATTGCCGGCCTCGCAGGAGTGCTTCGGCTCGGCAGACTGCTTGACGAACATGCCATTTCACGCACGGCAGCACGGGCCACGCTCGCAGCCTGGATCATCGGTAACGCATTTCTCGGCTCGCAATTCGCATGGATCCTCCGGCCGTTTTTCGGATCCCCGAATTTGGAGGTCGCCTTCCTTCGGCCCAACCCCATGCGCGGCAGCTTTTACGAAACTATCTGGTCCATGGCCACTAGCGTGATTGGCAATCCGCAGGATCTGATCGCCCCAGCCTGCCTGGTTCTTCTTCCGCTGCTATTCTGGTGGATGTTACGCAACGATTCAAATCAACAACCAACTACCACACAATGAACCCAAATCCCGAAAACCCGAACCCGGCCGCCCCCCTGAAGCCCCCCACACTGCCCACCTCATCTTCCCCACCGCCTCAAATTCCCGCGGTCGAGGAAAAGCCCTTGCTGCTCGCGGAGCGACCATCGATCCGGATGTGGATCGAAGCCTTGCTGCGCCAACCGAAAGGGCTCGCCGGAAATGATGCCACCGGCGGTCGCCGTGCCTTCTGCTCATTCCTCGCCATCGCAGTGGTCTCGCTGGGCGTCTTCGGAGTCGTGCTCGGCACATTTGCCTACCATGAGCAACTCTGGGCCGCACCGGCGAAACTCATCGCCGGCACTTTTTTCGCTGCCTTGATCTGTTTCCCCAGCCTTTATATTTTCGCATCACTGGCGGGAGCGGAAATTTCACTCAATCGTCTCGCCTCATTGCTCGCCGGGATGCTAGCGCTTTCCGGGATGTTGTTGCTCGGCTTCGCTCCCGCCATCTGGATCTTCACCCAAGGCACCTCATCGTTCGGCTTCATGGGCTTTCTCGCCATCGGCACGTGGCTGGTAGCTACGATGTTCAGCTTTCGCTTCCTCTTCACCGCCCTGCGTGTCCATGGCGCCAATCAGGGGGCGCCGCTTACGATCTGGGCCATCATTTTCCTCCTCGTCGGCCTTCAACTCACCACCACCCTGCGACCGATTCTCGGAAAATCCGACCGGCTTTTCACCCCTGAAAAAAAGTTTTTCCTCGAACACTGGGGTGACAACATGGACCGATCGCTTCGTCCATCCAATCCCACAAGGCATGACCGGGGCCGGTCGGATCGTGATAATTAAGACCAGCCTAATTCCACCCGTCACGAGCCGTCCCCTCACTTGCGCCTTGCATGCAGGGCTCTGACGCGCCAAGCATCGCCGGGTGACCCAACACCGCACAGACGACCTCCGAATCACCGGCCTTCGCCCGCTCATTTCGCCAGCGGTTCTTGCCTACTACCTTCCACTCAGCGAAACCGCCAGCGAAGTGGTTGCCGCCGCACGCTCCCAAGCCGATTCCATATTGCGTGGTGAGGACGACCGGCTACTCGTCGTTGTCGGGCCGTGTTCGATACACGATCCGGATGCCGCTCTCGAATATGCCCAGAAACTCAAGGCCGAAGCCGAGAGACTCAAGGATGACATCCTCGTCGTCATGCGGGTTTATTTCGAAAAACCCCGCACGACCGTGGGCTGGAAAGGACTGATCAACGATCCGAATCTCGACGATTCGTTCGATATCAATCACGGCCTCCGCATCGCGCGCAAGCTCCTGCTCGACCTCGCCAACATGGGCATGCCCGCCGGTACCGAATTTCTCGACACCATTTCCCCTCAATACATCGCCGATCTCATCGCATGGGGCGCGATCGGCGCACGCACCACCGAATCCCAGATCCACCGAGAACTCGCCTCCGGCCTTTCGATGCCCGTCGGATTCAAAAACGGCACCGGAGGTTCGATTCAACTCGCTCTCGATGCCATCCGCTCTGCTTCGCGACCGCATCACTTCCTTTCCGTCACCAAGCAAGGCGTATCGGCCATCGTTTCCACCAGCGGCAACGACTCCTGCCACCTCATTCTTCGCGGTGGAAAATCCGGCCCGAACTACGAAAAAGACGCCATCGACACCGCGTGCGCCATGCTCCGCGAACAAGGATTACCCGAATCCGTGATGGTTGATTGCTCGCACGGCAACTCCATGAAAGACTTCCGGAACCAGCCGCTCGTCGCCAACGCGCTCTGCAAACAAATTTCCGAAGGCTCCACCGCCATCACCTCCATCATGATCGAGTCGAACCTTGTCGAAGGCAACCAGTCGCTCACCGAAGACAAATCCGCCCTCATCCGCGGAAAATCCGTCACCGACGCCTGCATCGGCTGGAGCGACACCGTCGAAGTCCTAAACCACTTCGCCGAAGCTGTCCGTCAGCGGAGAAATTGAGGCTGATCTACATCACTCAAAAATTCGGTTACACATCCTGAATACAATAATTTTCCAGGGGCGTGAGTGAGCAAATGTGGGCAGGAGTGGAGCGTCGGCGGGCGAAGGGCGCGCGGCGGTGGTTGGCGCCTTGGAAGGATTCGCGGAC
>JBLRWN010000070.1:0-13684 GCA_047921195.1 Luteolibacter sp. | reverse complement strand
TGCTCTGCTGTGGCAAGGATCTGAAACTCTCACCCGCCGATGGCGGTGTGCGCTTGAATGTCGAATCGGAGGGAAAAGGCTACGATCTCACCGTCGATCAAATCCTTGTCGCCGTCGGCCGCGCCCCGAACGTGGAAGGACTCGGACTCGAAAAAGTCGGCGTCGAATACTCGAAAAAGGGTGTCGTCATCGACGACCATTTCCGCACCACCAACAAACGCATCTACGCCGCTGGCGACATCTGCTCGCCCTATCAATTCACCCACGCCGCCGACTTCATGGCCCGCGCCGTGATCCGCAACACCTTGTTTTTCGGTCGAGCAAAGCACAGCTCACTGGTTATTCCCTGGGCCACCTACACCTCGCCCGAACTCGCCCACGTCGGCCTCAACCCGTCCGAAGCGGAGAAGCGCGGCATCGAAATCAACACCTTCACCCAACCAATGTCCGGCGTGGACCGCGCCATCCTCGAAGGCGAAACCAACGGATTCGTCCGCGTGCATGTGAAAAAAGGCAGCGATGAAATTGTTGGGGCCACCATCGTCGCCACCAACGCCGGTGACATGATCGGCGCGATCTCCATCGCCATGACTCAAGGCATCGGCCTTGGCTCCATCGCCAACTGCATCCACCCTTATCCCACGCAGGGCGAAGCCATCCGCAAGGCCGGCGACCTCTACAACAAGACCCGTCTCACCCCGCGCGTGGCCTCCATCATGAAAAAGGTCATCGCATGGCAGAGGTAAGCAAAGCCACCCAAACTCAATAAACCATGATCGGCCCTGCATTTCATCGCATCGAAGGTGCAAGCTGTGATCCATCCTCCACATGGTTTCCAGGCATACACTCCACCTTGCTCGACACCGTAGCCGAAATCCTCGACGGCATGGATCCTGCCGATTGTGAATCTTCCAACAGCGAACACCCCGTCGCTTGTGTTGCATCGCACCTTCGGGACTGCTTGGCGACCTACCAGTCATTTTTCGACGGATTGCCCACCCGGAAAATCGACTACAAATTCAAACGCTCCACATCAAGTGATGAATCATGCCCGGAGGTTTTCGAGCAGGTGTTGAACCTGCATTCCAGAATGATCCGCGAGGCGTCGCCCCTGCCACCATGCACCCGCCTGCTGGTCCGTCATGGGCGTGAATGGATGGAGTCGTCCCTCGCCAGGGAGAGTGCCTACCTTCAGGAACATGTCATTCATCACTGCCTGATCGCGGCCATGATGATGAATTCACTTACGACCGGACTACAGCGCTTGTGCGAGGCTCATCCGGCCTTTTCCGCAAGTTATGGAGATAGGGGATGTTAACGATTCCGCGCCAGGATCGACTCACCTGTGGATTCAAAACAGCAATCCAAATCGACCCTACATCAAAACATCAAATTACAAAACATTCATGAAATCCTTGTTAATGAAGCCTGCGGTTTCAACGACACATAAATGAACGGAAAAGTTTCACGATGTGATCTCCTTCTGCTCAAACTCCAAACCAAAACAATAATACGATAAAGATATGAAATTGAACCCATCCACACTCGCCGCCGCCGCTCTTGCGGGGCTTTTCGCCACCGGCACCGCCCTCGCGCAAACACCGGACTCCGCCAGCACAGGCTTCACCATCAGCGGTGAAAAACAAAAGTGCTCCGGCAAGGACAAGTGCAACAGCAAAGACAAAGATAAGGACAAAGACAAAGACAAAGACAAAGATAAGGACAAGTGCAACGGCAAGGACGGTTGCGAAGGCAAGGAGAAGAAAGAAGGCGGATCGATTCTCTGAATCCTCTGTCCATTGGCTCACCCGTCCGGAGTTCCATCCCTAATGGTTCGCCTGGGCGGGTAGCCTCATTTCTATTACCCAAGCCATGATCGCACCCACCGACAAATCTCTCGGAATCGGCATCGGACTGCGCGTGCCGCATTACGACCACATTCTCACACAAAAACCCGATGTGGCGTGGTTTGAAATCATTTCCGAAAATTACATGGTCTCTGGTGGACGGCCCCACGCCGTACTCGACCGCATCCTGGAAAAATACCAGGTGGTGCAACACGGCGTGGGGCTCTATCCGGGCAACGACCAAGGCCTGGATTTCTCACACCTCAAGCGCCTCAAGGAATTGGTCAAACGCACCAACACCCCATGGATTTCCGATCACCTTTGCTGGGGCAGCATCGACGGCACTTTCAGCCACGATCTGCTTCCCATGCCCTACTCCTCCGAGGCCGTGCGCAAAATCGCGGCCAACCTGCGCATCGCGCAAGACTTTCTCGAAATCCCGCTCGCCGTCGAAAACGTCAGCTCCTACGCCGCCTTCAACGCCGATGAAATGACCGAGTGGGAATTCCTCGCCGAAGTCGTCGAAATGGCGGATGTCGGCATCCTGCTCGACGTCAACAACATCTACGTCTCCTCCGTGAACCACGGATTCGATCCACTCGACTACGTCGATTTCATCCAACCTGAGCGCGTCATGCAGATGCACATCGCCGGCCATTCGAAATACGAGCGCTTCATCATCGACACCCACGACCACCCGGTGATCGATCCGGTCTGGAAGCTTTACGCCCGCGCCATCGAGCGCTGCGGCCTCACGCCCACGCTGCTCGAATGGGATGCCCACATCCCATCCTTCGAGGAAGTCCATGCTGAAGCACTCAAGGCCAAAAAATATTGGTCCGACAACGAACAACCCGTCCCCGCCCGCCATGAGCGCACCATCGCTTGCTGAGACCCAGCGCGAGTTTTTCGACGCACTGCTCATGCCATTGCGCGGGCTCAGTCGGAAGTCCGCCGATCTCCCTGCCTGTGCAGAACCTCACGCCCCCGCGTTCCTGGCCATTGCCAACCGTCTCCTGCGGCATTCTCCAACGCTTCTGCCCGCCGAGTGCCTCGAACTTTATCACCGCCAATACTGGTTCCGCATTCTCGACTCGCTGGAAGAGGATTTCCCTGGTCTCATCCGTCTCATTGGCAAAGCCGCCTTTCTGGAAGTCGCGGAGAGGTATCTGTTGGAACATCCTTCACGGAGTTTCACCCTCCGCCACTTGGGCGGCCGCTTGCCCGAATCCATCCGCAACCACATTTCCGATCCCGTGCTGCGCCACCGCGCCTTGGCAGTTGCGGAAATCGAATGCGCGATGATGGCGGTTTTCGAGGCACCGGACGCCGTGCCCCTCCCACCCGAACGCATCGCAGGCGGCACCCGTATCACCCTGCATCCCGCCCTCATCCTCCTCGCACACCAAGCCAATGCCTCAGACTGGCTCCATGACGAAACCACCTCATGGCTGCCGGCAGACGACGATGACGACTCGCGCTTCCACTGCGCCGTCTGGCGCACACCGACCCACGGCACCCGCCACACGGCGATTCCCACGGGTGCCTTCCGCATGCTCCGCCACCTCCAGGACCAACCGATGTCACTCCACCCATGGCTGGCCGCTTGCGCCGACGATGCGCCGGAACCCACCACCCTCTCCGCATGGTTCGCCATGTGGAGTCAAACCGGATGGTTCGTTTCCGAGCATTTGCCGGGAAACTCCATTACTCGCGCCACCCCATGACATCCACCTCCGCCGAAACCATGAGCATGAATGTGGCCTTGGGGGACCAACCCAGACGACTGGCCGCGCACATGGCCAAGCTCGCCGCCTTGTCCGGCACGCCCGCCGATGACGTGTGCCGCAACACGCTTGTCATCATTCCCGCCCTCAATGAGTCAGCCAACATCGGCGGCGTGTTGTCCGTCCTTCGCTGCTGGCCGCTCGCCGCCATCCGCGTCGTGGACAACGGCAGCGCCGACGACACGGTCGTCATCGCCGCATCCAAGGGCGCGGAAGTCATCCATGAACCGACCCGCGGATACGGCGCGGCCTGTTGGACCGGCATGCAAAATCTACCCGAATCCATCGAGTGGATCCTGTTCTGCGATGCCGACGGCTGCGACAACCTGTGGGACCTCGCCCCCTTCTTCGAATCCGCCGCCTCCGGTCACGACCTCATCCTGGGCAACCGCAACGCGCTCCCGCAAAGCCGCGCCTCGCTTACCTGGCCCCAGCGTTTCGGCAACGCCCTTGCGGGTCGGTTGATCTGGCTTCGCTGGGGCACACGCTTCGACGACCTCGGCCCGCTCCGCCTGATCCGCCGATCCAGTCTTGAGCGGATCCACATGGAAGACCGGGGCTTCGGGTGGACCGTCGAAATGCAGGCCAAGGCCGCCGCAATGAAATTCAGAACCCGGGAAATCCCCGTTTCCTACTTCCCGCGACGCGGTGGAAAATCAAAGATCTCCGGCACCGTCTCCGGCACCATCATGGCAGGCTCCGTGATCCTCGGCACACTCGCAAAACTCTGGATGAGAAGAACTTCCCATGACTAAAGGCCGGTGACATCGTGCTCGCCAACCGTGGCACCCGCATGACCGCCGCCTTGATCCCGGAAAACCTGGACGCCGTTGCCAGCAGCCAACTTTTCGTTGTGAGACTGAAGTCCCCCAAGATTCTACCCACATTCCTCCACGCCTTCCTCAATCTTCAAAGCACCCAGGAACATCTTCGCTCGCACGCGCGGGGCACCTACGTGCAGACCCTCTCCGTCTCCATTCTCCGTTCACTTCCGATCCCACTTCCGCCCTTGGAAACCCAGCAAAAAATCGCCAGCCTAAGCCAGTTAGCGATCACCGAGCGTCAGCTCGTCGCCGCGCTCAACCGCAAACGCGCGGAATTTCTCGAAGTCTCCCTTTCACGGCTACTATCCGCCCACTCCTAAACCCTCTCCCATGCCCAAGCACAACCAATCCGAAATCAACGAAGTCGCCTGGCGCGCCTGCGACACCTTCCGCGGCGTCGTCGATGCCTAGAACTACCGGAACTACATCCTCGTGATGCTGTTCTGGAAATACGTCTCCGATGTCTGGCGCGACCACCGCGACGCCTACCTCAAGGAATACAAGGGCGACGAAACCCGCGTCGCCCGCCGCCTCGCCCGTGAACGTTTCCAGCTCCCCAACGGCTGCGATTTCTACAGCATCCATGCCCAGCGCGAAAAAACCGACATCGGCGAGCGCATGAATATCGCGCTGGCCGGCATCGAGGAGGCCAACAAGGCGAAACTCGAAGGCGTCTTCCGCGAAGTGGACTTCAACTCGGAATCCAAGCTCGGCCAGCCCCGCGACCGCAATGCCCGCCTCAAACTCCTGCTCGAAGACTTCGCCTCACCCAAGCTCTACCTCCGCCCCTCCGTCGTCGGCGAAGAGGACGTCATCGGCAACGTCTATGAATACCTGCTGGAACGCTTCGCATCGGACGCCGGGAAAAAAGCCGGTGAATTCTACACCGCCGGTCAGGTCTCCAAGCTCCTCGCAATGCTGCTGGCACCGAAGAAGAAAGATACTATCTGCGATCCCACCTGCGGATCCGGATCCCTGCTCATCAAGGTCGGCCGCGAGGCGGACGAACGCGACTTCGCGCTCTTCGGCCAGGAAATGAACGGCACCACCCACGCCCTCTGCCGCATGAACATGTTCCTCCACGGCATGGACAACTTCCGCATCGAGTGGGGCGACGTGCTGCGCAACCCACGCCTCATCGAAGGCGACCGCCTGATGAAATTCGACATCGTCGTCGCCAATCCACCGTTCTCCCTCGACAAGTGGGGCTACGACGAAGCCGAGGCCGACCCCTTCCACCGTTACCATCGCGGTCGCCCGCCGAAATCCAAAGGCGACTGGGCCTTCATCACCCACATGATCGAGACCGCGCGCGAGGGCACCGGCCGCGTCGGCGTCGTCGTCCCCCACGGCGTGCTCTTCCGTGGTGCCGCCGAGGGCCGCATCCGCCAGAAGCTCATCGAGGAAAACCTGCTCGAAGCCGTCATCGGCCTACCCGCCAACCTCTTCTTCGGCACCGGTATCCCCGCCGCCATCCTCGTTTTCAACAAAGGCAAGACTCACGGCGACGTCCTCTTCATCGACGCCTCCCGCGAATTCAAGGACGCCAAAAACCAGAACGTTCTCACCAACGACCATCTCGACAAGATCGTCGCCACCTACCGGTCTTTCGAAACCGTCGAAAAATACGCCTACCGCGCCCCCCCTCAGCAGCTCGCCGACAACGACTTCAACCTCAACATCCCCCGTTACGTCGATACCTTCGAGGAAGAAGCGGACATCGACCTGGGTGTCGTGAAGCAGGAAATCGCCTCCCTCGAATCCCAACTCGCCGCCGTTCGGAAGGAAATGGCCAACCATCTCAAAAATCTCGGACTGTGAACCTCAAATTGCCGCTCAAAGACAACTGAAATACTCAATATGAGCATTTAAATTGACAATGAATGTAAATCACGCATAAAGCGAAATTCATTTTCGCATATTTAACCCGTCTCCATAAACCGAATTTCCAGCCAGACCCTCAACGAAGCTCTTTCCGCCCTTGGTGCCTTTCTCGAAGAAGCTGAAACAAATGGGCTATGAACGAATCACTCACCAACTTTAGAAAGCGCTGCCTCGATGCGGCGCTCGATCTCCTGTGGCGGCAATGGTGCAGCCTCGGGGTGGCAGGGCATTCCTGCCCGGCCGAACCCGGCACCATCATCGATCCCGAGGCGCTACTTCTCGCCACCACCTGCATCGGGAAACACGATCCCCGGCTCTTCGATGAATGCCTCGACTGGCTCTCACAGCACGCATCCAGGCTCCACCTGCAACGCCTCAAAACCCTGCACGCGGATACTGGCCTCGGCGATCCCGTGATCCTCGCCGCCATTGCCGACTGGTTGTTCAGCCAAGGAGGCCAGGCCAAATGGAAGGACTTCACCAAGACCGACGCCCATCACGTCGAACCCGTCCCTCTCTTTGACCACGCCATCCCGCCCGATCCCGATCCTGTTTTCGCCAAACGTGGCGTGCTCCGCCCGCCCATCCGCGTGCGCGGCATGAGCCGCCTGCCCAATCCCACCCTGCCGCCCAACCTGCTTCTCTCACTGCGCGCCTTGATCGGCACCAGCGCGCGCGCCGAAGTCATTCTTTGTCTCGCCACCGGTCCGGCCGCGCATCCTTCGGAAATTGCCCGCCTCACCGGCTACAAAGCCCGCACCATGCAGCTCCTGCTTCAGGAGATGGCGCTTTCCGGTCATGTGCTCACCGGCGAAACCGCCCTCCGCCCAGCGGGAAAACAAGGGCGCGGCAGTTCGCGCCGCTACCACCTCAAAGCCGCCGACTGGCAGTTCCTCACCGCTGGCACTCCGCTGCCACGCTGGATCTCTTGGCCTCCGCTCTGGTCACTCATCCAGACCTTGCTCGATGTCCTGCCCAAACCCGGCGATGCCGAAAAACACCCCGCTTTACTCTCCTCCGCCTTACGCGACCGCCTCGCCGCCGATGGTGAAGCCCTCGCCGCCGCCGGACTGCTCCCCTTGCTCGATCTCCGCGCCGGGGCCACGGGACAGGAACTCCTAGCATCCCTTGAAACCACCGTGCCCGGGCTGCTCGACTCCCTCTAATCCCATCATCATGGAAAAAAAAACCAGTGCATTTTTTGCTACAGATCAACGGCGGCAAAACCATTTCGAGCAACACCTCGACATGGTCAGCATCGATTACCTGAATCACCGCCCGCAACGAAACCATTTCGGTGCGGTCACCGATATGGTCATCCCAAATCGCGCAATACCACCGCAAATATGCCGTGAGAATCGTGAAAACAACGCGCATGCCCCTTCCGGGCATTCCGCGAACCACGTCCGGGGTGGGACACGCGATGGTGAACCCGGCATCGCGGGTGGTTTGGGGCATTCCGTGAAACTCATCCGGGGTTGCACACGCGATGGTGAACCCGGCATCGGGGGTGGTTTGTGGCATTCCGTGAAACTCATCCGGGGTTGCACACGCACCAGGGCATCGGGTTTGGCGTTCCATTCACCAAGCATGGACCCGTCATATTCCCCTCAGCCCTTCGCTAGGTTCTCGGCCCCCGTTGGGGGCGCAATGGCACCTGCCCACCGGCCCAACGGGTCGGGAGAACCTAGCGAAGGGCTCGGGCCGGGCGGCTGGAATGAATATGGTTGGCCCATGGAACGAAAATCCGGCACGTGCCCTGGTGCGTGTCCCACCCCCGATTCCGTATTCACGATTCCCCAAACCACCCACGACGCCGAAACCACGATACCCGGTGCCACCCCCGACGCCGTTTGCACGATTCCCCAAAACACCCACGATTCCGTATCCACGATTCCCCGCACAACAACCGCATTCCCCATCACCGCCCCCAACGGGGGCAGAGAACCCAGCCCAGGGATGAGCGCAGCGATTCCCTGGGTCCACACGCCCCAACAAATCATGCACCCCAACGGGGTGCGAGAACCCGCCACCATGCCCCCGCAGGCCGACAAATCGACCCATCGCAGCAAACCCTCAGCCAACCCGGCGGGAGAGGAGGTGGGAGGATGAAAACCATTAGATTAGGACAAGTATGCAGGCCAAGGCAATGGCCTACGATTTCCCAGTCTGATCTTCTGCCAGAGGGATTTCCGGTCTACGGCGCAAATAGTCATATTGGATTCTATCATACATACAATCATGAAGAATCGGTTGTAGCTGTGACTTGTCGTGGTGCAACATGCGGAGAGGTTTCATTTATTCCTCCAAAAAGCTACGTCACGGGCAATGCAATGTGCCTTGATGAAATGGATGAAAATCAATTGCTCAAAATTTATGCATTTCAAGCTCTTCGTCATTTCGGGTTGAAGAACATTGTTTCAGGCTCTGCACAACCTCAGATCATCGCACAAGATGTCAGAAAATACTCATTGCCTATTCCCCCACTCCCCGAGCAACGCAAGATCGCCGACATCCTCTCCACCTGGGACGAGGCCCTCGAAACCCTCGACGCCCTCATCGCCACCAAGACCCGCCAAAAACAGGCGCTCATGCAGCAACTCCTCACCGGCAAGACACGGGTGAAGGGCGCTAAGGGGAAGTGGAAGAAAATCCGCATGGGTGAACTCCTTGAACGCGTCTTCCGACCCATTGAATGGCACTCGGAACTGCCGCTGAATCTCGTGAGCCTACGCCGCCGCTGCGGTGGTCTCTTCCGCCGCCCTGCCGTGAATGGCTCCGGATACAAAACCAAGGATCTTCACGAAATCCGCGCGGGGGATTTTCTGATCTCCAAACGCCAGGTCGTCCACGGCGCATGGGGCTACGTCACCCCCGCATTCGAAGGCGGGCACGTCTCCAAGGAATACGTCATCCTCGACAACCGGGCACCCGACAAGCTCCACATGCCATTCTTCGCATGGCTCGCCCAAACCGGCCGCCTCATCCGCCTTGCCCGCGTCTCCAGCACCGGCGTCCACATCGAGAAACTCATCTTCGATCCCGCAGTCTTCCTCCGCGAGTCCATCCGCATCCCCGCCGATCTCGCCGAGCAACAACAAATCGCCACCATCCTCGACACCGCCGACCACGAACTCACCCTCCTCCGCACCCAACGCCAAACCCTCGACCAGCAAAAGCGCGGCTTGATGCAGCGACTGCTGACGGGAAAAATCAGAGTCAACCCCTGAATCCTTCGATGCCCCAGTCACTCGCCAAGGTGTATCTGCATCTGGTCTTCTCGACGAAGAACCGGGAGCGAGTGCTTGCGGATGAGGACAGGACGGATTTGCACGCCTACATGGGCGGCACGCTCAAGGGTATGGATTGCATGCCCATCGAGATCAATTCCGAGCCGGATCATGTGCATGTGTTGTTCATGCTCGGCAGGACGGCGGGAATCAGCGAGGTCGTGGGTGGGATGAAGAAGAGCGCGACGGATTGGTTACGGGCGCGCTCGCCACAATACGCCGGATTCCATTGGCAATCGGGATACGGTGTGTTTTCGGTGAGTCAATCGGCGGTGGAAACGGTGCGGACATACATCCGCAATCAACGCCAACATCACCGCGGCAAATCATTCATGGATGAATACCGCGCGATGTTGGAAAAACACGAAATCGAATATGATGAACGATATGTTTGGGAATGATGCATGGGGAATGGGGGATTGTGTTCGGGTTGTGGGGCATTCCGCGAATGGGATCGGGGGTATCACGCGCGATGGTGTGGCGGGCGTCGGGGGTGGCACACGCACTAGGGCATCGGGTTTCGCATTTCATTCGCAATCCATGGTCCATCCATATTCCCCTCAGCTCTTCGCTAGGTTCTCGGCCCCCGTTGGGGGCGCAATGGCACCCGCCAACCGGCCCAACGGGCCGGCAGAGCCTAGCGAAGGGCTCGGGCCGGGCGGCTGTGCCGAATATGATTGGCCCATGGATCGCCAATCCGGCACGTGCCCTGGTGCGTGTGCCATCCCCGACGTCGTTTGCACGATATCCCGCACCACCCCCGACGCCGTTCCCATCATTCCCCGTGCCACCACCCATGCACCCCGCAACAATGGCGGCCGGAATGAATATGAATTGCCCATGGATCGCCAATCCGGCCCGATGCCAGTAACGCGCCTCATATCCACCGCCCGCTCCATGATTTCCCAACCAAACCGTAGAATTCTATGAACCAATCCATCACGAATTTGAAATCCGAGTGGGATTCCCATCATCCGCTCTCCCAAGAAAACGACCGCCGCCTCTGGCAGAAGCTGCGCTTGGAATGGAACTACCACTCCAACCACATCGAGGGCAACACGCTGACCTACGGTGAGACGGAACTCCTGCTGATCCACGGCCAGACCCACGGCAACCACACGCTTCGTGAGTATGAGGAGATGCAGGCGCACGACGTCGGCATTGCCCACTTGCGCGAGTTGGCGTCGGACCAATCAAGGTTGATTGGCGAGACGGACATCCGTGGCCTGAACAAGATCATTCTCAAGGAACCCTTCTGGAAGCCCGCGCAAACCGCCGAGGGCAAGCCAAGTCGCAAGCAGATCATCCCCGGCGAATACAAAACCACGCCGAACAACGTGATCACCGCCACCGGCGAGTTGTTCGAGTTCACCACTCCTTCCGACGTTCCCGCCAGGATGCGGGCTCTTGTGGAGTGGTTGGGAGATTCCTTGCATCGGTTTCTGGATGCAGACCTCCTCGGCTTGATTGTCAAGCTCCACCACGACTTCGTTCTCATCCACCCCTTTGACGACGGCAACGGCCGTGTCGCCCGTATGCTAGTGAACTACGTGCTCATGCGCCAAGGCTATCCACCCATAATCGTTCCGACCGAGCGCAAGAAAGACTACCTCGCCGCCCTCCGCCTCGCCGATGCCGGTGACATCACCGAGCTTGAGGATTTCCTTGGCACCTGTGTCATCCGCAGCCTCGAACTCGGCATCAAGGCTGCAAAGGGCGAACGCCTCGACGAACCAGGAGATGTTGAGAAGGAAATCGAACTCTTCAAACGGAGCCAGGAGCACCATAGAGAGAAGGTAAAGCCGCCTTCGACAGAAGCGGTCCGCCAACTTTATGAAACAGGATTCCAATATCTCATTCTCAGGGTTGTCGAAAAAATGAAAATATTCGATGACCTATTTGTCCGATCAAAAATGGTGGTTGAGCCTCAGCTTGCAGAGACAAAGGGTGACCCGGTTGCGACGTTCGAGCAACTTTTGAACAAGGGCATCAAAGCCAACCAGAAGTTCATATTGCGATTCAACTACGAAGGCTTCCGAGGCGAAGCCTCATCACCATTTGGTGTCGGAACCGTCGTGGAGCTTTGCTTCGACAAGTTCGAATACCATTGGGCCATCGGGAACCGCGCCCTGATACGCAAACTCTATTCAGAAACAGTGCTCAAGGATGAGGCTGAACAGTTCGTGGATGCAGTTCAAAAAGTGCTGTTTGAGGCAATCAAAAAACACTCAAAGCAGAAGTAACTTCTGCGCGACAAGCGATTATGACTCCCTTATTCCAAGAAGCACCGATCAGCCAATCCCTCGCGCCGCTGATTCAACGGAAGCTCACCTGCAAGATCCGTTCGGTTCCGGAGTCATCCCCTGTGAGCATCCGGCTGACTGGAATTCCCGGGCGAATGGTTGATTTACGAGGGGGTAAGCAGGGATGGAAAGGCCGGACAGATTCGCAGATTCTGCGAATTCCAGCTTGCAAAACCCGCCCAACGTGCGAAGACTCCTTCAACAGACCCGCCACGCCTCTACACAAAGCGCACCAGGGCGGGTGCTTTATGTACGACCACTCGTGGGAAGGAGGTGGACTTTGAGGTTCCAGAAACCAGCCCTCCCGCTCCCGGCTCTGATCCAAAGATGGGAAGACCGTGGCCTCGGAATCCTCGATCAGTCGGAAGCAGAGCATTACCTGCGATTCATTGGATACTACCGTCTTTCCGCCTACGCTCTGCCGCTTCAGCAAAAGGGGGCACAGCCTGCGGGACTGATCGACAAGCCCTTCAAAGCAGGCGTCACTTTTGACGACATCCTCAATCTCTACCGCTTTGATCGGGAGCTTCGACTTCTCTTCATGGACGCCATCGAGCGCATCGAGGTGGCGGTGCGAACCTGCATTGTGAATGAAATGAGTCTGAGGCACGGTCCGCACTGGTTCATGGATGCCCGTCACTTCAAGCCCCACGCTCCACGATTCAGACATCGCCGTTTGATCGAGCGAATCGAAAAGGAACTCCAAATCCAGAATGGAGCCATGTCACCAACGAAGCCGCATCACGAGGTTTTCATTAACCACTACTACGCCACCTACACCGATCCCTACCTGCCACCTGCGTGGATGGTGGCCGAGACACTGACATTGGGGACATGGTCGGTCATTTTCGAAAATCTACGTGAAACCCACGAGCGGAAGGCAATCGCGAAACCACTCCTAACCGACGAGCAGGTCCTGCGCAATTGGCTGCACGCACTCACATACGTAAGAAACCTTTGCGCACACCATTCGAGACTTTGGAACCGCCAGATCGTCATCAAGCCGATGATTGCGAAACGCCATGCGAATTTCCTCAAATCAAACGACCGCTGCTATGCGATAGCGGTGGTGGTGGAAGATATGCTGCGAACCATAGCACCCGGAACTTCGTGGGCGATTCGCCTGGAAGCGAATTTTCACATCCCCAGTGTGCGAGAACGCATCGAAGGGCGTTCATCTCAAAACTGAACGCTCAAAGGATTCGGGACATCGGAACTTCGGGATTATCCGAGGAAGATCGAACAAATCAGCGTCCTCAGACGAATTACCCTTTCCAGAATAAGGTGAGTGTTGGGTGAGTGACTTCAAAATCTGTTAGGTTAAAAATCCTCCTAAACCATTGATTTAGAAGGAGTCGGGGCGGCCAGATTCGAACTGACGACTTCCTGCTCCCAAAGCAGGCGCTCTACCAGGCTGAGCTACGCCCCGTGAGGGGCGGGAAAACTGCTTGCAGAATAAACGGGAAGCAAGAGAAATTCTCATCGATTTCCGATACCGCGACCGAATCGGGAAAAAACCGCTTCACTCGAAGCTCCTCTGAAAGAATTTGGCAGCGTGGGCGTTTTGAAGTGCAATCCCATCATTCCATGGCAACTTTATCATGATATCCGCATGAAGACCCCCATCATCGCTTCAACCACCGCCATCGCCGTTTGCATGATCGCGTCATGCGAAAAGCGCACTGACGTTGTGATTTTGGATCCGAAGGAGACGCGCGATGCGGGCGCGGAAACGGATGCAGAATGGAT
>JBLRWN010000069.1:0-13894 GCA_047921195.1 Luteolibacter sp. | reverse complement strand
GACACGGATGCTTCCATTCCCTTGATACAAGCTGATTTGCGGCGTCATGGCGAGATTCTCATTTTCCTTTTTAGGTTTACGGATCGACCGCCACAACATCGGCCAGCGCAATGGCGATGATGAGACGACCGCCGCGCCACTCCGGGCCAAGGACGAAAAGCGGGTTTTCACCTTCGAGGCGGACGTCGGTTTTGAGAATCTGTTTCCGGCTGAGCCATAGCTCGATGCCGAGGCGGATGCGGTCGGCCTCGGGGCGGCTTCGCGTCTCGAAGCGGACGAGCACCTCGTCGGACGGCTTGAGCGGCTGCGCCCAGTTTTCGTAGGTGCGGTAGAGCGGCTGGATGTCACGCCCGAGGGCGCGGTAATGCTTGAAGCTGAGATGCCGGTCGGCGCGAAGGCGGCGCTCGGTCTCCGCATCAACGGCGCGCGCGATTTCACCGGCAACCGTGGGATCGCCGTTGGTGGCGTGATAAACGGTCACGGCGATTTGCGTCAGCGTTTCCTTGCCCGGGTCCTGCGCGGCAAGCGTATGGCCGGTGCAAAACAGGAAGGCAGCCAAGACGGTGGAGAATCGTGGGATCATGGTGTGGGTTGCGGGCTCAGCGAATGAAGTCGCCGTTTGTTCCCTGGCCGGCGGTGCGGTCGATTTCGCGAGGCAGCGGGAGATAGACCGTCTGCGAAAAATCGGTGGAATCCGGGATGGCGGATACCCCGGTGAGCACAATCACGCCACCCTGGCCGTCGCCCGGGGGCACCCACTGGGCCGCGACGCCGGATTCCGGCACGTAAACATCGGGCAACGCGTCCGCAACGGCGGGGTTCCGGCTGCCGCTATTGCTGCCGACCCAAAAGGCAGCGGCCATGCCTGCGGCTGCAGCCGCAGGCATGAACCACGACCGGGGATTAAGCCGAAACGGCACCTCGACTCTGTTTGCGGGCATGCTTGCGGCGGCGGGCGCCGCACTGGCAGCGGAGGTTTCGATCAAACGGGCGATGCGGGCGTTGAAAAACTCCGGCGAAGGAGGCTCGATGCTCGCAGGCAGGGCGGCTTGCATCGCGGCCTTGTAGCGGCGCGTTTCCTCGCGGGCATCCAAATGCTCGGGATGGGCGGCGGCCCATGCCTCAACGGCGGCGACCTCGTCACCGGCAAGCTCATCGTCGAGCCACAGGGCCAAAGTGGTTTCATCGGGCGTCGTATTCATCTTTCAGGAGGGTTTGGAGTTTCTGGCGGGCGTAAAACAGGCGGCTCATCACCGTGCCAAGCGTGCAATCCATCACTTCGGCGATTTCCTTGTAAGAAAGACCCTGCACATCCTTCAGCAGCACCACCTCGCGATGCTCGGCGCTAAGCTTGCCGAGGGCTTGTTCGATTTTTGCCCGCAGCTCCCCGTGCCCGAGGGCGGCATCGGGGGCCTCGGCCGAGGAGGGCGCGGTCGTCGCAGCCGGATCAATCCGGTCCCGCTCGAATATCTCGTCATTCAGTTCACCGACGCTCTCGAATTTGCGTTTGCGCGACCAGTCATAAACCGCGTTGTGGGCAATCCGGTATAACCATGTCGAGAACCGCGCCTTCGCCTCGAATTTCGGCAAAGCCTGCCATGCCTTCACAAAAACATCTTGGGAAATGTCCCAAGCGTCGGCTTCGTGATGTGTCATGTTGCGGATCATGGCGAAAATGCGTCCTCGGTGGCGGGTGACAAGCGCGTCGTAAGCGCGCATGTCGCCCTGTTGGGCAAGGGCAACGAGCTGGAAGTCCTCGTCTGCATCATCGCGAACATTCGCACCGGTGTTGCCCTGTGCTGGTTTGGACGATTCCTGTGTCTCCTTATTCATGATGATCGCAACAAAAAACACCATCGCACCCCATTCCTCGCGACAGCATCGCCAAGTTGCCCGCCCAACCCCTCCAGATCAACCCCGGAAATCACTCGCTCACTTTCCCGTTACTCTTTCGCCGCAACAATTATTTTCCAGGAAAATAATTGTTGCGGCTGACAAACTTTGGCTCGGCTGGGTTTTGGAGCGGATTCCGGCTTGATTGGGACGCAGGGTCTGTGGATTCTCGGCCCTCATGTCCGCCGCAACCGAACACACGCTCGCCGGGCCAGCCACGCTGGAAGGCACCTCGCTACACACCGGGGGAAAAGTGACCCTGACCTTGAAGCCCGCACCGGAAGGCCATGGGTTCCGCTTTCGTCGCGTCGACCTGCCGGATCAGCCGTTCATCGCGGCGGATGTGGACAAGGTGCAGACCGTCGAACGCGCCACCACACTGGCCGAGGGCTCGGTGAAGGTGCATACCGTCGAACACGTCATTTCGGCCCTTACTGGCATGGGAGTGGACAACGCGTTGATTGAGATGGACGCCAATGAGCCGCCGATTGGCGATGGTTCC
The DNA here is from genome assembly GCA_047921195.1 of Luteolibacter sp. Classification (GTDB taxonomy): domain Bacteria; phylum Verrucomicrobiota; class Verrucomicrobiia; order Verrucomicrobiales; family Akkermansiaceae; genus Luteolibacter. The sequence goes on along the minus strand of JBLRWN010000069.1, from coordinate 11,499 downwards.
GCAGCCCCGTTCGTCGAGCTGATCAAGCAGGCGGGGATTGTTCCGCAACAGGCGCTCCGCAAAGTCTGGGAAATCCGCGAACCGATCCACATGGAATGCGGGGACGGCACGCTGATCACCGTGGTGCCGGCAAAGAGCTTCCGCGTCTCGGTGACCAATGTCGGCCCCGAGGGGCGCTTCACCCAATATTTCTCCACCGAAGTGACGCCCGCGACCTATGAAAAGGAAATCGCGGCCGCACGCACCTTCGTTTATTACGAGGACGTCAAGCCCTTGCTCGACAAAGGGCTGATCAAAGGAGGGTCGCTCGAAAGCGCCGTCGTCGTCCGCGGCAACGAGGTGATGTCAAAAGAGCCGATGCGTTTCGACAACGAGTTCGCCCGGCACAAGGCGCTCGACCTGATCGGCGACCTGATGCTTTCCGGGAAACGCATCCTCGGTCATGTGATCGCCGTCAAGCCCGGCCACGGACCAAATACCCAGATGGCCGCCAAGCTGAAATCCGAATACGCCCGCATGCGCTCAATGGTGCCAGATGCGGTGCGCATTCCTGATGGCGAAAGCGTGCTCGATATCCAGGAAGTGCTCAAGATCCTCCCCCACCGCTACCCGTTCCTGATGGTCGACCGCATCGTCAACTGTGAGGGCGAAAACAAGTGCGTGGCGGTCAAGAACGTCACCGTCAATGAGCCGTTCTTCCCCGGCCACTTCCCCGGCCACCCGATCATGCCGGGTGTGTTGCAGCTCGAGGCCATGGCCCAGGTCTCCTCGATTCTGATGCTCCGCAAACCGGAAAATGTCGGTAAAATCGGCTACTTCATGAGTGCCGACAACGTCAAGTGGCGCCGCCCGGTGCGCCCCGGCGACACACTTTTCATCGAGAGCGACATCCTGAAAATCCGTGGCTCTATCGGCCAGACACGCTGCCGCTGCCTCGTCAACGGCGAGGTTGTCTCCGAAGCGGAGCTGAAGTTCGCACTGATGGATCGATAAAAAAAGCATCATTTGGCATAAATACTGCTTCCAATATTACGGTTGCGTATCCATGGTGATGGCCGAGTGCCTCGCCTGACATGTCGGATGCGTATTTATCACAGTCGATCTCCCAGCAGCAGACACTGGCGCCACACATGCGCAAGAGTCTGGAGATTCTGCAAGTAGGCACCCAGGAGCTTGCGCACCTGATCCGGCAATCGCTGGAATCGAATCCTGTATTGGAAGATGTTTCGGATTTTGAGTCGACCGATACGGAGACTGCGGACGACTCACTGGATTCGCTCAACGAAACGGACGACGACTGGCGGGAACGGTCGATTATGGAAAGCCGCGGCAACTCGTGGACCCAGGATGACGAAGAGCGCCGCCAGCGGATGTTCGAGACCTTGGTAGCCCCAGTGACCTTGCAGTCGCACCTGCAGAAACAAATCGACGAATCGATGGTGGGGCCCGATGTGCGCGAGGCAGCGGAGGTGATTCTGGGCAATCTCGACGCCCGCGGGTTTCTCGATCAATCGCCGGAAATGATCGCCCGCCAGAGCGGATGTGAAATCGATGCGGTGCGGCGCGGGCTCGACCTTATCCGTTCCTTCGAGCCTGCCGGTGTCGGCGCGTCCAGTCTGCCCGAAGCGTTGCTGCTCCAGCTCGAACGCGACGAAGAGGGGACCGGCAGTGTGGAATACCGCATCGTCCGCGACCATTTGGAGGAACTGGCACGCAAGCGACATCCCCAAATCGCCCGCGCCATGGGCATTACGGTTGACCGCGTCGCCCAAGCCGCCGAGCGGATCGGCAGGCTCAACCCGAATCCCGGCGGCGATTTCGACTCGACAGCCAACCCGCACATCGCGCCGGACGTGGTGATCGAACGTGACGAAGATGGAAATCTCACCGCCTCGCTGACCGGCGAGCACCTTCCGCAATTGCGGATCAATGATTTTTACAAGGACATGATCGGCAAGGACGGGGTTGATGCGAAGGCGCGCCAATTCCTCCGTGAGCAGATCCGTGAGGGGCGCGGACTGATGCGGGCGCTGGCGCTCCGCCAGGAGACGATCCTCGCGATCGCACACAAGATCATCGAGCACCAGCCGATGTTTTTCAAAAAAGGGCCGCGCCATTTGCGCCCGATGACGATGCACGACATCGCCGCCGAGCTCGACCTTCACCCCACCACGGTGTCGCGCGCGGTGGCGGGGAAATATGTGCTCACCCCGCGCGGACTCATGGAGATGCGCGCGTTTTTCGCCACCGGCTACCAGACGGAGGGCGGTGATCAGGTATCCAATGCGGGGGTTCGCGAGGCGATCCAGCAACTGGTTGCCCGGGAAAATCCGGCCAAGCCGCTTTCCGACGAAGCCATCATGAAGGCGCTGGCCGCTCAGGGAATCACCGTCGCCCGCCGCACGGTCGCCAAATACCGAGAACAGCTCAACATCCTGCCCTCACACTTGCGCAAATCCTATTGATCGGCGGCATCGGACACCATGATCGTCGCCACTTCAGAGGTGAAATTCTCCAGCGGCGTGCAGCAATCCACGTCGCCCTGCCACATGCCGGGCTTCGCGGCCTTGAGCTCGAAGGTCACGGTCGTCGATTCCCCGGGTTTCATCCGCAGGCCGTCGAAATAATACGATTGAAAGCCGAAAAGGCCGCTCTGGCTCTTCGGTTCAGGAGAAACGCCAAGCACTTCAAATCCATCGAGCAAGCTGTCGTAGACATCGATGCTGCCGAGCGTGGCGAGATCTTCGCTGGTGTTGGTGGCCTTTACCTGCATCGAGAACACCTCGCCCACCTTCACCAGCATCGGGGTTTCAAGCTCAACCTGGAAAACCTCATCGCCCAACCAATCATCCAGCCCCAGCCAAGCTCGGTAGCTCACCAAACCGACACCCACCCACAGGATGGAGGTGCAGATGAAGGTGATGAACGCTGTCAGGATCGCCAGGGAAGTTTTGCTCATGGTGGTGCTATTGCGGATCGATCCGTATCCGAGCTGCGCCGATGATACAATCGGGAAGTTCGGAACAAGAGCTTGGGTGGATTTGAGGCGCGGCGCCGCGTTTTAGGCTTTGCCACCAGAGAAGGACGCTTATGATCGCGGATATGCGAATCAAATTCGGGATCCTGGCAGCGCTCGTTTGCGCACCCCTTTTTCTCAACTCCTGCGGCACGTCAAAGGATGCAATGCCTTTGATGGGAAGCAACACGACGGAACTCAACGAGAAAGGCGAGGCCTTGTTCCAAAAAGCCAAAGCTCAGGATGAAGCCGGCCGCACCGCCGGGGCGATCCGGAATTACGACCGAGTGGCGACGCGCCACCCCTTCGCCCCATCCGCGCCCCAGGCACGATTCCGCCAAGCCGAGTTGTTGCAGCAGCGCGGCGATGTTGTGAAGGCGTTCGATGCCTACCAACAATATATTGAACGCTTCAGCGGCAGCGGGCTTTATGCCACCGCTCTATCCCGCCAGGCGGAAATGGCACAGTCAGCCGCGGATGGCGAGGTAAGGTCCGGATTTCTTGGTCTGCGGACGAAACTCTCACTCGATCGCACGGTCAAGATGCTGGAATCCATCCGCGACAACGCACCGCAATCGCGCACCGCATCGAAGGCCCAGTTCACCGTCGGCCAGCTTTATGAAAGCCGGAAAAAACCCGCGGAGGCGGTCGCCGCATACCGCAGGCTGGTGCGGGATCAACCCGATGCCCCCGAGGCCCCCGAAGCATTGTTCCGCGTCGGTGAGATCCTTCTCGCCCAGGCCGATAGCGGCAACCGCAACCAGGCGACGCTCGATCTCGCGCGCGAAGCCTTCAATGACTACCTGATCCAATACCCGCGGCATGCGAAAAACGCCGAGGCCCGCAAACGCGTCAGCGAAATCCGCCAGCGCAACCTGCAACGCACCTACGAAACCGCCGCATTCTACGAGCGCACCGGCCAGATCGAGGCAGCCAAGGTCTATTACCGCGAAGTCGTCCGCGATGCGAAATCCGGCGAACTCCACGACCAAGCCCGCGCCCGCCTGCGCGCCCTCGGCGAATGAAGCTCGAACCGATTTTCCCAAACGATCATGAAATCCGCGCTCTTCCGAATCCTAGCGGCGATTGCCGTTCCGGCATGCCTTGTTTCGTGCGCCGGCTATGAACTCGGTGGGCGCAAGCCGCAATCGCTCGCCGGCATCGAACGCATCGCCGTGCCGATGTTCTCCAACGCCACGCAACACCCGCGCGCCGAAGCGCTCGCAACTTCCGCCGTCGCATCAGCCATCACCAAAGACGGAACATACCGGATCGCATCAGGCGATCGCGCGGACGCGGTCCTCGAGGGCACCTTGAGAACCATCGACTACTCGACGGTGCGCGGAACCCGCTTCGACACCCTGCTGGCCGAAGAATTCCGCAACACGGTGACCATCCAATGGCAGCTCCGCGACGCGCGCGACCCCACCCGCATCCTCGCCCGCGGCACATCGCAGGGCAGTAGCCAGCTCTTCCGGGATTCAAATCTTCAAACAGCACGCAATAACGCGCTCAACGACGCCCTCGAAAGCGCCGCGGAATCCTTGGTTTCACGCATTGCCGATAGCTTCTAGGTGCGAATCACTCATCGCCGCTCTCACCTTCCGCACCGCCGCCAGCGCGGCTTTCCCAGCCTTCCAATTCCTCCGGCACCTCATCCTCCACTGGAGTCATGATGGTCGTTCCCGAGTCCGCAGGATCGGCGGCATGGAAAACATCCCCGCCGTCATCTGACGCTGCGGGCTGCGCAGTTTCCGACGCGACGGAGCCCTGCTCCATGGCGTTTCGCAACGCCGCCGCATCGTTTTTCTCACGTAGGGACATGCCCTGATAAAAGGCAATCGCTCCAAGGACGATGAATGCCACCCAGATCTTCCGACCTCCCCCTGCACTCGGCGCGGGAGCAACCGTGCGCTGCGATCGGATCGGCCGATCTTCCGATGGTGCCGGCGTCGCATTCTCCTTCTCAATCGACGGCGCCACTTCGGCGGCCAGCGCCGCAACCTCCTCTTCGGTGAGCTGGAACTCGAAGGAAATATCGCCCAGAAGCAACTTTTCGCCGTCCGTCAGACGCAATGAGCGCACTCGATTTCCATCCTTGATGATGCCGTTGGTGGATCCGAGATCATATAATTCGAAACCACCCGGCACACGCACCATCTCCGCGTGCTTCCCCGAAGCCGAGCCGCATGAAACCACCATTTCATTCTCACTGCGACGCCCGATCCTCACCAGGTCGGTTGCAAGGTCGAATCGATAGGGTTGCGGGGTCTTGCCCGGTTCGGTGATCGTGATGCGCGGCATAATGCTTGAAACGACGTTTCAGCAGCCATTCTAGCGAAAAAGCCCTCGGGGTCATGCAAAACTTTCAGCGCAACTCGAAATCTTCATCCGCAGAGAGCACTTCAATGCGGCTGCGATCCATGATTCTCACGCGCGGGCGGCGGGTGCCGATGATGTTTTCCATGTCGACCGGGCCTCGGATTTCCAACGTTTTGCCGACCAAAAGCTCCAACTCTTCCGGGCGGATGCCATCCACGATGTTGCGCATCATCGCATACGCCCGGGGTTGCTCGTTCGGCGCATCCTCGGAAAACTCCAGATACATGGTCAGGCCGCTGCTCGACATCCGAACCCGCGCCAGCCGACCGCGAAACGTGATGTCCTGCTTGTCGCGGGAAAGCATCAGATCGGCCTCATCGATTGTGTAGTATCCGCGCCGCTCGATGTGCTGCCTGCGCTCATCGGCGGCGGTTTGCGCGCCCTGAATCTGCGATACCATTCCATCAACCTTGGCCTGGCTGCGGCTCACCGGCACCGAAGCCGCCGTGCTATCATTCCCCAATGAGGCCGAATCATCCTTGTCCCTCCCGACGACCAACCAAGAACCGAAGGCAATCAATCCCAAAAACACGACGGCACCTGCCACAACACCAGGGTGAATAGCTTTTTTCCCGCCCGGCATGGACGGTAATACCGCGGTCGCTTGCATTGTTGGAATCACCGCCGGGGCGATCCGCAGCCCCGGAGGATCAAACCCGGCAGCCTCTCCGACAGACTCGGCGATGCCCCCCGAAGCCTCGCTGGTCTCCCCCCCGTCGACCGGTGCCTCATCCGCTCCAAAGGGATTTTTGAAATGACCAGGAGCCCTCAGCGCTTGCCTGGCCACACCGAGATCCGCAAATTCCTTGCTGCGGATCTTTTCGACCCATGTTGCAAAATCATGCCCCGCATGATGGGCTGCCATTTGTCTCGGCCCACCCAACATCGCCTCGCCCAAATCCGCCAGACCGGAGGCCTCACCCGCTTGAGCGTCCTCACCGCACAACCAGCGCCACGGACAAAGCCAGAAGCATGCAGTGAGCGACTCTACCCCATTGCGCGCTGGTTTCACGGTGATCGATTCAATCGTCGGCTCCAACCACAAACCGTCGCGCCCAAGAGCTTCAGCAATCACGGCATTCGCGTCGAGAAACTGGGCCATCACGTGAATTGCCAATTCGGGATCAAGCGCACCATGGCCGGTAAGCAGGTCGTTCAAAGGTGTGCCCTCAACCCACCTGGTCACCAAATAAGGCATCTCATCCACCGGATCACACCCCCCCGAAAGCACCCTGCGGAGCGAGGGGTGCGTCACCTGTTTCAACTGCTCGATGGCATCCGCGTATGCCTGCGGACCCGAATCCCCCGATGGGGATCCTCCACCCGATGCCAAAAATCGCCTCATCGCGACGATTACCCCCGTCACCGAATCCGTGCCCTGGAAAACCACCCCCTTCGCGTCCTGCGAAACCATTTCCTCGATGTGATAGCGCGTATCCATATTTGGAATTTCATCCAACAATTTTTTTGATCACTGGCCAAGGAAAAACGTGGGCGATTTTTAGGCTCGTCCTCATTCCGAAATCCACGTGCGGGCAAGCCCGAGGCACCGCATCGATGGGCGGCTGCCCAGTCATTCTTGCGGCACTTCCGCTTCGCCAGCCAACGCCGCGATCCGGATGTTTCTGAAGTGCACCTCCGCGCCTTCGCTTTGCAAACAGATAGCCCCGCGCCGCACGCTGGATCCACGCCCCTCATTCATCAATACACCGTTCACATGCACCGTGATGGCGTCTCCTTCGCATCTCACGCGGAGCTCGTTCCATTCCCCGGGCTCCTTCTCGGCCTGCTTTCCGGTGTGCGGAATCCGCCGACCCTCCATCTGCCGCCCGGCCACCGTGATCGATTCCCCGATCAACCAGAAGTCCCCGGCGCGCTCATGGGCGAGTTGCACTTCGATCGATTTCGGCCACACCGAGCGTTCTCGTGGAGTGCCGACATGCAACAAAACACCGCTGTTGCCCGGCTTTCCACCCGGTGCCCAGCGCCACTCGAGCGTCAGCTCGTAATTCTCAAACTCCTCCTCGGTGCGCATCACCGATAGCGGCCTGCCCGCGCACAGGATCATGCCGTCGCGCACGCTCCAAATCTCGGTTGGATCGACCTTGCTGCTGATTACATCGAATTTCCACCCCGTGAAATCGGAACCGTTGAACAACTCCCGGACATCCTCCGAAAATGCCAGTCCCGACAATGCGAGCGCCCCGAAAAAATAGGAGAGAACATTTCCTAACATGCCCACAACATGCCCGATTGCCCGCATCCATGGCAAGGCGCATTTTCAGCGATGGAACATTCCGGTTTGAAAAACCCGCCCACCCCGGCTTTGTTCACCGTCCGTCCGATGTCCATCCACGATCTCCGCGCCAAACTCCGCGAGGTGCCCCACAAACCCGGGGTCTACCTCATGAAGGACCGTCTCGGAACAATCATCTACGTCGGCAAGGCACGCGATTTGAAAAAACGCATGTCTTCGTATTTCATCGCCTCACGCAAAACCCGTGCGGACCTGAAAACCCGCGCGCTCATCGACTCGATCGAAGACTTCGAATTCCACGTCGTCCGCAATGAACAGGAGTCACTGCTCCTCGAAGGCAAGTTGATCAAGGACTACCGCCCGCGATACAACATCTCGTTCCGCGACGACAAACGCTTCCTCCTTGTCCGCATCCGTCTGGAAGATCCATGGCCACGCTTCGTCGCAACCCGTAGCCGCAAGGATGACGGCGCACGCTACTTCGGCCCATTCCCACATTCCGGCGCGCTGCGCGAAACGCTCTCCTGGCTCAACCGCACCTTCGGCCTCCGCATTTGCAGGGCCACCACACCCGGGGAAAAGGACTACCGACACTGCCATGCAGACGTCATCCGCAATTGCGCCGCCCCATGCGTCGGGCGCATCCAACGCGAGGCCTACCTTGCCCGAGTCGCCGAGGCCTGCGCCGTGCTCGAAGGCCGCGGCAAACGCGACGTGCTCGATGGCGTCCGCGCCGATATGGAACAGGCCGCCACGGCTCTCGACTTTGAGAAAGCCGCCGTCCTGCGCGATGTCCTTGCCAACCTCGAAAAAACCCTCAGCCCCACCCGCCAATTCGCCCGCGGACGCGGCGTCCCAACCACCGTGAGACCCACCGAAGATCTCGCCGAACTCGCCGAATGGCTCGATCTCGGCACGCCACCGCGCGTCATGGAATGCTTCGATATTTCAAACGTCTCTTCCAACCACATCGTCGCCTCGATGGTCCGATTCACCGATGGCGCACCCGACAATCAGAATTACCGCCGCTACCGCATCCGCACCGTCGCCGGGCAGGACGACTTCGCTTCCATGGCCGAAGTCGTCCGCCGCAGGTATTCGCGCATCCTCGGCGAAAATCATGCCGTCGCCCCGGAAAACGCCGCCACCACCCAGGAATCCACCGTTGATGCCCAGCGCCGCCTCGCCCGCGAAGGCCGTGCCCGCATTGTCCTGCCCGATCTCGTCATCGTCGATGGCGGCAAAGGCCAACTCTCTTCGGCCGTCAAGGAGCTTCACGCCTTGGGCCTGCACGACCTCCCAGTCATCGGCCTCGCCAAGCAGCGTGAGGAGGTGTTTCTCCCCGGCCGGATCGACCCCGTTCTCATTCCTCACGACCGCGGAGCGCTCAAACTGCTCCAGCGCATTCGCGACGAAGCCCACCGTTTCGCCAACGGCTACAACGCACTGCTCTACCGCCGCCGCATGAAGGAGAGCATCCTCGACGAATGCCCCGGGGTCACCCCTCAGCGTAAACAAAAACTCCTGGATCGATTCGGCAGCGTCGCCCGCCTCCGCCAAGCATCCGCAGATGAAATCGCCAGGATTCCCGGCATCTCCACCAAGTCCGCCGCAACCATCGCCGCGTGGCTCACCACATCCAAGCCACCACGCCCGGCAGAACCTCGGTAAGCGCGAGTCATGCCCGGTGCCCTCGCCAGACAGCCGCCCGCACCGGATTATCCGAACCACTGCTTGAAGGCCACGGCCATCTTGTGCTAACAACCCCCCATGAACCATCCAAGCCCGCTGAAAAAAACAAACCTGCCCGACCGACGCGGCAAACTCACACCCGAACAACGCGAATCACTATTGGCGCGCCTCAAAGCAGGGGAAAAACCCGGCCCGCTCTCACTGGAATACAAAATCTCCCGCCAAGCGGTCTGCCAGCTTCGCGATTACCACCTCTTCCCCGAGGTTGCCCGCCGCCGGGGAATCCTCCGCTCGCGCCTCCTGCCCGATGAACGCGAAAACGTCATCCATCTCCTGCGCACCACCGTGCCCCGCGATCACGGCGTCGAGAAGGAAGGTTACGGCCACCCGGATTCATGGAACACCGAGCGCCTCACCGCCCTCACCCGCAAACTCTACGATAAAAAAATGTTCGCATACGCCGCCCGCGAATGCATCCAGGAAGCCCGGCCCGATCCCCGGTTCGATCCCGACGCCAAGCCCGAACCACCCGGCCCGCCCGATGTCCGCGACATCGACCCCGAACTCGCCCAAGACGAGGAATTCGTCGAATATTACCTCTCCGACGCCTGCCAGCACATCCGCCAGAAGGAATACGAATGGGCCTTGCGCGAATGGGAGGAACGCCAGGCCCGAAAAGCCCAAGGAGCAGACCCCGACGCCCACAAACGCAAACGTGGCCGCCCGCGCAAAAACCCGCTGCCTACCCCCTCCTCCAGTGAAGACGATCACCTTCCCTTCGACGGCAGCACCCCCATCCCCGGAATCGACAACCTCCTGCCCCGCATGCCTTCCGCTCCCGGTGAGCGCCGCGGCAAACACGCCAAATCCAAGGGAGCCCCTTTCAGTAAACCCAAACGCAAAAAGAAACGCTGACCGGAATGCCCAAATCGCCGCCGTAAAACTCCGATTTTTCATCCCACAGCAAACCATGAAATTCGGAGCGCGCCGCTTCCCCACCCGCATCGATCACTTCAACGATACTCTCGCTATTTCACATCAAATTTTGCGGTAGTGAGCCCAAATTTCTCAATTCCAATCCCACCCCCATGATCGCCGGCATCATCGCCAACCCCCGCAAATCCGGAGCCTCCGGAGTCATCCGCCGTTTGCGCGAAGCGCTCGATGCTCTCGGATGCCAAACCGTGCTTTCCCCGACCACCGCATCCATGCTCGGCGAAAATCAATCCACCGACCCCGCCGACTTCGCAGCCACCACCGACCTCGCCATCGTCCTCGGTGGCGATGGAACCATGCTTCACGCCATCGCCCGCCTTGGCGATTACAATAAACCCGTCGCAGGCATCAATATCGGCACCCTTGGCTTCCTCACCACCTGCACCGACGAAGAAATCCCCGAATTCGCCACCGCTCTCGCCCACGGCAAATTCACCACCAGTCCACGCACCCTGCTCACCGCCGTCATCCATCGCACCGGCCAGCCCGTCGAATCCTTCACCGCCCTCAACGAAGTCACCGTCGCCCGGGGCGAAACCGGACGCCTCGTCGCCCTGCGTGTCGCCGTCGATGGCGAGCACCTCAACGATTACCGCGCAGACGGCCTCCTCATCGCCACCCCCACCGGCTCCACCGCATACTCCCTCTCCGCTGGCGGACCGCTCATCACACCTCGCGCCGGGGTTTTCCTCATCACCCCGATCTGCCCGCATAGCCTCAGCCAGCGATCCCTCGTCGTTGGCGACGACGTCTCCATCCGCATCTCCCCGGAATTCATCAGCGGAGACAACACCCCGCTCCTCTTCAGCGTCGACGGCCGCGACAACACCAAAATCTCCCAAGGCGATTTCATCGACGTGAAAAAATCCCCACGCCTGCTTCACCTCCTCCGCTTCGCCGACCATTCCTTCTACGAAGCCCTCCGCCGCAAACTCCACTGGCAAGGCCTAGCCTAAACACCCAAACTTACAATTATTTTCCAGGAAAATAATTGTTGCGGGGTGCGGGTTTTTCTTTAGAATCAGGGGATGTCTGATGAGTCAGGGAAAGCTTCAGCCTTAGAAATGGGCGTCCACGTTGAGCGGCGGCGGGCGAAGGGCGCGCGGCGGTGGTTGGCGCCTTGGAAGGATTCGCGGACGACTCCGGTGCTTTATCA
>JBLRWN010000068.1:0-15369 GCA_047921195.1 Luteolibacter sp. | reverse complement strand
CGCGGCTGCCGGGAGCAATTCGGGCCGAGGCGGAAGGATGGTGCGAGGCGAATGCGTGGGGATGCGGCGGATTTGACGAAGACGAGCGGGCTGTGGAGTTTGCGGGATTTGGGGAGCGGGTGAAGAAGCCCGGAGCGAGACGCTCCCGAGAATGCCTCGCGCGAGGCGCGCTAGGCACGGTTTTTGGAAACGGTGGATTTTCCGATCAAAAAAACCGGATGGAGCATGGATAGCGGTGCCAGGTGCCGTTCTGTGCGGCCACGGCTGCGAGGATTTCCGCCACAAGCACAAGGATGGAAAGCACGATGATTACGGGTATCAGCAGGATTCCGATCATGACGAACATCAGGACGAACGTCGCGATCAGCATGCCCATGAAGACGATGAAAAAGGTGATCTGGAAATTGAGCGCTTCACGCGCATGGTGGTCGACATATCGGGATTCATCTTTTTTCACAAGCCAGAGGATCAATGGACCGAGAAACCCGGTGAAGATCGCTAGCAAGTGGCAGAGCATCGCCAAGGTTTTCTCTTCATCGGTAGGTGGAAGCGGCGGCCGCGTCGCTCCGTGACACGGAATCGTGGGCGGCGTGGGTGGAATGACGGATGGATTCATGAGGATCTTGTTGGAGAAGAAATAACAGATGGGGCGGTCATCGGGCGAGTCTGAATCTCGAATCCGCAGCAGAGGACGGGGGAGACGCCGCCGGATTCGATTGCGATAGAGTATCACCGGAAATGTCGTATCATGCCTCGACATGAACACATCACGCCGCAATTTTCTCCAAAATTCACTCATCGGAACCGCCGGACTCGGCTTTGGAATCGCATCGACCCATGAGGTGCGTGCCGCCACCATCCCTGAGGCCGCCGAGCCTGAAATTGCCACCGACGTCGATGTTCTGGTTGTCGGCGGGGGTACCGCGGGAGCGGTTGCCGCGATCCAGGCAGGGCGAGCGGGCGCGAGCACCCTGCTGGTCGAGCGCGGCAGCCAGCTTGGCGGCACCATGACGACCGGTGGGGTGGCATTTCCCGGGTTATTCGATGCCTGGGGTAAACAGGTCATCGCCGGCATTGGTTGGGAATTGGTCAAGGAGAGTGTGGAGATCGACGGTGGCAAATTGCCGGATTTCTCGCGTGTGCCAGATCGTCATTGGAAAAATCAAGTTTACACCAACCAGTTCCTCTACGCGATTTTGTGCGAAGAGAAATGCGAGCAGGCCGGTGTGCAGATCGCCTACTATGAATTCCCGCAAGCGGTGCGGAAAACAGACGCTGGCTGGCAGGTCGATTGCATCGGCTTCGGGACCATGCGCCGGGTGAACTGCAAGCAAATCATCGACTGCACCGGTGGTGCCGAGGTCGTCGGCATGCTGGGCCTGCCGCGCTTGCGCGAAGAGGAGCGCCAGCCGGGATCCTACCTCTATATGCTGGGCAAGGCGCACGAGCCGGGGCGCAACCAGATCCACCGACTCTACGTCCACGGTGCGGATTCGACGAATTCGCGCACCGTCACCCACGCCAATCTGACCGGAAGGAAGTCGATCCTCAAACAACTTCGCGACAAGAAGCAGCGCCTCATGCACCTGCAGCCGGAAACCGGTTTTCGTGAGAGCTATCGCATTGACGGAGAGACCGTGATCTCGGTTCAGGACTACCGTTCTGGCAGGAAATTCGACGACGCGATTTGCTACGCATTCTACCCCGTCGACCTCCACACCCAGTACGGCGTCAAGCCCGAGCCGCTCAAGCGCGGGGTGATTCCCACCGTGCCATTGAAAGCACTGATTCCCAAGGGCAGCCGCAACATCATCGTCGCGGGCCGCTGTGTGAGCAGCGACCGGCTCGCCAATTCCGGCCTGCGCGTGCAGGCATCGTGCATGGGCATGGGCCAGGCCGCCGCCGCCGCCGCCGTATTGGCCGCGAAATCCGGAACCACCCCGCTGGATGTGCCGCTTGCGGAAATCCACAACCTCCTCCGCAATCACGGAGCGATCATTCCCGGTGATGTCTAAATCCGCAAAACCCTTGCTCGGCACGCTGAGCCGCCGCATCGTCTCCCTGCTTACCGCGCTCACCTTCATGGTGCTTGCGGTGACGGGGGTATTGGCCTTCATGCTGCCGTTCTCCATTACCATCATCGGGCTACATGCCTTGATGGGGTTCGTCTTCGTCGGACTGATCGGCATGCACATTTTCAACAACAGTCGACCGCTTCTCGGCTACCTGCGTGGCCGCGCGCTGTGGGGAACGCTTGTGGTCACCGCCGTGCTCACCGGGCTTTTCTGGTGGCAGCCGGCTCCGGTGAAAACGGTGCTCTCCTGGAGTGGTAACCTCGGCCCGGCGATGCAGCGCTTTGAGATTTCCGAGCAAGGGATGATGACATTCGACTACGTACCTGATCCGCAATACCGGATGAATCTCTCTGTAAGGCTCGGTCCCAAAACCGACCCCGCAAATCCCCCGCAAATCGCCATTTGGCTTGAAAATCAGGGTGGCTATCACATCAAGACGCTGCTCGAGCCAACAAACTCCGCCGACACCGTTTACTGGGCGTATAAGCACGCTGGCTGGGAACAGGCGAAACGCGAGGCCGAGAGACTCGCGGCGGAATACAGTGAGGCCGATGCCATCGCATCCGCCACACCGAACGGGTCGTTCGACCCCGCCGATTACATTCTCCCGGGAGATGCCGAAAACGCGACGCCCTATCAGCTCTTGCTGGAAATCAAGCAAGCGGGAGGCGATCAGCCATCGCTCGTTCACGCCGTTGAAATCGACAACCGGCTGCCGAAAACGTTCCAGCTTCTCGAGCTCCGCGGATACCCGAAGCGCGTGGATGATAGCGATGCGGATGGCGAGTGGGCGCTTTATTTCGTCGACGCCAGCTTCGGCCCCGCAATCGATCTCATCGACAGCGCGTTGTTGACGATTTCGCGAGGCGAATAGCGTCTCTCAACGAATCCCGCCATCCTCTCTTAGCCATTTCGCGGCTTTGGTGGCGTAGTAGGTGAGGATCATGTCGGCTCCGGCGCGTTTGATGGCGGTGAGGGATTCGAGGGCGCATTGGCGTTCGTCGATCCAGCCGCTGGCGGCGGCGGATTGGATCATCAGGTATTCGCCGCTTACCTGGTATGCGGCGATTGGCAGGTGGGTGGCGGCGCGGGCGCGGGCGATGATATCGAGATACAATCCAGCGGGTTTGATCATGAGCATGTCGGCGCCTTCGGCGGCATCGAGCAGGCATTCGCGTTCGGCTTCGCGGGCGTTGGCGGGGTCCATCTGGTAGGAGTTCTTGTCGCCCGCCTTGGGTGCGGAATCGAGTGCGCCACGGAATGGGCCGTAAAATGCCGACGCGTATTTCGCGGCATAGCTGAGAATCGAGACATGGGTGTACCCGGCGCCATCAAGCGCGGCGCGGATCGCGGCGACGCGGCCGTCCATCATGTCCGACGGTGCGACGATGTCGGCACCCGCGCGGGCATGGCAGAGTGCCTGGCGGCAGAGGATTTCCACGGTTGCGTCGTTGATTACGTCAGGGAGTCCATCTGGGCCCGGGGCGACGATGCCGTCGTGTCCGTCGGAATTGTAGGGGTCGAGGGCGACGTCGGTGATGACGCAAAGCTGCGGGTGTGTCTGTTTGATGGCGCGGATCGCGCGGGGGACGAGGCCGTCGTCGTTGGCGCATTCGGCAGCGTCCGGGGTTTTGAGGGTTTCCTCGATTTTCGGGAAAAGGACGACCGCCGGGATGCCGAGTGCGGCAGCCTCGCCGGCTGCGGCCACCAATCCGGCAACCGACCAGCGCGTGACACCTGGCATCGATGTGATCGCGACGTCCTCGGAATCCTCATGGAAAAACATCGGCAGGATGAAATCGCCGGACGTGAGGGTGGTCTCGCGGATCATGCGGCGGATGGCTTCGGTGCGGCGGTTGCGGCGTGGGCGTTGCATGCCGCCATCCAATCAGATCCCGCCCGGTGCGCAACTCCGGGAATTGACCTTGACGAAATGGCACGGTCCCGCGCTTCATACAGCACGCCACAATCCGATGCAACCATCCACCGCTTCCGCAAACCGCCCGGCATCTTTTCTTTGCCGGGGAATCGCACTGATCGCCCTTTGCCTGATCTCACTCGCCGCCGATGTGCGGGCGCAGGATTTCGAGGGCCAGACCGTCTCAGAAGTTGTCATCCGGTACCGCGGCGAACGCACGGTGGACGAGGCCCGCATTCGCAACCTGATGTCCACGCGCTCTGGGTCCGTGTATCGGGCGGAGAGCTTGGATAACGACATCCGCGCCCTGTATGAATCCGGATTGGTCGACGACGTCCGCTTTCTTGCTGAGCCTGCCGGCAACCGCGTGCGGGTGATCGCCGAGGTGTCGACGCGCCCGGCGTTAGGCGGTGTCGGTTTCGTTGGCAACACGGTGTTTTCGGATCAGAAGCTCGCGCGCGAGTCGAAGCTCGAAGCTGGCGGCGCTCTCAGCGATGCCGAAATCCTCACCGCCCGCCGGTTGATCGAGGATTACTATCGCGGCCATGGATATCCGGATGTCACGGTGTCCCACCGCATTCAAGCATCGGAGCGCCAGGGGCTTTCCGATTTGGTTTTCTTGATTGAGGAAGGTTCGAAAAACCAAATCCGCCGCATCCGTTTTGAGGGCAACACCGCCTTCACCGCCAACGAGCTTCGCAAGGAAATGAAGACCAAGCCCAAGGGTTTTTTCTCGTGGCTCACCAAATCCGGGCGGCTTGAATCGCAGCAGCTCGATGAGGACGTCGACGCGGTGCTCGATTACTACCGCACGCGCGGCTACCTCCGCGCCAGCAGCCCGGGCCCGCGCGTTGAGCCGGTTCGCGACGGCCGGGTCGATATCATCATTCCCATCGCCGAGGGCGACAAATACACCGTGAACGGCGTTGGCTTCGGCCCGATGACGGTCTTCAAACCCGAGGAGTTCTATCCGCTTCTCACCCTCAATGGCGAAGATGCCTACAACTCGACCAAGATGCGGGCGGACATGACCATGATTCGCAGTTTTTACGGATCGCGTGGTTATGCCGACGCTACCGTCACACCCGACATCCGCGATGCCGGGCCGAACCGGGTGAACATCACCTACCGCATCACCGAAGGCACTCGCTTCCGCGTCGGCCGCGTCGACATCCAGGGCAACACCAAGACCAAGGACAAGGTGATCCGCCGGGAGATCCCGCTCAAGCCGGGCGACTACTTCAACTCGGTGGAGCTTGATACCACCCGCTCGCGCCTCAACAACCTGCAGTATTTCAGCGACGTACAAGTGAGTGGGCGTCCGGCAGGCAGTGGTTATCGTGATGTGAACGTGCTTGTCGACGAGCGCCCGACCGGTTCGGTCGGGGTGGGGATCGGCTTCAGCTCGATCGACAATGTCGTCGGCTTCCTGACCCTGGAGCAGGCGAACTTCGACCTCTTTAATCCATGGAATTTCACCGGCGGCGGCCAGCGCTTCGGGATGAACCTGCGCGCGGGTAGCGAGCGCACGGACTTCAGTATCTCGCTAGTCGAGCCATGGTTTATGGATCGCCGCTTGGCATTGGGTGGCGATTTGTTCTACCGCCAGAACACGTTCTTCAGTGACTTTTACGAACAGAAAAACATCGGAGCCTCGATTTTCATCCGCAAGCCGGTCAACGAGCACAGCTCGATCCGCCTGCAATACACCTTGGAGCAGGTGGAGATCGATTCGGATGTGAACGCCAGCAAATATGTGGACAAGAATTTCATCGGAGACAATGGTGACAATTCCCTGCTCTCGCAGCGTGCGATCGGCGGTGAGTTCCTGCGCAGCGCGGTGACGGCCAATTACCTTTACGACACGCGCGACAGCAACATCCTGCCACGGCGTGGTCACAAGTTCGACGCGTCGCTCACCGTTGCCGGTGGTATTTTCGGTGGCGACGTCGATACGGTGACTTTCTCGATGCTCGGCCAGAAACATTGGAACTTGAAATGGGACACCATTCTCACGATCAATGGAGAGCTTGCCTTCGTGGATTCGCTGAGCGGCGATGTGCCGATCTTTGAGCGGATGTTCCTTGGTGGCGGCCGCACGCTTCGCGGCTTCGAGTTCCGCGACATTGGCCCGCGCGACACGGGCTACACCGAGGAGGTCTACGGTGGTAATTCACTCGGCTTCGCTTCGATTGAATACACCATCCCGATTGTTGAGACCGTGCGTGCCGCGGTTTTCTACGACATCGGATTTGTCAACGCCAGCAGCTGGGATCCGGCGCCGAACGACCTCTTCAGCGACGTGGGTATCGGCCTCCGCCTGCAACTACCGATCAGCCCGCTGCCGATCGCCCTCGATTACGCGGTGCCTGTCTCCTCGCCGGATAAAAAGGCCGACAAGGGTGGCCAGTTCAACTTTTACCTGAGCTACCAGTATTGATCCGAATCGGCGCTCTGCCCAATGGGGGCGCCGAATTGATCCGGCCAGGCACGATCGCATCATCCGTTTCTCCTGCCAAGCTAGATGGCCGCGTTCGGATGGGCTCGCTCCCTGTCCTATTCACTTCGCCGGGCGTTTGGCCTCAAGCACCCGGCTTCGTGGATGGTAAAAGACCAACCGCTTTTCACCCACGCGTTTGGGATTGAGTCTCGCCGTGGTGGATCTATGTTCCGCGTGCCCATGAATCCTCGCAACCTCCTCCAGCTTCTGGCCATCGTCCCCGCGATGTTTGCCGCGACCCACGGCCGCTTGTCCGCCCAAGGCGATGAGAGCGTGATGGTCATGGAGGCGCACTCCGGGAAAATCCTTTTCGCGTTGAATTCCAACCAGCGGCGTCCGGTCGCCAGCCTTGCGAAGATGGCCACGGCGGCGGTGGCGATCGATTGGGCGACCGCGACGGGAAACGACATCGGCAAAACCACAATGGTGGTGCCGCAAACCATCACGCTTGTCGGCGGGCCGAACCCGATGAACCTGCAACCCGGTGAGCGTCTCACGCTTCGCGACGCTTTGTTTTCCGCAATGCTTGGCTCGGACAACCTCGCAGCTTTGACCATCGCCGACCACGTCGGCCGCGAGATCCTGCGGGCGCGGGGGCGGCAGGGCGAACCGGTTGTCACCTTCGTCGCCGAAATGAACCGCCTCGCCAAGGCGCTGGGCATGACGCAGACGCGCTTCAACAACCCGCACGGCCTCGACCGCCCGCGCAATCCCGGCGCGCTTTCAACCGCTGCAGACATGGCCCGCCTCTCGGTCTATGTGATGCGCAAGCCGCCCCTCACATTCATCACGCGCCAGACCGAGCGGCGCGTGCACGTCACCGGAGTCCAGGGTCGGCGCAGCTTTCTCGTCCGCAACACCAACGAACTGGCGGGTGGCGATGGAGTGCTTGGGATTAAAACCGGAACCACCGCCGCCGCCGGCCCCTGCTTGGCCACCTGCGTCGAGCGCGATCCGGTCATCCGGACGATGCCGGATGGCTCGAAGGGCGTCACGCCGCGCCGCCTGGTGATCGTCGTGCTCAACAATCCGGATCGATTCAACCGCACCCGAGGATTGATTCGCCAGGGCTGGGGAAACTATGAGCGCTGGCTTGCTGCGGGCGCTCCAATGGAAAACCCGCGGCGCGAAAAAATCCTAGTGCCGGATTTGGAATGAGCCGATTCCGCCTGCCGCTGCGCTCCGCTTGTGGTTTCTTGTGCGGATCTTCGGATGCATTTACTTTGATCTGGCAAGTGGATTCCATCTCCGCTTTGGTCCCGGCATGCGCATCGGCATTTTAAATTGTGGGGGCGATTGCCCGGGTCTCAATGCAGTTATTCACGGCGTCGTCGGCGCCGCGGACCAGCTCGGCTGGGAAGTGATCGGATTTCGGGACGGTTTCGAAGGGCTGCTGCCTCCCGGCGATTTTACCATCCTGCGCCCGCAGGATACCATCGGCATCGTCAAACAGGGTGGCACCATCCTCGGCACGACCAACAAGGGGCACTTCGTCGCAAAAGTCGGCGAAGGGGACATCGCCCTTGTTGCACCGGAAATCGTGGCGAAGGCCAAGCGCACGATGGACCATCTCGAAATCAGCGCGTTGATCGTGGTTGGCGGTGATGGCTCGCTTACGACCGGCTTGCAGCTGTATCGCGAAGGCTGGCCAATCATCGGCGTGCCGAAAACCATCGACAACGATCTCAGCGCCACCGCGATGACCTTCGGCTTCGACAGCGCGGTGACCACGGTGGTCGACGGCCTCGACCGCCTGCACACCACAGGTGCTTCGCACAAGCGCGTGATGGTGCTCGAAGTGATGGGCCGCCACGCCGGATGGATCGCCCTGTGGGGTGGCATGGCTGGTGCCGCAAACGTCGTCCTTTTACCGGAAATTCCCTTCGACCTGAAAAAAGTCGCCGATTTCATCAAAACCCGCGACGCCCAAGGATACCACAGCACGCTCGTGGTGGTCGCGGAAGGCGCGAAGATGCCCGATGGCGCCCTGGTGACGATTGATCAAAACGCCGGCGGAGAAGTTCGCCTCGGTGGCATCGGTGAGCAGGTGGCCCGCAGCATTGGCGAGCTGACCGGCAAGGAAACTCGCTCGACCACACTCGGTCACCTCCAGCGCGGCGGCGCGCCGACGAGTCTCGACCGCATTCTCGGCCAGCGCTTCGGCGTGATGGCGGTGAATCTCGCGCGCGACGGCATGTTTGGCCGGATGGTGAGCTACCAGGCATATCACGTCGATTCCGTGCCGATCGAGGAAGCCGTGAGCAAGCTCCGCCTGGTGACGCCGGACAGCGAAATGGTGGCTGCCGCGCGTGCCGTGGGAATCTGCCTTGGTGATTAATCCGGAATTTGGCATTGCATGTGCGGCCTTCCCGCTGCATTCAAGGCCCGACCCCAAATCACCAACATGGCAGACCGCGAAGATAAAAACGCAGAGAACGTTCCCGGGAAATTTTACGTCGACAGCCAGTGCATTGACTGCGACCTGTGTCGCGAGACCGCGCCCGCGAATTTCACCCGCTCCGACGACGAAGGGTATTCCTACGTGTTCAAGCAGCCGGAGAATGACGAGGAAATCGAGCAGTGCCGTGAGGCGATGGAAGGTTGCCCGGTCGAAGCCATTGGCGAAGACGGCGAGGATTGATCACATTTCCGGCCCCCTAGCACCATGGCCGCGAAATCCCGCAGCGAACGCATCCGTGAGGAGGTGTTGCGCGAGTGGCGAGGGATCGACGAGCCCGCCGATCTCAATGCCGGGATTCATTGCCCCGCAGAAAGCCTTGCCGGGATCCTCCGCAGATTCGGCATCCAGGATGGTCTCGACGAAGAACAGGTGAAAAACGCATGGCGCGAGCTTGCAGGCGATTTCATTGCCTCACACAGCGCTCCGGATTCCGTGAAGGACGGTCAGCTCGTGCTGCGCGTCACCCAGCCGGCGATGCGCTTTCACCTCGAGCAGATGAGGCCGATGCTGTTGGATCGCTTGAAGAATCTGTTAGGTCACGACAAGATTCGAACGATCCGTTTCATGCACGGGTGAAGATGGCATCCAGCACCGGCAGGTCCGCCGGGGCCCATTGCAGATCGCGCGCCTCCGTCGCTTCGACCCATCGGGCCTCGGTGTGCTCGTGAAGCACCATTTCCGGAAGCCCTGCATCCGGGCAATGGCCGAGCAAAGGCCACAACCGGATGGTGCCGAATGCATATTGATGATCGACGGGTGGCATGGCCACAAGCCCGCCCACTTCGAGCTCCAGTTCCTCGCGGAGTTCGCGCCGCAACGCGGCTTCGGGGGATTCGCCGGCATCGATTTTGCCACCCGGGAACTCCCAAAGCCCGCCAAGGCTTTTGTGTGGCGGGCGGCGGGTGGCAAGCACCCGGCCCTCACCATCGCGCAGCACCAGGCAGGCGACGTCGATAGGGGAATCACTGGCCATGGCTTCCGGTGCGGGTGAAGTTGGCCAGTGCCTCGCAAAATCCGGACGGGTTCTGCCATGGCACGCGATGTCCCGCGCCGTCGATCACGAGGTGGGAGGCATCTGGCATCCGCGCTACCGCGCGACTGGCGAGCCGTGAAAATTTTTGATCCAGCGCACCGGTGACCCAGAGCACCGGAATCCGGATTTCCGCGAGGCGCTCCCACAGCGGTTGCTGGGCCCCAAGCGACCAATCGACGAAGCTGCGGGCGATCTCGCGCCTGCGCTGGCGCAGCCGCGAGGCGCGCGCCTGATCCCCCCCCATTGCCGCATCCGCCAGCACCGGCTGGGCATTCCAGTCCGTGAGGAACGACGCCCAGTCGCCCGCCAGCGCACGGCTCGCCCAATCCGCATCCACGGCCCGGCGGGCGGCCCGTTCCCCGGCATCCTCGAGCCCCGGGTGGGCCGAAACAATCACCGCCGCCTGCCATGGCTGCGGGTCCGCCAGAAGCGCGTGGAGGGCAAGCCGGCCGCCCATCGAGTAACCGACCAGCACCCGGCCCGATCCGCGGAAAACCTCACCCGCCGCCTCCGCGCACAATGCGGTTCCGAAAGCATCGAGTGGCATCGGACAGCAGTCGAGAAACCTCCACATGTCGACCGCCCGGCTGCCCACGCCATGGGCCGCGAGCTGGGCGCCGGTTTCCCGCCAATCCGATGCGAGACCGACGGCGCCATGCAGGCACCAACATTCGACCGCGCCGGCCTCCCGGCGTTCGTCGGCGATTTTCGACAAGCGGATCATTCGCCTTCGGACGAGGCTCCTTCCTCGGAATTCGATTGATCGTGGATGTTCTGAAACAGTGTTTCCAAATCGCCGAATGCCCCGCCGCCAACGATGCCCAGCAAGAGGAGGACGGCCAGAACCATCACGCCGATCGCCAGAACAAACATGCCGAAGTATAAAAACGCGAGCAACTTGCCGATGCCGTCGAGCTTGCGATGGTATTCGTAGCCCGCCGGGCAGCAGATCGAGCGGTAGCCGACCCACAAGTTGAGCAGCGGCACAAGGTTGCCAAGAATCCACCATCCGCTCATGCCGAGGTTTTGGAAGCGCAGCAGCGAGACATAGAAAACCATCCCGATCAGCACCACACCGACGGACGTCGACACCAGGCTCAAGACGCCCTCGCTGGACGGGTCATCCGGATCGAGCAGGAAATGGGACAAGCCGGCGACTGCGGCCCCCATGATGAAAGGTAGCACCCAGATGACGAACAGATAGACCCGCCGGGTCGCGCCCGGCCATTCCGCATTCAAGAGCTGAAGTTCGAGCTCGCTCTCCGAGAGTTTGTGCGTGGGTTGTGCCTGGCGCACGGATGAGGCGTCCGCGGCAAGCGATTCTTGGGTTTTTGCGGAGCTCTTTTTTTCGAACAGCCCGTCGATCTCTCCGGCCGGCAACCATTCGCCCATCCCCTGCGTCCAGCAAAGATCAAGGCGCGGATGCAGTTGCCCGGCCGCCGCAAGCTCCCGCAGGGATTCTTTGCTGAGTGGCCCGAGGCGTTCGCCATTCGCGGTGTAAAACCAGGCATCCATGGTAGATTCGCTCACGAGAGTTTTCTACCCAATCGGGTGCTGGCTGTCAAACGGGCGGAGCGAGGTTAGAATCCCCTCCGGAAACCAAACCCCACGCTATTCACGCCGCCTTTGTCGAAGACTCTTCCGCCCGACTGGTGGAGGATGAAAATCATCGCCTGGTGGTCAGGGAATCGTGGGCTCGCAAAGGTCATCGCGATCGGCCAGTTGAATTTTAGATTCGATCGATCTTTGTTCGGGTGGCGCTCGATGTCCATGAGATAGACTTTTTCCGAATAGGAGAGCCCGAGGCCCATCGAAAATGTCGTGCTCACGTAGTCGTTCCACGGGAAGTCGATCCAGCGCACGTTGAACGAGACGTTGTAATCGAGGAACGGGCTGCGAGAATTCTCGTCGACGATTTCCAGGGTGAACGGCAGCTCAAGTTGCGGACGGAACGTGCAGTTGCCGATGTTCCACTCCAATTCGCCGAGGCGGCGGGATGCGGTGAGAACGTAGATTTCGCCACCGGCCGGACCGCGGCCGATGTTGAAATCCCCGCCATTGAAATCATCGATGCAATTCGTCGTGATGAATGCGACGCCGAATTCAAACGCCCAGTCGCGTTTGTCTCCGCCGGATTCGTGCGGGATGAAGGTGATCGAGGCGCCGGCGGGCAGGAGCAATAAGGAAAAACAGGTGATGAGGTGTCGGATAAGTCGTTTCATGACAGGGCATGCCGCATGTTTGTTTTTAGGGCAAGAGCGCCATAAAGTTGCGAAGCGCCCGGGTCAACATGCGAATGGAACAAATTTGCGGATCGCACGTGAGTCACCCGCAAAAAAAGAGGCCGCACCTGCGTGCGACCCCTCTTCTGTTCGTGTCATGAAACAATGAAACCGGGGACCTCTCCCCTCGACGGGAGAAAGATGCGGCAATTCCCGCGATTTGTCCTGTCCCTAAATCATGGGACACCGGCTAGCTCCCGGGAAATCGCCCGCGCCAGATTGCCAGGGCATCGCGGATCTGGGATGCATCTCGCGTTGGGCTCAATTCCCAGACGAGCGGTGCGTCGGCTGGAAAATGGGAAATCAGCGGCGCGTAGTCAATGCTCGCACCGAAAAATGGCACCCGGTGGTCGCGCGCGGGCCATTCGACATCGTGGACATGGCCACCGATCAGGTGCGGGGCGATCGCCGCAAGCCATTCCGCATGGTCGAGCAATCCCAAATTGTGCTTGAGCTGCACGTGGCCGAAATCATGCCAGTAGCCGATCGACGGGTGATCCTTGAATTGGTCCATCAGACGCAGCATTTCCGCCTCGGTTGGCATGTCTTCGAAGCGCGAGCGCGATTCAATGGCGAGTTTCACGCCGGCATCTGCGGCGCGGTCGGCCAGGGAGGCGAGGGCCTCCGCGGCTCTTGCGAAATAAAGCGGGGCGATTTTCTCGCGCTTGCGGACCATGGCATGGCGGTGCTTCACGCACTGCGGTTCGCGTTGCAGCCCGTCGGCCACCATGGCGGTGAGTTTTTTCGTCCATCGCTTCGGGTTCATTGGCACCGAGCCCATGTGCAGCACGAGGTAACGCGCGTCGAAGGATGCAGCGGTTTCGAGCGTCCTGAGCGTCATATCCATCGCCCGCTTGCGGTCCCATGGGCGGTGCGAGGTGAATTCGTATGCGTCGGGTGCGTCGATCATCACCTCGACGGGGGAGGGGAAGAAGTTGTGCACGCCGGTGCAGGTGAACATGTTTTGTTCATACGCCTTGCGGAGGCCCGGTAGCTTGCCGAGCGTCATGCCGTGCGAGAGTTCGATGTCGGTAAACCCGAGCTCGAGAATCTCCGCGATCATCGCCTCGCCGTCGTGATGGCGGCTGTTGTTCCAGCAGGTGGAGAAGGCGGGCATGGGAATCGGGTGGATTGCAGACTGGGATGGATGGAGCCGTGTTGCTGCCGGTTTTCGGCGAGGCCTCACTTCTCGGAATCATCCCCATTTTCAGGGGACTCTGGCACTCCGGCTCCGATCATCGCGATGCGCTGGATTTCTGCCGGAGTTTCCAAGTGATTGGCAAGATTGCGCACCGCGAGCGCTGGAATGCCGGTGCGCAACATCATCAGCGCCGGCTGCCGGTTGCCTCGCGACAAGCCGCTGATGGTCGAGACATGGCCGATCACGTTGCCTGCCGCGTCGAACAAGGGTGATCCACTGCTCCCGGGCGCCCAATCGGTGCTGAAATTCGCACGGAGATGCACCAACGCGTCGATCGATTCCGTATCTTCGCCCTGATATTTTTCATTCCAGAAAAAGCGGTTCACCACACCGGTGCTGAAGTATCCCTCTTGGCGCAATGGATAGCTGAAACAAAACGCCTCCGCGCCCTGCATGACGTCCGAATTGAGCGGCACCGGGGTGAAATCCGCTCCCGCCACCTTCACAATCGCCGCATCCATGGCCGGACTGCGGGCGAGAATCGCGACGGCGCAGGCAACATTTCCCTCGTGGTCGACAACCACGAGAAAGCCATCACGCATCTTTGTTTTGTTCACGAGCACGTGGTCGCAGGTCGCGATGACGTCTTTGGCGATTGCGTATCCACCGGCGAGATTGAGATGCCAGTCGTCGCAGTTCATGCACAAGTAGCAATATCCGACACGGAGGTTGTTTTCCCGTGCGTGCCTTGCGATCCCCTCGGGCGACATGGTATCGGCAAACGGAGGTGGAAGCTGGATCGTTTCCGGGACCGGGTTAATCAATTGCGCATCGATTTCTTCCTTGGAAATGGCCGCGACCTGTTTCCGCACCTGCAATGCCTGGCGGATGATTTCCTCGCGCACTTCGCCGATCGCGGTGCCGCTTTGTTTGAAGATCGGGGTGTTCGGATGCTGGGCGGAGAGCCACGCCGATGTCGCAAGCATGGCGAGGATCGAAAGGGGAATTTGGTATTGGCGAAGCATGATTTTGTTTGAAGTTGAAACAATGGCATCTCCCCGTCCGGGACGTCCAACGCAAAGGTGGAGACCTTCGATGACGATTCAACGAAAAAACAAACGCCCGGACACACAAGGTGGCCGGGCGTCGGGTTGAGTCGGATCGAGCGCGCGGCGCTCGATTACTTCGAGTAGGTGAGCTTGAACGAAACCTTCTGCCCGGCGGGCAGGGTGACTTTGCGCTCGGTGGCATTCGCACCATCGGCGAGGGTTGCGCCTTCGGCGGTGATCTCGGTGATGTCTCCGGGGAGGACGAGGTCGATGGTCTGGGCGGTTTTCGAGGTGAGTTCGACTTCGACGCTGCCGCCATTCCAGTGCAGGCGGTTGATCTCGATGGCACCGCGGCAGAGGACGCCTTCGATGGTGCCGGTCTCCCATGCGCTCGGCAGGGCGGGGAGCAGGCGGACTTTGCCGGGGAAGGAATCGGCGAGCGCCTTGATCACGACCGACGGCTGGCCACCGCTGATGTCCATGTTGAAGAGGACGCGGCGGTTGTGCATCGAGGCGAGGTTGTTGAGCCAGAAGCCGTTGACGAGGTGGCGGATGCACTGATCCACGATCTCACCGTAGCCGAGGCTGGCGGCAACCTGGCCGAGCTGGACGATGCCGAACGACATGAAGCCGCGCTCGTTGTCCTTCCAGTAGCGCTCGAGTTTGTCTTCGACGCTCTTGATGAAGGCGAGTTGCAACTCGGGGCTCTCGGCGATCTCGGGTGGGAGGCCATCGTAGAGCGGATAGAGTTGCGACGAGTGGCGGTGGGCGTCGTTGTTGCCAAGGCGCGGGGTAAGCCACTCCTTGATGATGTCGTTCTCGGCGATCGAGTATTCCGGCAGTTTATCAAACATGCCCTGCCATGTCGGGATTTTATCGGCGTTGATGCCGAGTTTTTTCGAGGCGGTGA
>JBLRWN010000067.1:0-15550 GCA_047921195.1 Luteolibacter sp. | reverse complement strand
AAAGTCTCTTTAGGCATCCGTGTGTTGCGTATGCAGCATAAGAAATCGCTAGTATTTAAATGCCGGATTAATAGTATGAAAAAAACCTACATTGCATTTATCTGTATTCTCCTCATCGCGATTCCCGGATGTATTTACGAAGGAGGAGCGGGCTATCCACCCCGACCTGGCTACCCATACGGCCATTCCACCAGTGCGTATCGCAGCGGCTATGATCGCGGCGTTCAGGATGCCAATTCCAATCGCTCACGATCTGTCGACCGTTGGCTGGGAAATATACGTCCGTCCGATCGTCGCGAGTTCACCCGCGGATATCACGCCGGATACGACAGGCACCTCCCGTCCCACGGCGAGGCGCGCCGGCACGAGCGGCGCGGAGGCGAAGCGGCCCAGCGCGATCAACGGCGCGGCCTGAGCTACAACCCATCACGCCACTACGGCGATGTGCCACGCCAGTTCCGCAACGACTTCGAGCGTGGATACCGCGACGCATGGCGCGGCCGGCGGCGCTAACGGTCGGGAATCCAGCCATCCGGTTGATCGGCCCTCGACAGGGCTGGCAACCGGGTGTTGATTCGCGGATTCCCATATGACGACTCCCAAAGAAACCGCAGCCCGCCTTGAAGCCGCCATCTCCACGGTCGTCCGCGGACAATCCCACGTGGTGCGACGGGTTCTCGCATGCATGACGGCAGGTGGCCACGTGCTTCTGGAAGACTATCCGGGAACCGGCAAGACGACGCTCGCGAAGGCGATTTCACGTTCGATTTCCGGTGCCGAGTTCAAGCGCGTGCAGTTCACCCCCGACCTCCTGCCATCCGACATCCTCGGCATTTCGGTGCTCGACCCGAAGACGCATGAGTTCCGATTCCATCCCGGGCCGGTATTCACCGACATCCTGCTGGCCGATGAAATCAACCGCGCGTCGCCGCGCACCCAGAGCGCGCTGCTTGAGGCAATGGGCGAGAAGCAGGCCACCATCGAGGGACACAGCCACGACCTTGACGGCTTGTTTTTCGTGATTGCGACGCAGAATCCGGTCGAATTCCGGGGCACCTACCCGCTGCCCGAGGCGCAAATGGACCGCTTTGCGATGCAGTGCACGCTTGGCTATGTTTCGGCCGCGGATGAATCCGCCATTTTGAGCGACCAGATCGAAAGCCACCCGATCGATGCTCTCCAACCGGTGGCGACGCGCGATGAGGTGCTCGCCCTCGCCCAAGCCGCCCGTCGCACCCGCGTGAGTGATGCGGTGCGTGATTACGCGGTCGCCTTGGTGGCGGCGACGCGCGGGCGGCCCGACGTGCAGTTGGCCGCCAGCCCACGCGCGTCGCTGGCGCTGATGAAAGTGTCGCAGGCGATGGCGGTATTCGAGGGATTGGATTTCGTGACGCCGGAGGTCATGCAATCCGTCGCCGTGGATGTGATCGCGCACCGTCTCGTTCTCTCGCCGGAAGCCCGCTACTCCGGCACCGACGCGCGCGGCATCGTTGAGGCCATTCTCACGGAAATCCCGGCCCCCGTTTGATTTCATGGATGCCACCGCCATGCAGCTCCCCGCCATGCCGCCCGCGCTGCCGCGCAGCACGCGCCGGCTGCGGGTGTTGCATTTTTTTTACGCGCGGGGCACCACGGTGAACTTCTGGATCGCGCGCAGGTTGGGCCCGGCGGGCATGAGCATTTGCCTGTTGCTCATCGCGACGAGTTTCATCGCCATGAGCCAGCCACGCGACTCGTCCTACCAGTTGTTTTCGATGACGGTGGCGATGGCGTTTTTCGGTCTGGCATGGGCGGCTGCGCGGGGCGCCAAGGCGGAGACCGTCCGCCACCTGCCGCACCACGGCACGGCGGGCGTGCCACTGCGATACATGGTCGAGGTGACGAACACGGGGCGTCGCAGGCTCATGGGCGTGACGCTTGCGGAAACGGCGATCGATCCACGTCCGTCCGCCGCCACGTTCATGCGGGTGCCGGAACCGGGCGAGTCCGAGCGCAATGCCTTCGACCGGTTTTTCGCATACTACCGCTGGCAGTGGCTGACCCAACGGGCGCGTTTATTCGAGGGCGGGCGCGCGATTTCCTTCTTCAACGTAAATCCCGGCGAAACCATCCGGGCGATGATGGAAATCACTCCGCGCCGGCGCGGTGTCATCGCACTGCGAGACATGCGGATGATCCTCCCGGACCCGCTCGGCCTGTTTCAAAGCTGCCCGCGAATCGATTCCTCATCGAACACGCTGGTGGTGCTTCCACGACGCTACCCGATCCCGCCCATCGAATTGCCCGGCGGCGCATCCTACCGCATCGGCAGCGAGGCAAATACCAACAGCATCGGCACCAACGGCGAATTCGTCGGCCTGCGCGATTACCGGAGCGGCGATGCGATGCGTTTGATCCATTGGAAAAGTTGGGCACGCACCGGCAAGCCGATCGTCAAGGAACTCGAAGACACCCACTATCCGCGCCACGGACTGGTGATCGATACCTTCGCCGGAGGCACGCAGGACGCCGCATTCGAGGAGTTGATCTCAGTGGCCGCGTCTTTCGCCGCAGGCCTGGATACGCGCGAGTCGCTGTTGGATTTGATGTTTGTTGAGGATAAGGCGCACCGCGTAACCGTCGGCCGCGGTGTGGAGCGGGCGGAAAAACTCCTCGAAGTCCTCGCCGCCGTGGCGCTCAAGGAGGCGGACGGATTCCATGATCTGGCCAATCTGGTGAAGCGTCACAGCCAGGACCTCGGGTCGTGCCTTGTGGTGCTCCTCGGCTGGGATTCCCGGCGCGCCGCGTTTCTCGCCGATCTGCGGCGAAACGGCATCCTTTGCGTGCCTGTCGTCGTCGGCTTCGGCCAAAAGCCCAAATCATGCCCCGGCCATTGGATCGATGCGGCAAAGCCGGCCCGCGATCTCTCCCGCATGCCGCTCCACCCTGAGCATTAAGTTTTTCCTGATCGAACCGATGTCCCGAGTCAAGCCACCACCCCGCCTACTGATCGGCGCCACCCTGTTGTTCTGGGGCGCGATGAGCGGGCGGCCCGTCGTGGGCCTGCTGATGGCATTGGTGGCCGAGAGCCATCACTGGCTGCGCTGGCGTTGGGATTTCGACGATACGGCGATCTCCCGCGCGTGGCAGCTCGCGCTGATGCTGTGCGTCGGCCTGATGGTTCTGTTACTCATCGACGGCGAGCGCGAGCAGCTGATGCCGATCCTAATCACCTGGCTGCCCGCGCTTTTGCTCCCGCTCCAGCTTGCCCAGATGTTCGGGCTGCGGACATCGGTGCCACTAAGCGCGTTTTCGTTTTTCGCGGCACGCAGGCGCGAGCGCAACAAGCGCCTCGGCATCGAGGAGCCCGAAGTGCTCTTCCATTTCGGCAATGCCTATTTCGTGATCATGTTGATTTCGGCGGCGCTCGGGGTTCTTGCCGAGGGGCGCTTGTTCCTTCCCGGGTTGCTCGTTCTATGCGCGTGGAGGTTTCTTGTGCTGCCCGGGCGCCGCAGTGGCGCCATTCTCACGGTGTTCTTTTTCACCGGCCTGATGGCGCTGCTCGGGCAGGCCACGCTCAACAGGATGTATGATTGGTTCAGCAGGGGCGGACATGGCAGCGCCAACTGGATGTCGGATGCGACGCACGGCTACACCTCGATCGGATCGATGCGCGATTTAAAACTTTCGAGCGACATCCGCTGGCGGCTGCGTGTCGCACCGGGTGAGCCTTCCCCAAAACTACTGCGGCGCGCCGCCTTCAACCTGTTCCGGGGAAGCAACTGGGAAATCCCGCGATCCTCCCAAGGCGGAGCGGACGCCCAATTCGCCGACCTCGACACGATCGAGCCGGCTGCCGGCGAGGCATACTACATCGCAAACCCGCAAATCGACACCGCACAAGCCGCATCCGACGACCTCGCGCGCTTCACCATGCGCGGCTCGTTAACCCCCGGTGCCGCCATGCCGCTGCCGGGAAGCATCGCAAGTTTCCGCGATTTCAATCTCGATGCCGCACAGCGCAATCCCTTGTCAACCGTCCGGGCCTTCCCCGCCGAGCCGGTGATCGACGGCATGGTGCTGTGGCAGGCCGACCGCGATCCCGATGGCGAACCCCTGTGGACCGACGACCTCCGCATCCCTCCGCTCGAAAACCAAATGATCCGGCGCGTCTCCGCATCCATCGGCCTCGAAGAAGGCATGACGACCGGTGAGAAAATGGCCCGGATCAAGAACTGGTTCCAAAGGGATTTCAATTACACGCTGTATCTCTCCATGCGCCTGCCAACCCATCCGATCAGCGAAGGCACGGCGATCGGGCGCTTCCTGGAAACCTCGCGCGAGGGGCACTGCGAGTATTTCGCGACATCCGCCGCTCTGCTTTTGCGCTCAGTGAATGTCCCCACCCGCTACACCACCGGATACGCCGTCGTCGAAAAAGACCAACGCCGCAATGAGTGGATCATCCGCGGCATTCATGGCCATGCATGGTGCCGGGTATGGGTCGCCGAAGAGCAGCGATGGGTCGACTTCGACCCGACTCCAAGCGACTGGCAGGCCTTGGAGCAGCTCTCGAAAATCAGTTGGTCGCAACGATTTTTTGACGCATTGAAACGCCTTCGCGAGGACATCTTCATCTGGCGTTCCGACCCGGAAAATCGCGAGCTGCTTTTCACAATCATCGCGATTCCCGGCGTCATTGGCGGCTTCTGGATCGTCTGGAGGCTATGGAGGTCGCGCCACAGAAGCGCAAGATCGGCATGGAGGCAATCCCGAGGCTCCGGCCTGCCGTCGGCATTGCTGAAACTCGAAGCCGCCGCCACCCGTCGCCTCGGACCACGCCCGGATGGCACGCCATTCGGTCGATGGTTGTCCCCACTCGCGGAACAATGCGGCGACGCGGCAGACGCACTGCATGAGGCGATCCGCCTTCACCAAAAACTCCGCTTTGATCCCGGATTCCACGACGAGGATGCGTCACGCCGGCTTGAAGACATCACCCGCATCCTCCGCAAATCCATTGGCGGAAAAAACAGTTAGATTCGAACACCCATTGCAGACGGGGCAGTCGTCCGGTTTCCTGTTGCATGCCCGGCATGAGCTGCCATGGATATGTATGCCGCATTTCCCGACACTCGCGATTCTTTTGATTTTCGCATGGTCGCCGGCTCACGCCCAGCGCCCGCGAGTCGTTCCGCCACCCGGCGAATCCCCCGCCCCGGCAGCAACGGCCAAGGTCATTCCCTCGCAAGCGGAATCCGCATCCGATGTGGCGGCGGAGCCCGAATCAAATCCACCATCGGAAGCCGCGCCATTGATTGCCGCGCTGCAGGCACAGAATGAAGCGATCAACCGGCGGATCACACATCGACTTGCAGGCGACACATGGAGGCCGCAATCCATGCCATCGGGTGCGGCGGGCATGAATTTGTTCAGCAACTTCGACCATCAGGCGGAGAGCTACACCCTCAACCCCGATCTTTGGGCACAGGATCTCGCAGGGCAACTCACCGGAGCGGTGATCCACAACACCCATTCGGTCGAGTCCTATGGCGGCATCCTCATCACACCCCGCCATGTGTTGTTTTGCGCCCATGCGCATCCTCATGCCGAAGGCACATGGCCGCCGAACCCGGCGCGGGCCGGAGCGGAGCACCGTTTCATCACGAAAAATGGTCGACTGCTCAAAAGCACCCAACTCCACCAAGCGAAGAGCTTTCACAACTTCGAGGTCGAAGGATTGTCGAAAATGGATTTCTGCGTCGCCCTTCTCGACCGCGACCTCGAAGCCGAGGGTCTGCATGTTTCGCGCGTTTTTCCGCCGACTTCGCCGGAAGCGATGCGCGCCGCCATGGAATGGGCGAATGAAGCGGACGAACCATTCGCTTTCATCGGCTTGAGCCAGGGCGTCGGGCGTGCCACCCAGTCCCAACCACCCGAACCGATCGGCGACTACCCGATGGAACATGCAAAAATGGTCTACATCAAGGATCGCCGCGACATGCTCAGCTCCCGCGCCGAACCCGGCCCGTTCGCGCCATGGAACTACCGCGTCTGGGACGGCGACTCCGGTACTCCCGCATTTCTCCTCTTCAAGGGCGAGCTTCACCTCTGGATGATTCTGACCACCGCCCCGGGAAACGGGCCCATTGTCGGCAATCACATCGACCACATCCAGTCGTTGATCGAACTGGCCGACCGGAACGCCTTGGAAATCGGCCGCCTCGACGAGCCCACCGGACATCGATTGCGGGTAGCCGAGTGGTGATTTCATGCCACGGGGATTCTACGAAGTGCCGAAACCTTCCGCTCCGGGCTTGCCAAGTGGCCGAAAGCCCGTAGCTTGCGTGCCGACGGAAGCCGATTTCCGGATTTCTCATGCCCATCGACCGCCAGCACGCGCCCACCGCTCTTCCGCATCTCGAAGAGCCGGCGTTACGCGAATGGATGCGGGCACCGGATCCTTCCGTCCCACGAGCCGCCCCGCAGGCCGCCGCCAGCCCGTCTTGGATCTGCCTTTTTCGAAACCTCATTTCAGGCATCCCCGGCACCAAAAAACCGGATGAACGGACGGCAACGGCACAACGACCGCGGACTCTCAGCATTGCCAGGTCGGCAAGCCCGCGAATCATGCGCAGGCAGGCTCGTGCAACACGAAGACACCACCGAAACCATGTCCAATACAACCGATACGCCCCGCGAATCCGGAGGCGGCAACCGCCGTCGCAGATCGCGCGGCGGCCAAAAACGCAGACAAAATAACAACCAGTCGGGCGGCGACAACCGCGAACCACGCCAAAACCGTGAGCATCGCGGCTCCTCCGATGGCAACCGCCGCCAAGGCGGCCAATCCGGCAAGCCCCGCCGCAACCCGATGCCCAAGCCCGCCAAACTCAGTTGGTGGCAGAAGCTTCTCAAGGCCATCGGACTCTACAAGGAGCCTGTAAAGCCCGCGCGCAAACAACGCACGCAATCCGACGAGCCGAGATCTGCACCCAAGAGCAACACCCGTGTCGCCCGCGGCGCGAAACCCGAATCCGTCCAATCCGGCGAACGCGACTCCCAGGAGGATCGCCCCCCGAGGAAATCCCGCCAACGCAGCGAAACCCGCAGCGGCGGCGACCCGTCAAGTGTCGAATCCGCCCGCGTCTACGTCGGCAACCTGTCCTACGACGCCACCGAGCAGGACATCAAGGAGCTGTTCAAAGGCATCGGCTCGGTCCGCAATGTCGAGATCGTCTACGATCGCAAATCCCACCGCTCGAAAGGCTTCGGATTTGTCGAAATGATCCACGTCGATGAAGCGAAACGCGCTGTCGAAGTGCTTCACGACCAGTTTTTCATGGGTCGTGAAATGGTCGTCTCCGGCGCCCAGAGAAAAGGCCAGGACGAACGCGAGGAACAGGAGGACGTGCGCAACGAAAAACCGAAGCCCGTCGAACTCGCCCCGCTTCCACCCGCCGCAGCCGTCGAGCCGGATCCTACTGAAAAAGCTCCAGATGCAGCCAGCGAAGAACCACCCGCCGCCGAAGTCGCATCCACCGACATCGTCACTCCGGTGATCGTGCCTCCCGCCGAAACCGTCGAAGCCCCGGCTGCCGAAAAAGCACCGACAATCGAAGAGGCACCTGCAATCGCAGAAGCCCCCGCGGAAGAGCCCACCCCGGAAGAGGCACCCGCAGCCGAAGAGTCCACCGAGCGCAAGCCCGAGGCCTGAAGCCCACCCATCCCCACCACCCGCCGGGCCGAGATGCCCCGGCGGGTTTTTTCTTTTACCGAAAGGCACGGTTGAACAACCGCCTAACAGGCGACTCAAGCAGCGACTACTCGAATGCAACTCAGCTCGCAAGAAACTGCGCAAACCGAAAACTTGCCACTCCGGTATGTGGCTGGCAGTCTGCGCCTCCGCCCGCATGACTGAGAAAAAACACTTTCACTTCACCGGCATCTGCGGCACCGCCATGGGAGCGGTGGCCGCCGCCATGAAACGCCGCGGGTTTGCCGTGACCGGATCCGACGCTGGAATCTATCCGCCGATGTCGGATTTCCTCGCCGCCGAGGGCATCTCGATCACCGGTGGATTCGATGCCGCGAACATTCCGGCGGACGCCGACGTTGTGGTCATTGGCAACGCGATTTCCCGTGGCAATCCGGAGGCCGAGGCGGTGCTCGACCGCCGCCTGCTCTACCAATCGCTTCCCGAAGTGCTCAAGGAGCACTTCCTGCGCGGCAAGCGCAACCTCGTCGTCACCGGCACCCACGGGAAAACGACGACGTCGTCGATGCTTGCATGGCTGCTGCGCCACGCCGGGCGCGATCCAGGATTTCTGATTGGCGGGCTGCCGAAAAACCTCGGCTGTGGAGCGCATTTCACGGACTCGGAATTCAACGTCCTCGAAGGCGATGAATACGATACCGCGTTTTTCGACAAACGCTCGAAGTTCCTCCACTACCTTCCGGAGTGCGTGGTGATCAACAACATCGAGTTCGACCATGCCGATATTTACAACTCGCTGGAGGAAATCCTGCTCACGTTCCGCCGCCTACTCAACATCGTCCCACAGGCGGGCATGGCATTCATCAATGGCGACGACGCGAACTGTCTCGGAGTAGCTGCCAGCGCGCCCTGTCCGATCACCACCGTCGGCTTCGGAGAAAACTGCGCCATCCGCATCGCAACCCGGGCCACGCGCGAGGACGGCAGTGATTTCACCCTCAACGGCGTGCCATTCCACGTGCCGATGACCGGGGAGTTCAACATCCGCAACGCGGCGATGGCGGCGTGTGCGGCGCGGTTCGCGGGGCTCTCCGACGACGAGATCCGCGACGCACTTGCGGTCTTTGGCGGTATTGCGCGACGCCAGGAACTCAAGGGCGAGGCACGGGGCATCAAGGTGATCGATGATTTCGCCCACCACCCCACCGCGATCCGGCTCGCCGTGCAGTCGCTGCGCCAAGGCCACCCCGGGGCGCGGCTTTGGGTGCTCTTCGAGCCGCGTTCGAACACCACACGCCGCGCGGTTTTCCAAAAGGAACTCGCCGAATCACTCGCCCTCGCGGATTTCGCCGTGGTCGCCGCCATTCCGGATCTCCACAAAATTCCTGAAAACGACCGGCTCGACCCCACCCGGCTCTCCGCCGACATCGCCGCCCTCGGTGGCCGCGCATGGTATCTGGAGGATCTCGAAGCAATCATCGCCACCGTGAAGACCAACGCCGAATCAGGCGACGTGGTGGCTGTGCTCTCGAACGGCGGATTCGGCGGCATCCATGGCAAATTACTCCAAGCGCTTGCCTGATCCCGCCTTGCCAGCACCGCATGGCCGTGCCATGGATCTGTTCATGAAGAAACTTCTCCGAACGCCAGCCATCCTCGCTGTTGTGGCATGGGCCTGCTCGCATGTTTTCCTGCATGCCGAAAGCGAGGTCCTCGCCCCCCCTGCGGCCGAGCCGGAACAAGCCGCGGAAGCCACTCCGAAATCGATGCAGGAAGCTCTCGAAAAGCTCCAGCTCCCCGGCATCAAAATCAACACCGAGCTGTGGAGCGTCGACGTCGATGCGACAGTCTCGCTGCATCATGGCCTGTTAGAGTTAATCGCATGCATCAAGGACACCAAGGAGCATGAATCCGTGGTGGCGGTAAACGCCAAGCCGAGCCACATCCACACCGCTCTGCTTCTCATCGGGGCCGCACCGGGGAATCCGGCCATGCGCAGGGTCGTCGGCGAAGGTGACGAAGCCCGGTTCATCGACCTGCCGCCGCGCGGCGGCATGGTGGACGTCTACCTGGTGATCGACACGCCCGAAGGCAAAAAGGAATTCCCGATCAACCGGTTCATCGAAAAGGCCCCCGAGGATTTTTTTGAGAACAATCCGGAGAAGGACCAAGAGGAAAACAAGGAGCCTGAACTCTACCCGACCCACAGTTTCATGTTCACCGGTTCGGTGTTGGTTGAGCAGGGCGACGACCAGCCACGCCAGTATGTGGCAGATTACAGCGGCAATGTGATCACCATATCGACCTTTGGCGACGAAGTGCTCGGCACCCCCGAGGTCCACGACGACTCGAACCACTCGCTGGTCTGGCAGGTGCGCAGCGACGGGCTTCCGGAAGTCGACTCTCCGATCATCCTCCGCCTCAAACCGCAACGTGCGGAAAAGCCGCAGGATGCGGAAAAAGATGCCGGGGAGTGAGGGCCTTTGCATTTTCCAGACAGATTGCCCTTTTCGTGTGCGTAATCCCTGCATCATGGATCAATCCGTCTTTTCCGCTCCGCAGATTTCCCGTCGTTCGTTCCTCCGCCGCACCACCGCGATCGCCGCCGCCACCGGACTGCCGCTGTGGTTCGTCCAACGCGAGGTTGCCCGGGGAGCCACCCCGCAGCGCAAGGTGCTCTCACCCAACGAGCGGCCGAAGATCGCCCTGATCGGATCCGGCGGCATGGGCACCGGCGTCGCCCGGAATTCAAAACGCTACGCCGACATCGTCGCGGTTTGCGATGTCGACCAAGCGCACGTCGACCGCGCCATCGGACGGCTTCAGGACGAGGGTAAGAAAATCGACGGATACAACGATTTCCGCAAACTCCTCGAGCGCGATGACATCCACGCCGTGATCAACGGCACGCCGGACCACTGGCACAGCCTGATCAACATCGGCGCGGCGAAATCCGGCAAGGACATCTACTGCGAAAAGCCGCTTACCCTCACCATCGACGAAGGCCGCCACGTGATCAAAGCCGTGCGCGACAACAACGCCGTGCTGCAAACCGGCACCCAGCAACGCAGCAGCGAGCGCTTCCGCCTGGCCTGCGAGCTCGTCCGCAACAACCGCCTGGGCAAGCTCAAGGAAGTGACCGTCTGGCTGCCCGCCGGTGTGCGCGGCGGCCCGTTCGATGTGCAACCGGTGCCCGCCGGCCTGAACTGGGATTTCTGGCAGGGCCAGGCACCCGCCGCCGAATACATGCGCGAGCGCTGCCACACCACCTTCCGCAACTGGTATGAATATTCCGGCGGCACCATGACCGACTGGGGCGCGCACCACATGGACATCGGCTACTGGGCGATCGGCCTGCCCGCACCCACCGCAATCGAAAGCAAGCGCCTGAGCGAGCCGGTTCCCGGCGGCTACAATGCAATCAGCGATTACGAAGTGAAGTTCACCTACCCGAATGGCGTGATTTTCAACGTAAAGACAACCCAGGACGACAGCCCGTTCGGCGCGGTGGTGAACCCCGACGGCCAGCGCAATGGCATCCGCTTCGAGGGCACTGACGGCTGGATCTGGGTGAACCGCGGCGAAATCAAAGCGAGCGACCGCG
Organism: Luteolibacter sp.; assembly: GCA_047921195.1. Classification (GTDB taxonomy): domain Bacteria; phylum Verrucomicrobiota; class Verrucomicrobiia; order Verrucomicrobiales; family Akkermansiaceae; genus Luteolibacter. Next base: position 4,250 of record JBLRWN010000067.1, on the reverse strand, counting down.
ACCTGCTCCGAACTCCGCTGGCCGAGGACGCCGAGCGCCTCTATCTGAGCAACGACCACATGGGCAACTTCATCGAATGTCTCAGCACCCGTAAGGATCCGATTGCCGATGTCGTCACCGGCCACCGGTCGTCGACCGTCTGCCATCTCGGCGCGATCTCGCTGCGCACTCAGAAGAGCCTCAAGTGGGACCCCGAAGGCGAGCGATTTACCGGAGACCACGCGGAGGAGGCCAACGCCCACATCGCGCGGGAAATGCGCAAGCCGTATGATTATGATTTCGTCGCGTGACGGCAGGCGACACGGCCTGCGATAGAACGGCGTCAATCGCCGTGCGTCCAGTGGGCGAGAAAGACATCGGCTGCATCGGCGTCGTTAAGGAAAACCCCGGCATCGCGCAGGGAGTCCATCGTTGCGGGATCCACCGCAGATTTTCGCAACATCCGCAGGCAGCCGCCATGTTTGCGAGGGCTGCGCCGCATCCACTCCCAGGCGAGACGGCCCATCGTCATCCTCACATTGAGTTCCACCACCGGCTTGAGCGCGAGGGATCCATCGACGCGGCGATGGACCATCGCATCGACACACAGCGGGCCGACGTATCCGGGCACCACCTCGGGCAGGGCGACGGGAATTTGATTCTGATAGATTTCCATCGCGCCCGCCTCGCGGAACAGGAATGCGGCGAGGTCGGGTTCGAGCAGGTTCCCCCATTTGTGGCTCACCCGGATGGCCGAGAAGCGGCCTGCGGCGTCGTTTTCCATCCGCGTCATGCCGATCCATTCGACCGCACCGTTGCTGCGCATTTCGTAAAGGGCGGAGAAATCCATGATCCGGTCGAGCCAGGGTTCGACGACCACGGAGCCATGCGCCGCCAGGGTATTTTCGATCCAGCCCCGCGTGTTTTTGGCGATGCTCTCGCGGTTCACTCGGAGATGCCCGCGTCCGGCGCAGGCGAAGGGGGCTTTGAGCAATGCCTGGCCGGATTCGAGGAGAAATTCCATTTCCCGGAGGGCACCCGCGGCATCGGTGAACAAGCAGTTGCTGGAGGTATGGGGTATCCCGGCCGCCGCCAAACGCGATTCAAGGCGGAAGCCGATTTCCTTGGAGAACCATTCCAGCGGCACGTCACCGCGCCACTGCCATTCGATGTTCGGCGCCACATCCGCGGCGTATGGCTTCAGGGCAGCTGCCGCGTCCGGGCTCCATGCCCAGGGCCGCAAACCGCCGAGTTTCCGTCCGGGCTCGGCGGGGAATGCCACGATTTCCGGCAGATCGAAGCCCGCCACCTTCAGCGATTGCAGGTGGGCAACCGACGGCACGCGGCGCATCAACACCGCGTCGTCGCGCTTGCATGCCCCGATCATCAGCGCTTCGAGGTCGTGCTCGAGTGCGATGGCGGTGCGGTCGGGCGTCCACGGCATGCCAGAGCGGTCCGCGCGCGCCCAGCCTTCAGCATTCGGGTTGAACCAATGAAGCACCGGCGTGCGCCCGCGCGACGCTTCGCATACTTCCAAGTGGCGGATGAAATCCTCGTCAAGCCCGGCGAGGAGGCGGCTTTCCCGGTTGAACGGCGCAAGCCCTTTCGCCCGTGCCGGAGTCAGTGGAAAGGTGATACACCGGCGATATGCCGCCCAGTCTGTTTCCCCCTGTTCCTTCCATTTGCGAAACCACTTCAAGCCATGGCCGACGTGGCCGATCTCGTCGAGGTGGATTTTTTCAAGCACCGCCGCAGTCGCCGCATCCCCGACTTGGCGGAATAACGTGGCGTAGTGCTTCGAGAAATCGAGGTTCGCCTGCTCGAAGGTGAGGTTGAGGCGGGTGACGAAATCGAGCGGTGTGTCCATCGGCGCGCAGATGCGCCAGAAGTGGTCGTTGACCGGCAGCTCACCGAAATGGATGCCGCACTCGCGCATGCGGCGGAGATACATCATGGCATGCGCCTGCTCCTCGCGCATCGCCTCGTAGACACCGGCGCGGTATTCCCTGGGCGCATCCGGAAAGCGCAGTAGCACGAGGGCCATCAATTCGGCGGCGAGCAATTCATGGTTGGCGAGGAAATGCAGCATCACGCCGCGCTCGCGGGCGTCGTCGAGGTGGTGTTCGCCAGGAAAATCGACCCGCACGCCGTCGCCGCGCACGCGGAGTTCCTGCGGACGTCCCGGGCCATCCGGCAGGGCGATCGCCCGGCCCGGCAGATGATCCACCACGGCAACCGGGCCGAGGCGGAGCTTTTCCTCAAGCGACTCGGCGAAAAGCACGCGCTCGGCGATTTCACGGATTTCCGTCACGCCGGTCATGATGGCTGGTTTCGCGGCAGATGCAAATCATCGCAAGCCGGTGGCCGCACGTACGCGGTCGAGCACCTTGGCCGCCTCCTCGCGGGCACGGGCAGCACCAGTGGCGAGCACATCGTCGACGTATCCCGGATCGGCAAGGATCGTCTCCCGGCGCTCGCGCATCTCGGCGAAGAAATGCCAGTAGGCATCGGCGAGGCGTTTTTTGAAGTCGCCATACCCGGTGCCACCACGCTGGAAATCGGCGACCATCGCCTGAAACTCGTCCGCACCGGCAAAGAGCTGATAGAGCTGGAGGATGATCGATCCCTCGACCGGCTTGGGGTCCTCGAGCGGGGTGGAATCCGTCGGAATCCGCATCACCGCCTTGCGGCTGGATTTTTCCTCACCGAAAATCGGCAGGGTGTTGTTGTAGGATTTGCTCATTTTCCGCCCGTCGAGGCCGGGCACGACGGCGGTTTCCTCGCGGATGATCGGCTCGGGAAGGACGACGGTGCCCTCGCCGTAGGTCTCGTTCATTTTCACGGCGAGATCGCGGGTGACTTCGAGGTGCTGTTTTTGGTCCTTGCCGACGGGCACGCGCCGCGCGTCGTAGAGCAGGATGTCGGCCGCCATCAACGCAGGGTAGGCGAACAGCGCATGGTTCGGCTTGATCCCGTTGGCGACCTTATCCTTGTAGGAATGGCACTTCTCCAGCAAGCCCATCGGGCAGAGCGTCGAGAGAATCCATGCGAGTTCGTTCACCTCCGGCACGGCCGACTGGCGAAAAAACACAGCACGCGCGGGATCGAGCCCGCAAGCGAGGAAATCGACCGCCAGCTCGCGGACGTTGACGCGAAGCGCGGCAGCATCGTGCGACGACGTCATCGCATGGTAATCCGCGATGAAATAAAACGCCTCGCCCTCGTCCTGAAGGCGCACGGCCGGCTCCATCGCGCCGAAATAATTGCCGATATGGAGTTTGCCGCTGGGTTGCAGACCGGTGAGAATCCTCATGCGCGGAGAAGATGCGTCCGTCACGGGGCTTGGGTCAAGGTTGGCATTTCAGATTACCAGGCGCTGGTGACGATCCTCCACGCATTCGCCTTGGCGGGCGGCAATCAAGACGCTATCGCTGCGGCGTGGAAGAGAACAACGAAGCGCCGATCATCGACCTGCACAGTGACGCCCACTTCATGCAACTCGCCCTGCGCGAAGCGATGAAAGCCCGTGCGGCGGATGAAGTGCCGGTCGGCGCAGTCGTCGTCCGCGAGGGACGCGTGATTTCACGGGCATGGAATCAGGTCGAAACCCTGCGCGATGCCACCGCACATGCCGAAATGCTCGCACTCACCGCCGCCCAACAGGCCGTCGGCGATTGGCGGCTCGAGGGGTGCACGCTTTACGTGACCAAGGAGCCCTGCCCGATGTGCGCCGGGGCGATCGTTCACTGCCGCCCGGATCGCGTCGTCTTCGGCTGCGGCGACGCCAAAGGCGGTGCCGCAGGCGGGTGGATCAACCTGCTCGAATCCAATCCACCCCTCAACCACCGATGCGACGTCACTTCCGGCGTGCTTGGCGAACAATGCCTCGGCATCCTCCAGGAATTCTTTCGAGACGCCCGCATGGCTAAAAAACTAGCGAAAACACCAACCGATCCGCCCATCCCCCATGACCAGGGCTCAGCAGACAGTCTCACCAATCCTGCCGACCACGCATAATCCGCATCCGATGGACTTTCTCTTCGATATCGGCCGCGTGCTATTGAATTTCGATTTTGAAACATCGATGAAACGCTTGATGAAGCATAAAACGAATGATTCATACATGCGTATCATGCGATCGATTTCCGCGAGGAATGACTTTGAATCTGGCTTCATTACTGGGGAATCGTTTATCCTAAAAAGGAAAATGAGAATCTCGCCATGACGCCGCAAATCAGCTTGTATCAAGGGAATGGAAGCATCCGTGTCCC
>JBLRWN010000066.1:0-16348 GCA_047921195.1 Luteolibacter sp. | reverse complement strand
CGGTATGGGAACATGCCGACTGGGATGACGCTCACGGTAAGGTTGAATTGCGGGCAGGCGAAAACCTGAACGGTGACTCGCTCGGCTCCGTCGGCGCGGCGGTATCGCTCGTAGGAGCCGTTGCGGTGGAGCTTGCGGCAGCCGAGACAGGCGGCGCAGTCCTTCGGCGCACAAGGCCGCTGGTCAGGTCCGAGGGATGATTCAAACACCTGCATGGCAGGCCGTGCATAACCGAAACACACCTCGCAGGGAAGATCTCCCCCGGCAGCCGCGCCGCCGGGCAGGCCGGCTCCGCTCCGGGCTTGTCGCCTACGGCTCCAAGCCCTCCGCTCCGGCGGCCTGCCCGGCGAATCCTCACATTACCCAAGAGTCACGCATCGTGGATCCCGAGATTATTGTGAAACCCATCACTCCCGATTACCCGTGATTATTGCGGCGTGTTACAGAAGTGGATCTTGGTCTGGACCCCATTCCGTTCGACGATCTTGTGGCAAAATACCGGGTGGAAGCCGCCATCAAGGCGGATTTCAGCGGTATTTACCTGGATGCCGAGCAATACTCGCTCATGGAGAAGGGGCCGGAATGGAAGTTGAACCGCCTCCGCTTCACAGTGGCGCACGAGTTGGCCCATTATTTCCTCCACCGGGATCTCCCACAGGCATCCCACTTCGCCAGTCTCCCGGATTTCGCTAAATGGACGGCGAACTACGACGGCCGCAAATACACAGCGGAACAGGAAGCCAATGAGTTCGCTGGGCGATTGCTGGTGCCGGAGGATCGGCTGGGAGCCATGTTCGACGAGTTTGCCATTGAGGCAGAACGCCTAATGCCGAACTTCATGGATAGCGGACAACTCCGCGACAAGTTCGCGGAGAGGGTGGCACCACGTTTCGGCGTGAATGCCCAAGTCGTCGCCATTCGACTTGATCGAGATGGCATTTGGCCAGCGGCTTGATGAGCAGAATCAAAGCCCAGCCACTTCACACGAAAACACCTTGCGCCCTTTCAACATCGTTCCTCCAGCCCCGTCTCAATGAACCGTGGTTTCCAGCCCACGGGCCACATTCCCTTCTTCATGCGATTTGTAAGCGCTGCATTTTCGACCTCTTGTCCGCCGTAGTCCCGCAAAACGGGACGAAGGAGGATCGACCTTCGACCTTCGACTTTCAGACCTTCGCCCTCGAATCCCCCTTCCAACCCCTTCCCGCCATGCCTGAGAAATCGGAGGGGACTCACGCGGAGGGGCAAAGCCGTGTGAGTATTTACGAACTTGAATAGATGGCGAAGCCCTAACCGCTTGGACGAAGAGAAACGGAGTCAAAGAACGCGGAGGAAGAAGCGATGAAAGATTTTCACCCATGGAACAGACTGGAATTCCAAATCCCTTGCTATCAATGAACCAGCAACCCATCCAAAACTCCGCGCCCTCCGCGTCAGAATCCTCTTCCCCTCGATGACATCAGTGGATCACTAAATTCCGCCTTGAATTTTCGGAATACATTCCGTAATTTCAAGGTGTTATGATTCTACGCCAACTCACCGCCACCTTGCTCAAGCGTCTTGGTCAATCGCCGGCGGTGGCGTTGTTGGGCTCGCGGCAGGTGGGGAAAACGACCTTGGCCAAGGCGTTGGATTTGGGGAAACCGGCGCACTATCTTGATTTGGAGCGCCCTTCGGATTTGGCCAAGCTTGCGGATCCGGAGCTTTATCTTTCGGGGTTTGCGAATCAACTGGTGATCCTTGATGAGGTTCAGCGCCTGCCGGACCTCTTTCCCGTGCTGCGCAGTCTGATTGATGAGCGGCGGCGCGCCGGAGAAAAAACGGGGCAATTTCTCCTTCTCGGGTCGGCCTCGCCGGAGTTGCTTCAGCAAAGCTCGGAAACGCTGGCGGGGCGCATCAGCTATCTGGAGCTCACACCGCTACACGTTTTGGAACTTCCTGATCCGGCTGCGTCGGTGGCAACCCTCTGGGAGAGAGGCGGTTATCCCGAGAGTTTTCTCGCGGCGGATGAGGAGACATCGCTCCAGTGGCGGGAGGATTTCATCACCAGCTACGTGGAGCGCCACCTGCCCCAGCAGAGCATCAACGCCACGCCGGTTCTCTTGCGGCGCTTTTGCAGCATGCTGGCGCATCAACAAGGCGCGACCATCAATCTCAGCAAGCTGGCCGGATCGCTCGGCATCGACGGCAAAACCGCACGCCGCTACCTTGATCTTCTGGAAGGGCTATCCCTGGTGCGCTCGCTGCCGCCATGGACGCGGAATGCGGGCAAACGCCTGGTAAAGTCGCCCAAAGTCTATTGGCGGGACAGTGGGATTTTGCATCGCCTTGCTGGTTTGCCATCGCTGGAACACGTGCTCGGCCATCCATTGTGTGGCGCGTCCTGGGAAGGATTTTGCGTCGAACAAATCCTCACTTGCCTGCCGAAAGACACAACGGCCAGCCACTACCGCACCCACGCCGGCGCCGAAGTGGACCTTGTCGTCGAACGAAGCAACGGCGAGATGCTTGCCATCGAAATCAAGCGTACCCTCTCGCCCAAACTCACCCCCGGTCTGCTCGAAAGCATGCAAACGCTGCAAGCAGATCGCGGCTTGATCGTCATTCCCGAAGGCGAAGCGTATCCTCTCTCCAAGACAGTGAGCGTCCAGGGCTTGCTATCCTTCCTCACAACCATCGCCTGATGCAAAAAAGGCCAATGCAAAAAAGCCCAGCCACTTCACACGAAAACACCTTGCTCAGTTTCAACATCGTCCCTCCAGCCCCGTCTCAATGAACCGTGATTTCCAGCCCACGGGCCACATTCCGTTCTTCATGCGATTTGTAAGCGCGACTTCATTTTCGACTTTCGACTTTCGACTTTTGACATTCAGACCTTCGACCTCTAATCCCCGCCCATGCTCCTCTCCGCCAGTGAAATCCGCCTCAGCTACGGCTGGCAGACGCTCCTTGATGGCGTCACCCTCGCCATCGAAGCCGGCGAAAAGGTCGGGCTCGTTGGGCGCAACGGTTGCGGCAAGACGTCGCTGCTCAAGATTCTCACCGGCGAAAACGCGCCCGACTCCGGCGACATCTCGCTGCGGCGCGGCACCCGCGTCGGCTACCTGCCGCAGGAGTTCGAGCTCGATCCCGATCGCTCGGTTCACGAAAACATCGCCGCCGGCGCCGCCGACATCGTCGATGCGATCCACCGCTACGAGAATGGCGATGGCAGCGAATCCGAGCTCGCCGACCTGCTTCATCTGATCGACCACGCCGACGGCTGGAACCTCGATGCCCGCATCAAGGCCGCCGCCACCGCGCTCGGCGCACCGCCGCTCGATGCCCCCGTTGCCCCGCTTTCCGGCGGGGAGAAACGCCGCGTCGCCCTGTGCCGCGCGCTCGCCTGCCAGCCAGACCTGCTTTTGTTAGACGAGCCGACCAACCACCTCGATTCCGAATCGATCCGCTGGTTGGAAAAGTATCTTCTCGATTTCCCCGGCGCCGTCATCTTCGTCACCCACGACCGCTACTTCCTCGACACCATCGCCACGCGCATCGTCGAGATCGACCAGGGCCGCGCGTTTTCGCATCCGGGGAACTACACCGCGTTTTTGGAATCCAAGGCGGTTCGCCAGCAGATTGCCAGCCAGTCCGAGCGCCGCCGCCAGCGGTTCCTCCGCACCGAACTCGAATGGGTGCGCTCGGGCGTGAAGGCGCGTGGCACGAAGTCGCGCCACCGGCTCGACCAGTTCTATCAGACCGAAGGCCTCGATGCTCCGCCGGAAGAGCGCGAGATGGACCTGCTGCTGCCGCCGCCGCCGCAACTCGGCGACCTGGTGATCAAGCTCGAAGACGCCGGCGTCAACATCGGCACCGCCGCGCACCCGCGCTGGCTCTTCCGCCACCTCGATTTCATCCTGCGCCCGGGCCAGTGCACCGGCATCGTCGGCCGCAACGGCGCGGGCAAGACGACGTTGCTCAACCTCTGCCTCGGGAAAATCCAGCCCAGCGAAGGCACCGCCGCGCTCGGCGGCCGCGTGCGCGTGAACCTGATCGACCAGACGCGGATGTCGCTCGACGGCACCGGCTCGATCCTCGACGAGGTGTCCGACGGCAACGAGAAAGTCCAGTTCGGCGAGCAGACGCTCGGTGCCCGCGCCTACTTGAAGCGCTTCCTCTTCAACGACCAACGCATCAACGAACGCGTCGATCTGCTCTCCGGCGGCGAACGCGCCCGCCTGATGCTCGCCAAGGTGCTCAAAAACGGCGGCAACCTGATCGTTCTCGACGAGCCCACCAACGACCTCGACCTGCAATCGTTGCGGATGCTCGAAGAGGCGCTCGCCGACTTCGACGGCTCGATCCTCTGCGTCTCGCACGACCGCTATTTCCTCGACCGCATCTGCGACCAGATCATCGCCTTCGAAGACGACGGAGTCTTTTGCACGCCGGGAAATTATTCGTATTACCTCGAAAAACGCGCTGCCCGTGAGAATGCCGCGCGCGCCCAGCAGGCCGCCTTCACCGCCGCCACCCGCGCCGCGAAAAACGCCGCCAAAACCCAATCCAAATCGCGCAAGCTCACCCTCGCCGAGCGCGCCGAACTCGACACCATCGAAGACACCATCCACGCCGCCGAAGCCGAAGTCGAAGCCATCGAGCAAAAACTCAACGACCCCGAATACCAAGCCGCCCACTTCACCGAGCTCCCCGCCCTCACACAAGCGCATGCGGAGGCAAAAACGAAGGTCGCCACGATCTATCAGCGCTGGGAGGAGCTGGAGGCGCTCAAAACGCATCCCTGACGTGATTGATCACGGGAGGTGTTCCTTCTTCGAGCCAGATTTCGATCACATCGAATCGCCATGGGATATTGCGCGTTCCGAGTTTGCGGAGCCATGCGTTCGCGCCGCGTTCGATGAGCCGTTGTTTGTCTTTCGTGACGGCATCGAGCGGCCGCACCTTGCCATGGCGGCCGCGGGTTTTCACCTCGACAAAGAGGAGAAGCTTCCCACGCGCGGCGATGATGTCCACCTCGCCGCCGCCTTGTTTTCGGAAATTCCGCGCCACCACGCGGTGGCCGGTGGCCTGGAGAAAGCGGGCGGCGATGTCCTCGCCATGGTTTCCAATCCATGAGCGGTCACGAAGGTGACCGTGTGCATCATAGAGACACGTCGGCGCGTTGAGCAGGCGGCTGTGGCGCTTGATGAACCAGCCGATCAGCCCGCGCGATTTCCAGATTCTCGGCTGCTTGATGAAATCCATGGATGGAACTCCTTGATCTAACATTCCGGCCCCGCGACTTCCTGCGGGCTCACATTTCGCTCATGTTCGCCTCCGCGAATCCACCGGAATGGCAATGCGAGAAGCAGGAAAAACACCACTCCAAGCACCTGCATCGGCAAAAGATACCACGGCCATGGGCCGAGGTGATCAATGAGGCTCGGATTCGGTGGTGGCGCGGCGGCAAAGGCGAAGTTCGTACCGAGCAGTTGGTTCACGAGCATCGCAAATGCCAGATAGACGACCGACCAGCCATAAGCATGCAGCGGGTCGCGCCACAGCGGACGGCGCGGGCGCCAACCGTCGACAACGGGAAACCACACCGCCGCAATCACCACCGCGAAATGGTGGACGAAAAACATGATGAACGGCGGATGCGGGAAACCCATCATGATGGCGGGCGTGAGCAGCGCCTGCAATGTGGCGGCGAGCCCCCAGAAATACGTGAGCTTGCGCACCAGACGGTTGCCGGAAAGCAGGGCGAAGCCCGCGGTGATGGCCGCCACGTCGCAGAGGTGGAATGGCAGGATGTTGTCGAGCGATTTCGGGTAGCCCATCCACGCGAACTGGCTCAACGGCCATGCCGCGAGGTTGGCGAATGCGAGTACTGCGCCAGCGAGCCTGCGCGGCCTGCCACCACGCCGCCCGGCCATCAGAATGGCGGCACCCGCGCATATGCCGACTAGAACGGCGAAACCATGTTGACCGGTGAAGGGGGCGAAGGGGGTGATGTCCATGGCGTGTTATTCCGGCAAGTCGATCGGATCTCCGAGGTGGCGGGGGCGGGTGTTGAGGAAGCGCACGTCGAGCCACATTTTCACCCGCGCGCCGACTTCGCGGATGCGGGTTTTCCATCCCGCCTGCCTACTCACATCCCGGGCATTGTATCCGAAGGCCTCAATGCCGTTGGCTTTGGCGAGGTAAATCGCACGCTCGTTCTGGAAACGCTGGCTGATGAAAAGCACCGGATCCGCACCAAAGATCTCCTTGGCGCGCACCACCGAATCGAGTGTGCGCAGACCGGCGAAGTCGCTCACGATCCGGTCATTCGGCACACCGCGCGCAATCAGCGCCTGACGCATATCACGTGGCTCGTTGTAAAACCGCGTCCGGTTGTCGCCCGAGACAATGATCACGTCAACCTTGCCGGCCTCCCACACCTCGACGGCTGCGTCGATACGGTATCGAAAATACAGGTTTTCCCGTCCCTGCACCCGGCTGGTGGTGCCGAAAACAAGTGCCGCACGGGTGTGTGGAACATCTGCCGCATCATCGAACAATCTCCCGCGCGACGCCCACACCGCCGTGGTGTTCGCATAGAGCACTACCGCAAGGAAGGCCGGGGCAATCAACACCAGCACCCGCAGCGTGAACGGCCGCGCGCGGCGAAGCGCTGGCAGAAAGATAAGCAACCCCGCCACCGCAAGCACAATGCACACATGCCAATAAAAAGAACGCTGCCCAAAGTGGGTGAAATTCAGAATGCCCGCAACAACCAGCACCACAGAAACCGCGAAGCAGGCCAACCAAGCGCCGACGCCAGCCAAATGGCCGCGCGGACACGGGGTAGGGGGCGGCATGGTTTCTGAATCCATCACGTTGGCTGGGTCGATTGCAATTCCGCCGGCGCGCTCGGCCAATGCACCAACGCGCGAATGGCATCCACAAAATGCCCGGTGGGCGCTTCGGGCGGGGCGAGCACCCGCAGACGACGGGCGGAGGGAATGAATTCAATGTCGCGGAAACGACCGAGCCATTCCCCATCGACCTCAACCGGCGCCTCTGCAGCGCAGCGCACGGTGAACGAAGCCGCCTGGAAATACGCGGTCGACTCGGACAAATCGACACCTCCACGCGCAAGGCCGGCGAGCGAATCGAGCACCAACCGGTATCCATGCTCGCGAAAAACAAGCACATCGATCCGTGAGTCGCGGTTGTCCGCCTTGCGGAAGAGCCGGAATTGCCCGCCATAAAGCGAGCCGTTGCCTGCAAGCACGGCGACACCGGTGATGGTGCGACCATCCGGAAAAAGGATTTCCATTTCCGGAGGTTTTTCCCCGAGCACCTTCACCGCGGAGAGCAGGTAGGCGAGCGGGCCAAGGAGTTTCTTTGATTCCCACGTCGTCTCCTCGATCACCATGGCATCGAAACCCACACCCGCCATCTGGATGAATGGCGCGCCATTCGCAGTGAACAAATCAATCTCGCGGACATTCCCGGCGGTGATCACATCGAGTGCCTTGTCGAGACGGCCGAACGGGATGCCCAGCTCACGGGCGAACACATTCATGGTTCCCGCCGGCAGAATCCCCAACGCCGTATGGCTCCCGGCAAGGCCGCGGACTACTGCGTTGAGCGTACCATCGCCACCGGCCGCGATAACCACCGGTTCGCCATTCGCCGCAAAATCCGCTGCCAACGTCCGGGCCTCGTCGCCATCATTCGTCGCATACAACGCGAAGCGGTGGGCGTGGCTCATCAGAAACCGGCGCACCCGGTCGCCCCGCTGGCTGCGCGCCTTCGGATTGAATATGAGCGGGTAACGCCGGGACCTTGTCATCACTGCGGATCATCCATGCTTCGCCCACAACGGGCAATGCCAGAAACCCCGAAATCCACAGCCGGGCTTCCGGACATGCCGCCCGTGCTCACGGATTTCAGTTTTTCGTCAGCGCGTTGAGCTTGGCAAGATAGTCAAAACTGTAAATGCCGGTCGCGTGGCCATCCGCCCAGAAAAACTGCAGGGCATATCCGCCGACCACCTCATACCGCCGCAACTCAAATGCGCCCGGCCCGTGCTCGACGCGCGGACGGACAACGCGGCCAAGCGCATCCGGCTCGCCCTGGCAGGCCGCGCACGGGCAGGCGCGGCGGAGCATCGGAAGGGACAAATACATCTCGCGCCCGCCATCAAACACCAGCGCCAGTTCCTCGCCGATCACGGCGGCGTTTTCCAATGTCATCATTCGGTTGGGGTGGGCTGATCGTTTTTGCGGGCGAGACGGACGGTCACCGGTCTGTCGCTGGAGAAATGGAGGTCGCGCTGCGGAAACGGAATCGCAATGCCAAGCTCGCCGAGGCGCTTTTCGATCATGATGCGCAAATCGCTCATCACCTGCAACGCGTTCGTCCGCTCATTGAACTCCACCCAGAAATAAACCGCAAAAATCAGCGCGCTGTCGCCAAAATCCTCGAACAACACCATCGGCTCGGGATCCTTGAGCACCAACCCATGGCGGTCGACACACTCGCGCAACGCCTCCATCACCGCGGGCGGCTCCGAGCCATAGGCCACCCCCACCCGGATCATGCGCCGGTTGCAGCGATTGGTCAGGGTCAGACTGGTCACCCGGTTTTCGAGAAACAACGAGTTGGGCACCATGGTTTCCACACCGTCGGGACTGCGGATGACGGACGAGCGGGTGTTGATTTCGGTAACCGTGCCGAGGGTGCCCTCGACATCGACAATGTCACCCACTCGCACGCGCCGCTCGAACAGGATGATGATGCCACTGATGAAATTCTTGATGATCGTCTGCATGCCGAAGCCGAGACCGATGACAAGGGCACCCCCGAGGAACGCGAAAATGGTGAGTGGAATTTTGAGGAAATTCAGCGCAATCAATGCGAGCGGAAAGGCCACCAGAATCGTCAGCCAGTTCCCCAGCGTGTTGGCCTGCGCCTCGCCAATCAGCTTCATCGAAACCGTGGTCCGCTTGATCCGACGGACGATGAAATGAACGATCAGATATGGAATGATGAACAACAACAGCGCGGTGAGCATGTCGCCCAACGTCACACCCCGATGGCCTCGCTCGCCGTCCTCATAGGTGAAAACCTCGATTCCCAGAAACGAATGGAAATGCCCGATCGCGCTGAACGAATAGTCCGCCGCACGCTCGCCCAGCGTGCGCTTGCGCATTTCGTAAGTAGTGACCCAGCGCCCCAACTGGTTGCTCTGCGCGCTCACCGCACGCACAACCCGCTGCACCGCACTCTGCCGCTCCAACAGAATCGCCTGCTGCTCCTTGCGAAGGGCGAGCCTCGGATCATCCTCGGCCAGCGCGGCAATCGCGGCTTCGACCCGCGTCAGATCGGCAGCAACCGAATTGATCTCGTTGCCCGTGACGATTTCCCACGCGCGCAGGCGGTCGATGATCATGCGGATCGCGGCTTCCGCCGCAGTGCGCTCCGCACGATGTCCGGAGGTCATTAGAATCCGTCGGTCTTCCTGTGCCGCGAGATGATAAGCCTCGATCTGCAAAAGCCATTCGATCGCTTCGGCAATCAGTTGCATCGACTCGCCCGCGCTCTCCGCTGTCTCCGCTCGGGCGATCGCAAGGCTGAGCGCATCGGATGGCGGAGCATCCGCCTCGCGGGCAGCGAGCGCCTTGTCGCGGGCGGTGATGGCCCGGTCGCGAGCCACGCTTGCGGCGCGCTGGCGTTTGTGGATGGCGGCCAGCTCACCCCGCAATGCCTTCTGCCGCTGCTTGGATGCCTCAATGATGGACTCGAAATCCTCATCGCTGAAAACGATGTTGTTTTCGACCGCACGGATCTGCCGGTCCAGCAACGAGAGTTCGGAGATGGCGGCTTTTAGCTGAAGCTGAATGCCGGTGATGGTGGCTCCGAGCGCCGCTTTGCGGGCGTCGATCTGGCGGCTTTGGATTTGCGCAGATTGGAGTCTCCACTGTGCATCATCTCCCCCGCGTTCGGCTTCGGCATTGCGGCGGCGGAGGTTCTCCCCCGCGCTTTGCGCCTCGGTGAGAAGGTTCTCCTCGGCACGCCGCATGATGTCCAGCGACGACTCCAGAGAAGTGATCTTGCCGGTGAGCGCGTCGCGTTGGTTCTGGAGTTGATCGAGCTTGAGGATGGAATAAGGCGGCGGCTCATCGAAGCGCAGCCATGCCTTGTCGGCCTCCTCGGCGAGTTCCATCGCGCGCTTCAGGTCCGGTTGGCTCGCGGTGGCTTTTTCAAAACGCCCGATCGCAAGAAGCGTCTGTTCGAGGTTCTGGCGGCGGATCGTCAACGATGATGGGCGCACCCCCTCGGGCAAAAGATCCACCGCGGCCGGGTCATTGGCTCTCGCAAGCTCGATCTGTGTGTCGCGATGCAGATCGGCCATCATCGATGCGGTTGCATCACTCTCTGCGGCATCCGCGGTTGCGATGCTGAATGCCACGCAAGCCACCGCGCAGGCGCGTGTGGTGCGGAGGTAGTCCCAGCGGCTTTTCATGAACGGTCTCACGGTTTGGCGACCACAACGGTCATTCCTGCTTTGATCCAGGCGAGCATGCCACCCCCAATCCCCGCGATGCCGATCAAGGCGACAAGCGCCGGAGCCAAGAGTATCATGGGCGATATGATGCGTCGCATTCGCCCCAGATCAAGTGCCATCAGCGGGTCATTGCGCGGATCGCTTCGGATTCGGATTCCGCATCGAATCGAGGATTCGGCCCCAATGGCATCGGTGCACCGGTGCGTTCGCGCCGGGCTTGTAATTTTTCCAGCAACTCTCGGGCGATCTCCGGGTGCTTCGCGGCGACGTCCGCACGCTCGCTCGGATCGTTCACCAGATGGTAAAGTTCGAGCCCGCCATCCTCAAAATACTCGTGCAGTTTCCACTCCCCCACCCGGATGACGCTTCCCGGGCGGGTGCGAAACAGCCGGTCACGGGTGGTATCATTGCCATGACCATAAGCCTGGAGATAGACCGGAAAATGCCAGACCAGCTCGCGATCGGCTGGCAGTGTGTCTGAACCGGTGAGCATCGGTATCAGGCTGTCGCCATCCAGCGCATGTCCGTCGGGCACAGCCACACCGGCGGCTTCCAACAATGTCGGGAAAAAATCGAGCCCCGTCACCGGGATGCCATGCCGCACGCCCGGCTTGGTTTTGCCATCCCAGCGGATCACCAACGGCACGCGGATGCCGCCTTCGTAGTAAGCCCCCTTTTCACCACGCAGCGGGACCTGCTTCGATAAATCATGCAGGCCACCGTTATCGGAGGTGAAGATAACGAGGGTGTTCTCCAAAAACCCGCGCGCCTCAAGCGCGGCGAGGATCTCGCCGACCGCATCGTCCAGATGCGAAATCATCGCAGCATAGACCGGATTCGAATGATGAGGTGTCGCCGGCTTGTTTTTGAAATGCTTGATCTTCTCGTCCCTTGCCTGGATCGGGGTGTGCGGGCTGTAGAATTGCAACGAGAGGAAAAACGGGCGAGACGCATCGTGCGTCCGGATCACATCACACGCCTCACGTGCGAGACGCTCGGTGAGGTATTCCCCATCCGGCCCGTCTTCAAATCCCGGAATCCGATACGGGCTGAAGTAGCCATGCACCGGATGGCCCCACTTACCACCCCCGATGTTCTCGTCAAATCCATGCTTTGCCGGCTCTTCGCTGACGTGCCATTTCCCGATGTGAATCGTCCGGTATCCCGCCTCCTGAAGCAGCTCTGGAAACACCGTCAATGCGGCATCGAGGGTTTCACGGTTCGGTGCGGGAATCAACCGGCGGTGGCGGACATTGCCACGCGCCGAATCACCCACCGTCAGCACACCGTGGCGTTGCGTAACCTGCCCGGTATAAACCGATGCCCGGCTCGGCGCGCAGTTTGCCGCGGGCGCGTATGCATTCGTAAAGACCACCCCCTGCGCCGCAAGCCGATCCAGATGCGGTGTTTCATAATACCCACTCCCCATGAAGCCGAGGTCCGACCAGCCAAGATCATCGGCATTAAGGAAAACCAGATTCGGCCTGGCCGCTCCAGTGACAGCTGCACCCAGAAAAAACACGCAGAGAAAAATCAATTGCATCCGCATGTCTCTGAATAACCTACGCCGGCGTGGCGATGACTCAAGCTTTCCAACTGAGCGCTCCTTTTTTCAGCGCATAGACGTATGCGATGCCCAGAATCCCGGCAAATCCCGCCATGCTGTAAAGCGCCACCGGACTCACAGCCACCAGATCGCGGAACTGCACCGCCCATGGATACATGAAAACCACCTCGATGTCGAACAACACAAACAACATCGCCACCAGGTAAAACTTCACCGAAAATCGCGGCGAACCCTCACCCACCGGCAACATGCCACACTCATAAGCGGTATCCATCGTCGCATGGTGCCGGCCCGCACGACCAAAAACCACACTGAGCACCAACGTGGTCACGGCAAAACCCATCGCGATGACGACTTGGAAAAAAACGGGAAGGTAATCTTGTGGCATGGCCTGTGCCGGCGTCTTACGCGTGGATCGGCGGATTGAATAGTAAAAAACCCGCGATCCTGTGTGGATCGCGGGTTTTTTTCAAATTCCGGAGTTCAAGAACCCATGGATCAATCCTCTTGCTCTGCTGCCAATTGGGCGGCCGCATATGCGCTCGAGGCTTCATGCACGCGGTCCGTGCCTTTGTATTCCTTGCCGATCTTCTCGACCAGACCGCGGGTCACCAGGTTCTGCAGTTTCTCGTATGCGCGCAGGCGGAGCATTTCCTCGCCACCGCTCACGGCATTGCGAAGCTTGAGGTTTTCAAAAACCCGCTCGAACAAGTCGTTGAATCCGAAGATCGTTTTCTCCGCAAGAACATTGCAAAGCTCATCGGTGACGTGATCGGGCAGGCGGCGTGAAAACCGGGTGCGTTTCGTGGTAGTTGCCATAACGGGGCGATCATATCATGATTTTGCCCCCGGCGCGACTGAAAATTTGCCGAATCTGACAAAGAAACCCCGATATTTTAAAAATCTTAGCCATTTGGCGACTTCAGGCTGTTTTTCCATTCGTCAACCCGCGCACCATTCGGCAATTTCCACCGCGTGAGCGATTTTATCGACCATTGGCTGCAATCCGTGGAAACCGGGCGCGAATTCGAGCAATGCACGAAATGCGCCTGCCAACTGGAGGCGACCGGCGAACCCTGGATCGTGAACAAGGAATGGCATCGCAGCGAGTGCGTCATGGAATACGCGCTCTGCCATCACTGCCGCGGCGACATGCAGGCCTCGATCTCTGCCGAATCCCTCGAATTCGTCCAAAAGTTCTTCGAAGAACACATCGATCCGATGCGCTGGCTGGAACAAATCGGCGGCAACGACGACCCCGCCAGCCTGATCGAATCGTGCTTCGCCTGCGGCCAATCCCGCGAAAGCGCCGAAGCCTTCGGCATCTCCGCGATGTTCACTGCCCAGGGCACCCTCGAAATCGGCCCGCTCCCCGTGATGATCTGCCAGGAATGCAGCGCCAAAGTAGAAGCCGGCCTTTCCAAGCAGACCCGCGAATCGTGGCGGCGCTTCGTCGATGAAAACTTCCCCGGCCCGCCCGGCCTCGACGAACCGATACCACACCGCATGCCCGCCATGTTCTGATTTTTTCGCCCCCATGGACTACCAGCGACTCATCGATTCCCGCCGTGCCCGCTTCGCCGAACTCGACGAAGCCACCGGCGACCCCGCGCTCTTCGAAGACCCGCAACGCGCGCGCGACCTGCTGCGCGAGCACCGCCAACTCCAGCACACGCTCGATCTCTGGGAAAAACTCAGCGACCAACGCCGCCAGCTCGCCGAAAACCAGGAACTCGCCAAAACCGACGACCCCGAGATCGCCGAACTCGCCGCGATGGAAATCCCCGACCTCGAGGCCTCCATCGAATCGCTCGCCGAGGAAGTCCAATACGCCCTCCTCCCGCAGGACCCCGCCGAAAACCGCGACGCCCTCGTCGAGATCCGCGCCGGTGCCGGCGGCGACGAAGCCTCGCTCTTCGCCGCCGAACTCATGCGCATGTTCCAACGCCACGCCGAATCCCGCGGGTGGAAATGCGAACACCTCGAAAGCAGCCCGTCGGAAGTCGGCGGCTTCAAAGAGGTGATCCTCAAAATCACCGGCGAACAAGTCTTCCGCTACCTCAAATACGAATCCGGCGTCCACCGCGTCCAGCGCGTGCCGCAAACCGAAACCCAGGGCCGCGTCCACACCTCCACCGTCACCGTCGCCGTGCTCCCCGAAGCCGAGGACGTCGATGTCGATCTCAAACCCGGCGACCTCCGCATCGAAGTCTGCCGTGCTGGCGGCGCCGGCGGCCAGCACGTCAACCGCACCGAATCCGCCGTCCAGGTTTTTCACCTCCCCACCGGTCTCTACGTCCGCAGCGAAGACGGCCGCTCACAACACCAAAACAAGGAAAAGGCCCTCGAAATCCTCCGCGCCCGCCTCTACGAAATGAAGCTCCGCGAACAACAGGCCGCCTACTCCTCCCACCGCCGTTCCCTCATCGGTTCCGGCGACCGATCGGAAAAAATCCGCACCTACAACTTCCCCCAATCCCGCGTCACCGACCACCGCATCGGCTTCACCTCCCACGACCTCACCGGCATCCTCGACGGCCGCTTCGACGACCTCACCCACGCCCTCCAACGCGCCGAAATGGCCGAACGCCTCGCCGAAGCGTAAGCCCGCCCATGACCCGGGCGTCTCGCCCGCAGCCATGAAACACAGATCAACCGCACCCCCACACCCCATGCGAACAGAAATCACCCCCTCAAACCGTACAGATTATTGATGCGGCCGCATCAATAATCTGTACGGTTTTTCAACCTCTTCATCCACTCCATGCACCGCCGAGCCACCAAGAAAATCACCCTCTCTTTGGTCGCTCTCGTGCTCATCGCCGTTCCCCTCTTCTACCCGAATCCCAACGGCCCCACCGGCATCCAATGGTTGATCGCCATCATCGAAGGTCGCGGCAAACCCCACTACCCCGTCACCGGGTCCGTTGAAAGCAACCTTGAAGCCTTCTTCACCCGCAACCCGAAACTCCGCCCCCAATGGCGCAACATACCCGATGAGGAAAACGGGCTGCTCCAAGCAATGAAGTTGATCAAAGACGGCAAGATCCTCGACCCCGCAGTCAAAGATCCACTGATTGAACTCTTGGCGGAAAAATCCTTGGACTCAGATGCCGCCGCCACACATCTGAAACAACATCACGAACTCATCGATGAAATCCGACGAATCGGGCGAATGGCAGACCGTTCGATCTCATTTGAACCGATCAAAGAGTTGCCTTTGGGCACGGCCTTAAATGCAAGAGGTTTCAAGGCCATGGCGGACCTGTTGGCGTTGTCCATGAAGGATCAGTTGCATCAATCGGATATCGCTGGAGCACTCGATGATTTCGCAGCCATCAACACGCTGGCTGGCCATTTGGCCAATCACGAGGCGCCCTCACTTCTGCATGCAACGATCGCCATATTGATGCGGATGTCCGCCCAAGGCGCCCTTCGCAACGCCTTGCCCAAAATACCACACGAAACGGATCTTTCTGGGTTTCTCCAAATTCTCGAAAGCACGCCCGCTCATCACGAATTCATCGCCCGCCTGCTTCGGGGCGAGGCCGTATCGACCGCATCCTTTTCTTTTATCGTCGCGGCATCGCCGGATCACAAAAATCCGATTTGGAATTTTCCAGCACTCATCGACGCATATGCCGAACGCATACTGGAAGCCGCTGAATTTTCGGAAAAAACCTCTCCTCTCACAACCGCCGACCTCGTCACGCTCGACCGCATTTTATCCGACCGGTCACCAAGTCTTTCAAAGGACGCGCGCGAGCATCTTCAACTCATCAACTTCGGCCGCCACCGTTGGATGAAGGGATATGATCGAACCTCCTACCTCACCGCCCACACCCTCGCCGCACTCCAACTCCATGAAATCGAACGCACTACCGGCCCGGTCACTTCCGCAACCGATCCGCGCCTGAGCACCCTCGCCACAGAACCATTCACCGATCTCCCCTTCCATTTCGATCCCGCAACCCGCCAACTCACCCCCGATCCCACATCCGCGCTCGCCAACGATGCGGACGAAACCCGCATCATCCAGCTCCCCTATTTGCCCACAACAGAGCCCTCACAAAATACAGATTATTGATGCGGCCGCATCAATAATCTGTACGCTGACCGCATCAAACCATGAAAGCGAAAAGCGAGTTGATTCTCTATCATCCTCTAATCCGCAGTTGTGATTGAGGATGGGCGGCGCAAGTACTTATGATTGCGGCGTTTGAAGGCGAAACCGAGCG
>JBLRWN010000065.1:0-17298 GCA_047921195.1 Luteolibacter sp. | reverse complement strand
GGCGGCGTGCGCATCGGCCCCGAAGAAACCATCATGCCCGACGCCATCCTCGTCGGCCGCAACGAAACGAAACTCCGCGAACTCTGCGAGCGCACTTCCGTCACCAAATACACTACCAACCTCGACGAAGCCCTCGCCGACCCGCAATACACCGTCTATTTCGATTCCCAAACCACCGGCCGCCGCGCCGATGGCGTGCGCAAGGCCGTGGCCGCTGGCAAACACATCTACTGCGAGAAACCCATCGCCGTGGACAGCAAGACCGCCCTCGAACTCCACGCCCTGTGCCAAGCCGCCGGCGTGAAGAACGGCGTCGTCCAGGACAAACTCTGGCTCGCCAGCTTCGTGAAGCTCAAGCGCCTGATCGACACCGGCTTCTTCGGCCGCATCCTCAGCGTGCGCGGCGAGTTCGGATACTGGGTGTTCGAAGGCCACACCATCCCCGCCCAACGCCCGAGCTGGAATTACCGCAAAGAAGACGACGGCGGCATCATCGTCGATATGCTCTGCCACTGGCAATACGTGCTCGAAAACCTCTTCGGCAAACCCAAGGCACTCTCCTGCCTCGGTGCCACCCACATCCACGAGCGCGTCGATGAAATTGGCAACCCCTACAAATGCACTGCCGACGACTCCGCCTACGCCACCTTTGAACTCGAAGGTGGAGTGATCGCCCATTTCAACTCGTCATGGACCGTCCGCGTCCGCCGCGACGACCTTCTAACAGTTCAGGTCGACGGCGAAAAAGGCACCGCCGTTTGCGGCCTGCGCGACGTCTGGATCCAACACTACGGCAACACCCCGCGCCCGGTCTGGAACCCCGACATCCCCCAGCCCATCAATTTCTATGACGGCTGGTCCAAAGTGCCCGACCAAGAAACCTACGACAACGCCTTCAAGATCCAGTGGGAGCTTTTCCTCAAACACATCGTCACCGATTCCCCCTTTCCGTGGGACCTCCGCGCCGGTGCCAAAGGCGTCCAATTCGCCGAGCTCGGCATCCAATCGTGGAAAGAACGCCGCTGGCTCGACGTGCCAGAACTGTGATTCACACCACTTTCACCGGCCCGATGCTGCCACCCGGCACGAACTCCGCAGGCGTCAGCGTCTGCCGGATGTCGCTTTTCCCACGGCTCGCATTCGCAACCCACTGCAACACCCGTTTCCGCATCGGACGGCTGTCCCAGTGAATGTGTGCGACCGTGGGTTGGCATAACTCAAAATTCGGACTGTGGTCGGTGCAAACCAGGGAAACGTCCTCCGGCACACGAATGCCACGACGAAATAAATACTGCTGCACGGCGAGATAAAGCGGCACTTCGTCGACAATCATCGCGGTGGGCGGCGCACTCGTGAAATAGGAATCGAGACGCTCAAACAGGAATTCAATCCGATCAAACCACTCGGGCAAATGATAGTCGCCCGGAACAACGCCATGTTCCACTAGCGCCCGGAGAAAGGCCAACTCGGTCGCTCCTGGCAGCGGTAATCGCCGCAGCGTACGGGTGAGCAGCACGATCTGGCGGTGACCCAGCCGGATCAACTCGCGCGTCGCCTCCGCCATCGCAAACGGCTTGTCCGGCCCCACCGCTGCAATCGGAACACCACGGCGACGACCGAAAATCGCGAGCGCTGGCTGGGAGCGTCTCGAAAGCCATTCGAGCACCTCGCGCGAGCCCGCGATCACCAGCCAGACATCCGCCGGATAATGCTTCACCATCGATTCAATACGGCGAACATCCATTTTCATGTCCTGCAAAGACTTAGGGGACATCACCACCGTATGCCCCAACTCGGTCAATTCGTGTAACAACTCGACAAAATAGGTCGCACGCCGACTTTCGGCATCATGTGGCAGAATGCCAACACGCAAAACCGGCGGCTTTGTCCCACGAGGAATCAGAATCCGCCGACTCCTCCCGCTTCCCTGCGGCACCAGCAAATTCTCCTGCTCCAGCAAATGCAGCGCCGCCGCCACCGTCTTATGATTCACCCCCAACTCCGCAGCAAGCTGATGCACTCCCGGTAGCCGGTGCACCAACCCCCCACGCAAAATCTCATCGCGCAAATGCGCTGCCACCTGCTCGGCTGCCGAAAAAAGACGGATCGGTTTCATGATAAAAACCTTACCCTAAAAGGTCATGGTATGCCAGAAAGAAAAATTCGCAATTTGGGTAAACCGGGGCTTTGTTACTCATTCTCTTCGTCAATACGCACTCTGACATTCCGTCGAAAAACGGTATCCCAGAGACAACAACCCAAAAAACCAACCCACCAGCTCAAGGACTCTCAATCGCGAATGCGATTTCAGAGTCGTTGAATATACCCCCTAACCATCGCTATGAAACCCATCCAAAACCTCACCCGCATGGCCGCCGCACTTGTTATCGCTCTCGGCCTCCCGGGACTTGCCCTCGCCCAAAGCACTAACGCCGACCTCTCCGGGCTGGCCATCAGTTCCGGCACGCTCGATCCCGTCTTCGACAGCGCCATCACGAGCTACACCGCCAGCCCAACGGTTGCCAGCATCACCATCACCCCCACAGCAGACGATGCCCTAGCCACCATTACAGTCAACGGCGATCCGGTCGACTCAGGCGATCCCTCCAATCCGGTTTCACTCAGCGTCGGTCCGAACACCATCACCATCGTCGTCACGGCAGAAGACGAGGCGACCACCAAGACCTACACCCTCACCGTCACTCCCGATTTTCCCGCGCTGCCCGGTCCCGTCGCCTACTGGCCGATGCGCGACGGCACGCCCGGCCAGACCGTCCCGACGGGTTCCGGTAATGCCGCGGAGAATATCATCGACATCGCGAACACCTTTGTCAACGGAACCGTCAACAACGCCAATTCCACCTGGGAAGCCGATCCCCTCCGCGGCATCGTCTGGAGCACCACCGAATTGAACCGAATGACCGCTGGCACCCAAGGCATCGATCTGAATGACGGCTTCACCTGGTCCTTGTGGGTCAACGCCGACGTCTCGAATATCACGGATTCCGGTGCGGACAGCATCATGGGCACCCGCCAGGGCAGCCCTTGGCACAAAATCGACCTCACCAGCACAAGCAATTGGAATGGTGCCGTGCCCTCCAGCGGATCTTATCCCAATCTTGCCCGCAGTGAATGGATTCACATTGCTTACGTCGGCCACAGCTCATTCGGTCGCCGAATTTATGTGGATGGCGAACTCGTCGCAAGCAACGCCACCACATCGTCCTCCACATTCAACGGTGCCCTCGAAATCGGCGGCACCAGCAATTTCAACGAAGACGTCACCGGGCTCTACAGCGACGTGGCCATCTGGAACCAAGCTCTAACGGTAGAGCAGATCGAATCCCTTGTCGCAGGGGCCAATGTGATCGAAGACACCACCGCGCCGGTCATTGCCGCTAGCTCACCGCCGAACGAAGATGCCGAAGCAACGGTCGTCAATGGACTCCTCGCCATCTTCGACGAACCCGTCACCATCGGCTCAGGCGAGATCCGCATCTATGATTCAACTGGCCCCACCCTGGTCGCCACCATCGACGTTACCGACGCCACCCAGGTTTCAGCAACCGGTGCGGGCATCCTGATTGATCCCAGCGTCACGCTCGACGGCGGTACGACCTATTACATTGAAATGGACGCTGGCGTGGTCAAGAACGCCTCAAATCTCGATTTTGCCGGATTCACCGGATCGACCACCTGGAGCTTCACTGTGGACAATCTTCCACCCACCGTGGTTTCTTTTGGCGACGAATACAACGGCACTTCATTCGGCGAAAATCTCAGCTCTTTGGAATTCATCGTTACCTTCAACGAAGCCATTGATGGATCATCGGTTTCCGCCGCTGACTTTGGCAACGCCGGGGATGCGATCATTTCGATCGGCACGGTCACGCAAGTTGCACCCGAAGTGTTCACCGTGGAAGTGCTTCCCACTTCAACCGGCACCCTGCAACTCAGCATTCTGAGTGGAAGCGTGATCCTCGATCTTTCCGGCAATGCACTGGATACCACCGCCGCAATTCTTTCTGACACGATCACCACCATCACCAGCGGCAACACCGGGGCCGTCACCATTACCGGCACCACGGGAGGTGGAAATAGTTGGAATACTGCCACCAACTGGAGTGGTAACTTCGTGACCAAGGACGTTTGGGGCGCGATCATTGCTCCGGGCGTAACCGCTCAGGTGCAGGATACGGCCACGCTGGCATATTCCGGGGGCTTGACGCTGGGTTCGGGATCTCAGCTCTGGATCAACAACGCCGCAGGCTCGCAAAACGCCCTCGGCACCGGTCCGATCACATTCCAAGGCAGCACCATCCGCATGACCTTGAATGTGACTCCGGTCAACTTCCCCGCCCTCGTGCTCAACGGCGATGCCACCTTCACCACCGGCGGCA
This sequence comes from Luteolibacter sp., assembly GCA_047921195.1. GTDB lineage: Bacteria > Verrucomicrobiota > Verrucomicrobiia > Verrucomicrobiales > Akkermansiaceae > Luteolibacter. Next base: position 12,898 of record JBLRWN010000065.1, on the reverse strand, counting down.
ACACCGAGGACAACAAAACCCGCAACCTCACCGGCGGAGTCTCCGGCACGGGCGACCTGACTTTTGTCGGTCGCAACAATCTGATCTGGAACTTCAACGCCGCCAGCACGTTTGTCGGCAATATGCACCTCCAAGCCGTAGACCGTCACCGTGTCTTTTTCAACGCCGCCGATGCTGCAGCAGTTGCCAGTATCACAGTCACACCGCGCACCACGGATGATCGCAGTGCCATGATCGTCCTCGGAGCCAACGATGTGTTCTCAAATGCCACAACCCTCACCCTCAACGGTCGTGGCGGCAACAACAGCGGCAATCCTTACATCGGCTACGCCCGCATCAACATGCAGGGCTTTAGCGCCACGGTGGACAAACTCTTCATCGACGATGTCCAAATGCCCGCTGGCGATTACGTGAGCGTCGGCGACAACAGCAACCTCGCCAACCCCCTCAACTGGATCGCCGGCACCGGCACCCTCACCGTGCTCAGCGGTCCCGGCTCACCACCCACCCTCGACAGCATCACGGACGATCAAGACGGTGGTCCGGTGGAAACCAACACTCTGATCACCTACACTCTGACCTTCAGCAAGGATATGGACGGCACCACCATCGAGGCTGCGGACTTCGGAAACGAAGGTAGCTCGTCCATCAGTGTCGGTGCCATCAACGAGGTGACCCCCACGGTATTCACCGTTGTCGTGACTCCGACAACTGCCGGAACCCTGCGTCTCCGTATCAACGAAGGTGCAGTAATCGAGGCTGCCGATGCGACGATTCTGGACACCACATCAGCACTGCTAGACGACACCACCATCACGGTGGAAGACCCAGCACCTCCAAGCAATCCATTCGATGACTGGGCCGATGGCACCGATTTCGGTGACGACACCAGCGGTGACGGCATTTCCAATGGCATGGCCTTCCTGCTTGGTGCGGGCGAGCCTGGCGAAAACGCCCTCGGTTTGTTGCCCACAAGCACGGAAGATGGTGGCGATCTCGTTCTCGCCTTCAGCATGCGCAATGCCGACAGTCGCGGCGGTGCCACGCTGAGTGTCGAATACGGCAGCGACCTCTCCGGCTGGACCACGGTGCAGATCCCGGACGTGGAAGGAGAAACCATCGTCGGCGAGGTGACGTTCAACATCACCTTGGGCAACCCGCTCAACAGCGTAACCGCGAGCATCTCGTCGGAAGCGGAAGACGGCGGCAAGCTCTTCGCCCGGCTCAGCGGGGTCATTCCCGCCGAACCCGAGTGATCCTCCGTAGGCGCGCCAGTGAGAGCGCGAATCCCGAATCACCCCAGCGGCCTCCCTCCCGGAGGCCGCTTTTTTCGCGTAACCTATCCGCGCCGATGCCAATGCGTCGGCTTGTAGCGGCGGTCTGCGACCGCCGATGTAACTGAAATAGCGCGGAGCCCATCATCCTAGAATCCGCAGTTGCAGGCTGTGAATTTGGATTTTCCAACCACGGATTTTTACGGATTAAATTGAGAGAAATCAGGGTTTTCTGGGGATTCATTACAAATCCGTGTAATCCGTGGTTTCATTTGCTGTATATAAGATGGTTCACCAGGCATTGACACCGGCGGTCGCAGACCACCGCTACAAGTCGGCGACCGGTGATCGCCGCTACAGGTGAATCACCCAATCTCCACCACCATCGCGCTCAGCGGCGGCATTGGCGGCAGCGGGATGCCCGGGTTCGCCAACGTTGTGGCAGGCACGCGTGCCGACCAGCCGGTCGCCAGTTGCTCGCTGAATTTCCAGAACTTCCGTTTCGCCCGCCCGAGGTATTGGCGCGCGTGGTCCGGGATCGACACCGTCGGCGCCTCGAACATGTGGTGCGGGTGGAAATTTGCAACGACCAGCGCGGATTCACGCGTTTCGACATCATGGCGAAGGAAAGCATACATCCAGTGCCCGGATACCGTCTCACTATCCATCCGACCGAACGACGGGTTGCCCATGTTCGCATGATTGAGGCCGTAGAACTCACCGTGAGTAAAGGCGCGGGACTGTGTGGCATGGATCAGCCGGGCATACCATGCGCGCAGCTCGCGCTGGGCGGAGTTGAGTTTCCCTCCATCGAATTTCCCCCCATTCACCCACTTCGCAAACTCGGGCATGCAGGTGTAGTCGAAGATACTGGTGCGCGCGTTATCCCCGCAAAACCCCTCCGCGCCGATCGCCGGCTCGCCGACCTCCTGGCCGTGATACATCATCACCGGCCCGCACCCCATGCCGAAAAGCACGGCGGATACCGGGCGGCCCACCTCCATGCCATGCCCACCCCAGGTGTGTGGGTTGGAGAGGCGCACTTCGTCGTGATTCTCCGCGTAGCGCAAACTGCGATGAAGGCGCGCGCCGGTGAACGTCTGTTGATCAATGTCGTTCGCCCACTTGTCATCGTCGTAAATCGCCTCCATCACATCGTAAATCGGGTCGTCATACACCGCGTCAAAGCCGACGCGAAGCAGCTCGTCGAGCACGTGCGCATCGGTGAGCTTCTGGGGGTCGTTATCGTAGGCTTCGGCGGCGAAAAAAACGCCTGGCACGCGCTTTCGGCATCGGCGCACCACCCACGCCCAGAACTCGATGGGTACCATGTGCGCCATGTCCACACGGAAGCCATCAACACCAAGGCCCTGCCAATGCTTAAGAATCTCATCCATCGTCCGCCAGGTGCGCGGGACCCCGGCGGGCGCGGCATCCGGCCCGGGCAAATGCGAGGTGTCGCGCCCGGTGGTGAAATCATGGCCGTAATTCAACTTCACCGTCTCATACCAGTCGTAAAGCGAAGGCGTCCAGGTCACCGCGTTGTTTCCCGTTACCCGCCCGAAATCCGATTCCGGCTCGAACAACCCGGTGCCGCCCGGCATATCCACGGTCGGCAACCTCAAGGGTGGCCCATCGCCGGGGTGGTTTTCGTTCAGATAGAAAAAATGGTTATCGCGGGCGAAGAACACCGAGCGGTCGTCGCCCTCGCCGAAGGAAAGCCCGGGCTTCACATCCGAGGCATAGGAGCGCGCCACGTGGTTGGGCACGAAGTCGATGATCACTTTTAGCCCATGGGCGTGACAGCGGGCGATCAACTCACGAAACTCGTCGATGCGGCGGGCCGGGTCGGTCGCGTAGTCCGGGCACACGTCGAAATAATCGCGGATGGCATACGGGCTGCCCGCAATGCCTTTCAGGATATCCGCCGAATCGGCCGGGCGTTCCGGATAGGCGGTGCCGCTCGCCTGCTCGATCACCCCGGTGAGCCACAGGTGGGTGAATCCCATCTCCTTCAACGAGTCGAGCGCGGTCGCATTCAAATCCGCGAATTTCCCCACACCGTTCTCCGCGATCGTGCCGTTCGGCTTGCGGGTCACGCAGGTATTGCCGAACAAGCGCGGCAGCAATTGATAGATCACCGGACGCGGCGGCAAGGTAAGAGGTGTGCGCTTTGCTGGCATGATTTCTAACGTGTTCGCCTCCAGCTCACGAAGCATTCGCCCGTGTCCGGGCGGGGTTCGAAGTGGGTGAGTTCGAATTGCCGGGAAGCGGGCAGGAAATCCCCGGGAACCCCCGTGACCGTTGGCGCATCGCGACCGCCGAACAGGGTGTGACCCGCCCATGTCAGATGGATTTCATCGATCAGATCCTCTTCCGCCAACGCCCGCACCAATTCACCCCCGCCTTCGCAGTGGACATGGCGCACGCCATGATCGCGCTCCAGGGTTTCAAGAAAATCACCCAAGCCGCCGCGATGCACTGTCACGCAATCCGGCACATCCGGCACCGCATCGCCGGTCACCATAAAATGGATTGCTCCACCTTCCCGGGAAAACAGCGGAAGCCCCGCCTCGAGTTTCCCGCTCCGCGAAACCACACATCGCAAGGGCTGGCGGGCGGTTCCGGGCACGGTCATCGTCATCTGATCCGCTTCCAGCGTGCCTCGACCGACCAGCAATGCGTCAGCCGGCTTCCTCAATTCGATCAGCCGCTCGAAGTCCGCCTTCGATGTCCAGCCCGACGAGCAGCGGTCCACCGTGGAGATTTTCCCATCGGCGCTGATCGCGAAGTTGACGGAGAGAAGGGGCATTGGGTTGCGGATGAGCGTGGGCGGATGGCTTGTTGCTGTCAAACCGCCCTTGCAAGTCAGTTCGCCCCCACTTGACGAAGCATCTCCGCAAGCGTCGATGGCGTGCGCCGGATGCGGACGAGGTATTCGCTAGTTTTCTGCGCCTCGGTGAATTCCAGCCAATTGGCCAGTCGTTCGGGATGTTCCAGTCGCGAGAAGAGCGCCCGTTGAATCCGCGATTTCGCCACCCACATGGTGCCGTATCCGCTGGTGCCGTTCTCATTCCGCTGGTTACTCGACCACACATGGATGGCGTCGCCTTTTTCGTTTTCGCCGAGATAGACGACGAGATGCCCGCGCTCGCCCTTGCCGATTTTTTCGTTCCAGAAGATTTTCAGGAAATCTCCGGGCTGCGCCTTTTCAAAACCGAGAAAACTCCGCCCCAGACCAAGCTGATGGAACATCACCGCCGTGCCCGGCCCATCCGCATTCCAGTGACCGAACAGCCCGATGCCGTCGAGACGTCCGTGGATCACATCCTCCTTGTCTCCAACATTCGCCAACTCACGCGAAAGACGCGCGTCCGCAACCACCACCCCATCGCGCTGCAAGCTAGCGATCACCTCGCAGAACAACAGATACGTCGCGCTCGAGCAAAAACTGCCCGGCGTCGCGCGCTTTGGCTTCACCACCAGTCGACCCCGGCGATCCACCTCTACCGCCTTGGCCAGCCCTTCCACGCACGCATAGAGATCATCGAACCGCTCACCCTCAGGCGCATCGCCACGATACGCCGCGTATTGCCCGCCCACCGGCATCGCCTTGATTTTCCGGAGGATGAGCGCGTTGTAATCCGCGGCTGCCGCTGAAGCCGACATGGCAACCATCAAAAACAAAAGTCGCAGAGTCATTTTGCACACGCCGGAAACTTTACATCCAAAGTCAAAAAACCGAAAACCTTTCCCGTGCTCGAGTTCTCCGACGCTCCATATCGATTCTTCGCACCGCGCCCTTCGCCCTCCTTGATCCGGCTCGGGCGGACGCTGAATCGTCATTTCATCCTCCCTGGTCCCAACCACCGCATCCGCGAGGTGTGGGTCGACGGCGCACTCGATGCACTTCAGGAAGCCCGCCGCAACGGCCACCGCATCCTCTTCGCAATCAACCATCCGAGCCACAGCGACCCCCAAGTGGTCTCTGAAATCCAGCGCCGCCTCGGCATCCCATCGTGTTTTATCGCCGCATACGATGTCTTCCTGCGCGGGAAATTCACCGCATGGGGCATGAGCCGGATGGGGAATTTCTCGATCGATCGAGAAGGTGCCGACCGCAAGGCGATGGCCACCGCCATCCAGATCCTCGCCCGTGGGGAACGCGCGCTGAACATCTTTCCCGAAGGCAATGTCTACCTCACCAACGATCGCGTCACTCCATTCCTCGATGGCGCCGCATTCATCGCACTCAAGGCACAGACGGCGTCCGACACTCCGGTCAAAATCATCCCACTGAGCCTCAAATTCTCCCACCTCACCACGCCGCGCGAGGCGATCACCAGGCGAATGCTCAAACTCGGGGCCGACTGCGGCTACCGGTTCCCGCCCGGCTCGGCTGCAAACCCGCTCGATGCCGTGCTCGGCCTGGGACGCCACATCCTCGGCCAATACCTCGAAAAACATGGGCTCGATGGCGAAGTTCCTAGCGACGATCCGTCACTGTTTCATGTACTGGAAAACTTCGCCGGAAACCTCGTGAGCCGCGTCGAAAACGGCCTTGAAATCACCACTGCGGGCGAACCTCCGCTCGTTTCCCGCATCGCCAAAGCCCGCGCGAAAATCCACCAACTCCGCACCGATCCCGATGCCGCGCCGCACCCGGAAATCAACGGCCTCGCCGAACGCGCGATCCTCGCCTTGCGCATCCACGGATACCTCACGCCATACCTCACCGAACGGCCGACCATCGACCGTTACGACGAGACCGTCGAGCGCATCGCCGAGGATTTCTATTCCCGCAACATGCCCCGAACCGGCCCACGCCGTGCCATGGCGCGCATGGGTGAGCCGATCGACGTCCAAGCGTTTTCGAGCAGCAAACCCCGCGATGCCATTGCAGCTCTCACCCGAGAGATGGAACAACGTGTCCAGCACGGCATCGACGCCCTCAATCTCAACAATCCAGCCCCAGGCCGTGACCCCGTCGACATGCCAAACTCCGCAATCTGACACCCGAATCGGCGCAATAATTATTTTCCTGGAAAATTATTATTATTGCGATTGCTTCACTTGCTGGGCCATTACCCGTTGATTCATATGGGATTACGAGTGCCGAGTTGGTATCGGCGCACACACTTTTCGCAGCAAATGCCTTGCCATGCCCATCCATGAGCCCAACTCCCGTTTTTTCTCAATGATCCACGTCTGAGCAATCATCAATGCGAACATCAAAAGAACACAGGCGATGGTACCAGCCACTTCGAACTTTCCATGATAAATCCAAGGCCGGATGTTGTAGAGCAAGACTAGGTGGCCGATATAGAGCCACAGGGAATTGCGACTCATCTGAATCACCAGCGGCGGCAGTCGCTTGATCCAGCGCGAAAGGAACACCATGGCGGCGGCCAACAACATCACTCCGCCCAATCGCTTGAAGATGATCGCGGTCTCCTCCCCACCAAGCCAAATCCGCCCGAGATTTTCGGCAAACCCGGCCCACACGATCAAAGCGGCGGCCATGCCGAGCAGAATCAGATCCAACAACCGCGGGATCCTCTGCTTCCGATTCATCCCCGCAAGCGCCGCCCCAAGCCACGCACCGAACAGGAGGTAAGCGGTCCACGGAAAAACCGGAAACTGCGAAGCCACGGCCGAGGGTGCGGGCTGGCGGTTGATCCAGAATGAAAAGACATTCGGATACGCCTGCACAGGCCGCGTGTAATCCCCAAGATTTTCCCATTCCGCTCCATCGCGCTGCAGGATCCAAACAAATGGCTGGTCCGGGATCAGCCTGGCTTCCGCCCGGGGCACATCATCCAAAGTTTCGATATCCGACCGGCCGATGGCGGTGATCACATCGCCGACGATGAGTCCCTTGCCCCAGTCGCGTTTCTCCGGGTCGATCGCGACGACCCGCACCCCGACCGGATCGCTCGAGTTCTCGAGCGTGACGCCATCCCCACCCGGCGAAAACATGGGCTGCACTTGGCGGTGGAAGGATCGCCCAGTCATTTGCGGCGTGATTTGCACAACGCCGAAAAACAAAACCAAAAACACCCAGCTGATGCGCTCGATCCCCTGGCGTAATACCGGCCGGCATGCCAGAAAGACCGTCACAATCACAAGCAAACCGAAACCAATCAACTGGAGCACATCCGTCGCAAGACCCACATCAAGCAGGCGTTGTGAAACAGGCTTCCACAAACCTTCAATGGGCAAGCGCAGCGCATATCCCCAGGCGATCAAGGTAACCACACGCAGCGCACCATGGCGCAGGCGACGGGTCAACTCACCCCGGTCGTTGCCCGCAAGCACCAGCAGATACGTGAAAACAACGCCCGATACGGTCATGAATACCGGAGCGGTATAACCGCGGAAAAACCGCCAGATGGAAATGCCAGAGGTATCTCCATCGCGAATGCCGTGCTCAAGAACCGCATACACGGTGTGCCCCTGCAGCATCATCGCCAGAGCGACGAAGCGCATCATATCGAGAAAGAGGATGCGCGGCGGCTTCGGTGCGTTTTGCATGGCGGGGCGAATGCTCAGACCGACTCAAGCCGGCGCTGGAGGTAAAGGTCGATGCCGTCGACGAGTGCCAGCCAGCTCGCCTCGATGATATTTTCGGAAACCCCGACGGTGCCCCAGGTTTTATCACCGTCCGTGCTCACAATCAGCACACGGGTTTTGGCGGCGGTGGCATCGTGGTCGTCGATGATGCGCACCTTATAATCGCGCAACGAAACGTTTTCGATCTCCGGATAAAATGGCAGCAGCGCCTTGCGCAGCGCGATGTCGAGCGCATTGACCACGCCGTGTCCCTCGGCAACGGTGAGCTCCACCGCATCATCAACAGCGAGTTTCACAGTCGCCTGGCAGACGGGCGCGTGACCGTCGCGGTAGTGACGGAAACCGGTGTGGTATTCAATCAGATCAAACATGGTGCGGTGACGGCCAAGCTCGCGGCGCAACAGCAATTCAAGCGAACCTCCCGCCGCCTCAAAGCTGTAGCCTTCATTCTCCAGCTCTTTCACCCGACGCAAAACGGCGGCCGCCTCCGGGGCATCCTTGTCGACCGGCAGGCCGAGCGACTTCGCTTTGAGCAGGATGTTGTCGCGACCACTCAATTCGGAAACGAGAATGTGCTGCTGGTTGCCGACGCTGGCGGGCTCGATGTGCTCGTAGCTACGGGCAAGCTTACGAACGGCATTCACATGCATACCTCCCTTGTGGGCGAATGCCGTGCGGCCAACGAACGGCGCGCGCGCGAAGTGCGGATTATTGGATACGTCGTCGACGAAGTAGGAGAGATCTCGGAGCTTCTCCAAATCCGGCACCACTGGCATCTGCATCTTGAGCTGAAGGATCGGAATGACGGAGGTGAGATTGCAATTCCCCGTGCGCTCACCGTAGCCGTTGATCGTGCCCTGCACGTGCGTGGCCCCGGCACTCACCGCCGCAATCGCATTGGCCACGCCAAGTTCACAGTCGTTGTGCGTGTGGATGCCGACCGCCGTATCCGGAAACCGCTCGCGGACGGCGCGCGTGATTTGCAACACTTCGGAAGGCAGCGTGCCGCCGTTGGTATCGCACAGCACCAGACAGGCCGCACCACCTTCCGCAGCCGCCGCCAGCGTGCCGAGCGCGTGTTCCGCGGAATCCTTGTATCCATCAAAAAAATGCTCTGCATCGTAGATCACCTCGCGCCCGTGCTTCTTCAAATAGGCCACCGTGTCGCGGATCATCGCGCGATTTTCCTCAACCGTCGTCCGCAGCACCTCGGTCACCTGCATTTCCCAGCTCTTGCCGAAAATCGTCACCACCGGAGTCTCGGCCTCAAGAAGCAGCCGCACTTGCGGGTCTTTCTCAACGGGGGTGTCGGCACGGCGGGTCGATCCGAAGGCGGCGAGCTTCGCCTGTTTGAGATCGAGTTTTTTCGCTTCCCGGAAAAACTCGACGTCCTTCGGATTCGAGCCCGGCCAACCGCCTTCAATGTAGTCCACGCCAAATTCGTCGAGGTGCCGCGCGATGCGCAACTTGTCGAATCCGGATAACTGAAACCCTTCGCCCTGTGTGCCGTCGCGCAGGGTTGTATCGTAAATGAAGACGGATTTGCCGTTCATGGGGCGCGCATCCTGCACAGCTTGTGGCTGAGGCGCAAGACTGGAAGATCAAGATGCAAATGGGTTTTAAACCCCTGTGAATAAGATAAGCACAACATGTGAATATGTGAATAACCCGTGGAAAACCGGTGAAATTCTAGTGAACAGGCTGTAAACCGTCCGTGGATAACTCAAGATCAAATCTCTCCCAAGCGCCGTTCGAGCGCTTCGTCCATGGCCTTTTCCACCAAGCGGGCAGCAACGGCTTCGGTCGCGCGGTCGAGTTGCTGCACGGCTTGCTTGAGCGGATGGGCGGCCCCCGATTCCATCGCCGCGCGAACCGCAACGGCAGCGGCCTGGATTTCGGCGCGCTCACTATCGTCCACCAGGCCGGTCGCAAGCACCGCATCAACGGCAGGGAGCAGCTCATCCGCCTTCAGCTTTGCCTCGGTGAATACCCGTGCCGCCATGTCCTCAAACGCATGCTCAACTGACTCACCGACCATTTTTTCGACATCCGCGTCGTCCACATTCACCGCGGCGTTGTCGAGGTTCACCACGGTGTCGCGGCCGGTTTGAGTATCGCGGGCGAGCACTTCGAGGATGCCGTTCTCGTCGATGCGGAATTGCACACCGACACGGGCGCGGCCTTTCGGCGCGGCATCGAACTCGACGTTGAATCTGCCGAGCTCCCAGTTATCGGACGCCATTTCCCGTTCACCCTGAAGCACCCGCACCCGCATCGCACGCTGACCGTCCGCCGCGTTGGTGAACATCTCACCGGCCTTGCACGGAATCGTCGAGTTGCGCGGAATCAGCACATTCATCAACCCACCGTAAGTCTCAATCCCAAGGCTGAGCGGCGTAACGTCCAACAGCACCATCCGCTGCATCGCTCCCGAGAGAATTCCCGCCTGAATCGTCGCGCCAAGCGCGATCGCCTCGTCCGGGTGCTGCGATACGTCCGGCTCACGCCCGAAAAACTCCGCCACCGCGCGTTGCACCGCAGGGATCCGCGTGCTGCCACCGACGAGAATGACGGCATCGAGATCCATTGGTGCGATCGCCGCATCCGCCAGCGCACGGCGCGCGTGATCGAGCGTGCGGCGGATCCATGGCGCGGCCTCGCGCACGAGCATCGAACGCGTGACTTCCACTTCCATGCTCTGCGCTCCATCGTGAAACGGCGCGCGGAAGGTTGCGGTTTCCACCTCGGAAAGCGCGCATTTCACCCGCGCGGCCTCCGCCAGCCAGCGAGCGGGATCGAGTCCCGGCGCATGCGCCTGCAACAGACGCATGTCGAGATCATCGCCGCCAAGCCGGGTGTCGCCATGCGTCGCCAGCACCTCGAAGACCCCTTCATGAAGTTGCAGAATCGAAAGATCAAACGTGCCGCCCCCGAGATCATAGACCGCCACGCGCGACGACTCCCCGAGCTTGTCGAGACCGTATGCGAGGGCGGCGGCGGTGGGTTCGTTGACGATCCGCACCACCTCCAGCCCCGCCATCTCGCCCGCGCGTTTCGTGGCGGAGCGTTGCGCGTCGTTGAAATACGCGGGCACCGTGACCACCGCCTTTGCGACCTCGCGTTCCAACCTCCATTCCGCGATGCGCTTCAACTCTCTCAATATCTCCGCGCTGATCTCCTCCGGAGTGCGACCAAGCACCCTGGGCAAGCCATCCGGTCCGCGTTCGACCGGAAGCGGAAAGTCGTCCTCGATTTCATCGAGCCTGCGTCCGATCAAGCGCTTGATGCTCGTCACCACCCGCTGCGGATCTGTCGCCCTGCGACGCAACGCACGATCACCCACCTCGATTTCTCCGGCCGTTCCAATCCACACCGCACTCGGCGTGATGCGTTTCCCTTCCTCATTGGCCAGCAGGATGGGAAACCCAGAATCCACCACCCCCACCGCCGAATTCGTCGTGCCAAGGTCGATGCCCAAAATCATTTCCGCCATGCGCCAGAGCATGCCCGAGCCAGTATCCAATGCAAGCCACCCCAGCATCACTCAACATCCATCCAACAAAAATCCACCCCACCCCGAGCCGGGACACACCCACACCAGTCCCAAAAAACGACAGATTATTGATGCGGCCGCATCAATAATCCGTCACTATTTTTCAAAAGTAACTGATGATGAATGGGTTGCGAATTATTGAAAATGACTTACCGGTGTGAATTTCCATGTGAGTGAATCACGCTCGACGTGGTGCGGATTTCTCGCCATAGAGACCTCCGAAACCGTGGAAAAATCGAATCCCAACCCCCAGCCGAACCCGCCCGAGAGGACCGACCTTCCGAAAAAGGCGATTTACCGGCTGTCGATTTACCACCGCTGCCTTGAAAAACTCGCGGCCAACCAGGTGGCGACCGTAAGTTCGACCACGCTGGCACGCGCAGCCGGTGTGAATGCCTCCCAGATCCGCAAGGATATCGCTTATCTCGGTCAATATGGGACCCGTGGTCTCGGTTACCCGGTCGATACCCTGATGCTCAGCATTCGCGAAACCCTTGGCCGCGAACGTTTCCAGCCGGTCGTTCTGATCGGTGCGGGGAATCTCGGTTCCGCGCTTTTGCGATATCAGGGCTTTGAAAAAGAGGGATTCCAAGTGATTGCCGCCTTCGATGCCGACCCCGAGGCCGCCATCCGCCGAGGCATCAGCATCCCGGTTCATCACGAGTCGGAACTCGAACGCTTCATCACCAAGGAATCCGTCAAACTGGCCATCCTCTGCGTGCCTGCCGGCTTCGCACAAACCATGGCCAACCGGCTCGTCGAAGTCGGCGTCCAAGGCATCCTCAATTTCTCTCCGGTCCTGCTCGATGTTCCGAAAGACGTCACCGTCAACAACGTCGACCTTGCCCTCGAACTCGAACACCTCGGGTATTTCGTCCGCTGATTCGGCGCCAGGTGCTCACGTCGTGTGATGAAATGGGTTTACCCTGATCCGATGGGCGTGTCTCATTGTCGTGGGATTCTATAAGGCGGGAGCCTCAGAAACTTCATGCCTGCAAACGCATAAAGATTGCGTTAGTAAATTTCATGCGTAAGCTCCTTCCGCGTGCACACCCAAAAGTTCGACCAATCCTTGAGCCTCGCATTCCGTGATCTTGCGGATGGCATGCGGCAGCAGATGTTTTTCTGGGGTCGTGATGCGATCCATCCCGATGGCAATTTGTTCGTTCATGCCGGATTTCAAAAGCGCGCATCCACCGGCCTGCAAGGCACCTCATGCTACTCGTTGGATTGGCAGGACGGGGTGATCGAACTCCATGGCTCCCATGCCGGATGGATCGGGCAGAGTGGGGGATTTCTCTTCATCCGCCCAATCGGGCGTTGCGTGCGTTGGCTCGACATGGCCCTCCCAATCCCCGGCGATTGGAAGGCAGAACAATACGACACCCGCGCCGACACCGCGCTTCATGCTCTTGCATTACCCTAAAATCCGCAGATGGAAAGAGGATGAAGGGCGCAAGTTGGGTCAAGTGACGGCTGCCTGATCAGCTTGAGGTGG
>JBLRWN010000064.1:0-18246 GCA_047921195.1 Luteolibacter sp. | reverse complement strand
CACGAAATGTTCCAAAACCACCTTTCGTTTGGTATCGAAATACGGCTTGGCTTTGGCGGTGACCTTCCAGCGCCCGTCACTCGCCTCATGGATCAGTCCGCGCTCGGCGAGCAACGACCGGTCGGTGTAGGACTGGAACGAGAAGCAGCCGAATCGATATGGTACGAAGCGGAAGCTCGGTTCCTCTTCGCATTGCTGGACGTATAAAAACAGCAGCTTTTGCAGATCGGTGGCCGCCAACTCGCCTCCCGCCGCATGGACGAGATCAAGCAGGAGCTTCTGGCGTTTGTAGAGCATCATGGGAAAGTGTTCTTATGAGTAGTTTTGAATTACCTCTTGGTCAAGTATCGAACTGCAAGGGGTGTATTTAAATTTTGCGAGGCTGGGCTTGGCGGATGCAATCCGCCGCCACGGATTCGCGGCGACCGGTGATCGCCGCTACGGGTCACCCACCCTCCACCATCGTGATTTCTTCGGGGGTGAGCTGGTAGAGGCCGTAGATGATTGCATTCAGCTCGGCCTCCTTGCTGGCGATGGTGGCGTCGAGGGTGGTGATTTCTTCGTCGAGGGCGAGGATGCGGGCTTTGAGCGGCTCCTCGGTGGTGGTGCGGAGGGTGAGGAGTTGGCGGATGAGTTTTTTGCCATCGAAGGCTTCGGTGACGTTGAGGTCGCGCAGGGTGTGGCGCCATTGGGCGGCGATGAAGGGGGTGTCGGGGCGGTCGTAGAGGCGGAGGGCTTGGCGACCGTCGATGTGGAGGGCGAGTTCGTCGGCGGTGTTGGTGACGGTGAGGGATGCGCCGGGTTGGAGGAGGGCGTCGAGACTGTCGAGCTTGTCCTGGAGGGCGGCGCTGTGTTGTTGCTTGGCCCAGGCGGTGAGGTCGCGGCCTTTGAGGTCGGCGGGGGCGGCGGGCGATTGCTTCCAGGTGGCGGGGGTGCCGATGGCGGGCCAGAGCCAGGCTTCCTTGGGCGCGGGGGTGACGGCGGCGGTTTGGGCGCTGTGCAGGCGTTGGTCGAGCTTGGCGATGGTGTCGCGGCGGAGGGTGTGGAGTTCCTGCAACTCGCGGGCGCGGGTGCCGACTTCGAGTCGCTGCTCAGGGGATGCGTCGGGGATGGGGAGCGGGGCGATGAATTGTTTGTTGGCGGAGCGGTAATCGTTCTGGAAAGGCTTTGACGTGCGCCGCCAAACAAAGTTGCAGACCGGCGCGTTGAGAATTGCGGCAAGATAAGGCAACTCTTCAGCGTCTTCGCAGAGGACGCCGCCAACATCGACGTTGTCGAGATAACAAGCTCCATCCAGATCCATCGCGCAGAACAAGCGGGTGATCAGTCGAGGGACCATCAGTTTTGGATATTCCTGCTTGTCCAGATTCTTGGGATACACGTAGGCCCACCATTTGTCGTCCAGTTCCATTTTGCCGTTCTCCCTACCGCGCAATGCTTCTTCATGCGTTCGTAGATAAGCCCATCCAAGCGGGAAGGTCGTTTGCATTTCATCTGCGGTGAACAGACGAGGCTTAATTCCCAGGTCTACGCAATATGGAAACAGCAGATAGGTATCTGTTTGTGGGTGAAGATAGCGTTTTACTTCCGTTCCCGAAACAAGCGGATGCATGAGTTCATCTTCAATTGCGACTTCAAGGCCTGCGCGAGATACGTAGCGGTTGGCCGCGATGCGCTTGAGGTGATAGATGTGGTCGGCGCTGGTTTGAATACCGACGACGATGCCTTTGGAGCATTGTTCGAGTGTTCGGTTAGAGCTGCTCAATTTTCCGATCAATTCCATCTCCGCCTTAGGCGCGAGGGTCCACGCATCTTCCTCCGGCAGTTCTTCATACGGAATCTGATCCGCGTTTTCCCACTGGACGGCAGCGGCGTTGCCGTCGGGGGCGAAGGCGCAGGTGAGTGCGGGGACTTCGGAGCCGCGGAAGAATTGGAGGGAGGTGTAGGTGATGGCTTCGTCGAAGATTTGGTGGCTTTTGAAGTCGAGCCAGCGGTCGAGGGTGCGGGTGCGGCGGATGAGCTGGCGGAGGGGTTTGCCGTATTCGTTGACCATCCAGACGTTGGGGGCGATGTAGCCCATGCGGCCTTCGGGTTTGAGGATGCGGACGCCCTTTTCGATGAAGGGGAGATACATGTCGAAATTGCCGCTCTGGGTGCTGGCGTAGAGCGGGGTGCCATCGGGGTTTTGGGCTTCGACGAGGTAGGCGGCGGTGTCTTCCTGGGCGCGGCGGAAGTGCTGGAGCTTGATGTAGGGCGGGTTGCCGATGACGCAGTCGAATCCGCCGTGGGCGAAGACGACGGGGAAGGCGGTGTGCCAGTCGAAGGCGTTGATGCGTTCGCGCTCGTTGGGATCGGCGGCGGCGAAGAGGGTGCTGTGGCGCTGTTGATAGAATGCGTCGAAGTCGGGGCCGACGAGGCTGTTGCCGCACTGGATGTTGTCGTCGAGCGAGCAGAGTGGTTTGCCGGGGGCGGCGGTGTGGAGCCAGAGGGCGAGTTTGGTGATTTCGACGGACTCGGGGTTGATATCCACGCCGTAGATGTTGTGGGAGAGGATGGAGCGGATGATGGCGTCTTGATCGAAGATTTCGCGTTCGGTGGTGATGCGTTCTTTTTCGGCGATGACCCAGCGGTATTCCTCGACGAGGCGGTTGAGGGCCTGGATGAGGAAGGCGCCGGAGCCGCAGGCGGGATCGACGATGCGGATCTGGCCGAGGGCGAAGCGGTATTTTTCGAGGAAGGCGATCCATGCGCCGGCTTTGGGGGTGGCGCGGCGTTTGTCGTTGAGGAAGGCGCGGTATTCGGCGAGCAGGTCGGCGTCGATGGGTGGCAGGCGGTCGAAGCCGAGGTCGGTTTTGATTTCGTTGAGGCGGGTGCCGAGGGTTTGCTCGACGATCATGTTCACGACCCACTCGGGGGTGTAATAGACGCCGTCGGTTTTGCGTTTGCTGAGTTTGTTGATGGAGACGCGGCCATCGGCTTCGGCCTCCATGATTTCGAGTTCGGTGATGGATTGCTCGAAGATGCGGCCAAGGGTGTAGAGCGAGATGGCGCGCTCGCCGGCGGCGGTGCTGAGGCCGAAGTTGTAGGCGGCGGAGAAGTAAAGCAGGGTGCGCGGGTGGGCGAGGAGGTCGGTGGCCTGGCCGGGTGCGCAGAAGACTTTGGCGGGGATGTGGAGGGAATCGAGGGCGGGGTCTTCCTCGAAGAGGCCGCCGTTGAAGCGGTCGATGGGGTGTGAGCCGAAATTGCCGCCATCGCGCATGGCGCGGAACAGGGCGCGCATTTCGTCCCACGGGCCGGAGCCTTCGGGATCGTAGAAGCGGCTCTGGCTTTTTTCGATGAGGATGTCGCGCAGGAGGTCGGGCGGGTAGCGGAGGACGCGGCCCATGTCCTCGCAGAAGAGGATGAAGATGCAGCGGTCGAGGAAGCGCTGGGTGAGGCGCACGAGCTGGCCACGGGTGCCGGTGAAGCCGGGGTTGGCCTCGATGAGGGTGCGATAGACGAATTGGCGGTAATCGCGGTATTCGCGGTAGAAGTCCTTTTCGATGGCCTTTTCGCGGACGATCTGGTCGCGCAGCAGGCGGTCGAGCATGGGTGCGCCGCGTTCGGCGAGGAGCATGGTGGGCTGGAGGAGTTTCCAGAAGACGAAGCGGCGGAAGGCGGCGGCGGGGGTGTCGCCAAGCAGGGTGGGCTCGGTGGCGGTGGCGGGGCCACTGATGACGAAGCGCTGGAACTGCCCGCGCCCGAGGCGGCGGGCGTAGAGGCGGAATTCGTTCATGTCGGTCACGAGCGCGAAGAATGGCTCGGTGAGAGCGTCGCGGTCGCGGCCTTGCCAGGCGGCCTGGAGGTAGTCGAATCCCTGTTCGACGGGTGAGCGGGTGTTGCCTTTGCGGGCTTGGCGGGCGTCGAGGCCGGAGCGGATGTCTTTGAATTCGCAGAGGACTTGCGGGACGGCGTCGCCGCCGAAGTGGCCGAGGGCGGCGTCGGCAAAGCCGGTGCCGCCGGATTGGCCCGCGCCGGGGATTTCGTATTGCGGGCGGCAGGTGTAGGCGGCTGTGTGGTCGCCTTGGAGTTGGTAGCCCCAGGTTTCGGAAAAAAAGCGCTGAATGAAGGCGGTTTCGGAGGCGCGCTCGTTGAGGACATCGCGGTTGGCCCATGCGCGGAGGCGGGCGAGCAGGGCGGCGGATTCGGGGCTGGCTTCGAAGGCTTCAAATTCGGTGCTCCACTGAGCGCGGAGGTAGGTGTCTTCGAGGAGGGGTTGGGAGGTCATGTGGACTAAGGCGAATCGGCTTTTTCAGCGTTGCCAAATGGTGGCCACCGGGGGTGCTGGCGGGAAGGAAAAAGCGTGATTGCGATGATGAGAAACATCCACCGCATGCATGAATTGCCCGAACCAAATGAGCGGTTTCGTACAGATTATTGATGCGGCCGCATCAATAA
Organism: Luteolibacter sp.; assembly: GCA_047921195.1. Lineage (GTDB taxonomy): Bacteria > Verrucomicrobiota > Verrucomicrobiia > Verrucomicrobiales > Akkermansiaceae > Luteolibacter. The sequence goes on along the minus strand of JBLRWN010000064.1, from coordinate 13,809 downwards.
TCCGTCGTAAGGAAATGGTGTTGTCGCCAGTGATGACGGCGGACACGAACCGGGGGATGTGGTTATGGACCTGTCCTGCGGGACGAACCGGGCCTACGGTTTCGTTTGATTGACCAAGGTCGCGCGGACATCGCCGATGAAGACGGCGGCGCGGAGTTCGAGGATGACGCGGTCGGCGTCGTTGGTGAGCCAGAGGGTGGCGGGGCGGCGGAGTTTCTTGTATTCTTCGAGCTCGAGCGTCTTGCGGTTGATTTTGCGCATCGAGACGGTGCAGCGGATGGCACTGCGGCCATTGTGATCCTCGACGCCGTGGGAGTGGACGGTGACGAGATACGGGCTGTCGAACGGCTGGCAGAGGATGGTGTGTTTGCGGCCGGCGCTGAGATCCTGGCTGCGGATGTGGAGCAGCGCGGAAAAGATGTTGTGGACGTCGCGATGGTGGAATGTCTGGTCCTCAGTGGTTACCTTGCCACCACGTTTTTTGACGCTGTGCTCGTGGCTTTCGACGCGATCAGGGAAATAGCGGACGCGGGTGGTGGAGGTCTCGCGGCGGTCGGTTTCCTTGCCTTGGAAAAACACGGGCTTGAGCGTGCGTGGATGGATCTCGGCCCAGAAGTGGTGGCTGTATGGGAAAAGCTTGGCGGCGGCACCGGTGCTGTTGGCCGAGCTGCGGATCACCTTGAGGCCGGGTTTTTTCGCGTCGGGCGGGTCGATTTCCATGCGCAGGGTGCCGGCTCGGACCGAGCCGCGCCAGCTAAGCTGGTAATCGAGCACCGTCGGCTTGAGTGGCGGGTGCGCTCCGGCGGTCGGGCTGTTGAGCTCTTTGCGCCATTCGGGAGCGGTGCCGGCGGCGATCGCAGGTGCCAAGGCAAGCACGCCAACCATCAGGGCACGGCGAATCACGGTGGATGAAAGTGTCATGGGATCATGCATACGCCGGGTCAGACGGCGGGGGCACCGGAATTATTCGGCAAATGGGAGAACGACCGGTTCGGCGCGAGGCGGCAACAGGCCGGGGCTTTCATCGAAGCTGGTGCCGAAGGTCGTCCCGATCTTGTCCTCGGTGACGGGCAGCGGGCGGAATTGCTCGGAGTGGGTATCGACGCGGAATTCGAGTTTCATCAGGTCGCGGTTGGTCTCGGCCACTTGGTTGAGCAGATCGCGGTTCTGGTTGCGGAGTTGCTGCATTTCGCGGATGAGCTCTTGGTAGAACTGCTGTTGCGTCTCGATCGGCTCACCAACCGGCGGGCCCGCAGGCATGACGGGATCTGCCGCGGCGATCTGGGGCGTAGCGTCCCCAGCCGGCTCGGCGACGTCAGTTTTCCCGGCCACCGGAGCGACTTCTGCGGCGGCGGCGCGCGGGACGGCGATTCCGCCATCCATCAAGACCACCAGTTGGCGCACGGACCACCAGTGGCTGGCACCCGCGGCAATCATGCACGCGAGGGCAACCAGAGAAATGGCGGGTGTGGCTGAGCGGATCATCGGCGGTTTCCAGCGTCGGTAGGGTTGGAATTACCAGATCGCGGGAGGGAAATCAAGATTTGTTCCAAGTCGTCGATGGCCCGGCCGAGGAGCACGGAATCGTCCTCGAGTTGGCGGAGCGAGGAGGCGATCGATGCGCTGATCGTGGCTTTCTGGCGATAACCATGCGCGGCATCAAAGCCGGGTTCATGGATTTGATAGACTTGCTGGCCATCGGCCTCGGGGACCAACACGTGTGAGCGGATTGCGAGAGTGAGCCATGTCCCGGGGGAGACTTCGACGTTTTTGGTAAATGCCGACACCTCGGAGGATACCGTGAGCTTCCATCCCTCGGAAGGACGGCCGATCGGCTTGGCGGCAAAGGGTGCGTCAATCTGCACGTCGGCCGCACGGATCTTGGTGCCGCGAATCTCACGCAATGGCTGGACTCTCACCTCGGGACCGTGTGGCGAGGGCTCGCCGGGGAATGATGCATCGGCGCGGCCTTCGGCTGGCACCACCGTCACGCCCTTGTCGGCCTCATCCCGGGCTTCGCCGTCCGCCGCGATTTCCTCCGTTTCGTCCTCCGTGCCCGGCGGGGTGAGGACGACCACCACATCATCGGTGTCTTCCGATTGGCGCTCGCTGAACTCGCGGATTGCCTCAAGGACGTTCTCGGGAATCTCGATGCCGCCTTCGTATTGGGCGACGGCCGGATTCGCGCAAACGAGCACAAGCACGACGGCAAGAGGGTGTTTCATGATTCTCATGGTCCGGATGGTTGGATTTCGATGACCTCGGTGGTGTCGAGGGTGGCGGGGCCGGACCGCTGTGCGGCGTCGTCCTGGTTGGCCGGGAGCGACGGGCTGTCGGCCCGCAGGTCGGCGGTGGGAATCGACCGCTCGATGAGCTCGTTCCACTCGGTCAGAATGTCGGCACCGAGGCCGCGCAACTGGCGCGATTGCTCATGGAAATCGGCAAGACGCGCGTGGATCGCCCGGGCTTGCGCGACCTCCGCATCAGTCCATCGAAGCTGGCGGCTGGCATAAATCACCGGCACATCGAGAACAATGCGACTCAAATCGCCATCCGCAGTAGTTGCGTTGAGCACGTGCTGGACTCGCAGGTTGGTCTCCTCGTGGCCATCGTGCGACGGACTAGTCGGCACGGATTTTCCCGGCGCTGCGTCGATGTCCGCCACTTCGGAAGACGATTCGGGAGAGTCGGCAGCTTCGGCCATGGCGCTCTCGGGCACGGTGTAGATCACGGGCTTGGTGATGTAGAGCATGCAGAAAACGGCCGCCACCACGGTGCTGGCGATCAACATCGCCGTGTGAAGCCGGTGGACCGGGCTTGCGGACAGGCGCCGGTTCTTCACGGGCAGGCGTTTGTGTTTGTTTGCCAAGGCCTCGGCCAACGAGACGACGGAGTCGTCGCCGGACGCGGTTCGGGCGGGGAGTGGATTTTCCGGGGATGGCGGATTCATTCGGAAAGGCGTTTATTCGCTTGGTGTCGGCGGTTGCGGTTGCTCGATGCGCTCGGCGGCCACGGCGTAACTTACGATTGTTTGGTCCGAAACACCGGGGAACGTCGTGATCGTCAACGATTCCGCCGACATTCGCAAGTGCCGCAAAACGTTGTTGTTCCGGCTGGTCGCCTGCACGCCAGGAATCACTTCCAACGCGCCGCCCTCGCTGCGCTGGCGGCCGATGCCATCCGAACGGTAAATCTCAAACGTGGTGAACGCATCGTCGTCGCCATCGGCGCTGATGCGGATGACAATCCCATCGGTGAAAACCCGGAACACCATCGCCTTCATGGGAATCGGCGTCATTTGATCGCCAGTAATTTTGAAGTGCGATTGCAGCATGAAATCGCCAACATGCCGGAACTCGACCGCCAAAGCACCGGTGGCCGAAAACCACAACAACATCAGGGAAATGGTGGCGCAGCGAATCATCGGCCGATGTCCCAGAGTCCGTCTTTGCCGCTTCCCGAGGGGTCGTAAACCGCGCCACCCCCGCCATCGACCACCGGGGGCGTCACGGTGATCTTGATTTCAAGCTCGTTGCCTTCAAGAGAAGTCACGGTCGGGATCGCGGTGTATCCCCGGGGCAGGTAGGGAATCAGTTGCTCGGGCGTCAGGTCGGCGACCTTCACGGTGGGATTGTCGGAGAGGAACATGCGCTGCGCGGCATACACCGTGCGCAGCGTTTCGGCCGCGTTGCGGCCACTTCTCCAATCCCCGATTTTCCCGCCGAAATAGAGCCCGCCACCAGCCAATGTGAGAACCAGGAAAATGACGAGCGTCATCTCAAGCAGCGTGAGCCCGCGGGGAGCGTGGGAATGACGGTAGGGAGTCATGGTGGACATTGCGCGAACCCTCACAGATTCCGCCGCGCAGATCAAGGATGGAGTTTTCCCAGCTGGATTTGCGATTGATTCTGGCGGCGTGCGGACGATGCTCCCTGCGCCCTGATGAATTCGCCGTTGAAAATCCGATACCTGCGCCTCGTGCGAAGCGCCTTCCGGACGCTGCGGCACCGCCACTTGTGGCATCGCCCGTGGTGGCGCACCATGGCCAAGCCGTTGTTCCACCGGAGCCTGTGGATGCCATGCCCCGGCACCGTCTCCACCGGCTTCTCGATCGGTCTGTTTTTCGCCATGTTGCCAATCCCATTTCAAATGGTGGCCTCCGCCCTGGTGGCGATGCGGTTCCGCGCGAACATCCCGTTCGCCATGGCGGCTTGTTGGGTGACCAATCCCTTCACCCAGGTGCCGATCATCCTCGCGCAATTCCGCCTCGGCCACTGGATGCGCGAGAGCCTGTCGGTGCCAATGCCGGGATTCCTCGCCCGGGTGGACTATACGATCCCCGGCGTCGGCCCACTCAATGCCGCCAGCTTCACGCTCGGCTTCATCACCGCGGCGGTGCTGCTTTCCATCACCGCCTACCCAATCGTCCAACTCATCTATTCCGTCCTACCGAAGTCGCTCCGCGGCGCAAAACGCAGCCAGGAAAGGAAATCCGCCACCCCTTCTCCATCGGACACCGGCTTCGTGCCATAGCGAATCTGCAAATCCTGCTTGTGCCGGGCCGCCTGCCGCGCGATGGATGTGCTTCATGAGTCACACAGCGGACATCGCGGAAATCCTCGCACGCGAAACGTTTTGGAGCGATCCGAAACCCCTCGCATTGCGCCCAGATGGGCCGTGTGATCCAGGTGCTACGCGAATTCCTGATTATCACTTGCTTTTTGCAACTTCTGGATCATATGGGTCTCCAAAGTGGATTGCACTATCGAAAAACGCCTTGCTCACATCGGCCAATGCGGTCAACACCCACCTCGGAGTCGCGACAACGAGCGTCTGGGGCCTAGCGCTTCCCCCACACCATGTCGGCGGATTTGGGGTGATCGCACGTGCTCGTTGTGCAGCTTGTAAATTACAAGCATTATCAAAATCCTGGGATCCACATACCTTCACTCATTGGCTCGCGGAGCGGCGCGTCACCCACACCAGCTTGGTGCCGACGCAGGTTCACGATCTGGTGGGTGCGGGTTGTCATGCCCCGGGCGGACTGGTTGCGCTAGTGATTGGTGGCGGGCGTCTCGATGCGGAAGCCGGATCTGCAGCGCGCGCCCTTGGTTGGCCGGTGCTTGCGAGCTACGGGATGACGGAGGCCGCCTCGCAAATCGCAACGCAGCCGCCGGACGCGCTGGCGCGTCCCTACAAACCATCGCCACTCCCCGTGCTTCCGCACTGGAAAACCCGCATCCACGCCGGCGGGTGCTTGGAGATCGCCGGCCCCGCACTGTTTTCCGGGACGGTCGTCGACGGCATCTATCATCCTCGCACGGGCGAATGGCATGTCACGAGCGACCGCGTCTTGGTCACACCCGGCGGACTCGTCCCCCAAGGGCGGGCCGACAGCCTCGTGAAGGTCGCGGGGGAATTGATCGACCCGACCGAGGTGGAGAACCGCCTCGCCGCCGCCTTGCAAGAGCATCGCGCGGGCGTCGCCGTCGTGGCCATTCGGGACCCGCGCCTTGGCAAGCGGTTGGTGGTCGTGGCCGCGAGGCAGGTCCCGCCATCGGCGATGCAAGCTGCCATCGCCGCCTACAACGCATCGGTCCCGCGGTCCCAGCGCCTGGAAGCGCCGGTTCTGGTCGACGAAATCCCGCGTGGAGCGCTCGGCAAAATACTCAGGCCCGCGCTCTTGCAGTTGCTTGGCGAAGCGGATTCGCGGATCGAGGAAACGCATCCTCCATCCGGCTCATCCGAGATATAGAGTTTGGCATTCGGTCCATGCCGCGCCGTCACCTCGGCGGCTCGTTGCGCTCCATCAGCGTGCGGATTTCCCCCTGCGTGAGCGCCGCGTCGAAGATGTAGACCTCATCGAGTCCACCGCGGAAAAACCTTCCCGGGCCGGAGGCGGATGTCACATCGCGTCCCAGCCAGACGCCATGTTCCGCCTCCTCGACTTGCGTATCCATCACGCCAAGGACACGGCTGGACAGAGGCTCAGGTTCGCCATTCACGAAGAGCAGCACGTTTTTACCAAATTCCTGACCGGGTGCCTCATACAGCACCACCGCCAGGTGATGCCACTGGCCGTCGCGCAGATCCGTGATGCCGATCGCCTTGCCGCCGTGCACGCCAACGCGCAGGCGGCCGACCGGGCCATCCTCATCATCCGGGTTCACTGAGACCTGCCAGACGGTTCCCGGCTCGGTGAGGGAAAACTTTCCCCACGAGAGCATCGAATAGCCCTGCCCGGGATCGAAGTCCTCGGGCACCTTCGCCCAGAATGCCACGGTTCGTGCCTTGGCACCCTCGATACCGCGGAACCGGCTTTCCGCGTAGCGGCCATGCCCATCGAAATGCAACGCATTGCCGAACGGACCATCCACCACGGCGGGCATTGCCGATTCCAAGTCCTCAGGGAACCGCAAATCAAAATCCTCATCGCCAAATCCGATCGTCCGCGTACCGATGCCGCGCGCATCCCGGATGTCCATCGGCCAATGGACCATGCGGAAGGCCAGTTGGCGGCTTGGCGGCAGCCCGGCATAAAATGCGCCAGCATTCATCGGAATCCTCACGTTGGCATCCGCGCCAAGTCGCATCGCCTCGTTTTTCCGCAGCAAAACGGCGTCGCTGCCGTCATTCGGAAGTGTCTTGACCTCGCCCTCGATCACATGGGTCTCCACCTCACCGGTTGTGGGATCGACCGAAACGCCGAACGTCGTTCCAAGATCCACGATGCTGCCCCTCGGGCTTTCCAGCCGATACCCGTGGCCGCGTGGATTGACGTGCAAGACCACCCGGCCCTTGGTGATGGCGGCCGCGAGCGGGCCGGTGAATTCCAGCTCCGCCGGGCCCTCGACCACCATCGTCCCGCGTCCTTGCAAGTCGAGTTCGACCAATCCGGCGTGGAGTTTCAGTGGATCACCCGGCCCGAATGAATGACCCACTTGGTAATGCGACGAAGGATCCTGCGAGGCGATCCGCGTCATCGTCGCCAACGGCTCCGCAACCTCGGAGGGCCGCAGCAACAGTCCGAAAACCAGCACAGCGGCGGCAGCCGTGGCCACCCATGCCAGCGCCTTCCTGCGCCGGATGCCGGTGAGCTTGCGCCGCACCTGGGTCAGGAAATCCGCGCGGTCCGCCTGATGCGCCGCATCAATCATGCCGGTGATCACCCGTTGTCGCGTCACTTCGCCTTCCATCGCCGGGCCAAGCCAACCGTGCAGCGCGACCTGTGCGGTAAACGCCTCGCCCATCGCCGGGTCGGCTTCGAGTTGACGACGCAAGTCGGCGGCATCCTCCGCGCTCATCTCACCTTCAAGGCATCGGGTGATCCAATCGCTGTCTTCGTTCATGTTCGGCTTCCCCTTTCCATTTCCTTGGTAATGCACTCCGCAAGCATTTCGCGCATCCGGCGCAATTGCATGGCCAAGGCAGAATACTCCTTGCCCGAGATGTCGGCCATCTCGCGCACGCTTCGCCCCGCCACATAGCGTTGATCAAGCAGCGCTTTCGCGTGGTCCGGCAGGCGGCGCAAGCATTCCGCCAGGGCATCGAGCCGCGCCGGGATTTCGTGTTCACCGTTCCAAGCCTCACCTCCGTTCTCGAGCAACGCCTGCAATTCCTCGCTGCCGCCAATGGCCGTCTCGCGGTTCTTGCGGATGAAATTCCGTAAGTGGTTGTGCGCGATCCCACGCAACCACGATGCCACGCCCGAATCCCCACGGAAATCCCGCATTTTCGCATAGGCCGTCACAAACACATCCTGCGCCAAGTCGTCCGCCGCTGTCCAATCCGTCAACCGCGAGCGAAGATACCCGCGCACCCATGCCTGGTGCTCGCACACCATCTCCTCAAAGACCGCCTCCCGATCCGAGTCTTCTTTTCCAACCTCCTGGTGCCGTTTGTGATGCTCATCCAATACCCTTAAAGTGTGCCCAGCACCCGGGATTGATACAAAAATTTGAAAAAAATGTGCAATTCATCTCGCGGCGGCACACTTAACAATGATGACGACTATACGTCGCCTCAAACTACCATCCTTGATAATGAAATTCCCATCCCTCCTTCCAAACGTCCTCGCCACGCTTGCCTTGGCCGCAATGCCAGCCATGGGAGCGACGGTCATCACTCAATTTAGCTCCAGCGGCGGGTGGGACCTGCCAGGATGGACGCTTGCGAACGATGTCGACGGCAATGGCGAAACCCTCACCTTCAATATCGCCAACGGTGTCTTTCAAATACCTGACGGCGATTTGCGCGTGTTTCGCACCCCGGGTGGTACAGTCAATACCAACGTCGGCACCATGACGCGCACTTTCGACACCACCGGATTTTCCGATGTGACACTCACGCTCAACATCTACCAGCCCAACGGTTCTACTTGGGAAGACGACAACGAGTTGTTTCAGATCTTGATCAATACCGGCTCTGGCTTCACCTCGGTTTACGAAAATTTCAGGATTTTGACGAATCCGGGAGCAGTGAGCGGGACCGCCGACGGAACCATGGTCACCGTAACCTTGGATTCCAACATCGTGAACATGGACAACGTTTCAAATCTGGGTGTGCAACTCTGGTTCAGGCCCGGGTTTTATCCAGCAGGTGGCAGAAATAGCACCAGTGTCGGCGGCGAGGAATACGTGCTTCGCGACTTCACGATTACCGGCATCCCCGAGCCATCCACCGCCCTTCTCGGCGCCTTCGGCCTGCTTGCTCTGCTGCGCCGCCGTCGTTGAGTTTCCCTGATTTCAAATTCTCAAGCGCCGCCACCGGCCGCATTTCATCAAAATGCACTGGTCGCGGCGCTTTGAGTTGTCGATTTTTCCCATACCCCATGAAACACCGCCCATCATCCCTGCCCGCCATCGCATCCGTTGCCGCTTTACTGGCAGTAGCATCCTCCACACACGCCGCCGAGCATCCGCGCATCTCGGGCGTGTATCCGCACCTCACCATGACGAATACCTTCGCGGAATGCGGCGTCGGTGCGGTGGTGCCGTGGGCCGACCGACTGTGGGTGATTACCTACGCGCCACACCGGCCGACCGGCAGCGACGACAAGCTCTACGAAATCACGCCAAGTTTGGAAATGATCGTCCGTCCGGAATCCGTCGGCGGCACTCCGGCGAACCGTTTCATCCATAAGGCGACCAACCAGCTCAACATCGGCCCGTATTTCATCGATGCCGAGCGCAACGTCCGGGTGCTTTCGCCGAGGGTCGCCCCCGGCCGCCACACCGCCACCGCCGCCCACCTCACCGACCCGAACCGCCTCTACCTCTTCACCATGGAAAGCGGCGTCTATGATGTCGATGCACGCGACCTTTCCTTCACCGTACGCTACCCGGATGTGCAGCAGCGCGGGGATCGCTTCATCTTCGGCTACCACGGCAAAGGTGCGTTCGCCGGCCAAGGGCTGCTCGTAGTGGGCAACAACGGACGCCCGCAAAACCAAGAAGACCCGACCGGCCCGGCCGGCGTGCTTGCCACATGGGACGGCACCACGGTGGCCGACAACGGCGGGAAATTCACCGACGATCACCTCGCCAACCCGGCCTCCCAAGGACCTCCAGCCGTCGATCCGCAGCCGCACTTCCTCGCCGGGTGGAACCACGTTTCCCGCACCCAGACCTGCGAGGTGACCGGCCCCGGTGGCATCTTCGGCAGCGCGAATCCCGAGACCGACCCGATCTGGGCCACTGGGTTCGATGCGAAATCCGTGCTCGTCCACGTGATGGAAAACCGCGAGTGGAATCTGTGGCGTCTGCCAAAAGGCTCCTACTCGCACGACGGTTCACACGGCTGGCACACCGAGTGGCCGCGCATCCGCCAGCTCGATCCGGAGGATCCGTCGAGCATCTACCTGATGCATATGCACGGCATTTTCTTCGATTTCCCGAAAACCTTCAGCGCCGCGAACTTCGCCGGGCTCAAGCCAATTTCGAGCTACTACAAAATGCCAACCGACTATGCCATGTTCAACGGCGAGATCGTCATGGGCAAAAACGATCTGTCGAAATTCGACAACGCCCTCGCCCAACGCAACCAGTCGAACCTCTGGTTCGGCACGATGGACGACATCAAAAACTGGGGCTCCCCCGCCGGCCACGGAGCCGTCTGGATGAACGACGAAGTCACCGCCGGCCAGACGTCCGATCCCTTCCTCATTCAGGGCTTTACCAGCCGCACCCTGCACCTCCGCAACCTCGGCGAATCCCCGGTGGAAATCGAAATCCAAACCAGCCAGGGCACGCTGGAGTGGACCGCCGTGCGCAGCGTCAACGTGCCCGCGGGTGGATACGTCCACGAATTGTTAGGCGACTTCGCCGCGCCATGGGTGCGCTTGAAGTCGTCCGCCGCCAGCGCGAACCTCACCGCGTTCTTCCACCTCCACTCGCCCTACCCGCACGCCGCGCCAGCAGAAGCGGCGGCCTCCCCCGAATTCGCCGCGCTGCCCGACATCAGCGACACCCGCCCGTCATCCGACGGCATGATGCGCGTGCGCAACAACAACGACCTCTCGCTCGAATTCGCCTCCACCGCGGGATATCACATCATCGACGGCGGCCTCGGTTTCGCCGACAGCGCGGATGCCCGGGCCGAGGCAAATCTCCGCAAAGCCGCCGCCACCAAGAAACCCTTCGGCAGCGATGATGCCTCCGTCTGGATCGAAGAAAACGGCGTCCGCTTCCGCCTGCCGCGTCTGCACGCAGGATACGACGAACCGTTTGCCTCCGGTTGGGCGCGTGGCGAACGCGAAGTCGTGACCGAGCGCGCCCTGCTCAACTGCCACGGAACGTTCTATGAAGTGCCGCGCATGAACTCCGGCGGACACCGGAAAATGCGCGCCCTCGCCACCCACGGCAAACGCATCACCGACTTCGCCGCATGGCGCGGACTGTTCGTCCTCAGCGGTGTCCTCAACGATGCCCCCGCCGCGAAAAACCTCATCCGCAACCCCGACGGCACCGCCGCGCTCTGGCTCGGCGAAATCGACGACCTCTGGCGCATGGGCGAACCGCGCGGCACCGGCGGACCCTGGAAAAACACCGCCGTCAAGGCCAACACCCCGTCCGATCCCTACCTGATGTATGGCTACGACCGCAAGGAACTCACCCTCACCAGCAGCGTGGACACCACCATCACCGTCGAGCTCGACTTCCTCGCCGACGACACTTGGTCGGCCTACCAATCGTTCGAAGTGAAAGCCGGAGAAACCGTGACGCACCAGTTCCCGGACGGCTTCCACGCCCACTGGGTGCGCGTCGTCTCCGACAACGCCGCCACCGCCACCGCCCAGCTCACCTACGGCCCCGCGAATTGAGCGTAACCGGAGGAGTCAACACCCCCTTCTCGTTCTCACGAACGAGCCTACCATCCCCGTAGGCGCGATTGTGAAATCGCGATGCAATCGACCAGGCGACGCGTGGTGGGCGCCTCAACAATCAACAATCAAAACCAGGCGAAAGCCCCAGCGCTTTAGCTCCCTCTGCCGCACCTCTATCTCTGTTGCCTCCTGTTCAAAAATCTTTCCACCTGCATCGCAAAACGGTCGATGCGGTCTCATTCGCTTCGACGCTCGCAGAGCGCCGCTACAAGCTTGTGCATCGGCGCTCGGGTTCTGCAGTTTCAAAATGGAAAAACCTCCATGCCTTTCATCGAACAAAGACAAAAAATCATGGCGTGCAATTTCTGCATCGGAAGGAGCGTATGCCTGTGATTCCTTGCACCCATGCACCGTAAAGCCCTGAACCTCATTGCGATCACCATGCTCTCCGCAAACCTTGGTTCCGCCGAAAATCCGAACCACCCGGCGGTCTCATTAAAGCACGATGCCGGAGCGGCCACCATCGAAGTCCACATCCGCGGCGAACATTTCACGACCTATCGATACGGCGACGCGCACCACGTCCCGTTCCTCTGGCCGGTGATGAGCGAAGGGGGAGTCGGCGTCACCCGCAACCATCCGATGGGCGAGGACGATCCGGCGGTCACCGATCACCCGCATCACCTGTCGCTCTACCTCACTTACGGCGCCCTCAATGAGTTCGATTTCTGGCATGCCGGGCGCGGCAAACCCGGCGTGATCAAAACGACCCGCGTCGAAACCGGTGATGCTGGGGGTTTTGCATGGCTGAGAACCCACAACCACTGGATCGCCCGCAAGGACGATCAAATCGTCATGGAGGAAACCCGCGAAATCCGATTCCACGACGGCCCGCCATCGGCGCGGTATTTTGATTTCATCACCACCTTCCATGCGACTCATGGAGACATCACGTTTGGCGACACCAAGGAAGGCATGCTCGCCGTGCGGATGCGCCCGGAGCTCGATGGCGAGCGCGGCGGCCTCCTCACCAACGCGCATGGCGAACAAGGCGAGAAAAACGTCTATGGCAAACCCAGCCCGTGGATGGACTATACCGGCGCGGCCAAAGGCCACGGAAAACGCGGCATCGCCATCTTCGACCATCCCGCGAACCCACACTCCGCCCACTGGCACGTCCGCGACTACGGGCTCGCCGCGCTCAATCCATTCGGCGCGCGCTCGATCGCCAATCTTCCAGACGGCCGCCACACCCTCAAGAACGGCGATTCCTTCACGCTCCGCTACCGCGTCCTCGTCCACAGCGGCAGCCATGAAGAGGCCGGTGTCGCCACGCACTTTACCCGCTATGCTGCCGATCCCGATGTCCTGAAATCCACCAATCCCGCGAAACCGTGAATCTCCGTTGCTTGAATTGAGTAGGCAATTATCTCAATCTTGTTGGCTGATTCATTTAGACCGTTTGCCAAAAGTCCTTTCCAAAACGAAGCAAATTGGTTTTTTGAACAGGATGCCGCTTCGCGGGAGTGATTTTCAATTCCGGCCTGCGGAAATTACTTTTGGCAAAAGGCCTACGCCTGGCATCGTCCCTAGGTTCTTGCCCGTCGTGACGAACAGCCGTAATACGAATCATGTCTGGAAACACTCGGAACAGGATATGAATAGAAAACTTCAAATTGCTTCGCCATCTTCGAGTTCAGTCGAAATGATGCTTCTCTGGATCTTTCTCTGGCATACTCGATAGCTTCCATCAGCTCCAGTGATTGCATGATGGTTTGTTAGGCTTCTTGTTCATAGTATTCGAGCTCGTGATTGGAGAGCGGCTCGTATTCGCTGAGTAAGGGAGATTAGTAATGGTATGCTCTGTGCAACCCACCAGTAAATAGTAAGCGGTATGAGATAGATCACTATTAGTGCCAAAAATCCCATAGCGGCATTAAGGAATGTGACTTCTGCACTAGTATATATGGCGGCAAAGATGATTGTGATGCAAATCAGACTGAAACCTGCCACACACATGGGAATCTGAGCGAGAATCGGCCAACCCTGTCGATGAGTGAACCACTCTGCAAATGCTGTCGTTGGCAGGAATACAAAAATTCCCATAAATGTGCTAGCGATAGCAAAAAAAATCAGCCCTGCCGGATATGCTAGCGGGCCACCAATACCACCTCCAGAAAAAATCGCCCAAAAAAACAATGCCAAATATACAACAGTCCATAATACGCAAGTAGATACAGTCAGTGCAACGACTGCAAGTGCATGACGCGCGCAAAAAAATCCTATGCGTGCTACGATATTGATGGTCTCATTAGGCCTCATGGGATAATTGGTATTTACACCCTAGCAAAGGAAAGCACATCCACCACTGGAAGCGATCTGGGAAGGCTGTCTCGGGGTTGAGGTTCAAATTATTAATCCGGCAATAAAATACTAGCGTATATAGGGGACTATGTTACAAATCGGCATGGCAACGCGTGATGTTC
>JBLRWN010000063.1:0-18279 GCA_047921195.1 Luteolibacter sp. | reverse complement strand
GTGGGGACCTTGGGGAAGAAGAATTGGCGGATGCATTGGCTTTCTCACCTTCAGGGTAGTGTGGGACGCGCGAGCCGCGCGTCCCTACCGATAGAATGGCCAATCCTCGGGATTGGTGACGAGGCCGGCTCTTACGGGGTTCATGCGGATGTAAGTGGCTTTTTCCTCGGCAGATTCCCACGACCGCAGGCGATGGTCGAAGAAATCCCGCTGCCAGCGGATGCCGTGCTGTTTTGCCATCCAGCTTTTCAGACTGGTGATGGCTCGCTGCATCGGGACATTACCAGGGAAGGCGAATAGCCCGTGAAGATGGTCAGGCATGGCGAGCAGAAGTCGGCAGTGGATGTCGTTGCGGCTTTCCCGGATTTCGATGGTTTCGCAAAGCGCATCCCAGATGCTGGCATGCGCAAGCTGGTTTTCTCCGCGTGGCTCAGTGCAGATGGTGATGAAAAAGACCTCGCCTTCGGGGTTCGGGCCAATGTTAGACGGCACGTCGTGCGGGAGCGATTTGCGGCCGATGGTGGACATAGGGTAGGGCGTGGCGGCTCGCCGCGCCCTAACTTCCGCCGAATGGCGGCTCAAGGGCATGGCATGAAATGTGGGGACCTTGGGGAAGGAAGAATTGGCCTATGCGTTAGCTTTTTCACGATCCACGCGTGTTACGTCGGGATCGTGGGCCGCCATTCGGCGGTAGTGTGGGACGCGCGAGCCGCGCGTCCCTACCATTCAATGGTAGGGCGGACTCGGCTCGATCCGCCCTAACTTCCGCCGGATGGCGGCCAAGGGCATGGCATGAAATGTGGGGACCTTGGGGAAGGAAGAAATTGGCAAATGCGTTGGCTTTTTCACGATCCACGCGTGCTACGTCGGGATCGTGGGCCGCCATCCGGCGGTAGTGTGGGACGCGCGAGCCGCGCGTCCCTACCATTCAATGGTAGGGCGGATCGGGCTCCGTCCGCCCTGACTTCCGCCGAATGGCGGCCAAGGGCATGGCATGAAATGATTGAGACCTTGGGGAAGGAAGAATTGGCAAATGCGTTAGCATCACATTTTATGGATCGCCTTCCACCCCTTCGCGGCAATCCAGAGCAGGCCGTCGAGGAGGCCGTTGAGGTAGGGGTCGGCGAACAGGGTGATGCCATAGGCGCGGCGGATCGCGCGGGATTCGATGTGCTGGCGCTCGGCGGCGAGGATGGCGTCCATCTCGCGGGATTTCCCGAGGTGGCGCTGCGAGGCGTTGGCATCGTGCAGGCGAAAGTCGGCGACCGTGAAATCGGATTTTTCAAACTTCAGTCCCGCGGCGTCGAGGCGGGCGTAAAACTCGCCGTCCATCACATATTTGAAATCCTCGCGGAGTCGGTGGCCGACGTCGATGACGGTGGATTTCCGATAGAACGCGGCGGTCGACCCGATCAGGCAATGATGGTGGATGTGCGCGAACCTCGACCAGCGCGGCACGCGGATGTTGCGGATGAAACGCCCGTCCTCATCGATGAAGTTCCACCCACCATAGACGACGTCGGCATCCGTTTCCGCGAGTAACTTGACAATCTCCTCGAGCGCGCCGGGTTTCAGTCGGTCGTCTGCATTCAGCCACATCACCCAATCGCCGGTGGCGCGGTCGAACCCCTTGTTGATGGCATGACTCATCCCGCGATCCGGTTCCGCGATCCAGGTGGCATGGGGAAATCCGGCGGCGACCCCCGCGCTGTCATCGGTCGAGCCGGCGTCGAAGATGAGATGCTCGATGGTAAAAGATATTGGAGATTGGAGATTTGATATTGGGGAGAGTTGCTCCGCGCCTGGCGTTGGCGTTCCGTTTGCATCGGCGGACACGTTCCGCCGCTCCTTGGAGTCGCGCACCTGCATCGCCACACTCTCCAAGCAATCGCCGAGAAAGCGGCCGTAATTCAAATTCGGTGTGATGATGGAGAGGTGCATGGGAGGGGGTTGGGAAAAGATATTAGATATTAGATATTAGATAATTGGATAATTAGGTAATTGGGTAATTGGGGGGGTAGGGCGTGGCGGCCTCGCCGCGCCGACACTACCCTTGAGGGTGGATACGCGAAAGAATAGGCGAATGCGTTGGCTTTCTCACCTTCAGGGTAGTGTGGGACGACCGAGCCGGATCGTCCCTACCGCGCCGACACTACCCTTGAGGGTGGATACGCGAAAGAATAGGCGAATGCGTTGGCTTTCTCACCTTCAGGGTAGTGTGGGACGACCGAGCCGGATCGTCCCTACCGCGCCGACACTACCCTTGAGGGTGGATACGCGAAAGAATAGACGAATGACGAATGTTGATTGATGATTGGTGAATTCCGATTGACGAGGCCCGCCGGCCTCGCCCTACGGGCTGCCTGTGGCAGTCTGACTCGCTCCGCTCGGCTGTTGATTTTTGAAGTGACGGAGCGGCAAATTCTTACTCTTTCCTTCAAAAATCCAAAATCAACAATCAACAATCCATTCCCCTCCGACTAAGCACCGCCGTGGCATCGGCGTCCCTGTCTGAATTTCTGTATAAGGATCAAACCCCTGACCCCCGCCCCTGACCCCTTCGTTCCACTTTTCCGCTTGCCCGTTCAAATGGGTGTATTATGCTACCAGTATGAAATCGCTACATATACGCGACATTCCAGAGCAAACGATCGAGCAACTCAAGCGACGAGCCAGACGTCATCACCGTTCGCTGCAGGGTGAATTGCAGGCCTTGCTGGAAGAAGCTGCAAAACAGGCCGGATGCGGTGACAGCTCGGAATTTTCACTTCATACGGTCAGGACTCAAGGTAATCAGGACTGGTCCAGGGAGGGTCTTTATGAAGATTGAGCGGGGCACCAAGGTTTTCGTGGACACCAACGTGCTGCTGGAAGCCACTGACGAGGGGCGGCAATTTCACGCCAAGGCACAGAGCTTGTTTCGAAATGCCGCCGACGATGGAGTGGATCTTTTTCTCGGCACCCAAGTCATCCGTGAATACCTAGTTGTCGCCACAAGACCGATTGAAAACAATGGTTTGGGCATGACGACGGATCTTGCTCTCGATAACATCAAACGATTTCAAAAAAGAGCCTCGTTGGTTGCTGAAACCATACAAGCCGGAGAGTTGTTCGTAGAGTGGGCAGGGAAACATCAAATTCGCGGAAAGAGATTGCATGATTTACAAATTCTCGCGACGGCATCCGTGGCAGGAATGCATGCATTGATCACTGCGAATGAAAAGGATTATCCAGATTCCACGCCACTCGCCATTATCACGCTCTCGGGGTTGGGTGGGTAGCGCCTGCGACGCTGTGCTTGGCACTTGGCTTTTTCTTTGATCAACATTCGGCATTTAAAGTCGCTCAACGGGCTCACGTGGGGACCTTGGGAAGATTGGGGACAAGATGTCCCCGAGACGGCCTGGGGCAGGATGCCCCAGCTACGGGTTCGTAGGGGCGGTCGTGAGACTGCGATCATGGGCTCCATTTTGGATCGGCGAGATGATGCAGCAGGTTTTCGAGCGGGATGACTTCGATTTTCGGGGCGATTTCATAGCGGTCTCTTCCCGGATGGACTACGAAGAGATGGTCGAGCTTGAGGTCGTCGATGGCAATATGCATCGAGCGTGTGGTTCTTGGTGCGTCGGCGTATTTGATTTCGATACCGATCCGCTTTCCTTGCCTGAAAACCAAGAGATCGAGCTCCGCGCCGGCGTGCGTGGCCCAGAAATAGGTTTGCCTTGAGTCGCAATAGTTGAGGATCTGCTCGATGCAGAATCCTTCCCAGGATGCGCCCAGTTTCGGATGAGACTCCAATTGCTCCCAATGGCTGATTTCGAGCAGCGCGTGAAGCAGCCCGGCATCGCGAAGATAGATTTTCGGTGATTTGACGGTTCGCTTTCCGACGTTTTCAAACCAAGCGGGGAGTTGGCGGATGGCGAACGCGCCAGTGAGGATGTCGAGGTAGCGGCGCGCCGTCTGCTCGGATGCTCCCAGCGAGCGGGCAAGCTCGGCCGCATTCCATATCCCGCCATGAAAGTGGGCCAGCATCATCCAAAATCTACGCAACGTGGAGCTCGGGATGGTGATCCCGAGTTGCGGGAGATCACGCTCCAGAAACAACGTAATGAAATCCCTTCGCCATAAGAAACTCACATCCTCACTTTCTGCGAGATAGGACGGCGGCAGACCGCCCCGCAACCAAAGTCGCCGCAATCCGGATTCTCCCGTCTCGCGCAAATCGAACCCCTCGATTTCCAAAAGCGCAACACGCCCGGCCAAGGATTCCGAAATGGAACTGAGCAACACGGGCGAGGCACTTCCCAAAAGCAAAAAACGAGCCCGATTCCCGGGACGATCCGCCAATACCCGCAAAACCGGAAATAAATCCGGAAGCCTTTGAACTTCGTCAATGACAATAAGGCCGATCAGATTCTCCAGCGCCAACATGGGCTCCCGCAAACGGGCCTCAGAGCGTGGATCTTCCAGATCAAAGTAATGAACCGGCTCCTCCTGGCTGGCAGCATAACTCCGAGCCAACGTGGTTTTCCCACATTGCCTCAGCCCGGTAATCGATACAATTCGCGCCCGCTTGAAGCCGTCATCCATGGCGCGCAGCTTGTCTTGACGAACGATCATGAGGGTATTTTCATTGAAAATCAGCCACGATCAAGCTGATTTTCTAGTTTAGATAAGCCTGTGCCTGCAGCGCGCGGTGATTCGTAGGCGCGGTCGTGAGACTGCGATCAAGGGCTTTTTCGTGTAAGATGGGGACCTTGGGAAGACTGGGGACAAGATGTCCCCGCGACGGCCTGGGACTGCAAGTCCCAGCTACGGTTTTAACCTTTAACTTTTAACCTCTAACATTTCCCTCTTCACCCGGATGGAATTCGCTCGACTTGGCGGGGGGCATGGGCGATGCGTCGGCATGGTGAATCGGTTGCGGTCTTGGTTTCCCCGGGTGGTGCAGTTTGGTCCGCCCCGGACCGGCAGCACGCTGGTTTGGAATGCGATGCGGCTGCTGCTGCCGGGCGAAACGATTCCGAAGCGTCATGATCTCAACCCGCTGCTCCGCCATCGATGGTATCCGTGTCGGATGGTATGCACGGTGCGCAATCCGCTCGATGCGATCGCGTCATCGATCCGCCGCTACGGGCTTGAGCCATCGCATGACGTGATCGCCTCCCAGATCGGCGAGTTCCAGCGCAACGGCATGAACGAAATTCCCGCGCTGATCGGTCACCGCGGCGTGTTGTTTTTGCGGTATGAGGAGGTCTATCAGGATTTTGACCGGCTGTTCGATTGCTTGGAGGATTTTCTGCAAACCGGTGCGGATGTTGCGTTGCGGGATCGCTTCAAGGCGGAGTTCGACGTCCGCCGAATCAAACAGGCGTCTGACCGGCTTGGCGGGTTCGGGAATTTTTCCACCGAGGATCACATTCACGGCGGTCATGTTTCCGACCGGCTTGGGGAGCCTGGCGGGCATGTGGACATGCTCGATGGCGATGCGGTGCGGATGATCCGCGAGGCATTCGCATGGCATTTCACGGCCTTGGGCTATGCGGATGCGGTGGACGGTGGCGTCTGCGATTGAAGGTCGAGGATGCGGGCGGCGATCTGGTCGGCGTGAAGGTGTTTGGTCCAGGTGGAGGAGATTTCATGGGCGTCGCGTTGGCCCGCTTGCCAATGGTCCAGCTCTTGCATCAAGGCGGCGGCATGCGCGTCGGGATGATCCGTCTCGGCGAGTGTGCCGTGGGGGGATGGGCCGCGGGTCGGATGCCCGCGCGACGCACCGGAGACGAACCATGCGAAGCTCGCCATCGAGACGGATTTCGCGGCGGTCACCGAGCACCCGCAACACAAGGCCTCGGCTGCAGCAATGCCAAAGCTCTCGAAGGCCGATGGGCTGAAAAACACCTGCGTGCGATTCATCGCGGCGGCGAGCGCCGGGCGGTCGAGTCGGCCAGCCAATTCGATCCGCGCACGCTGTTCGGGTGCGAGCGCCGCATGCCACGCACGCATCGCATCCGGGGTGTTTCCTGCGATCACAATGCGCACCGCATCATCGCGATCCACCAGCATTCCGGCCACGCGCATCAACAAATCGGGGCGCTTCTGGACGTCATCCTCCCAGCGGCCGACGCACAGGATTTGCCGCATCTTGGTTTCACCGCGATAGACGAAGGATGGCTCGACCGGGTGCGGCACCACGCGGATGCGGGCGTCAAGTCGGCCACCATAGATCCGGCAGAGGCGCTGATAGATCGCCGCAGCCTGCGGCGACACACAGGCGATCACATCGCCCTGGCGCAAATGCCACGCGCGCAGCGGATCGGTCGCCACCAGGCCCACCGTGAGGCCGCGGGCGACTTTGCGAAGGAATGCCGCCCCCGCGCCGCCGGCGAGGATCCATTGCTCCCTCAACCAATCGGCGGGGCCGGCCAGCGGGCTCACCAGTCCGCCGTTGTCCTGATTGAGGACCAGGAAAATCCCGGCCTGATGGATCGCCCGGGCCACCTTGCGGAATTTCGGCCTGCCCCACGCATAGAGCACCACGCCGTCGAGTTGGTGGGCTTTCCACCATGCCGCGGATTCGAGATTTTTAAACTCCGTGCGAATCAAATCCGGCTCATCACCGGCTTGTGGCGGTCCCGGCATCACGGCGCGGCTTTCGACGCCGATGCTCTGAAAACCCCGGCAGAGCAACCCGCTGTCGCGTGCAAAAAAATCCGGCCCACCGCCAAAGGCAACGGGGGTGCAGGTGAACCAGCGGGGAGATGTGGGTTGGGAAAAGATATTGGTTAATTGGATAATTGGATATTGGGGAAAGAGCATGGAGCATGGAGCATGGAGACGCGAGACGCGAGCGGAAGAGATGTGCTTGGGAGCCTCCTCCGGGCTGCTTCAAGCTCTCTTTGCTCGCGTCTCCCTGCTCGCGTCTCCATGCTCTCCGCTTTCCCACGCATCCTTGTCTGCCATCGGTGCGTGGATGTCTTTGGTGAACCAGCGTGGCGGGAGGATGACTTGCTGGCCGGGTTTTTTCCCGATCCATGCGGCCCACCATGAATAACTGCTGTTGGCGAGGATGTGGTGGGAGGCGAGACTCATGAGGTGGAGGTCGTGCAAGGGGTTTGCAGCTGCCTTGCCGGAGTCGAGGATCGCGGTGTCGGAGTCGGCAAAGGTCTGGCGGCACCAGTCGGGGTCGTCGGAGAAAATGTAAAACCGCGGCGATCCAAGCCGGGCGCGCATGTCGTCCATGGCATTGCGGTAGTAGATGGTGTCGCAGACTTGGAATGTCGGGTGGTTGAGGAAATCGCCGCGGCGGACGTGGACGGCGACGGAATCGGGCGAGGTGATGGAGAATGGCTGCGGGCGAGACGCCCGCGCCACGGTGGCGCGAGCATCCTGCCCGCAGCCCATCTCTAGCAGCTCCTTCAGCTCACTGCGAAGCTCGTCCTCCATCGAGGCAAAATACCGCCAACTTTGGAAATACCCGAACAGTGCGCAGTCGGCCGGGGCATCGAGAAATGCAGGATCAAACGCATGATCGGCCGGTTTTTCCTCCAGCCATGGGAATCCGCCGAACTGCCAGCGGTGTTTTCCCGTGAGTTTGCGCAGAAGGCGGGCTGGCGGGTGCATGCGACGGCGCACCTCGGCTTGGATTGGCAGTTTGAGGAAATGCGACACCTCGCGCCAACCGGCACCATTGAACCACGAGGCGTCGAGCACCAACGGCACCCCATGCTTCGCCGCCAATACCCGTCCGAGCGCGTATTGAAACAAATTGTTGCCAGTGCGGCCGAGTAGGACGATGCGGATCATGGTTCACTTCGTGAACACCACGTTGCAGTTGGCGGCGTAGCGCAGGAGCCGGGGGAAGCGGCGGAAGAGTGTGGCATCGAGGCGTTTGACGCCTTCGGCCACCGGGGCGAAGCGGTCGGTGAGGGCTTTGGCCGGATAGCCGAAGAAGTTGAATGCCTGCACTTCGGTGCGGGCGAAGGATTTTCCCATGCGCTCGAATTGCGAGAGGTAGAGGTTGCATTCGTCGCCGAGTTCATGGCGGGCCATGCGCATCGCGCGGATCGCGGCGACGGCGAGGTTGTGGCCAAGCGGCTCGAAGATGAACACCAGCCGACCGCCCGGCTTGAGCACCCGCAGCGCCTCGCGGGTGAGCCCCCCGAGGTCGTGCGATAAATGATGCAGCGCGGCCTGCCCCCAGATCAGATCGATCGACGCCTCAGGGTATCTCGATAAATCAAACGCATCTCCCGCAACATATTCGAGATTCGGATGGTTTTTCAATGCCTCGTCCACATCCGGCCCGTTCGCCGCGTAGAGGTCGAGTCCGGTGACCTTTGTATCGGTCAGCACATTGGCCAAGGCCGCCGCCAACTTGCCGAAGCCACCGCAGATCTCCAAGGCATGCCCGCCCGAAAGATCCAGTCGACACAACTCACTGTATCCAGCGAGAAACAAATCGCGGTCGGACGCGGGAAATCCACCCACCCCCGGAAGCATCGCTTCCGCACGCGGGTCAAACGGGGGCCTGGGATGGGTGAGGTGCATGGGGAGAGAGCATGGAGCATGGAGTATAGGCCGACGCCAGGAGGTCAAACACCGAGCGCCGCAGGCGCGGTCGTGAAACTGCGCGCGCCTACCAGATTTCTACAATTTCCACCTCGGCTTCCGGATGATTCATCAGTGCGATTCTGTCCGCCGCATCGCGAATTCGATGATGGATTTGTTCGACAGAGGCATTTCCGCAACGCAACCAGATGATTTGTGGAGGAGCACCGCGCAATTTGTTCCAGTCGGCGTAATCCGAGTCATGCGTCACGATGACGAATCCCTGCTCCTTCGCATGGTTCCAGATGGACAGGTCATCCGCTTCCGCCCGCCCCAACAACCGGACATGCATGGAACCAGGGAACAGGTCATCCAGTAGGCCAATCAGGCGATGACTCAAATTTTGATCGAGCAGCAGTCTCATGCGGTGGCTGCAACAAGGTGGTGCTCACGATCGGCGGCGAATGCAAGAGCCGCCTGAATATCCTCCAAGGTGAGATCCGGGTAGTCTGCCACGATTTCCTCACGGCTCATGCCCGCAGCCAACCACCCCAAAATATCATAAACCGTGATGCGCATGCCGCGGATGCATGGCTTGCCCCCCCTTTTATCGGGTTCGATCGTGATGCGCTGTCGATAATGATTCATGGCTGAAAACTTCGATCATGAAGCCTTTGATTGCAAGATTGGAAATGGACAGAAGATGGAAGATTGTGGATTGGGTAGCACGGTCTGGCCTAGACCGCATGGTGCACGATATCGTAGGCGCGGTCGTGAGACTGCGATCAAGGGCTTTTTCGTGCAACGTGCAAACCTTGGGAAGACGGGGGACAAGATGTCTCCGAGACGGACTGGGCCTGCAAGCCCCAGCTACGATATCGTAGGCGCGGTCGTGAGACCGCGATCAAGGGCATGGCGTGCAACGTGCAAACCTTGGGAAGACCGGGGACAAGATGTCTCCGAGACGGACTGGGCCTGCAAGCCCCAGCTACGATATCGTAGGCGCGGTCGTGAGACCGCGATCAAGGGCATGGCGTGCAACGTGGAGACCTTGGGAGTGTGAGCCACACTGCGGCACCTGCCATGTGTGGGGATTTCGGGCGTTGCGTCCCCATCTACAGGTTTGACTTGGTCAACAGACTGGACAACAGACTGGTCAATACTGGTTACGTGGAAATTGCGATTTCAGAATTCAAAGCGAAGTGCATTCAGGTGCTGAAACAAGCGTCAGTATCGGATCAGGAATGGATTGTGAAGGAATGAGATCACGTGGGGCTGGGACATCCCTTCAGTGAGCCCCCTTTGTTGCATTCTGTTTAGAATTCTTTTTTAACAGGAGAAAACGGAGGTTTGCGGCAGGGAAGGGAACTGAAGCGCTCGATCTGCCTCATGATTTAAATGATACACTTTGCGAATGAGTTTTGAATGATTGGGATCACGGGTAGCTGGGACATCCCTCCAGTGATCACTCTCTGTTGCCTCCTGTTAAAAAATTCTTTATTGAACAGGAGGTAACGGAGGTTTGTGGCAGGGGAGGGAGCTGAAGCGCTTGATCTGCCTCATGATTTAAATGATACACTTTGCGAATGAGTTTTGAAGGATTGGGATCACGGGTAGCTGGGACATCCCTTCAGTGAGCCCCCCTTTGTTGCCTTCTGTAAAAAACTCTTCAAAGAATTGCGGATGTGCGGGGCGATGATGCGGGCGTTATCCGGCGGCGGCCTCTTCAAACACCGCCACGATGCGGTCGACGACTTTTTCGGCGGCGTAGGTTTCTCTGAGCTTCAGGCCGATGCGGCGGATTTCATCGGCGGGCATCGCCAGGGCTTCATCGATGGCGGGGCGGAGCGTGGCGGGGTCGTCGAGGTGGAAGCCGCAGGCCGCGGTGGCACATGCCAGGATTTCCTCGACCGAGGTGTCCTTGACGAAACACACCGGGGTGCCGAGGTAATATGCCTCGATCGCCGGCAGGCCGAAGCCTTCGATCTCGGAGGGAAATATCAAGGCCCGGGCACCCATGAATTGCGCGCGTAGGCCGCCATCATCAAGAAATGACAACCTCCGGATGCGGTCGCTTGCGGCCACGCGCTTCGTAAGCGCATCCGGCAGGCGGCCGACCAGATGCAGCACCGGCAAGCCGGCATTCTCCGGTGCCAGCCACCAGTCCACCAACCACTCGGTCCGCTTGTGCGGCTCGCGCGAGGCGAGGTGCAACACATAGTCCCCCTTCTCCGGCCCGACCGGCTGGGGCACGCATTCATAAATACACGGCTCATACGTCACCGTGATCTCCTTCGCGCCGATCCCGTGCCTCGCCATGAACGCCAGAATGTGCCGCTTCGACGTCTCCGAAACCGTCAGGATGTGGTCGGCATTCGTCAGCGTGTGCCGCAACATGTGCGTCCAATACCGGTATTCCATGTTGTATCGCCAATGCGGATAGCGATCCCCGTAATACTGGACGATCGTATCATGGATCGTCACCACCGACGGCGTGCATAGATTGTGCATCGCAGGTAGGAACCCCTTTGGGTAATACCACACGTCCGGCCGATCATCCAGGGACAACAGCGGATGCAAATGGTCCGTCATCACCCGCAACACCCACCCTTTCGTCTGCCATGGCAACACCCGCGAAACCATCACATCCCCCGCATCAATCGACGATCGCGACGCCAACCCGCGCATCCACAACCGCGGCCTCCTGCACATCTCCCGCATCACCACCTCCGTCATCCGCGAAATCCCCAGACTCCGCCCCAACTTCGGATTCTGATCCGCGAGGTAGATGGAGATAGAGATTGGAAGAGTCGAAGGTCTTGAATGCGAGTGGTTGAAATGTCGAAAGTCTGAAAGTCGAAAGTCGACATCAGAATCGCTGGGGCGATTGGTCGATGAAGAGACTGAACCCGATGGCCGGTGAGCAGTGATCGGTGAAAGAGGAGACAAGGCGCTTGATCCCTGACCCCTGACTCCTGGCTCCGGATCTTCAGTTTGCGCTTTTCTTCGTTGGATCGTGGCCTCGGCGAAGCAGTGGTTGAAAAACAGCTCATGGATTGCGCGTGCGAAGGATGCGTCGGTATAATGATCGACGAAATGGCGGCGGAGGCTGTCGATGAATTCCGGGTATTCAGGTGTGGTGAGAAGCCCGGAGGCTTTGCGGAGGTTTTGAGCGAATTGCAACGTATCCCTCACCGGGGAAAGATACGGGTATCCATCCGGCAGTACGCCAGACACACCATCGGATGCGGCGGCGACCACCGGGAGACCTGCGGCCAACGCCTCTGCAACGGTAAGGCCGAAACTTTCCCAGTGGCTGGGTGCCAAGAAAAGATCCGCCTGTTCGTAACAATCGCGTTTTACCGAACCCGTGATGAAATCCAACACCTCGCATCGCAGGCGTTGCCCGTGCTTGGTGTCCATCACCTCTCGAAATTCCGATACGATTGTCCGGGTCGTCGCATCCATGCCTCCGGCAATCGTGAGATGGATAGGGCGTGAGGTGTGAGCGATATCCGAAAGCCATGTGTCGATGGCATCCAATGCATCCGGCAGGCCTTTCTCGACTGTGCCCCGCGAGAGAAAAAGAAGGCGCAGCGGTTCTGCCGGATTTTCTATGAGCTTTTTCACACGCTGCATGCGGTGTGCGCGGATGCGGGATTCAAAATCCGGCCACGGGTCGGCGATGCCATTTGGGATCACAAGGATCTCCCGGGATCCAATCGCATGGGCGTCCTTTGTCGAGTTCCGGCTGACCGCGATGGAAAAAGCAGGCGCGTGTAACAAGGCGCGACTCACCAGCCGAGCGCAGCGGTCGAGCCAGCGCGGGCCCGGCAGTCTCAGCCTTGGTGACCCGTGGGCCCATTCCCCTTGCCCGATCGCATGCCAATGGAAAATGATCTGAGGAAACCATGGTCTCATGGCCGCGAGTAACATCCAGTCGCGGATGACCGGACTCCAGCGGACTGGACCAGGCACGTAATAAAGTGCGGGGTTTTGCAACCTCACCCGCAATCGCAGACAGGCGAACACATACCGGAAAGACAACAAAAGCTTGCGAATCGACCGCTCGCCGATGTCATCCATGCTCAGCGAAAACCTCGCATCCACATGATGCACCGCATCACCCATCCCGGAATCGCGGAGTGCGCGCAACATCTCCGCCACCATCCGGCTCTGGCCGTGCTCAGGTGGCGGCACTTGGGCAAAAACAATAATGGAACGGTTGCTCATGCGTGTGGGACGAAGGGCGGCTTCGCCAAGGTGGGCAGTGTTTGACTTCGCGATGCTGCGTCCATGCGCGGCGGCTTCGCGGATTGTGAAGATTCGCTCGTGCTCACGTGGCATCCGTAGGCGCGGTCGTGAGACCGCGCTACCTACCTTGCTACATGCACACCGAGGTGTGCGAGGAGATCCTCACTGGGGTTGATGGCGTTGAAGTGGCTGTGGAGAAGGCCGAGGCGGAGCAGGTCGTCTTCCGCGCCGGCCCATCCGGTGGGTTCGAGATAGTTCCGGCTTACAGGTAAGTATAATTGCGTCCTCCTTTCCAGCTAGGGCACAACCTGGGGCTTCCCGCCCCAGACCCCGGCAAGCTGTCGTCAGCTTGACCACGCCCGCTGTCGGATGATTGGAAAATGGCGCTTAATGGGACATAACAAAAGTCCATAATTCCTGTCCAGATCTTGTGGGGGACGCTCCAAGTGAGCAAACCCATCGATTCTGTACCTTCAGCGGAGCCGCTTGTGGCTGGCGAGTCTCTTGAGCACTCGTCGAGCTTGGAAGAGGCAACGCATCCCTTTCAATACCGTTGCGGAGCCAAGCCAGTGTGGCAGATCGCGGGCAGCGATGTGCGCGCGCTGGCAGCGCAGGCCTTCGTCAATCATTCGCTGCCAGTTCTGCTGAGTCGTGCTTTCCTCATGCCAGCGGAAGCCCGCCAGCGCCTCGGGAAGATAGTGAAACCGGAATTCCTCACGGCTAAGACGCAGGTAATATTCCCAGTCCATGCAGTTGCGGTAGCTCGCATCAAGCAAATGCCCGGACTCGATGATTCGGCGGGAATAAAATGTCGCGGTGGACGGAATGCAGCAGCCAACAAAAAGAAAATCCCACTCATCGACCGGAGTGTCGTATTTGCGGCGGATGATTTCTTTTTCCGCAGTCACAAAGACGCAATCCCCATGGATGACATCCGCCTCAGGATACATCGCGGCATGTGCGGCGATTTTTTCCAATGCTCCGGGCAGCAGGTAATCATCACAATTCAGCCACATCACCCAGTCACCCGTCGCTTGGCGGAAGCCCTTGTTGATGCCGTCGCTCATGCCATCATCCGGTTCACTGGCCCACTTGAGATGCGGATAGCGCTTAAGCACATCAAGCGTCTCATCTGTCGAGCCCGCATCCGTCACGATGTGTTCGATGGCAAAGGAGATTGGAGTTTGGAGATCGGAGATTGGGGGGGCCTCCGCGCCTGGCGTTGGCGATTCGTTTGCCCCGGCGGACATGCTCCGCCGCTCCTTGGATTCGGGCACCTGCGCCAATACGCTTTCAATGCAATCCGGAAGGAAGTGCCCCTGGTTGAAGCTGGGGGTGATGATGGAGAAGCGCATGGGGGGTAATGAATTTTGAATGTTAAATTCTGAATTTTGAATGCGTGGATTGGAGCGGCGTGTCTATGAGCGCCGAAGCCCATGAAAAACCGTGATGCCATTGGAGCACCGAATGGATTTGGCTAGTGACTTACCCGGTACGTGTTCGCTTCGCGTGGCCGAATGAATTCAGCAGACCGATATATACATGCTTGATTAGTCTACCCAAGTGCTTGTGCGGCTCGGTCGCGGATGGGACCCATGGAGGAGACGTCGAAGTGGCGGCGGACGGGGCCAAGAAACGGGCGCAGCGGTCGGGCGAGCTTGAGCGCGAGATCGAGTCGGGCGACCTGCTTCGGATCGAGCTTCATGCGTTTCTCCTCGTCGCGGTTGACGAATTCGTCGTTCACCTCGGACATCCACGGGCAGGCCTCGGCAGCCATGGCGAGGCTGGATTGGTGGTTTTTCCACTCGCCTTCGTCCTGGATGCCGAGGAAGTCGAAGATGGTGGAAATGCTACCCGGGAGATCATCGTATGCGGTCTCGAGGACACGATCATTTGGCAGGCGGGCAAACGCGTGTTCGTAGCTTTCGCGGAAGATGGCGAAACGGAATGGGTTGCGGTTGTTCTCGCCGAATCCAACGCGGAACTGGGATTCAAAAACGTTGTGCGGATTGCGACGGAGGACGATGAATTTGCCGCCGGTGGCGAGTGGTGCGGTATGCATGCCAACGGTCCGAGGCGTTTTCCAGACGACCGCCCGCACTTCATCCGCGTCGCGTCCGAGCTTGCGCGCGCATGCGAGGCCGAGGGCGACGAGGATTTCAGCATCGCTCCCGCTCATGCAGGCTTCGGCATCCTCAAGGCTGAGCGGAGTGGGTGGGAAGGTGGCTCCCAGATACAACGCGGCCATGCGTCTGCGATCAGCACGTTCCTTGCCAGTCATCTCTCCCAGGACTTGGGGAAACGAGGACTCCGGCGGGGAAATGATGCCTTGGCGGCGGTCGAGCATCGCGCTCAGGACTGTGCTGCCGCTGCGGGGGAGAGAGAGGATGTAGGCGAGTTGGGGCATGGTGGGGAAAGAGTTATTTGATATTTGGGGGGAGAATGCCGAGTGATCAGCGGTCGGTGATCAGTGATCAGTGGGAGACTCGGGGCAATGTGGGTGAGATGCGCAGAGCGCGGGTAGGGCGTGGCGGCCTCGTCGCGCCGTGACTACCCTTGAGGGTGGAATCACGCAAGAATCGGCGAATGCATTGGCGGTTACACCTTCAAGGTAGTCAGGACGCGCGAGGCCCCTACTTCGCTTGCAGCTTCGAAGGACAAGCGCGTGTCCCTACCGTTTACCACGCAATAGGGATCTTGCGAGGTTGATGGCTTTGCCGGTGAGGGGGGAATCGGAGGCTTTGACTTGGAGGCGCATTCGTAGCAGCTCAATACGAGACAAAGGCACGGAGTCCTGGTAACGGATATCTATGGGTGGGCGTTCATCATGTGCGAGCAAAGCTTCCATTTGATCGAGATGTGCGCGCCACATGCCGCCAGGGAAGTGCAGTGCAGCGGCGGGGTCGGTGGCTAAATCATAGCGTATGCCCCGCCGGCTTCGCTTGAGGTCGTCCGGGTGATACATTTCCATCGCTGGATAGAGATAGGCCATGATTTCCTGGTCGGTGTTGTATTTCAGCCGCTGATCAAACAAGCCCCGTGCGAGCATGTCCTCCATTTGATCAAAGGGGAATGGCTGCGCTAGATGGTAAAATCCGGAATTCACTCTTCTGGGGGTTTTTGCACGGATCCATTCGGAGTCATTGGCCACACCATTATACCATGACCAGGATTCCGTGGAAAAGGCATTGGGTGCGGTGGTGGGAGACAGGTTTTTCACCGGACGAAGCCAGACGATGTCGGAATCAAAATAAAAATACGGCGGATCAATGGACATCGGAAGTTCCAGCTTGGCGTTGTAGCCCACGCCATCGAGCAGTGCACGAGTGTGGGGCCGTCCGCGAAGATTTTCCTTTAGAGTGGGAGCTCTTTCTTGTGGACGGACAATCCGCGTGGCCATGCCTTCCGCTGCCTCGAGCAGCACGCGCTCATCCGCTCCATCCGGTGAACCGTCGGTATGGATATCCAGGCGGTATTGATCCTTGAAGTGCCGGGCGAATGAACGGATCGCATGCAGGCCAATCTCCATCGCGGCTTTGTGAACTAGGGTGACGGCGTATTTGAGCATAAGAAAGATGGGGAAAGGCGTGGGCTGAGACGGATAGTCCCTACCGGGCTTTGATTGCCATTTCATAAGCCAGTTTCACCGTTGCATCATATCGCTCGGCGCTGAAGTGGTCGGCGACGAGGGCGGCGGCTTGGTTGCCTTTTGGGAGCAATTCGCTGCGGTGTTCGGCACACCAGAGGAGTGCGTCGGCGAGGCCATCGATGAGCTGGTCGATGGATTTTACCGGAACGGCGTGGCCGCCTGCCAGGCGCACGATTTCGCCTTGGGCGCTGGTGTCGGCGACCACCGGGTAACACCCTGCGAGATAGGCTTCCAGCAGGGTCACGGGTGTGCTTTCGCGGAAGCTGGGGAGGAAATAGACGTCGGATGCCTGGAGTGCTTTGATGTAATCCTCGCCGCGAAAGCCGGGATGGAAGGTCACGCAATCATGCAGGCCAAGAGAATCACTGAGATTTTGGAGCGATGTCACTTCTGGCCCGCCGCCGGCAATGGTGTAGTGGAGAGACGCGCCTGTGGCCTTGGCCTTTGCCAAGGCGCGGAGTGCGAGGCTCACGCCCTTGCGTCCCTCAATGTTGCCACCCGCAAAGAGACGCAGCGGGCCGCCCAGTTCCGGGGCGGTTTCGGGTCTTTTGAATTTTGTGAATTTCGCCGGGGATACCGATGCAATTGGCAGGCGGAACATCGGGCGCTCGCCGCGATGGGGTTTCAAGAGGATCTCGGTTTCCTCATTTGCCACAAACACCGCCGATGTTTCTCGAATGCAGTCGCGGAATGCTTTCGTGCGCAGGGTGAATGCCGTTTGCCAATCACGCACCCGCTCGAATGATCGCGCTGAGAAACTCAGCATGCCACGGAACGCGGGCGGAATGTATCCCGCCCCGCCGATCGGGCCCCAGACGAATGGAATGGGAAGCCGCCAGAGCGGCGAGGGCATCCGCCACGCGGCGATGGTGACCTGATGGCAAAGGTCGAAGCCGATCTCCCGGTGCCATTCGAATGCAGCGTCAAGCACCCGGTTGTTGAAATCGCGGAGGTTCAGCCAGCTCTGGATGTGCGCGATGAAGCGGTTCGAACTGCAGGCACTGCGGTCGCGGAGAAAACGCACCTGCACGTTACTCGGGATCATTCCCGCTTTCCGGCCTTCTTCCCATCCGCTGCGGTTGTGGATGTCGGTGAGAACCCACACATCATGATCCCGGGCGATCCGGCAGACCGCAGCCCAGCCGACGCCGGGCTCGGAGCCGCCCACCGGATTGCATGCGTATCCTGCGACGAGAATTTTCATGATGGATTAAGAGTAGGGTTGATCACGCGAATCATCTGGTTGGCTACGGCTTCTTCGGAAGCTACATCGCGCCACCATCGAGCCATGGCAAAGTGCAAAGCCTGTAGTTCTGAAGGATCTGCGAGTAACTCATCAATCATGGCGGGAGCGTTTGCCCAATTTGAGATTTGAATGATTGGGCTTCCACGATAGAACCTGTTCGGAGGTAGTTGACCCGAAATGATCACACACCCCAGTCTCATTGCCTCCCAATGGCGGATGGTTTCGTGGCTGACAAACCCCGGGGGGCAAACCGCAATCTTTGTGTTCGCGAGCATTGCTGCGTACTCGATAGCTGCCAGACCCTGAGAAAAGCCTTGTGTGAACCGAATATAGCTAGATTGGAAGCGATCATCCAGCACGCGATGAACGCCACGTTTCAAAAGCAAGCGGCGGCGA
Source organism: Luteolibacter sp. (assembly GCA_047921195.1). Lineage (GTDB taxonomy): Bacteria > Verrucomicrobiota > Verrucomicrobiia > Verrucomicrobiales > Akkermansiaceae > Luteolibacter. The sequence continues at coordinate 187 of JBLRWN010000063.1, read as the reverse complement.
ATCTCACCCCCGATGCGGGAATACATGCGATCCTGGGATCTATTGCTTCTGGCCGCGAGTGCCGAAAACCACGAAAGCCGATTACGGTTGAGGCAGCCTGAAAAAAACACATTATTAATCCGGCATTTAAATACTAGCGATTTCTTATGCTGCATACGCAACACACGGATGCCTAAAGAGACTTTGA
>JBLRWN010000062.1:0-18704 GCA_047921195.1 Luteolibacter sp. | reverse complement strand
GCGCAAGCACGCAATCGCTTCGGGCCGAAGCGGAAAACCGGGGCACGGCGGATGCGCGGCGCGGCGAAGGATGCGGCAGGGGTGATCTGGGCGCTGCGGGATGGGAAATGAAAGGGTATTCAAAGAAAGCACATCGACATCCCAGTAGATTGGTAATCGGGCGATTCCGTGGCGCGCGCTTTGATTTTTGCAGGTTCAACTGCGAATATTAGATTCGAGGGGGGTGAAATCGACAGGGTCATGCATCCTCGTCGCTGCGACGGATGACCGCATCCAGGTCGTTTTCCAGTGCCTGCATCACCGTTGCATCTTCGATCATGCTTCCATCGCGAGTGGTAATGTAGAGCGTGTCCATGGCGACGCCCTTTTCCGTGCAGATCCGGGCGTGGGCGGTGTTGAGGCCGTGCCGATTGATCGCGCTGAGCAAATCATGCAACAGGCCAATGCGGTCGAGCGCCTGGATTTCGACGGTGGTGGCATTTGGATGCAAATCGTTGCCGACCCGGGCCCGGACTGGCACGGGAATACCGCTGTCGGTCCGCTTGCGCAGGTAATTGGTCTTTCTGCGAAGATAGTCGGCGGGGTTGTACGATTCGAAATGAAGGATTTTTTCGAATGTTTCGAGGAAGCGCTGGCGGGTGCCGGTAGAAGAAACGGGTTCGAAGTTGGTGGTGCAAACCCGGAAGATGTTCATGACGACCCCGTCGGCGCGGGTGTAAAAGTCCGCCGAGAGGATGTTGATTTCCTGGGATGCGAGGGCGCAGCAGATTTTCTCCAACAAGTGCGGCTTGTCGCGTGAGGCGAGCACGAGCGAGGTGTATCCTTTTTCGGGTTGGTCGATCCATTTCACGCAGGTGGCATAGGCGTCGCCGGTTTCCGCTTCGCGATTGAGGAAGTGCCTGACGGTGCGGACCTGGGTGACGACATGGGATGCGGGTCTGAAGTGGAAGGCCGAGGGCGGCATGAGCTCGAAGTGCACCCGGATATGCGGATGGTAATCCTCGGCCATGAGGCCAAAGACCTCGTTGCGGAGGTTGTCGCGATCATCGGCGAGCATCGCTTCGTATTTTGCGCGTCCGTTTTCGAGGAAGCGCGTGGTAGCGGTGTGGAGCTGGATCATCAGGCTTTCTTTCCAACTGTTCCACGATTCGGTGGAGGTGGCGTTGGAGTCGGCGTAGCTGAAGAGGAAAAGCGCATCGAGGTTGACGCGGGTTTTGACGATTGCGGCGAATTCGGCGATGACTTCCGGGTCGTCGAGATTGCGGGTGGTAGCGGTGCGCCAGAAGACGAGATGGTTATCGACGAGGAATGTGACGAACGAGCGCCTAGCACCGCGGATTTGCAGGCGGTTGCAAAGGCGCGAGGCGAGAATAGCGGAGCCATCGGTGTGTTCGCGCACGTTTTCCGCGCGGCCGGCATCGTGGAGGAGAATGGCGAGGTGAAAGGCGTATGGATCCTGAAGTTCGACCAGCAGCCGGCGATAGATGGCGACGGATGGGTTTTCGTTTTCCAGAAGAGCGTCGGTGATATCGGCGACGCGCAGGGTGTGCTCATCTGCGGTGTAGCGGTGGAAAAACTCGTGTTGGACGAGGCAGTCCAGTGCGCCGAACTCCGGGATGTAGCGGCCGAGAAAGCCGATTCGGTGCATCTGGCGAAGTGCGGCGGCGGCCTGGCCCTTGCGTTCGAGAATTGCCTCAAAGGTCTCGCGGTTGGCTTTGGAGTATCGGAACGGCCGGTCGATGTCGTCCCAATGTGCCGCGACGAGGCGCCGCATTTCGGGGCTCAACCGCAGGCCACGCAGTTGGCAGTGTTGGAACAGCCGCATCAGGCGATTTGGATCGTCGCGGAAGACCAGTGGATTTTCCGGGTGAATGAATCCATCGCGTGCGATGAATCCATCGAATGTTTCGCGGTTGCGACTGCGAAAGGTGAGAAACGACCGGATGCCGGATGATGCCGCGGCTTGTGCCTCGATTTCGAAGGCCTCCATAATGGAGGTGGAATGGCGGTGGATGTGGCGGGTGTGGCGGTAGTAATCGCGCATGAACGCCTCGGTTCTCCGCAGGATGGAACGTTGCGGGTATTGCAGTGCGGTGCAGACAACGCCTTGCAGATGGAGAGTCAGTTGATCGATGGCGCGTCCGCTGTGGTAGTGGAGTTCGTTGCGGACGCGCAGCAGGAAATCGTGGGCCTCTTCGAGTTCGCGGCGGGTGTCGGATGTGATGAGACGTTGTTCAACGAGGTCATCCAGATTGCGGATTCCGCGTTTCACCCGTGCGACCCAGAAGATGTTGTGAAAGTCGCGCAGGCCGCCGCAGCCTTCCTTGACGTGGGGTTCCTGGAGGAAAACCGTGTGGGAGTGGCGTGAGTGGCGATCCCATAGATCTTTGCGGCGGAGTTCGAAAAACGCCTGTTGGCCGCGTTGGATGCAGTGTTTTTCGAAGCGCGCCTCAAAGGCGGAGTGCAGATCGGCGTCGCCGACGATGAGGCGCGCATCCATGAGCGAGGTTTTGTTTTCTTGGTCCAGCTGGGCCTGTTCGATGCACTCGGCGATCGACCGGCTGGCGTGGCCCACCTTGAAGCCGACGTCCCAGAGTGGGTAGAGGATGCCTTGGATGATTTCGCGCAGGGCCGGCGGCAGGTTGGTCGACGCCTTGGGCAGGAGAAAGAGCAGGTCGATATCGGAGCCCGGGTTGAGCACGCCGCGGCCGTATCCACCGGTGGCGAGAATCGCAAACGGTGGCAGTTTACCGCCATGTCCTTTGACGGCGGCGGCGTGGATCGAGCGGATGACCGTGTCGATGAGCTCGGAGCGCAGGGTGGTGATCTCCAGGCCGCCGGCGCCGTCGCGGTGGAGTTGTTTGATGCGGCCCTCTTCGGATTGCAGCACGCCTTTGTAGATTCCGAGGATTTCAGAGGGGGATAGTTGGCCGTTGATGGCTGGTTTGAGCGCTTCGGAGACGCGCTCTGTGATCGATTGGGGGCGGGCGACGGCGGACATCGGTGGCAATAGGATGTTAGATCGCGCGGCCCATGAGGGAGCCGACGCGCGCGTAGAGTTCGGTGTGGCGATCGGATTGTTCGAGGAGATCCTGTGCGAGGTGGACGCGGCCCGGTTCGAAAAGCGTGATGGTGGAGGATCCGCCGAATTCGAAGAAACCCTTTTCATCGCTTTTATGGACGGGAATTCCCGGTGTGTAGGTCTGGCGGATGCTGCCGACGCAGGTTGCTCCGATTTCGATGATTGCCACGGTGCCGAAGAGTCCGGCGTCGAGAAGGGTGATGGTGCGCTTATTGGTCCAGAGGTATTCGAGTTTGGCGCGCAGGGCGACGGGTGAAACCGAGAATAGGGGGCCTGGAATCGTCTTCGGCTCAGTCGGCACGCCGGCGACCGGGAAGTGAAACCGGTGGTAATCGACGGGACACAGCCGCGAGAGAACCAGAGGGCCGTCGGCATAGAGCGCGGCCATTTCCGTGCTGCCTAACAATTTGGTGAGATCGAAGCGCTGGCCTTTAACGAAGACCGAGTCGATATCGGATGCGCGCTGGAACCCTAGGTGGCGACCATCCGCGGGGAAGACAGCGGATGCGGGGTCATCGCAAACAGGCCGTGCCTCCGGCTTGAGTCGGCGGAAGAAGAATTCGTTGAAATTGGCGAACGAATCGGGCGGGTCGTCGAATTCCCCGGGGTCGAGTCCGTATTGTTCGATAAACGGGCCGATGCGTTTGGCAGACGCGGGGGTGTTCATGCGGCTGCCATACCATGCCGAGAAGGCGCGACGTTTCACCAGAAGATGGAGTGCCGCTTTTCCGAGCGGGTTTCCATATGCCCAACGAAGGAATCCCTCGCCATACACGCGTTCGGTTTCGAGCCGTCGCGTGTGCCGGTTGTAGTATTTGATCGGCTCCACGCCCGGGTTCTAGGTGATACGGCGGCGGCATGCAAGGCGGCGGCGATCATTCTGGTCGAGGTGCGGCTAGCGCTTTTTCAATCGCGGCGGTGAATTCGGCGGCATCCGGCTTGGTGCGTGAGCCGAAGTAGTCGATGTGGGTGCCATCGCGCCCGACAAGGTGTTTGCCGAAATTCCACATCACGCGTCCGGGCATGGCGGCGTAGAGCGGGTGTTTGTCGCTGCCGCGGATGGTGATCTTGTCCATGATCGGGAAAGTGACGCCGAAATTCATCGTGCAGAAATTCCGGATTTCCTCGAGGCTGCCTGGTTCTTGGCCGCCGAAATCGTTGCAGGGGAAGGCGAGGATCACCAGGCCGGCGTCCTTGTGTTTCTGGTAGAGGGCTTCGAGGCCTTCGTATTGTTTCGTGAACCCGCACTTCGAGGCGACGTTTACGATCAAGACGACTTGTCCGGCGAACTCCTTGAGCGTGCGTTCCCCGCCATCGGCATCGCGGAACGGGATCGACTGCAGATCGGCTGCGGCTACGGCAGTGGTGGTGGCGGCGGCGAAAAACGAAGGCAGCAGTTTTTTCAGCATGTGCAATCCGTCGCACGGATTTTCCGGATTGCAAGCGCGGCAGCAACTGCACGGATCATCCTTGCCTGTCAATCCTGGGATGGCGTTCCTCTTTGCGCTTGGAAATCGCGGGGAACCCACAGATGCTGCCAGCCATGTCAGACTTCGTGCGCGTGGAACCAATCGCCCTGATGCCGACGCAGGCGGGCTGCGCGGTTTTTCTCGGCGACGGGTCGAAGGTGATTGTTTTTTACATTGATCCGGCGGTGGGTGCGGCGATCAATGCCACGCTTGCCGGGCAGGCCGCGCCACGGCCAATGACGCATGATTTGTTCATCCAGGCGCTTCACGCATTCGGGGGCAAGGTGAGCCGCATGGCGATCGTTGCGATGAATGAGGATGTTTATTACGCCCGCCTCATTCTCGAAGCCAGCAACGAGCTGATGGAGCGCAAGATCGTCGAGCTCGACGCCCGCCCGTCCGACTGTTTGGCGCTTGCCGTTCGCGATGATGCACCGATGTTCGTTGTGCGTTCGCTCTGGGAGCGGCTGGAAGACATGTCGCAGACCCTTGAAGACCTCCGCAACAGCGAAGGTCCTCCCAGCCCCTGATTTTCGCCATACTCCAAGCTCATGTACCTCTGGTCCAAACTCTCCTCCGCCCGCTGGCACGATGCCTGGGACGAACGTTTTTCGGGAAATCCGAATTTCGTCCTCGAATACCTCAAGGGTGGCAAATCGCTGCGGGTGAAGTTGTATTGTGAGAAGGAAAAGGATGCCCGCGATGTGGTCGCCCGATTTGGCGGCACATTTCGCAAGGTTGCCAGTGGCGAATGGAAGAAGCCCGTCGAACTACCGCGGCCCGTGAAAGTGCGCGATGCCTTCCTCGTCACGGCTGAAAGCACGCCAGCCGGGCTCGCCGCGTTGCGCAAGGCGAACTCCGGGCGCGATGTGATCTCGATCCCGCCGGAAATGGCGTTTGGCACCGGCGACCATGCCACCACCGCCACTTGTTTGCGCCTGCTTGTCGATGCGGCCCGCGCGCGCAAGGGCGCATGGACGTGTGCCGACCTTGGCACCGGCACTGGCCTGTTGGCCATCGCCGCTGCCAAGCTTGGCGCGAATGAGGTGTTAGCATGTGATTTCGATCCGTTCGCCGTTCGCGCCGCGGCGCGAAACGCCAAACGCAACGGCCAACCCGGGATTGTCGTGCGCGAGCAGGACGTGCTCAAATGGAAACCCCGCAAGAGTGGATACGACCTGGTGCTCGCCAACCTGTTTTCCACCGTGCTCATCGAAGCCTGGCCGGTCATTGCGAAATCGCTCGCCTCTGGCGGCGATCTGATTGTCTCCGGCATCCTGGCGGATCAGGCATGGGATTGCTTCACCGCCGCAGCTTCCAATGGCCTCGGATTCACTCAGGTGGTTCGAAAAGGCAAATGGGTGACCGCGCGTGGCGGGCACATGAGCGATTTGATTGCCAGTGGCGCTTGAAATCTGCCTCTGGACGCCGCGCGATTCTGTGCTAACGGATGGCATGATTGCGTCCAATACCATCAAGATCCGCCGCTCCGATGAGCGCGGCAGGGCAGACCATGGCTGGTTAAAAAGCCGGTTTTCCTTTTCCTTCGCCGATTATTACGACCCCGCGCACATGGGATTCCGGGCGTTGCGCGTGATCAACGACGACGTGATCGCCCCGCTGGGTGGTTTCCCGACGCATCCCCACCGCGACATGGAGATTTTCTCTTATGTTCTCGAGGGCCAGCTCGCCCATGAGGATTCCATGGGCAACAAGCGCGTCCTCAATCCCGGTGAAATTCAGCTCATGCGTGCCGGCAGCGGCGTGCGCCATTCGGAATTCAACCCGAGCGCCACCGCCCCCGCGCGGCTTCTGCAAATCTGGATCACCCCGCATACGCGCGGGCTCGACCCCGACTACACCGAATGGCAACCCCCTGCCGAAGCGCGGGTGAAAACGCTGGTCATTTCGCCGGACGGGGCGGAAGGTTCGGCTCGCATCGCGCAGGACGCGCGGATTTACCGAATTCTAACCGATAAACAGGAAGTCGTGCGGCACACGCTGGAGGGTGGGCGTGGGATGTGGCTGCACGTGATCCGCGGCGGCGCGAGCATCGAAGGGGCCGATTTGCGGTCCGGCGACGCCATGGCCATCGAGCACCCCGCCGAACTTGAAATCACGACATCCGCCGACGGGTTTGAAGCGCTGCTCTTCGACCTCGGCTGAACCCTCTCCAGAACATCCAGAAACCAAATACAAACACCCCATTGACATGAAAGCAAAACACCTCCTCGCCCTGCTCCCCGTTCCGCTGTTGTTCGCATCCTGCGGCAATCCCGCGGATGAAACCGAAAGCGCCCTCGTCACCGATGCCGTGGAAGTCGCCGAAAGCGATGCCGCGGTGGTCGAAGATGCGATCACCTACACCCTGCTCCCCGAATCCGAAATCCAGTTCATCGGTTCGAAGGTGACCGGCAGACACGATGGCGGATTCAAGACGTTCACCGGTTCATTCACCGTGGCCGACGGCCAACTCGTCGGCAGCGGCCATCAGGTCGTCATCGACATGAATTCGGTGTGGTCCGACAACGAGAACCTGACCAGCCACCTGAAGAACGAGGATTTCTTCGATGTGGAGAAGCACCCCACCGCCACCTTCACGCTCACCGGTCTTGAGGCGGCTGGCGAGGAAGGCAAATACAGCGTTTCGGGCAACTTCACGCTGATTGGCAACACCCGCAATCTCACGTTCCCGGCGACTGCCAGCGTCGATGGTGAGACCGTTTCGATCCACGCGAAATTCGACATCAACCGCAAGGACTGGGGTGTGGTCTACGCCGGCCGCGCTGACGACCTGATTCGCGATGAAGTCGTCATCGAGCTCAAGCTCGTCGCTGCGCCCGAAGCCGCTCCCGAGGCATAATCCGCCATGCCGATCCCGCTTGACGGTACGGTTGTCACCGGCAGATGTTCCGCCATGACCGCGAAGAAAATCCTCATTCCCGCCATCACGCTCGTCACCCTTTCCATGGTCCTCACGTCCTGTGGCTACATCGGCGCCTTGGGGCGCTCGTTCGGCCGCATGTCGAACCGCAGCATCGACGACGCATCGCGCGACGCGATGTTCCAAAGCTTGCGGGAGATCCACGCGGAGCCGGAGGCGGTCACGCCGAGCGGAGAAGATTCCATGCGGTGACGAGTGCCTTGAGGCCGGCCATTTCGATCGACGGATCGACGCCCGCGCCCCACAGCATTTTCCCGTCGCCCTCGCGCTGGACCTGGACGTATGCGGCTGCGTTGGCGTCGGAGCCCCCGCGCACCGCGTGCGACCGGTAATCGGTGACCTTGAAGTCCTTGAGTCCGATGCTCTCCATGGCATGGACAAATGCGTTGATCGGGCCGTTGCCGACGCCTTCGATCGAGTGTTCGGCACTGTCGATCCGGATTACTGCGGTGCAGCGCACTTCGCCGCGGTGCTCGGTGTGGTGGATCAGTTCGTATTCGACGAGGTCGAGCGGCGCGGCGGTGTTGACGAATTCCTGATAGAACGTGTCGCGGATCTCGTCGGCCGTCAGTTCGCGGCCGAATTGGTCGGCCAGGTCGTAGATCCGCTTGCCGACGGCCGGGTGCATCGTTTTTGGCAGGTCGAGGCCGTGTTCGCGGTCGAGAATGTAGGCGACGCCGCCTTTGCCGGATTGCGAGTTGATGCGGATGATCGCCTCATAGGAGCGGCCGATGTCCTGCGGGTCGATGGTGAGGTAAGGGACGCCCCACGGCAGGCCCGGTGTGTCCTTGATCTCGCGTTCGCGGCGGTCGAGGCCTTTTTTGATGGCATCCTGGTGCGAACCGGAGAACGCGGTGAACACCAGCTCGCCGGCATATGGATGCCGCTCGGGCACGATCATGCGGGTCACGCGCTCGTAAGTGGCGCGCAGCGTCGGCAGGTCGGAAAAATCCAGCCCGGTGGCGATGCCGTGGCTGTTCAGGTTGAGGGCGACGGTGACGATGTCGAGGTTGCCGGTGCGCTCGCCATTGCCGAAAAGCGTGCCCTCGACGCGATCGGCCCCTGCCAGCAGGCCGAGCTCGGTGGCGGCCACCCCGGTGCCGCGGTCGTTGTGGGTGTGCAACGAGATGATGGCAGACTCGCGGTTTTTCAGATTCTGGCACATCCACTCGATCTGGTCGGCATGGATGTTCGGTGTCGCCCATTCGACGGTGGCGGGCAGGTTGAGGATGATTTTTTTCTCCGGCGTCGGCTGCCACACCTCCATCACCGCGTGGCAACATTCGAGTGCGAAATCGAGTTCGGTATCGGAGAACGACTCGGGGGAGTATTGGAGGATCACCTCGGTCTGCGGCACGGTGGGCACCAGTTCTCTAACCAGCCGTGCACCCTCGACGGCGATGTCGCGGATCGATTCACGCGAGGCGTCGGAGAATGTCACGCGGCGTTGCAGTGGCGAGGTGGAGTTGTAGATGTGGACGATCGCCCGGCGCGCCCCGGCGATCGCCTCGAAGGTGCGGCGGATCAGATGGTCGCGGGTCTGCACCAGCACCTGGATTGTCACGTCATCAGGGATGCGCCCTTCGTCGATGAGGCGGCGGAGGAATTGGAATTCGGTATCCGCGGCCGATGGGAAGCCCACTTCGATTTGTTTGAAGCCTGCGCCCACCAGCACGTCGAAGAACTCCATCTTTTCCTCGACGGACATGGGCTGGGGTAGTGCTTGGTTGCCATCGCGCAGGTCCACCGAGCACCATTCCGGCGCCGCATCGAGCACGCGGCCCGGCCACTGCCGGTCGGGCAGATCGACGGGCGGGAACGGGCGGTATTTTTTCAGGGCATCGGTGCGCATGGCGGATGGGAAGGCTGTTGGTAGGAAATCGCGGCGGTCGAGGTCAACCGCGAACCACTTGGATGGTCAGCCCGTCGTAAGCCACGCCGATACCATCGGGCAGGGCCGCTTCGAGCGCCGCATGATCGTTTTCGTGGCCCAAATGAGTGAGCCATGTGCGTTTCGCACCGGAAACCCGAGCGAAATCGACCGCCTCGCGGGTGGTGAAATGCGTCGGGTGTTCGTGTTCGCGCAGCGCATCGACAATCAGTGCATCCACACCGCGCAGCATTTCCAGCGTGGTCGCCGGCACCCGCTTTACATCGGGCAGGTAGGCGAGCCGGGCGCTGCCATCTTCAAATAGGAACCCGATCGTCTCGATGGCCGCGTGTTCGACCGGGAGGGGGGTCACGCGCAACCCGCCGAAGGAGATCGGCCCGTCGATCAACGAGGGCGCGGGCCTCACGTATCCGCCGTTTTTCGCATTCGCCGCCTCAAACGCCCAACCGAACATCGCCCGCAGCGTGGCCATGCAATTCGGCGTGGCGTGGAGCGGCAGGCCTTCGGGCCGCCGCCAACAAAAAGCCCGCAGCTCATCGAAGCCAACGACGTGATCGAGGTGGGCGTGTGTATAAAGCACCGCGTCGATGCGGGTGAGGTTTTCGCGGAGTGCCTGCTCGCGCAAGTCCGGCCCGGTATCGACGAGCAGTGCCGCATCCCCATCTCGCACCACCACCGAGGATCGCGTGCGGCGGTTTCGTGGATCCGTCGAACAGCACACCGGGCACGCACAACCAATCACCGGAACTCCGACCGAGGTGCCGGTGCCCAGAAATGTCAGTGAAAGGCTCGCCATGAATGGTCAGGGTAAAATCAACAGGGTCCCGGAACAATCCCCGATATCGCCGCCCTCCTGAAAATGGTGGCGAATTATTTTTTAAAAACTTCGATCTTTCTTCTTGTGTCACCAAAGCCGGATAGATATAGAGTAATGAATAACGGATTAAACCCTACCCTACGCGATTGCGTTATGAAGATTTCCCATGGCATCACCGCTGCAACCACCACGCTTTTCGCGTTGGCGATGGGGCACGGTGCGGTGCTTGCGGAGAGGCTTGCGGTGGCGCACGAATCGTTTCTCGACGAGCGCCGCACGAACATCGTGACATTGAGTGATCCGTTCGGTGTTGCTCCTGCGGCGCGGATCGTCGCAGAGCGCCCCAACTCCGCCTTCCAGAGCCGCCATGCCTGGAAGCGCAATGTGATCGCAACGGTTTTCTGGGTTGGTGAACAACCCACGGAAAACAACCCCACGCCTAATCACATGAGTGCGTGGGACATGAATTGGGAGGCCAACTTCGGCGGATACGATCATCCCGAGCAGCGCGACGGGCTCCTGCCCGCCGGCTTCACCCCCATGCTCAACCCTTTCTACATCGCCCTGCCATACAATGATGTGGCCAAAGGCGGAGCCCACAAACCCGAGGCATCCGAAGTGATCCCCTGGTTCTGGGAGCGCTATCAAGGCGACGGAATCTCGGTCTGCAAGGGCCGCTGGGTCGCCATCCACCACGAAGGCCGCGTGTGCTACGCCCAGTGGGAGGACGTTGGCCCCTTCGAGGTCGACCACTGGCAATACGTCTTTGGAAATGAAAACCCCCGCGCCAATCGCAATAAAAACGCCGGCATCGATGTGAGCCCGTCGGTGCGCGACTTCCTCGGCATGCGCGGCAACGCGCGCGTCGAATGGCGCTTCGTGGAAGACCACGAAGTACCCCATGGCCCATGGACCCAATGGGCGGATCAGCCCGCCCTGCCTTCACGCTGAAACAACACACCCGATATAAAGAACCCTAACCACTCCCTACGAAAAACCATGAAAACAAAAACCACCCCCGCCCTTGCGGCAACTCTCGGTGCCATTGTGGCGCTGATCACTCCCGTGGCCCTTGGCCAATCCGGGACCGAAACTGCTCCCGGGCAGATCAAAAAACTGCCCGTGATTCCCGCAGGATGGATCGATGCTTATCCGACTATCGTGCAAACCGGCACACACCCGACCCTGACATGGGGCATCAATTACCCGTCACAGGTTGCGGATGTCGCCAAACTCAACGGCAATGCGACGGTTGTTGCCGTGGATGAGGTATCCATCGAATGCCGCGTTCTTGGCAACGGCGTGACCGCCCACTGGCCCGACGGTCGATGGGAGTTTGTTCCGGCCGAAGGATTCGTCAGCTTCAATGGCTCGGCGTTTGAAAAGGTTTTCGACGGCACCAACGCCTCTGTCAACCCGAACGAAATCGTTTGGCAGCGCACCGAAATCCAGCCCAATGATACGGTGAAATTCGGCGGCCGCTACAAGTGGGGTAACACCACCGGCCCGCTTTACAGTTCGGACAACGGCACCCAGAACGTGCGCGTGTTTACCGATGGCCAATTGCCGCCATCCTACGCCGGAATCCACCCCGGAGTTCCGAGCGTCGAGGATTTCATCAAACCCTACGTTGGCAGTGATGGCCGCATTAATATCGGTCCGCTCGACATGATCGTGCTGATGGAGCTCACCCACACTGATGCCCAGCAGCAACACGAAGGATACGACCTTCAGGATCTCGTCATGCTGGTGACGGTCAAGCCTAAGCCGAAGAACAACAACCGTTCCGGCCTCGGCGACGGCACCAACCCCGGCCAAGGAAATCAAATGGGCAACAACGACGGCACGGACAACCCGAATCAGGCTCCGCATTCCGGCGGCTCGAATTGATCATCCATCACGGCGCATCCCTAGCTCCATAAGCCCGCTCATATGAATACTCCAAACGTCCTTTACACCACGCTTCTCGCGGGGCTGGCCGTCGCTACGGCGGCGGCCCAGCCACCGGCGGGCGGGCAGAAAATGGAAATGCGGGACGTCGCCACCCATGATGTCCTGTCGAACACACTTCGGCAGGCTCAGGCGATGAACCCGCTTTCCAACTTCAAGGCTGTGGAGGGGGAGGCCGCCACCAAAGTGCACCAACCGGAAAGCATCATTGCGAATTCCGATATCCTCAGCTTCAACGGCCTCACCACTCTGGTTCCTAAGCGCGCCATTCTTGCAGTTCCGGATGCCCATAAAAACCGCATCGGCAAACACGTCGATGGCCACAAGGTGGTCACCTGGAAGGAATTCCTTTTCGCGAACCGTGGGTGGATCACCACCGTCGAGGTCACACGCGCCCAAGCCGAAGGCCGTGAGGCGCTCTCCGAGGCCACCACCGAACGTTTCGCAAAAGCCACCAACCTGATCGTTGCGACTTACAGCGGCGGACCGATCTCCGTGCTTCCACCGCTGCCGCCAAAAAATGACGAGGAATCCGCACCCGAAGGCGCGAACTCAAACTGATCGGCTTCCGAATATTCCAAACCATCCAAAAACCATGAAATCCCTACTTTTCACCCTTGTTGGCCTCTCGCTCGGTGCTACCACCGCATTTGGAGAGACATTCACCAACATTCTCCGGCAGGTCCAACTGCCCAACGAAGAACGCCCGGAGTATGTCGTCTGGGATGTGCCCGTTCCCGAAGAAGGCGAACAACTTTCCCAGCTCGCCATCGACCCCGGCGGTGCCCGGTTCGAGCTGTGGACCATTCTCAACAACCCGTTCACCGAATTCCTGCTCGATTCCAAGTATGTGAGCACCTACACCCCGGTGGCCGAGGTGGTCATCGTCTCCGAAGATCCTTATAAGGTGATCCCGCGTACCCGGGCGGATCGCCCATTTGACGTATTGATCGAAACCAACGGCTTGCGCAGTGAGGCGGACGCGCCCGAGGCATCCAAATCCGTTCGCTTGCGCAGGCACGTCCAATCCTACGGCATCGACGGCACCGGTGAAGGCATCGACCGTAGCCCGGAAACCGGCCAAGCCAGCTTGCTCCAGGAGGTCTTCCTCACCGACAACCAGATCCACCATTTCAGCTTTCCGGTAACGGCCGTGCCCGGCGAAGATCGCACCAAGGTGCGGGGCGAGGAGCGATTCTCGGTTTTCACCATTGCGGACTACCAAGCCCCCTCCTCCCAAATCGCTTCGATGTTCGTGCAGGTCTGGCCGGTGGCGAATGCCTCGATCAGCGGCATGTCGGATGGGGAATCGCTCCGCTTCAGCACCCCACAGCTTACCTTCACCTACGAGGACCTCTATCCCGATTCGCGCACATATGCCCAGCTCTATCCAGGCGCGCCGGCACTTGGCACTGAAGGCAAAGTGATTCCCGGCTCCGCCATCGTGATCTACGATTCCGTCCCCCACGACCGCACGCTGGTGCTCGACAGGTGGGACACCATGATCGATCAGGACGGCCAGTGGACGCTTGAGCTGCTCACCGCAACGCCCTTCGGCATCGACCGCCTCGCATACGTCACCTTCAACATCAACCGCTCGATTGAAGTCCAGGGTTCGGTGACGACCAGTGAGTGATGCGCCGCCCACTCATCGCTCTTGCAATTCGGCCTTGAGGTTTTCGTTGCGATACACCAGCGAAAACCTCGCCCTGCTGGCACGAGCGGGATCCTCGATGGTGGTGAGTGTAAGCAGCAGGAACAACCCCTTGACCGGTTCACGATGAAACGACCTCGTCCGGATCACGAAGCCTTCATCGACTTCGCGCAACACGCGGTTCGCGAGCATCGCGCCATGCTCCGCGGCAAGCTTGCGCCGCAGATCCTCAAACCGCGTCATCAATACCTCGAAGGGCGCCTCGGGGTCGTCGTAATGCGCGGCAAGCTCGAACATCCGGCCGTGGAGGAAACGGCCCTCGACGGCGCGAACGTCGGTCTCCGGGATGAACCCATTCGCAGGGCTGATCCGGATGATGCGCAAATCCGGTTGATCTCCGGGCATGGTGATGTGAACGTCCATGGTATGCCTTGCCGCCCACTGGATCATTTTCTCCGGCGAATCGCCCCAGCGCATGTTGTAGGGCGGTTGCACCGGTGCCTGCGCCCGCGCGCCATCGCAGGGCACCCCAAAAAGGGTGGCAGCCAGAATCATGAGCAGGCGGCGACGGGCGTGGACCATGGCACCAGCGTGAACACCACGTCCGGGCTCCGCAAGCCGCGATCCGCTGGCCGCCGCGGTTTCCTGCTCGTGGAGACCACCATTTCGATGTCGATCCTGGTCGTCATCGGGCTCGTGTTGCTCAAGCTTTCCCTCAACATCCTCTATCCGCGCCAATGGACCATGCAACAGGTCGTCAGCGACGCGTACATGACATATGAACGCGCATACGCGGAGCGGGCACCGTACAACGACGCGGTTGTCGATGGCTCGCCATGGCCGTTGTTTCCCGAAGTGGCTACCACCGAGGTGGAGATGGGACGTTTGCCGGGGGGGCGCCCGATCATGGGCAGCATCACCCGCACCCGCATCCCGGATCCCAACAATTTTCCGATCGATGGAGGCGACGGGACGATCACGACCAATCCCGCAAACATGAAAGTCTGGCGCCTTCAAAGCATCGTTGCCTATGAAATCGGCGGGCGCCGCTACCTGAAATCCCGAACCGTGATCCGCAGCCAATGACGCTCCAATCAACCGCCAGACGAATCAAGCGCCGGGGACTGACGCTTGTGGAACTCACCCTCGCCATGGGCATGGGCATGATGATTGCGGCGATGTTGATGGCGTTGTTCAACCAGCAGATGGCGTTCCTGCGGGTTTTCGGGATCCAGAACTTCCTCAACGAAGAAGCCCCGCTGGTGAGCATGCACGTTACCCGGTTGATCGGCAAATCCGACCGCTACCGCCTCCACGACAACCTGGACGACGCCCTTGCTAACCGCAACCCGCGGTTGGAAAACGCGCCCGTTCTGCTGATGAATTTCCGCCAGCCAGACGGCAGCGTCCGCGCCAGCATTCTCGCATTCGAGACGCGCAACGAGCGACAAGCGCTCTATTACCACCTGGTGCCGGAGTCCGGTGCGCTTCCCGAGCCGGAATGGTTCGTCACCGACCGCGTCGCCGATGTCCTGTTTTCCATCGAGGCAGGCATCCTGAGAATGCGCCTCACCGGCCAGAGCGGCGAGCAAATCACCTATTCGGGAACCATGCAGCAATGAAAACCCAACCCCACAATTTCCGCCACCCGCGTGGATACATCTCCTACGTCCTCGTGGTAACAACCAGCGTGGTGATGACGTTGCTGATGCTTTACGCGTATCGCGCATCGATTGACGCTCAGGCGGTGCAGGGCGAGGTGCAACTCTACATCGACTACAGCGAAAAGGAGGAGACGATCCTGAGATCCATCGTCGCCCTCACCCCCAACCGCGCGATCCGTGCGATGCAACGCGGCGCCAATGAAAATTCCTCGAAACGCGATCCCCTGCGCTGGCAGAACATTTTCCAGGAATCCGTGGTAATGGCCAATGCGCACAGCTCGGTGAGTGGCGACTTGCTCCAGGCGATCCAAGGCGAAGGCCACCGCGTGCTGGCAAACGTCGGGGATTCCCAGCTGACGGATACCTCCCGGATCTTCAGAGCGATCCAGGGCACCGGGTGGGTTACGCCCGGCACCGCCACGGATTTCGGCACGGGCTATCCGGTCTCACTCAATGTGGATAACTTCACCGACCGCGACCGCGATGCGGTCTATCCAATCATCAGCCAGTCGAAACATTACGGCAATCTGGCTGCAGACCGCGTCGGCGCGGCAGTGCAAGATTACCCGCAATTCAACCTGCTTCAGTACCCCGAGATCAATTTCGGATACGCCCGCCCAGGCGAGCCGTTCGTGGCAAAGCACAATTGGTGGGCCTTCACCATCGATCTTGCCGGGCACGATCAAAGCGCCACCGGAGTCGCGAGGAACCGCCGCGAAATGATTCTCTCGATTTATGAAATCCCCTCCCAACTCGCGATTTCCACCTCCGCATTCGTCAATTTCGGAGAACATGCCTCGGGGGAGCGCTGGAAGAACGTCAACATCGAAGGCAATGTCTTCGCCGGCCGCGCCCAAGTCGCCGACGAGATGACGCTGGCCGGCCTCGCGAGCCGCAGCGAGATCCAGCTTGGCGACCGCAGCGTGATTGGAGGCAAAACGTTTGACGAGGATCCGTTTGCCGCAGGCACGCGGGAGATTTTCTTTGCGACCGAAGGCGAGTTTTTCCCGGTATCCCTGCCATCCGAGGGCGGGCGCGTGGCATTCGTTCCGATCAACCGCGGCGTGGCATTTTTCGACCGCTTCAGCCATACCAGCGAATCCAACACGCTTTCGAGCACCACATGGAACCAGTATTCCATCGGCGCGATGCAATGCGCGATGCGGCTCGACATCACCGATGCGGTGAGCCCCGACAACCCGACGCCGACGTCGTTCCGCTTCAGCTTCATGCGCAACGGCGTGCGTGAAAACATGAATATCCCGCTAGCCTACGGCCCCGTCACCGGTTTGCCACCAGGCTACATTTTCGCGGCAAATGAAAATCAAAGCTACGATTTTGGAGACGCAGTGGTCGATCTGGCATACGGCGCGAACGGGTCTTTCGCCTTCCAAACCGCAGGCACCGGATTGGTGACGTTCAACAACGCGCGCTTCGGCGATCCATTCGTTGGCACATTCAAGGCGGGATATTATCGCCCGGCCTACCCTTTCGAGGTCGTGCAGCATCCCACTGGGAAAATGTGCGTCGCCGTCTACCCCGAGCGCTTCCCGGCATTCCTGCGCGCGATTGGGGCGGACAACACCGCGGTAAACCACTCGTTGGTGGTCAACGTGGACTACCCGGGCAGCTCCAATCTCGTCAAGCCGATGATCCCGGCGACGGAAATGGACTATGCGGTCATCCTTGAGGAATCAAAGGACCTGTCAGCGTTTGAGCGGGGGTTCTCGCTCGTCACAAACCTGCGTGTGTATTTTGCCGATGATTTCAACATCACGCCCACCACACCACCTCCCGGTTACGAACCGGAGGGCTTGTATTTTCCGCCGGTGTCCATCTTCACCCCTGAGCAGCGCTACGGCCTCACGCACGACCCGACGGTGGTAAAAATCGGCGGCTCGCTCGGCTCGCTGGCGGGCCAGGATGCGGCTGCGCCTGTGCGCCTGCTCGACGCGGTGACGGCATCCGGCGAAGTGCTCGGTGGCGATCGTGTGCAGGTCAACCTCCGTCCGATCCGCCATCCAGCCGAAATGCCGCCAATCACGATGATGAATTGGCTGATTTTGCTGCAGGAGCGCCGAAGGTGAGGAAAGTGACGGTGATCCGCCACATTCTGCCCGTTTGCCATCGGCGATGCCAGACCGCGTAAAGCTGGCAACGGAAGTCGAACCAACCATACGGATCATCCCGCAATAATTATTTTCCTGGAAAAATATTGAAACCGGAGGGGAGCATGGCCGAGAGCATCGGTCATGTTGGGAGGGATGAGGCTTCGACTGGGTGAAAGCCCGCAAAATGCCGCAAAAGCCATGACAAAGCGCGGGGGTGCCCGTAGAGTCGCGGCGTGAGCTACCAGGTCTTCGCCCGCAAATACCGGCCCCGCACGTTCAATGATGTGTTGGGGCAGGATCACGTCGTGCGCACGCTGCGCAATGCCATTGAGCAAAAGCGCCTCGCCCATGCCTACTTGTTCGTCGGTCCGCGCGGTACCGGCAAGACGTCCACCGCGCGGATTCTCGCCAAGGCGCTCAACTGCACCGGCGGTCCGAACGCGGATTTCGATCCGGACGAGGACATTTGCCAGGAAATCGCCGAAGGGCGATCGCTCGACGTGCTCGAAATCGACGGTGCCTCGAACAACGGGGTCGAGCAAGTCCGCGACCTCCGCGAATCCGTCCGCTTCGCCCCGGCACGCGGGCAGTTCAAAATCTATTACATCGACGAGGTCCACATGCTTTCGAATGCCGCGTTCAACGCGCTGCTCAAGACGCTCGAAGAGCCGCCGCCGCACGTGAAATTCATCTTCGCCACCACCGAGGCGAACAAGATCCTGCCGACGATCATTTCGCGCTGCCAGCGTTTCGACCTGCGGCCGATTCCGACGCGCCAGATCGCTGACCACCTTCTTCACATCGCGAAAAACGAAGGCATCCAGCTCGACGACACGGCCGCATGGGCGATTGCAAAAGGCGCCGATGGAGGCATGCGCGACGCGCAGTCGATGCTCGACCAGCTCGTTGCGTTCTGTGGTGAACACATCACCGAGGCGCATGTGTTGGATGTCTTCGGATTCACCTCGCGGGAAAAAGTCGCCGCGCTCACGTCCGCCCTGCTCGCCCGTGAGACACCCGGGGCGCTCGCATTGATCCAGAAGGAAGCCGAGACCGGCCGCGAACTCTCGCAGCTTCTGGGCGAGCTCATTGGCTGCCTGCGCGCCCTGCTTGTCGCCAAGC
>JBLRWN010000061.1:0-18790 GCA_047921195.1 Luteolibacter sp. | reverse complement strand
CGAACATCACGCGTTGCCATGCCGATTTGTAACATAGTCCCCTATATACGCTAGTATTTTATTGCCGGATTAATAAGCGCATTCTTGAGACAAATGGTTTGACATGCGGGCAACGGGTTCGTTGTCTGGGGCGTGTTTAAAAAAGTCATTGGTCAAGATGTGGGCGACGATGAGAGCCCGGTTTCGCACTCCCACGGAGAACAAGCGGTGCGCTCGGCGCCCGCTCCCGTGCAATCGCCATCCTACGCCTCGTCCGCTGCAGTACCCCATGCCTCCGGGGCAGCCAGCGCGACGCGCAATATCCTTTCTTCGGATGTCGAAATCAAAGGCACCGTCAAATTCGCCAACGATCTGGTGGTTGATGGAAAAATCGAGGGTGAGATCACCTCGACCGGGAACCTCACCGTTGGTGAGAACGCCCGCCTGAAAGCCGAGATTCGCACGGGAACCGTCGTCGTTTATGGCAAGGTGCACGGCAACATCACGGCCGCCAGCCATATCGAGTTGAAGGCCAGCGCTGAAGTGATTGGCGACATCAAGGCTGCCACGCTCTCGATTGAAGCAGGTGCCATCTTCGTCGGCAAATCGACCGTTGGTGCGCCTGCCCAAGCCGCCGCTCCGGCACCCGCCCCCGCGCCTGCACCCGCCCCCGCGCCTGCACCCGCCCCCGCGCCTGCACCGGTTGCCGTCAAGCAAGCGAGCCTTCTTGACGACCCGGCGGCCTCGAAGCCGCAGGCTGCCCGCCAAGGCGTTTGATTCGCGCATCCCTACCACGAGCTTTGACTGAGCATTCCGTTTGCGGTGGATTTTTGAATTCCCGTATCCCGCTTGCGAATGATCACCCGAATGTCTACGACGACGCCACCCTGGAAAATGCCTCTCGCATCCGCGAAGGATGGCGACGGATCCATTCCGAATGAGGAACTCGCGACGGGGAAGGTGATTCCGCGCATCGACCTGACCTGTCCGGAATGCGGGCACGTGCAGAGCGAGCCGCTGCGCGTCGTATCGACACAATGCCGGGCATGTCTCAAGCATTACCAAGTGAGGGATGGGGAAGTCGTTGCCCGGGTGTTTTCCACCGCCCGCCTGGCAAAGCCGGGTGCGCATGCGGATGATCCGCCTGCCGAAGCAAAACCGTATGCTCCGCCAACGCCGCCACGCAAACCGGTGCCGCCGCCGATGAGTTGGTGGAAACACATGCTGCTCCGGCCCGAGCCGCCGCGTGCGGTGCGGTGTTTTGATTGCGCGCGCGGGTTCACCGCGGGTGCCGAAGCGGAATCCACCCAATGCCCGGACTGTGGTGCATACGTTTCGTTGCGCAATCACGAGATCCGCGAGGCATGGACGCGGGAGTTACGGACATGCGGCGACGTCGTTCTCCACAAGGAGGGCACCATCCGCCAGTCACGCATCCAGTGCCGCAACCTCACCGTCTTCGGGAAGATCGCCGCCCAGGTCGATTGCACGGGGGACCTGGTGATCCATGCAGGGAGCAGGATTTCCGGCCCCATTCGCTGCCGCCGCCTACACATCGTCCGCAAGGCGAGAGTGGAGTTTCACGACACCGTGCGCGCGGATGAGATTCTCATCGAGGGCGAGGTGCGCGGGGTGTTCGACTGCACCGGCACCGTCACTCTGGCGCGCCGCGCTTTGCTTCAAGGCCTGGTCCGCACTGCCATTCTCAACGTCCGTCCCGGCGCAAGCCACGTCGGCAAGGTGGAAATCATCGAGCCGGCAGAATCCCCTCATTCCTCTCTTGCGGAGCGAGGCTAGCGCGCATATCGCAAAAGAAACCCCATTTCATTCAGCACCCACATCCCATGGCCATCGCCCTCGATCTCGACCTCAAGGCGCAAATCCTCGAACTGAAAAAGCGCCGCAATGCCGTCATTCTCGCGCACAACTACCAAACGGCCGACATCCAGGAAGTCGCGGATTACGTAGGCGACTCACTCGGCCTCGCCTACCATGCCAAGGCCACCGATGCCGATGCCGATGTGATCGCGTTCTGCGGCGTCCACTTCATGGCGGAGACGGCGAAAATCGTCAATCCGTCGAAAACCGTGGTGCTGCCGGATGCCGACGCCGGATGTTCGCTCGAGCAATCCTGCCCGGCCCCTCAACTCGAAGCATTTCTCCGCGAACACGCCGACCGCAATTATTACGTCATCGCATACATCAACTGCTCCGGCGGGGTGAAAGCGCTGTGCGACGTGATCTGCACGTCGGGCAATGCCGTGAAAATCGTCGAGCAAGCGCCCGCCGATCGCCCGATCCTTTTCGTGCCGGATGAAAACCTCGGAGCATGGGTGATCGAGCAGACGGGGCGGAAAATGGACCTCTGGAAGGGCAATTGCTACGTCCACGTCGAGTTCACCCGTGATTCGATCAACCGCATCAAGGCGGAATACCCCAACGCACTCGTCGTCGCCCACCCGGAATGCACCCAGGCCGTCCGCTTGTTGGCCGACGAAGTTTGCTCGACCGAGAAAATGGTCGATTACTGCCGCAACGCACCGGTCAACGACATCATTGTGGTGACCGAAAGCGGCATGCTCCACCGGTTGCGCCGCGAGTGCCCGGACAAGAATCTCATTCCCGGCCCGACCGACCGCTGCGCCTGTGCGGATTGCCGCTACATGAAAATGAACACGTTGGAAAAACTCCGCGATTGTCTGGAGCACCTCACGCCCCAGGTCCAAATGCCGGAAGAACTCCGCGCTCGTGCGGAACTCCCCTTGCTGCGCATGCTCGAGCAATCGAAATAGGAAAAGTGCAAATGTTCGGCAGGCAGCATCGATATCGGTTCGCTAGGCTGTTCTCATACCGTCGGACGATGGCCGCCAAGAAGCCGCTGCTTTATAGAAATTCACGTCCGTCTTTACAGACTTCACACCCCAGATCGAGCACCAACCGGCCCATCTAGCGGACATCCCGGAAACCCGTGCATCAGCCTTCTGGCTGAGAGGAAAGCACTCGGCTGGGCACCCCGGATCCGCTTCTCCAATCGGCACCCCGACGAGGCGAAAGAGTGTAAAGCGAGAAAAGTTTTTTGCTCAGGATTTGAATGAGGGTCGGGGGAGCCTTGGACTTGCGCGGGTTCGGGAATAGATTTCCTGTTGATAATTATAGACTACCTCGCAAAGCATGGCTAGAGCCGCGATGTCTCCCAACCACGCCACATTCCGGCGCGAACCAGGGATTTTTCGTGCCGAAACACCGCCCACCGAAACACCTCTCCCGGCCCCTCTATTTCCCGTCCTCCGGTCAGACTCAATGGCTCTCTCAACGGCCTTCACGCGAAAAGCAAATTTCTAGCAGCAATTGGTTCGTAAGATGCATGAAATCCTGGAGGAGTGCCGAGCCCGATGTTGCGGATCGTGATTGGTGCGCGGCAATCGACGAGCGGTTCCAAGAAGCATTGATGGCTCCACCTTGAGCCACAGCATCTGTGCGAGGATCGCCTCAACTCATGGCCCTCACGGCCCCGACATTTAGGCTTGATTCAGCTCGTCTAACATCTTTTACTTACTATTATTCAAAAGAATTTCCTATTTGCACACACACACTCATGAGCAACCACCTCGCATTCAAAAAACGCCATCTTCCAATGACCTTACCCGCCATTCTTTTGATGATCCCGGTCAAGGCCCATGCGGATGGATTCGAACCCGTTGTCATCCGCGAGCAACCTGTCGTTACAGAACCCGCGTTTTCCTCCACGGAGGGATTTTCCATGACGGTGCATGCGCCACCGGGAACCTATGGCATCCAAGCTTCCGGCGATCTCTCCTCCTGGACCCCCCTCGACGACATCGCGATCGGGGAGTTCAGTGTGCAATTCAACGATCCCGCAAGCACCGGCCTTGGCAGCCGGTTCTACAGCGTCGTCGGCGACTTCGAATCATCCGATTATCATCTCCTCAATTTCTTTATTGATGTGGAATCCGATATCGGCTCGCGCATGCATGTCGGCTACCGCGATCGGGAAACCCTCCGCATTTCCTCCAACAACACAACCTCCGCGAGAGCGCGCTTCTTCGATGAATGGGCTTCGTATATCACGATATCCGGCGACGGCAACCACCGGGTCAATGGCTACATCGAGTCCGAATCCGGCAACCATCTCGGCGAACTGATCTTGCAGACGGAACAGGACCGCATCGATGTGTCCATTCTCGGCTCCACCGAGGAAAATCCATTCTTCCGCATCGAGAACCGCCAGGCGCTCGATTTCTCATTTACAACTTATTCGGTTAATGGGATTGGCTTCAGCACTGATGACACCGGTGTATCGAATCTTAATGGAAATTCGAAACTGACCTTCAGTTTTGATCAATTGGTTCCCGTCCTTCGTTATTCAGAAGACACGGATCATGAACCTGGTCCCTTACCTGATATCGTATTTTCCGGTGGGCAGCCTGTCGCTGTATCCATTAATGGCATGCAGATCGGCGAGGAAGTTGTTTATTCCATTGGCCGGCTGTTCTGGGGAGAGGATAAGACCACGGATGTTTTGAGTGTTTTTATTTCTGATGATGAGCAATATCTATTTGCAGTCGACGGTGAACCACTGCCGCCCTTTGACACGCCCGAGCAGCTCAACAGTTTTTTCTCTGCTGTTTTGCAGCAGTCCATTGATCTCCCCCCGCCCGGAGCAACCTTTGCGCCTGATTCGGATATTTTTCTCTCAACTGTTGGCTCTCCGTGGATTCGGGGCAAGCCTACGGCATTTGAACTCTCTGGGGTGAGTTTTAATCCAAACCCGATCAGTGATGATGACGCAGGATACGATCTCCGGCCTTCTACCCTATCCTTCTTGATGCCCAGTGATGATGCGTCATTTTTGTATCGAATCCTTGAATTGATCCAGGATGATGATTTCGAGGGTGAAGGTTTTGCAGTTGTTGATATTGAATTTGATGTGCCTCCGATCGGCATCCTGATCGACGGGGTAATCATTGATCCCCAGACCGATATTCTCTCTACTGAAATCACACGCTTCTCATATGAAGATCAATTCAGCGATGTACTGCTTCTTGAGGTTCGGTCGGGCGATCCAGCGCCTCCCGGTGGAAACCTCATGCTCCGTTGGGATAGCGTTGAAGAATCCTTTGTTGAAACGGCACTCCCCCTACCAACTTATCCCGGCGTTTTCTCTGCTTACGATATCAAAGCTGTCGATTTCGATAACGACGGGCTTCTTGATCTGGCCATCATGTACACGGGAGGTGGCGGGATGGACATCTCCGGCACTTTCTTTCAGTTCTTGCGTCAGACAGATCAGGGGGATTTTGTGGATCTCACGGCGGACTTCCTGGGGGACATACAGGTTTTTACGCCCGACGCTGACCGTCCCGGTGAGGACTGGGCGCAGTTCATGCACTTTGCTCCTGTGACCATAGGATTGGAAACGAGGCAACTGATGGCCGTTGAGTATCAGGATGCCACCCGGGTCTATCTTCAGGACGATGAGGGAATGTTCCAGACCCTTGCAACCTTGCCAGGTTCGTTTCAACATGATGTGGTCATAGGGGATATTTACGGTGATGGCCTACCTGAGGTAGTGGTGCTTTTCAACTCCTCGATCGATGTATACAGGCTTTCAGGCTTGGATGCGTTTCCGACAGGTTTGGAGCTGGCAGGTAGCTTCGGCGACATCAATGACTACCGATTAAATCCGGTGACCCAAGGGGTTGTCTATCCGCACGGGTCTGCTCTGGGTGATATCAATGGCAATGGAAATCTCAATCTCGTGGTTACCCGGTTCACCGAGCCAATGGGTGGCCAACCCGCGGAGCTGCTGGTTTTCGAGTTCGATATAGTCGAAGACGTTCTACAGCTTGCAGACTTGACGCAAAGCTTTCTTGGTCCAGATACACCTGCGTTGGTTGATATGGGCCGTGACATCGCGTTATTTGACTTGAATGGGGATGGCGTTTTGGACGTCATTGTGGGCGATCATGGCTTTGACGGGCCACCCTTTCCTGGTGCTGTTAATGGTGTCTACGTTTGGGACGCAGACTTAGGTCATCATCAGGACTACTCTGTGGATTATTCGAAATCAGCGGACTTTACACATTCGGTGGCGGTGGGGGTCGTGACTGATTCTGTTCAGCCGTTCGTGCTATTCAATAATGTCGGAGTAGACGATGCCTATTTGATTGGATATGATTTTGAGAGTGAGATTCCAATCACGGTAGAGCTGCCGCGGAACTATCGGGAATACACGACTTCATTGGCTGTGCAATTATTCGAGGACGAACCCGCAGTGATTATACTGGGGCGTGACCAGTCCATGGCTGCCATGGAAGAGGCAGCCGTAAGGCAAGTCATTTTTCAACTTGGGGGAGCCCCTCTCCCGAGCCTTACCAATCTTGAAGAATTTGGCTCTTTTTTGGGTTCCCTAACCTCCATCAATCCAATCCCTGCTGATGATCCTCTCGGTGAGGGCAGGCCGATATCGCTAGCGAGTTTGTCGGCTGTCGATGTGAGTCCTTTCGAGCAGCCGCTCGGTTTATCATTGCATTCGATCAACGACAATCTGACCACGCTCGTCGGCAGCGGCCTTGGCGAATACACGATCACCGAGGGAGAAGGCGTCACCGACGGACGGGAAGGCATGCTGGCATTCATCGGCAGAAAATGCACCAACGCGTCGATCGAGGCCCTCGAGGGCGAATGGGGATTCATCCGCTACCTGGTGGAGGCAAACGAACAAGGGTCGATCTACAACGTGAGTGCTTACGTTTGCGACATGAACGCCCAGAATAACACCCTCGATGTGGAATACGTCCGTGAGGTGGAAATCGAGCAGTTTCTGAACGGAGCACCTGTCGAAATCGACCTGCAATTTGCCGATGAGTCGGAAATTATAAACCTGCCAATCGACATCCGAACGGATGGACGCATCAACATCGCCGACGAGCTTCACGGATTTGTCTCATCTAGCGGCGACTTCATCGCAGCCAGCGGCGTTGGCCCCGACATCTTCAATCTGATCGATCCGAACGAATCCATCGAATTACCGGTGGAGGAGGTCAAGTCGCAATTCCTCATCGCGGTGCCGCTTGAGACAAACCCGCAGCTTGCTGGGCGCGGCTACCGCGTCACGGGAATAGGTAATTGGGTGACCAACAGCAGATTCGAGTTGGTCACCCACCCCGATGATGCAAATACGCTCGTGTTCTCCGCCGACGGATTGACAGCAGACCTGACCTACAAGGCAAATGGCTACTCCGTCCCATTCCAAGGTGGCGGAATCAGTGAAGCGATCAATCCACCACAAACATTCACCCTTGATGTCGCCATTGATTCCAACGGTTTGGTCCGCATGGGATTCGACGACGATGGCGTTGAGGCGGTCGTCTTCGGATTTGTAAGAAATGGAGGCGACGTCCTCATTCTCGGTGGTGGCTATGAGGTGGGTGATGGCGCTGGCATCGACACCTTGATCGCCATCGAAATCCAGGATTGATCCTCATCCATGCAATACCGCCAATCGCCAGCCAGGGTTGCTCTGAAGGGCGCGGATTCTCTCCCCTTCCATCGAAGCCTGATGGTTCGCGGTGCCGATGCGAAGCTTGCGTTTCGCATCGGCATCAACCCCCATTTCCCCGCCCTCCGGTCCGGCCACCCTCGACTACCGAACCCCAGCCCAATTTGAGGCCAATCTCATCAACCAAAATTAAGAAATTTGGTCCAAAAATCCGTTGCATCTCAACCTGAGCGCTCGAAGCGGTCGAGTTGACGCTTGGCATCGAGTGAAATGGCAAAGTCCCTTATCCTTGATCTCAGGGGGAATTCATGGGAATTGGTAGATTAAATCTTCGTAATAACAGACTCATTTGCTGCGTAATTCTTTCGTAAGATTCATTTTTCACCATAGATTGATCCAATACGTGACGCACTTTCCTCCACATTCCTCCATGGCATGGGCCGCAATCCTCTGCGGCATTTCGATGGCTTCGGCGGGTGAAACGCTCTCGTTCAATCGCGACGTCCAGCCGATTCTTGCCGAGTATTGTTACCACTGCCACGGACCGGATTCCGGCACGCGCAAGCCATTAAACAACCCGCTACGTCTCGATATCGAGGAGTTCGCAATCGCAGTCCGCGATGGTGGCCCGCAGGCGATCATTCCGGGGGATGGAGCTGGATCGGAGGTGATCAAGCGCATGCGTTCGAAAGACCCGCTCGACGTGATGCCCCCGCCGGAGATGCACCACATCCTCACCGCCGAGCAGATCGGGATTGTCGAGCGGTGGATCGATGAAGGTGCGAAATACGAACCCCACTGGTCACTGGTCAAACCCGAGCGCACCGAGCCGCCACCAGTTGAGGGGCCGTGGGGTAATTCACCCGTCGATGCATTCCTCCACCAGGAAATGACGCGGCAGGGACTCGCGCCGAACCCGCCCGAAGATCCGGCACGCTTGTTCCGCCGTGTCACCCTCGACATCACCGGCTTGCCGCCGACCCCCGAAGCGGTCCGTGCATTCCTCGCCGACGATCGCCCGGATGCCTACGCGCGGGCCATCGACGCCATGCTGGAAACCCCGGCGCATTCGGAACAAATGGCACGCTACTGGCTGGATGCCGCGCGCTACGCCGACACCCACGGCATCCACATCGACAACTACCGTGCCATCTGGCCGTATCGCGACTGGGTGATTTCCGCATTCAAGGCCAACATGCCATTCGATCAATTCACCATCGAACAGCTTGCCGGCGACATGCTGCCCGAACCGACTCTCGACCAGCGCGTCGCTACCGGATTCAACCGCTGCCTGCCAACGACCGGGGAAGGTGGTGCCATCAACGAGGAATATGAAGCGATCTACATGATGGATCGCGTCGAGACGACCGCAGGCGTCTGGCTCGGACTCACCATGGGCTGTGCCGCGTGCCACGACCACAAGTTCGACCCGATCACCGCCGAGGACTACTTTTCCTTCGCCGCGTTCTTCGCCAACACCACCATGCACGCGATGGATCGCAACGCGGCCGATCACCCGCCCAATTTGTTCGTGCCGCTGGGTGAGGATCGTGAAAGGTATTTCGAACTCAACGACTGGATTGGCGATGCCGACAATCGCCTCGCCGCCCGAGCCAAGGCTGCCGCCCCGGAAATTACCGCATGGATCGCCGGTCTCAATGAGACGGGTGCTGGGCTGCAAATTCCGCAGGACGCACTCGCATGGTCCCTTGCCGAGACTGATCCCGTCGCGCTTCCCGGCGGCGATGGCATTGTGATTGAAGGTGCGGAACAAGCGATCGCCGTAGATGGATCGAAAAACTTCAGCCTGGGCATCATGGTGAAAGCCGATGAAAAAGCCACCGGGGCACTGGTCGCCCGCATCGATCGTGCGAATGGCCATCGCGGTTGGGATGTTTGGTTGGAAAATGGCCACGTCGCGGCGCACTTCATCCACCAGTGGCCGGACCAAGTGATCAAGATCCGCAGCAGAAACCCGGTCGATCCCGACGAGTGGACGCACATCTGGGTGAGTTTCGATGCCGCCAAGCGCCCGAACGACCGCGCCGCGATGTTCATCAATGGCAAACGCGCCGCCATCCACGTCGAGCATCGCAGTCTGCGCGAAACGATTGCCACCGATGTGCCGCTGCGCCTCGGTGCACGCCACCCGCACGAGGGCGATGCACAGGCGATTCCCGCCGGGATGGCCGAAATCCGCGCATTCCGCTTCTATCAACGACTGCTAGCGGACGACGAAATTCGCACCGTCGCCCTCCATGATGGGGTCGAAAAAAATCGCGAGCAACTCGCCCGCGAGCACTTCCTTGCCCATCTCGATACCGAGAGCATGGTGCTCACCGAGGGTCTCGCCGAACTCCATGCCGAGCAGCAAGCAATCAAAAAGCGTGGCTCCGTCACTCTCGTGATGCAGGAAAAGCCCAACAGCGATCCCGCCACCCATTTCCTCGATCGCGGCGACTACCAATCGCCGAAGCACCTGGTTAAAGCCAACACCCCGTCCGCCCTGCCACCGCTTCCCGAGGGCACCCGCGCGGATCGCCTTGCCATGGCGAAGTGGTTCTTCGACCCCGAGCACCCGCTCACCGCCCGCGTCGCAGTGAACCGCATGTGGGCGCAAGTCTTCGGCGATGGCATCGTCACCTCCACCTCCGATTTCGGCCTGATGGGCGACCACCCGAGCCACCCGGAATTGCTCGATTGGCTGGCCGTCGAATTCCGCGAATCCGGCTGGGACCAACGCCACATCCTGCGCCTTCTCCTCAACAGCCAAGCATACCGCCAGAGCGCCACATGGTCTGAGGAAAAGGCGGAAATCGACGCCGAAAACCGGCTTCTCTCACGCGGCCCGCGCTTGCGCCTCGATGCCGAAGTGCTGCGCGACATGGCGCTCAGTGCCGCCGGTCTGCTCGTCGATCGCATCGGCGGCCCACCGGTCAAGCCCTACCAGCCCGAAGGCATCTGGGAGGCCGTTGCCATGCACCAGAGCAACACCCGGTTCTACAAGGAAGACCAAGGCGACGCGCTTTATCGCCGCAGCCTTTACACTTTCTGGAAACGCACCGCGCCGCATCCGGCGATGGAGATTTTCAACGCCCCATCCCGCGAAGTGTTCTGCACCCGGCGCGAACGCACCAACACGCCGCTCCAGGCACTCGTGCTCATGAACGACCCGCAATTCGTCGAAGCCTGCCGGGTGCTCGCCGAATCCGTGCTCAGCCAACACCAAGAGACAAACACCCGTCTCGAGGAAATCATGATGCGCCTGCTCGCCCGCGCGCCGACCAACCGCGAAACCGACATCCTCACCCGCGCGCTCGCCGATTTCCACGGCGTCTTCCGAGGTGATCCCGAGTCCGCCAAGCTTCTGTTAGATGTGGGTGCGGCTCCGCAAAAAGCCGGTCTCGATCCCGCCGAAGCCGCCGCCTGGACGCTGGTCGCCTCCCAGATCCTCAACACCGACGAATGCGTCACCCGTTGATTCAATGCAGAACCAATCCAACAATTTTAACCACAGATTACTTAGATTACACAGATGATGAAAGAAGAGGTTCATATCAAAACCAGATATCAAAAATCCGTGTAATCTGTGAAATCCGTGGTTCCCATACCGATCCTATTTCAAGCCCCGCCGCCATGACCGACCGCATCCTCGAACACAATTTCAACATCAGCCGCCGCCAGTTCTTCCGCCGCAATGCGATGGGCCTCGGCGGGTTGGCGCTGACCTCGCTGCTCGGCCAGAACATCGCCAACGCCGCGATGGCCGCAGCACGCGGTGGCGCACCGGATTTCCGCCCGCGTGCCAAGCGCGCCATCTACATCTCGCTGATCGGCGCGCCTTCGCAGATGGATTTGTTCGATTACAAACCGGGCCTCAACGATTACTACGATCAGGACCTTCCCGATAGCATCCGCCAAGGCCAGCGCATCACCGGCATGACGAGCGGGCAATCGCGCCTGCCCATCGCCCCCTCGAAATTCAAATTCGACCAATACGGCCAAAACGGCACCTGGGTGAGCGAATTGCTGCCGTGGACGTCCCGCATGGTCGATGACCTCACGATCATCAAATCGATGCACACCGAGGCCATCAACCACGAGCCCGCCAACCAGCTCATCTATACCGGCAGCATGCAGAACGGCAAGGCGTCGCTCGGCTCATGGCTCTCGTATGGCCTCGGCTCGCTCAACGACAACCTGCCGTCGTTCGTCGTCCTCCACGCCAAACACAGCAGCCCGCACTCGAATGTGCAGGCGATCTCCTCGCGCCTCTGGGGATCCGCATTTCTTCCCGCCAGCCACGCAGGTGTCTCGTTGCGCGCCAGCGGCGACCCGGTGCTCTACCTCAACGACGCCCCCGGCATCGACCGCAACCTGCGCCGCCGGATGCTCGACGGCCTTTCCGAACTCAATGACCTAACCTTCCAGCAGACCGCCGACCCGCAGACGATCGACCGCATGGCCCAATACGAAATGGCCTTCCGCATGCAGTCGTCGGTGCCCGATCTGGCCGACCTCTCGGGTGAAACCGAGGAAACCTACGATCTTTACGGCCCCGAAGCGAAGGACCGCGGATCGTTTTCCAACAGCTGCCTCATGGCCCGCCGCCTCGTCGAACGCGGGGTGCGGTTCGTCCAGATCTTCCACCGCGGGTGGGACCAGCACGGCAATCTGCCGCGCGACCTCGCCTCGCAGTGCATGGACACCGACCGTGGCTGCTACGCCCTCGTCCAGGATCTCAAACGTCGTGGCCTGCTCGAGGACACCATGGTCATCTGGGGCGGCGAATTCGGCCGCACCGTCTATTGCCAGGGCAAGCTCACCCGCGAAGACTACGGGCGCGACCACCACCCGCGCGCCTTCACGATGTGGGTGGCCGGCGGCGGATTTAAAGCCGGCCTCGTCCACGGCGAGACCGATGATTTTTCCTACAACATCACCCGAGACCCCGTCCACGTCCGCGATTTCCACGCCACCTTGCTCCACCAATTCGGTCTGCACCACGAGCAGCTCAACTACAAATACCAAGGCCTCGAACAACGGCTGACCGGCGTCGAGCCGGCGAAGGTCATCCGCGATTTGTTGGCATGACGACGGTGATGGACGGAACTAGCAAGGTAGATAAAAAAGTCAGGCTCCGAGCAGTTTCTGCTTGGCAAGTGGTGGGAAAACCGCCACGTTCCGCGCCCCGCCATCCAAAAGCGGCTCTTTCCAACGCAATTTCACCCATGGCCGTATCCATCCGTCTCAACCGCAAGGGCACCAAAGACCGTCCTTATTACAAAATCGTCGCCGTCGACAGCCGCAAGCGTCGCGACGGCCGCTACATCGAGCAAATCGGCACCTACAACCCGATGACCGAAGGCGTGAACTACGACATCGATCTCGAGAAAGCCGACAAGTGGCTCGCCGTTGGCGCCAAGCCATCCGATACGGTCAACAGCATCATCCGCAAGGCGCGCACCGCCGCCAAAGCGACCGCTTGATCCTAGGATCAACGTATTTTTCCAACAACCGCGATTCCCACGGAATCGCGGTTGTTTTTGTTTCAGGCGGACGCATCATCCGCAGAGCGATATGTGCGGCGGTCAGATCATCACGTTTGAGGCTTTCATGCAAAGAGCCCTGTATGATCCCAAGCGGGGCTATTACGCCCGCAATATCCGTGCGGTGGGTGGCGGGCGCGCGGACTTCACCACGGTGCCGATGCATTTTGGCGATACGCTGGCCCGCGCGATCGCATGCTGGGCCGCCGGTGCGATGCGCGAATCTGGATGCCGGAATCTCATTGAGATCGGCCCGGGCGAAGGCCGCCTGATGCGCGATGTGCTCCGCCACATGCCGTGGTCCGTGCGCTGGCGCAGTCGCGCGCATCTCGTCGAAACCTCCGCCGCGCTGGAGAAACGCCAGCGTGCGACGCTTGGCTTGCGCGCGACATGGCACCGCACGCCACAGGAGGCATTGCAGGCGTGCGATGGCAGGGCGGTGATTTTTTCCAATGAACTGGTCGACGCCTTTCCGGTGCGCGTTTTCAAAAAGATCAACGGTGCCTGGCGCGAGCTCGGTGTCGAAATCGACGCCAGCGGCACGGTGATCCGCGAGCGCTTCATCGAGGGCGATGCGCTCCCTGATTCGTCGATTTTCGAAATCCCGCATCTCGATGACCAGCGCGTCGAGGTGCACGATGCCTACCGCGCGTGGCTCGCCGGTTGGCTGCCATCCTGGCGGGCGGGTGCGATGCTCACGATCGACTACGGCGCCACTGCGGAAAACCTCCATCCCCGCCGCCCAAACGGCACGCTGCGGGGATACCTGCTGCACCAGCGCGTCACGGGTCCGCAGATCTATCAGAATATCGGGATGCAGGATCTCACCGCGGACGTCAACTTCACCGACCTCGCGAGGTGGGCGCGCCCGTGGTGTACATCGCATGAATCCCAATCCCTCGCCGGATTTCTTCGCAAAAGGGCGGGGGATGCGATTCCCGGCGACCTTGCGGACGAGGCATTGGCAGGCGGTGCGTTCCAAGTGCTTTGCCAGCACCCGCTGCGCTGAATCACGCGCCCGCTCAAAGCCCGAGGATCGCAGTCGTCTTCTCCGCTTGTTCGCGGTAGAGCGCCGCGTTTTCGGGCAAGGCGATGTCGGTATCCCAGTTCGGGATCATTTTCGTGAGCAGGTCGCGGGTCTCGGCTTTCTCCAACAGGTTGGGGAAACAATGGCGCAGCACTTCGAGCACGATGTGCACGGAGGTCGACGCGCCGGGCGACGCGCCTAACAGCGCGGAGATCGTGCGGTCCGAATTCGTGAGCACCTCGGTGCCGTAGTGGACGATGCCGGCCTTGCCGTCGGTCTTCTTGATCGCCTGCACGCGGATGCCGGCGTCGATGAGTTTCCAATCCTTGGCTTCCGCGCCGGGGTAGAAGATGTGGAGCACCTCCATGCGGTCCTTCATGCTCTGGGTGCCCTGCTGGAGCAGGTAGCGGACGAGGTCGAGGTTGCCGATGCCGATGCGCATCAGCGTGAGCAGGTTGTGCGGCTTGATTGATTTCGGCAGGTCGAGCCATGACCCTTCGCGGTGGAGGAACTTGGTGGTCCATGCGGCGAACGGGCCGAAAAGCAGGTGGCGCTTGCCATCGAGCATGCGGGTGTCGAGGTGGGGCACGGCCATCGTCGGTGCCGCGTCGAGTGCCTGGCCATAGACCTTGGCGCGGTGGCGCTCGACGATTTCCTCGTTGGTACAGACCAGCCATTGGCCGCCGATGGGGAATCCGCCGAGTCCCTCCGCTTCGGGAATGCCGGCTTTCTGCAACAAATGCAGGCTGCCGCCACCTGCACCGACAAAGACGAACTTCGCGCGGTTCTTGTGGGTGCTGCCATCTTCCATGTTGCGAATGGTCGCCTCCCACCCGCCATCGGGGAGTTTTTTCAAATCGGTCACGCGGTGGCCGGTGGCGACGTGGCAGCCGTCCTGCTGGCCGAGCCAGTTCAACATCTCACGGGCCAGCCCGCCGAAATCAACATCGGTGCCGGAATCCATCTTGGTGGCCGCGATCGGCATGTCCGCACGTTTTTCGGTGAGCAAGGGCGACCACGACCCGATGGTGTCGCGGTCGGTGGTGAATTCCATGCTCTCGAAGAAATGGTGCTTCGCGAGGCCGGCGTGGCGGTCGCGAAGGAACGCGCACTGTGCGTCGCCATGGACGAAGCTGACATGCGCCACCGGGTTCACGCAGGCGCGCGGGTTTTGGATGATGCCGCGGCTCACGCAATGCGCCCAGAAGTGGCGGGATTTCTCGAACTCGGCAAACACGCCGATCGCCTTGCTCACATCGACGGTGCCATCTGGGTTGCGATCTGGGGTGTAGGAAAGCTCGCAGATGCCGGCGTGGCCGGTGCCCGCGTTGTTCCATCCATTCGATGCCTCATGGGCCGGATCGGCGGTGCATTCATACACTTGGATGGTCGTTTGTGGGTGGAGCTCCTTGAGCAGGGCGCCGAGGCTCGCGGACATGATGCCGCTTCCAATCAGAATGACTTCGGGGTTTTCAACCGGGGTTTGGGACATGGCGGGCAGATCTTGGCACGCCGGGGCTGGGTTGGGAAGGGGTTTGAGGCGGATTTCCGGTCGAAATCTGCGGAAAACTCACCCTCAATTCTCAAGCTGGCGGTCGGTGATCGGCGGCATGCCTGGTACCAGGAACGGCTCGACGGGCGAGATTTTTGCACCGGGAAAAAGAATCAGGCCACCCACGCCGGACGAGACCACCATTTGCCCGGCTTGAAGTGGCGGGCCGACCGGCGTGACCTGGACGATGCCGGGTTCGCGGATGCCAGTTTTCACCGGGATGAATCCGGCCACGGTCTCACCGGATTCGTTGGTTTCCGGGACGATCACCACGGTGCCGCGCGCGGTGCTCAGGATTGCCGACTCCGGGACCACAAGCGCGTCTTCGACGGTGTTGAGGATGAGGGTGATGTTGGCAAACATGCCGGGCTTGAAGAAGGGTGGGGGATCGACGACGTATCCTTTCACTTCGGTCGAACGGGTGGTGGCGTCGATTCGTGGTGATACGAAATAGACCTCCCCGGTCACCTCGGTGTCGCGGTTCGACGTGGCGGTGGTGATGCGGAAGGTGGCACCGGGTTGCAGCAATGGCAGGTAGCGCTCGGGCACTTCCATTTCCACCTTCACCCGCGAGAGATCATCCACGGTGGTGACCACCGATTCTGGCGTGAGGAAATCGCCGACGGAGTGGTCGCGGCCACCCGCGAAGCCATCGAACGGGGCGGTGAGGGTGGATTTGTCGATGCGCACCTCAAGCAGATCGATCGCGGAACGCAGGCGCGCGTGTTCGGCGGTGGCGGTGTCGAGCTCGAGCCGCGAGACGGCGTTTTCCGCGGCGAGGCTGCTCACCCGTTCGAGCGTGCGCTTGGCGAGGTCGAAGCTGGCGCGGGTCTCGGCAAGCTGGGCTTCGAGCTCGCGGGTATCGAGGCGCACGAGGATGTCGCCTTTTGCGACGGCTGCTCCTTCCTGAAACGGAATTTCGACAATGGTTCCCGGCACCTCCGGGCGCAACGAGGCGCTTTCATTCGCGGCAATGGTGCCGACGAGGCTCACGGTTTCCTGAAGCGTCATCGCCACCACCTCCATGGTTTCCACCCGCTGTGGCGCATCGCGGGGCGGGCCGTCTGCGGTTTGGGTTTTCCGTCCGCACGAGCAAACGGTCGCCGCAGCGGCGAGTAGGAGGGAAAGGTGATGGATGCGTTTCATGAAGTTCGGAAAGTAGGGATGTTAGATTTCAGCGCCAAGAACCGCCAAGTGCTTGGACGAGGGCCACGGAGACTGCCAGTCGTTCGGCGCGCACGGCGTTGAGCCGACGATCGGTTTCCAAGCGAGTACGCTCGGCATCGACGACGTCAAGGAAGCTGACCAGCCCGGCCTCGTATCGTTGGCGCGAGAGCTGGAAGGTCTTGAGCGCCGAGGAGGACGCGGCCTGCGCCGCCGCCTCACTGCGTGCGAGGATCGCGCCACCCTGCAGGGCGTTTTCCGCATCGCGGATTGCCTCGAGGACGTTCTGACGGTATTCCGCGCTGGCTGCACGGTGGGAAGCCAGCGCGGCGTCGCGCTGAGAACGAAGGAGTTTCTGTCCGGTGATTGGCAATACCGCCCCGGCACCGAGCGACCAGACGATGGAATCCGTTCTGGAGAGATTGCGCAGGGTTTCACTGTCGAGGCCGACTGAGCCACCGATGGTGAAGGATGGGTAAAACATGGCCTCGGCCACTCCGATTTCGGCGTTGGCGGCGGCGACGCGGTGCTCGGCCGCGCGGATGTCGGGGCGTTGGCGGAGCAGTTCGCCAGGTGTGCTCACCGGCATCCGCGGGGGCGTGGGCAGGGCCGGGTTTTCCCGGATCGAAGTGCCGCTGGCGGCGGATCCGGTGAGTGTTGCGAGGGCGTTGATTAGCTCTGCGCGATCGCGATCGAGGGTGACGCGTTCGGTGCGAGCCGTCGCCACCTCGGTCTCCGCTCGGGAGAGGTCAAGCCCGCTGATGCTGCCGGCCTCTTCCTGCCGGCGCAACAACCCGAGCGCTTCTTCCCGGAGCGCCACGGTGCGGGTCAGCAGGGCGCGGTCCGCATCTACCGCGCGCAGCGCCCAGTATGTCCGGGCGGTTTCCGCAGCGATGGTAAGCCGGAGTGCGTTGAGTTGTTCCGCGGCGGCGGCCTCGCGGGCGCGGGCACCTTCCACCTGGCGGCGCACCTTGCCCCAGGCATCGACTTCATAGGAAAGATCCAGCGGCGCGCGAAACGTGTTTTCGATGCCGCCGGAATTGTTCATATTGCTGCGGCGGGGGCGGAATTTCGACCGCTCGGCATTCGCGCCCAGATCGATGGCCGGAAAATACCGCGACCGGGCAACCTCGCTCAACTTGCGCGCCTCATCGAGGCGCGCGGCGGCCGAAGCGAGTTCCTGATTGTGATCCAGCGCCCGCTCGACCAAGCCGTTGAGCGTCGAATCGTTGTAAAGCCGCCACCAGCGCTGCGGCTCGGGCTGGCTGGCGGTGGATTGCCGTTTCCACGCCACGCCACCCGCCGAAAAACTCGCCGGCAAATCCATCTCCGGTGTCTGGTGGTCCGGGCCCACCGGCGCACATGTCGTCAACATCCATGGCACCACCAACCACGAGCATGCAACGAGTGTTTGAAAATTCGGCATGCGCGCAATGTGCCGTGATTTCCCCGCCGTGCAAGCACCAGATGCTTGCGGCTTCAGGCTTTTTCCAATTCCCGGGCGAGCCAAGTCTCGAAGGCCGCATGGTCGTCCAGCCGGTAGAGGTGGCAGCGAAATCCATATCGCTCCCCAGCCGCGATGTTCTCCGCAAGGTCATCGATGTAGAGCGTTGACGCCGGATCCAGCGAAAACTCGCGGATGGCATATTCGTAAATCGCAGGCGCGGGCTTCATCGCGCCGACCTCATAGGAGAGCACCTTGCCATCAAATTGATCCAACTCCGGAAATTCCTCAAAAATCCACGGATCATGCAGTGAGTTCGTGTTGGAGAACAAAATCAGCCGATGCCCGCCCGCTTTTTTCAGAGCTCGAACCCGCTCAAGCATCGGTAGGTTGCGCGTGAAAACATTCCGCCATGCCTCGAGGAAATCCTCAGCATCAAAGTCGGCACCCGATAATTCAATCGAGCGTTTTATAAACCTAAAAAGGAAAATGGGCGCGTTAGTTGAGCGCCTCTGATCAGGGCGTTTGCGACGGCAGCCAGGTCGTAGATGGT
>JBLRWN010000060.1:0-19030 GCA_047921195.1 Luteolibacter sp. | reverse complement strand
ATAGGATTTGGGGTGGAGATGGGATTTGCGGGAATGTTGATGCGGCGGGTAAGGTATTTTACGGCAGGAGCGGTGATCGGGAGCCGCGAGACGGTGGAGCATTGCTTTGCGCAAGCGCGGGATCGGTTCGGGCCGAAGCGGAAAACCGGCGCACGGCGGATGCGCGGTGCGGCGAAGGATGCGGCGGGGGTGATATGGGCACTGCGGGATTTGAAAAATCATCACTGATAAAATGGCTCAGAGAGCGGCCACAAGTTCGTACCACTCCTGATTGATGGTGACGTTCTTTGCGGGTACGGATTTACCGGCAAGAGAATACCAGTATGCCGCGTTGCTGTGGTCGCCCTCCTGTCGATGCAGGTGAGCATGAATCCAACTCCCCGCGCTTCCTGAGATGTTTTGGCAGCGTTCGTGTGCTTGGTGCCACTTGCCGGCTCTTGCTAGCCAGAGTGCTTGTCTCGCCGGCGAGAGATCGACAGGCATATCGTCACCGGAAAGAGCGGATTTTTCGAGTGCTTCTGGAGTCATGTCTGCGGTGATAAGAATACCGGGAAGTGCTCCGTGCAAGTGAGATGGCGAATCAAATCGCTTTTCTTTATGCATGAATGGGCTTGAGTTGTGGCGGCATGAAATCGAAGCGCATCTTCATCACATTGGGCGACCCTGCCGGAATCGGGCCGGAAGTGGTCGATGGTGCGCTTGACGGATGGACCATGCCCGAAGGGGTTTCCATCATGCTTCACGGCGACCGTTCTGCGGGTGTGCCGGGGAAACCGGATGAGCGATCCGCCACTGCGGCACTCAAATCCCTTCATGAAGCGGCGAGAAGGCTGCGAAATGGGGATGTGGATGCCGTGGTGACCGCACCGGTATGCAAGCAATCGCTGCAACGAATTGGCTTTGGATTTCCGGGTCAGTCTGAGTTTTTTGCCTCCGAACTCGGCGTGAAGGATTATGCGATGCTGCTTACGGGAGATCGATTGACCGTAGGACTCGCCACGATCCACGAGACTCTTGCAAGCGTGCCCGCACTGCTCACAACGGATGGAATTGTGCGGGTCGGGCGTTTGATGGTGGATTTTCTGCGCATGCGTGGGATCGAAGTACCCCGCATTGCGGTGTCGGGGTTGAATCCACATGCCGGTGAAAATGGAGCTTTTGGGGATGAGGAGGATCGTATCATCGCCCCGGCTGTGGAAATCCTTCGGGCCGATGGCAATGCGACGTATACCGGTCCTGAAGTCCCGGATGCCGTATTCCGCGATGCGGCCAATGGCAGGTTTGATGCGGTTTTAGCGATGTATCACGACCAAGGGTTGATCCCGCTCAAGCTGCTTGATTTTGAATCGGCTGTGAATGTGACTCTCGGGCTTCCGCGTCCGCGGACCAGTCCGGATCATGGCACGGCTTTCGGGATTGCGGGGAAAGATCTGGCCGATTGCCGGTCAATGCGCGCAGCGATCCGGTTGGCGTGCGAGCTTGCGTGCAGCAACCCCAAGGAATGATCATCAAACAACCGATCGATGAACTTGAAAAAGAGTCCGAGAACCATGGTTCGCTATTGACGGGTGTGAGCCAATTCCCCATTCGCATCCCATGTTTCATATTGTTCTCGTTGAGCCGGAAATTCCTCACAACACCGGCGCTGCTGGTCGGCTCGCCCTGGCAACGGGCGCGACCCTGCATTTGGTCGAGCCGTTGGGGTTTTCGCTGGACGACAAACACGTCCGCCGCACCGGGCTTGATTACTGGAAGGACGTTGACGTGCGGACCTGGCCGGATTTTGAAACGTTCCGCTCATCTGTAGGAAGGGTTGCGCGATTGTGGTATTTGACGACCAAGGGAAGGGAATCTCCCTGGTCGGCAGCATTTGCTCCCGGCGATTATCTCATTTTCGGACGGGAAACTGCCGGGCTTTCCCCGGAGATCCTGGATGCCGCTCCGTCCGCGCAAACCTTGCGGATTCCGATGGCTCCTGGTAGCACCCGGAGCCTCAATCTTGCAACCGCCATCGGCATCACGCTTTATGAGGCTGTGCGCCAGCAGGCGCCGGATTGGTAAGTTGAAAAAGGGGTTGGAATTCACCGGGTAATTGCCCAGCATTCGCCAACC
Source organism: Luteolibacter sp. (assembly GCA_047921195.1). Taxonomy (GTDB): domain Bacteria; phylum Verrucomicrobiota; class Verrucomicrobiia; order Verrucomicrobiales; family Akkermansiaceae; genus Luteolibacter. The sequence continues at coordinate 16,918 of JBLRWN010000060.1, read as the reverse complement.
TGTAACCCATGCCACTCTCGAAGAAACTGATTTCGCGCGGATACGAATTCGCGAAAAGCCGCTACGGGGACCTCGGTGTCGATGTCGATGCCGCCCTCAAAACCCTCGATCGTATTCAAATCTCGCTGCATTGCTGGCAGGGCGACGACGTTGGCGGATTCGAAACACAGGCATCCGAACTCGGCGGCGGCATCGCAGTGACCGGCAACTACCCGGGCAAAGCGCGCACACCGGATGAACTCCGCGCCGACCTCGATACCGCGCTCGACCTCATCCCCGGCACCCACCGACTCAACCTCCACGCCTGCTACGGCGAGTTCGGAGGCAAACGCGTCGATCGTGATGCCATCGGTCCCGAGCATTTCAAAAACTGGATCGACTGGGCTGCCTCCCACGGCATGGGCATGGACTTCAACCCCACCTGCTTCGCCCACCCGAAGGCCGCCGATGGGTTCACCCTCTCGCACCCGAAAAAAGGCATTCGCGATTTCTGGATCGAGCACTGCAAACGGTCGCGCGAGATCGGCGCCCACATGGGGAAAAAACTCGGCTCCACCACCGTCACCAACGTCTGGATCCCCGATGGGGCGAAAGACACGCCCGCCGATCGAATGGGGCCGCGCCGCCGCCTCGAAGCCTCGCTCGACCAGGTGTTTGCCAAAAAAATCAGTCCGAAACACCATCGGGACGCTGTCGAAAGCAAGTTGTTCGGCATCGGCAGCGAGTGCTACGTCGTCGGCTCCCACGAGTTCTACCTCGGCTATGCTGTGAAAAACCAGATCACCCTGTGCCTCGATGCCGGCCACTTCCACCCGACCGAGGGCATCGCCGACAAGCTCAGTTCGACGCTGCTCTTTGTTCCGCGCGTGCTTCTCCACGTCAGCCGCGGTGTGCGCTGGGATTCCGATCACGTCGTCACCCTCGATGATCCGACCATCGCCGTCGCCCGCGAGATCGTCGCCAACAACCTGCTCGACCGTGTGTCTATCGGCATGGACTTCTTCGATGCCAGCATCAACCGCGTCGCCGCGTGGACCATTGGCGCGCGCGCCACCCTCAAGGCCGTGCTCCTCGCCCTGCTCGAGCCGCCCGCGATCCGCGAGTGCGAGAAATCCGGCGACCTCACCGGTCGCCTCGCCCTCATGGAAGAGGCCAAAAGCCTACCGTGGTCCGCCGTGTGGGACGTTTGGTGCGAATCGAAAAACGTTCCCGCCGGCGGCGATTGGCTCGATGCCGTGCGCAACTACGAGGGCGACACCCTTTCCCAACGCAAATAAAACCCTCTCTCCTAAACCCAAAAACCCATGAGTGAAGAAAACCTCGTCGCTGAAGAATACGAAAACGAGCGCGTGCCTGACAAGGCGCTCAAAGGCCCGTCCTCGTTCTGGGGGATGTATGCCGGTGAGCACACCGCCGGCACCGAGTTCATGATCGGACCGCTTTTCGTCGCTCTCGGCGTCGGCGCGGGCGACCTGATCCTCGGTCTGCTGTTAGGCAATCTTGCCGCCGTGCTCACTTGGCGCTACCTCACCACCACCGTGTCGATGCGCACGAGGTTCACGCTTTACCACAAGCTGGAAATGATCTGCGGCCGCCGCTTGGTCTCGATCTACAACCTCGCCAACGGCCTGCTCTTTTGCTTCCTCGCGGGGGCGATGGTCACTGTCTCGGCTACTGCGGTAGGAGTACCGTTCCCCGATGTGAAAATGCCGACGTTCTCCGACACCATGCCCACCGGCATCGCGTGGTCGGTCGTGGTCGTTGCCATTGGAGCGGTGATGACCTTGGTGGCCACTCGCGGATACCAGATGGTCGCCCGCGTCGCCAACTACGCAGCGCCATGGATGTTCCTCGTCTTCATCGCGTGCGCGCTGGCCACGATTCCGAATCTCGAATCCAAGGCACTCAACGATATCTGGACCGGCGTGCCCACCGGAGACAACCCGAAGATCGGCTTCTGGGGCGTGTTCTTCTTCGCTTGGTTCTGCAACGCCGCAATGCACCTAGGCATGAGCGACATGTCAGTGCTGCGCTACGCGAAAAAGGCGTCGAGCGGCTGGGCGCCGGCGGCCGGCATGTATCTCGGCCACTGCATCGCGTGGATCTGCGCTTCGCTGCTTTTTGCCTATCAGATCCAACGCTACGGCGATGCCGCCAGCCCGGCACCAGGCCCGATGGTCTTCGAGGCCGTCGGCTGGGCAGGACTCATCTGCGTGGTGATCGCGGGATGGACCACCGCAAACCCGACGATCTACCGTGCGGGTCTCGCCTTCCAAGGTGTGTTGCCCAAACTCACCCGCGCCAAGGCAACGATCATCGCCGGTGCGGTCTGCACCATCGCTGGCTTGTTTCCCGCGTTTGCCATGAAGCTGCTCGATTTCGTCGGCATCTACGGCATGGTGCTTGCACCGGTGGGTGCCATCATCGTGGTGGATGTGTTTCTTGCCGACCGCCTCGGCATCGCACGCGACCCCGCCAAGGGCGGCGCCACCTCATTTAATCTCGCTGCATTGATCGCGTGGGTGGTTCCGGCCGCGATCGGTTTCTGGGCCGTCGGATTCTTCAGCATGCCATTGCCCACCTACGCCACGTTGCCGGTTTGGATTGGCAGTGGGGTAGTTTACATTGTTCTGTCGAAAATCTTGTATCCCGCGACCACCACGAAAATCTGAATCTTAAAAAAATCCAATCCCATGAAACCCATCGCCATCACCATCGGTGCGCTTGCCCTGCTTGCCACCATTGTTCCACCGCTGCTTTTCCTGACCGGCTCGATGGAGCAGGATACCATGAAGCTCGCTATGCTTGTCTCCTGCCTCCTCTGGTTCGTCACCGCGCCGATGTGGATGAAAGCCGCATGAGGTAGGGTGCCGGTCAGGGCGATCAAGCTAGAGGGCATGCCTCATCCGGAGCAACGGGTGGAGGCAAATGAAGTCTCTCGCAGAGAGGATTGACGATGATCGGATCGATTCCGCCATCGACAAGCCCGGGTAATACTGCGATTTTCCACCTGCCACATCACAAGGCCGCCGTGGCGGAATGGTAGACGCTGCAGACTTAAAATCTGCTGTCAGCAATGGCGTGGGGGTTCGAGTCCCCCCGGCGGTATTTTTGAGGATCCAAGTCCCGTTCGATGCTTGCGGTGCCTGCCGCGTATCGATAGCGTCGCCCTCCCATGGCTCACGCATTTACCAATGGCAGAAACCCGGCGATTCTTTTTCTCGGCGCTCCCGGCGCGGGAAAGGGCACGCAAGGGAAAATTCTCGGCAACGTCCCCCGCTTTTTCCACTTCGCATGCGGCGATGTCTTCCGTTCACTTGATACACGGACGGAGCTGGGCAGGCAATTCGTCGAGTATTCGAGCCGCGGCGAGCTGGTTCCGGATGAACTGACGGTGCAGTTGTGGAAGGCGCAGATCGACAACATCGCCGATACCCACCTTTACAAGCCGGACATCGACGTCCTCGTGCTCGATGGCATTCCGCGCAACGTCCGCCAGGCGGAAATCCTCGAATCCTACATCGAAGTGCATCAGGTATTTCACCTCTCTTGCCCGAACCGCGACGAACTCGCGCGCCGTATGAGGAAACGGGCACTCAAGGATAACCGCCTCGACGACGCGAGCGACAAGGTGATCGACCAGCGCATCGCCACCTATGAGGCGGAAACCAAGCCGATCCTCGATTACTACTCAACCGAACGAGTCACGGTGATTGATGCCACCCAGCCGCCGGTGAAGGTGCTTGGCGACATCATCCATCGTTTCATGGACCTTCCCCTCTATCATCAGATGGAGGGAATCCGCGCATAGGAACCCACCGAACAACGAATGCGCATCATTTTCATGGCCACCGGGGAAATCGCTGTCCCTGCTTTGGAGCGGTTGATTGCGGAAGGGATGGTGCCGCTCGCCTTGGTAACTCAGCCGGACCGCCCGGTCGGGCGGCACCAGCATGAGGCGCTGCCACCGCCTGTAAAGCCGATCGCGCTGGCCGCAGGTATCCCGGTTTTCCAACCGGAACATGCGAACGACGCGGTGCCGGAGCTCGCCATCCTCAACCCCGAGGTGGTGGTGGTGATGGCATACGGGCAGATTTTGAAGCGGCCGGTATTGGAACTCGCAGATAGAGCGATCATCAACCTCCATGCCTCGCTGCTGCCAAAATACCGAGGGGCGGCATGCATCCAGGCGGCGATTGACGCGGGGGATCACGAAACCGGAGTCACTGCGATTCACGTCGTACGCAAGCTCGATGCCGGCGACATCATTCATGCGCGATCAATTCCGATTTTGGAGAACGATACGGGTGGCACGATGCATGAAAAGCTCGCGGCGCTTGCGCCGGATGTGTTGATCGAGTCGCTTGGGATGCTCGCGGATGGCAGCGCCCCGCGCATACCCCAGAATCAGAGAGCGGTGAGCCATGTCGGCAAACTGTTGCGCGAGGATGGTTGCATCGATTGGTCACGCCCGGCCGTGGAAATCGAACGCCGCATCCGCGCATACGACCCGTGGCCAGGCTCGTTCACCACCTTCACCCATCGTGGGCGGGTAAAGCGGCTCAAGATTTTCCCGACTACCGAACCACTGCCCGATGACGGCTTCGCCCAGGGTGTCGTCCGCCTTCATGAAGATACCCTGTGGGTCGGCTGTGGCGCAGGTTCACTCAAAATCTCCGAGGTGCAGCCCGAGGGCGGGAAACGCATGTCGGCTTGCGAATTCGCACATGGGCATGACCTCGCCAGCGTGGGCGGCTGAAACCTCACTTGGATCGGGATTTCCCGCCAAGATGGAGTAGGCCGAGGGTCTCGCGGACTTCTTCGACACGCAGCACACGCGCGATGCCGAGATATGCAACGGCCGCCACACCAATGACGGCCGCGAGCGAGGTGGCCCGTACCGGCCATGCGAGCGCACCGGGGTCGGGCATCAACCATGCTTTGCCAGCAAGGCAGATGGCGGACATGACGCCTGCCGCCACCAACAATTTACCCAACATCCGCAGCAGTCCCAGCGTGTCGAAATCGCCCGCGAAATGACGCATGGCAAGATAGAGGAACAGGAAATTCGCAGTCGCGGTGATGCTGGTGGTGAGTGCCAATGCGGCGTGGCCGTATCCAAGCACGAAAACAAAGAAGTAGTTGAAGCCGATATTGAGAATCAGCGCGATGATGCTGGAAATCATCGGCAGCCAGCGCCGGTCGATGGCGTAAAATGCGGGCTGCACGACTTTCAATGCCGCGTAAAAAAGCAGTCCGCATCCATATGCTTGCAGTGCGATTGCCGTTTGACGCCGGGTTTCGTCGGTGAAATTGCCGCGCTCGTAGATCACGCTGATAATCGGCTCGGCGAGGCAGATCAACCCCAGCATCGACGGCAGAACAAGGAACGTGACGAGCCGCAGGCCCTTGGCGAGGATCGGTTTGAAATCGGGCGAAATCCCGTGGATCGCCGCGCGGGACAGTGAGGGAAGCGTGACGGTGGCCACCGCCACGCCGAACACACCGAGCGGCAACTGCATCAGGCGGAAGGCGTAGTTGAGCCAGCTCGCCGCACCTTCGCCGACGCCAAAGGCGAACATCGCGTTGATCATCACGTTCACCTGCACGACCGACGCGGCGATCACGGCGGGTAACATGAGACTCAGGATTTTCGCCACACGCGTATCGCTCCAGTGGAAATCCGCCACAAAACGGAATCCCGCGCGCAGCAGCGCCGGGAACTGACAGGTGAGCTGCGCGATGCCACCGATGACCACACCAATCGAAAATCCGAGCAGGCTGCGCGGTCCCCATTCCGGATCAAGCCACCAGCCGATGCCGATGCCGCCGAGGATCGAACCGAGGTTAAAAAAACATGAGGACAGCGCCGGCATGAAGAAAATGCTTTTCGCGTTGAGCATGCCCATTACCAGCGCCGACATCGAGACGAGCAGGATATACGGATACATCACCCGGACCATCGTCACCGTGAACGCAACCTCCTCGGGATTGTAGCTGCGCCCGGTGGCGTCGGAGCGTGTGAGGAGCATCAGCAATTCGATAATCCATGGAGCAATCAGGATGCCAACGAGGGTGATGAATCCCATGAAGATCGCCGCAAGCGTCATCACCCGATTGGCAAGTTGCCAGGCCGAGGCGTCGCCATCGGTCTTGAGGGTTTTCGAAAACGTCGTCACGAACGCCTGCGAGAGCGCGCCCTCGGCGAACAAATCGCGCAGCAGATTCGGCACCTTGTAGGCCAATACGAAACAGTCGGTCCACCGCGTGCCACCGAACAGGCCCGCAAAGACCATCTCGCGCACGAGCCCGAGCACGCGGCTGGCCATCACCGCCACGCTGACTTTGAGGGTGTTCTTCGCTGACATCCGCGCCGGGTTTACAGGGTGATCGCGCCGCTGGCGAGCCTGCCTTTCGGATGCCCGATCACCAGAGAGAAAATAATAATTTTCCAGGAAAATTATTATTGCACACCAAGTGACGATGTTTCTTGGCACCGAGATGCCAGCGATCATCGCTTTTTGGCCCAGATATCGCGGCTGCAAATCGCTGCCACGGATTTGACGCGCTCCCCAAATCCTACCCACCACCGCTAAAAAGATCGCCCATGTTCGGGTTCGATTGGCTGGCGGGTGGAATGGGTGCGCCGATTTTTTCGTAGGCGGCGGGCATGGCGATGCGGCCGCGCGGGCTGCGGGCGAGATATCCCTGCATGATTAGGTAGGGCTCGTGCACCTCTTCCAGCGTCGCGGAATCTTCACCGACGGCGACGGCGAGTGAGTTCAATCCAACGGGCCCTCCTCCAAATTTGTAAATGAGCGCTTCAAGCAAGCGCTTGTCCATTTCGTCAAGTCCTTGAGCATCAATGTCGATCATGGCTAGCGCGGCATCGGCGTTGGGGCGGTCGATGGTGCCACCGCCGCGAACCTGGGCGTAATCTCGCACCCAACGGAGCAGAGCGTTGGCCACGCGCGGAGTGCCGCGGGAGCGGCTGGCGATTTCGAGCGCGCCATCGGTGTCGATCGGGATGTCGAGCAAGCCTGCCGAGCGTTCGATGATGGCGGCGAGTTCTTCGCGTGTGTAGTAATCGAGACGGTTGGCCAGGCCGAACCGCGAGCGCAACGGTGCGGTAAGCATGCCAGATCGGGTGGTGGCGCCGACAAGCGTGAAGCGCGGCAGGTTGATCTGGATTGAACGGGCGGATGGCCCGGAATCGATGATGATGTCGAGCCGGTAGTCCTCCATGGCCGGATAGAGGTATTCCTCGATGGCGGGGTGGAGACGGTGGATTTCGTCGATGAAAAGGACGTCGCCCTTCTGGATGTTGGTGAGAATACCGGCCAAATCGCCGGCCTTTTCGATCTGCGGTCCGGAGGTGGTGTGCAACTGGGTGCCCGCGGCCTTGGCGATCAAGTTGGCGAGCGTGGTTTTACCGAGGCCGGGAGGCCCGGAGAGCAGCACGTGGTCGAGCACATCGCCGCGCTGTTGTGCGGCTTCGATCATCAGAAGGATGCGTTCCTTTACCTTTTCCTGACCGATGAATTCGGAAAATGCGGGCGGGCGCAACGAGACATCGAACGACGAGGTCGGTGCGTGGGTGGCTTGTTGGTAAAACGTCTCGGACATGGCGGGGCCGTGTGCACGTGATCACAGCGTGGATTGCACCGGATGCAAAGCATGGATTCTCGGCACCTTTTGGCTTGCCTCATGAGTTGAAATGCGGACCCATGGTGAGACACCCCCACAATACATCATGTTCAAGGAATTCAAGGAATTTGCCCTCAAGGGCAACCTCGTCGATATGGCCGTCGCTTTCGTCATGGGCGCGGCATTCACCAAACTGTCCGGCTCGTTCATCGAGGACCTGATCATGCCACTCGTCGGCAAGGTGGCGGGCGGGGTGGATTTTTCGAACCGCTTCATCGCGCTCTCCAGTGAGGTGACTGCGGCCAGCCTCGAAGCCGCACGTGAACAAGGTGCGGTATGGGCCTACGGCAGCTTCATCACCGTGGCGATCAACTTTCTGATCGTGGCATTCGTCATGTTTCTCGTGGTGAAGGCGATCAATAAGGCGAAGACACTCGCCGCCCGCGAAGCCGCCGCCGCTCACGCTCCGGGACCGAGCGCCCAGGAGCAACTGCTCGCCGAGATTCGCGATTTACTCAAGCAGCGCCCGTGATCCACCAGACTCGCTGAAACAGTTACCAACGCGACTCTTCCCTAACAAGCAAGCCTACGACGGTGCTCAGCGGCGGCGGCGGCTTGAGTCGCCGCGGCGGCCTGCGCCGGCCATCTGTGGCTGGCGGGTTTGTTGGCGCCCGCCCTGGGGCACGCTGCCGCGCAGACCACGGGTGAAGCCGTGCAAGATCTCGTGCGAGTGCCATTCGTGATCGGTCCACTTCGGAACCGTGCCACGGATGGTTTTTTCGATTTCGCGGAGGTAGTCGTATTCGTCTTCCGAGCAGAAGGAAACCGACGCGCCATCGGCCCCGGCGCGGCCGGTGCGGCCGATACGGTGGACGTAGGCTTCGGGCTCATTCGGCAGGTCGTAGTTCACCACCAGACCGACGTCCTTCACATCGACGCCGCGCGCGGCGACGTCGGTGGCGACGAGCACCGGGGTGAGGCCTTTGCGGAATTTTTCCAGCGCCTTCTCGCGCTGGGCCTGAGACTTGTTGCCGTGGATCGCGTCCGCAGCGATGCCGGCGGCGCATAGGCTTTTCGCCAGCTTGTTCGCACCGTGCTTGGTGCGGCTGAAGACGATGCTGAGTTTGCCATCGCTCGATCCCGTTTGCTGGCGCAGCAGTTGCTCAAGCAATTGGCGCTTGTGATCGCGTTCAACGAACGCGACGCGCTGTTCGACGCGGGCGGCGGTGCGGGTTTCCGGTTCGATGCTCACCTGCGCGGGCTTATGGAGGATGCTTTCGGCAAGTTTCACGATCGGCGCTGCGAGGGTGGCGGAGAAGAACAACGACTGGCGGCGTGCGGGAAGCAGCGCGACGATCCTTTTCACATCGCGCAAAAATCCCATGTCGAGCATGCGGTCCACCTCATCGAGCACAAAGAACTCGACGGCGGAGAGATCGACGTGGCGCTGGTCGATGAGATCGAGCAAACGCCCCGGCGTGGCAACGAGCACATCGACGCCCCTGCGCATGGCCGAGACTTGTGGGTTCTGGCCGACGCCGCCGTAGATCAGCGTCTGGCTGAAGCGGACATGCTTGCCGTAAGTGGCAAAGCTCTTGGCCACCTGCATCGCGAGTTCGCGCGTCGGTGCGAGCACCAATGCGCGCGGCTTGCGCGAAATCGGCGGCTTGGGCCGCTCGTGGAGGGCATGGAGGATCGGCAGCGAAAATCCGGCGGTTTTCCCGGTGCCCGTCTGCGCCATGCCGATGACGTCGCGTCCGTCTAGCAGGAGCGGAATCACCCCCGCCTGGATCGGAGTGGGTGTGGTGTATCCGGATTCGCGCAATGCGCGTTGAAGGGGCTCTGCGAGTGGCAGGGCATCGAATGTGGTCGTTTTCATGTGTCTGTGTTTCGCGTGCCCGCGCGGAGTTTCCGGCGGCCTGCGGTGTCGATGAGGTGGTGTTGGTGGGTATCCCACGACCATCTCTCATCGATGAAGACAGACAAAGGACCAGCGGCTCGGAGAGCGACCGTGCGGCAATCGCCGCGCCGTGTCGATAGGGGGTAGCGCGGAAATAGCCAGCACAAAATGATTCAGAACTCCCACCGCACTCCGGCATGGAAGGTGCGCGGGAATGCGGGGCCGTAGACGTAGTCCGCGTCGCGGAACGGACCGCGCTCGAGATCGCGCTGATAGTCGTCCAGCAAATTGCGGATGCCCACGCTCACGGTCAGCCTGTCGTTTTCACGAATTTCGAGCGTTTTGCTGATGCCGACGTCGAGGTTGAAGAACCACGGGGTTTCGCGCAGGCGGTTTTCGATTTGGTCGCCGGTGGTTGTATCGGAGACGACACGGGGCACCAGCATCGGCCCGGTGAGCTTGGCGGCGATGAAGGAATCGAACCACGCCCCTTCACGGGTATACTTCAATTGCCCGAGATGCCGCGGGGTACGGGTGAAACGCCGACTGAAAATCGGATTATCCGCCGGATCGGCAAATGTGTCGTCACCTAACAAAAGTTGGGCGTCGGCGTATTGCTGGCGCTGCTCGGTCCATGAAAACTCAAGCCGCCAATCGTCGGCGAAATAACCGACGTTGAATTCGGCGCCGAAAATGCGCGCACTCCCGGCGTTGGTCTTGAAGAATTCCTCGGCGTCGGTCAGCGGGTCATCGTCGGGGTTGATGACGAATGCGTCGCTGAGCCAGGTGTGGAAGAAGTTGCTCTCGAACCGCAGGCGCTCGGTGACGCGCCATTCGGGGGCCACCGAGAAGGTGACGGCGGATTCCTCCTTGAGATCCGGATCGCGGTTGATCACCTGCAGATCGCCGCCAACATTGGAAATGTGGAGATCTTCATCGAAAATTTCCGGCGCACGGAATCCCCAGCCAAGCGAGTTGCGGATGCGCAGCGAATGGTGCGGCTCAATCATCAGCGTTGCGCGCGGTGAGAGAATGGGATCGCTGACCTCGGAGTGGAAATCCACCCGGGCTCCAGTTTCGGCGGTGAAGATCTCGTTGATCTTCCAGCGGTGCTGTGCGAGCACACCGAAAAGTTCATAGCGCTCGTCGATCAGGCGGTCGACGGTTTGTTGGCGGTCGGTGAGCGTTTCGTTCCGATACTGCGCGCCAAGCGTCAGGCGGTGGTCGTCGTTGGGCGTCCATGCGAGTGCGGCATCGAAAAAGTGCAGGTCGCTTGCAGTGTCGCCAAACCCGAGCGAAGGATCCCATGCCGGGTCGAAGAATGGCGAGAGCGGATCGGGCGAACCCAGCGCGGCAGTGCCACCGTAATACGAATCCCGCCGGGTGCGGGCGTATGCGTATGCGAGATTCATGTCCCAATCGGGCGCAAGCTCACTGCCGAGCTTGAGCGCGAGCGTCTGGCGGCGGCTTTTGATTTCCTCGGCCAGCAGCGCGAGGTTCGGCGGACCATCAAACGCACGCCCAGCCTGCCCCCCGCGCCGGTCTTCTCCGGCATGCAGGAAATCGACACTCACCCGACTGCCGGGTGCCGGCGTCCACAACGCGCGCAGACCCGCAGCGAAAAAATCGCGCTCGGCGACGTCGGTGAACCCATCGCCGCTGATGTCGATCGGCCGCACGTAGCTGGTGTTGGCAAAGCCGGTAATCGCCAGATCATGCTCCGGTAGCACCCAGTCATAAATCCCCGAGATGTCGTATGGCAGCCGGTTCGACTCTTGGTTTCCGCGCATGCGGGATACCCGGAAATCGAGGCTCCCCGCATTTTCGAGCGGTTCGCGCGGAATCAGGTTGATGACACCCGCCACGGCACCCGGCCCGTATAGCGCGGAACCGCCGCCTTTGACGATTTCGATGCGGTCGATCAATCCTGCCGGGATCTGTTCGATCCCATACACGCCCGCCAAACCGGTGAACGTCGGCAATCCGTCCTGTAAAATCGCGATATAGCTCTGTGGCAGACCGAGCATCTGGATCTGCTGGGTGTTGCAAACCCCACAGGCGGTCTCAATCCGCAGGCCGGGAGCGTAGTCAAGCACTGCGGCGAGATCGCGTGAGGCGGCACGCGTGATCCATTCGCGGCCGATCATCTCGGTGCGCACCGGCGCGTCCTTCAGTGGCTCTGCGACGGCGGAGCCGGTGACGACGAGAGTGTCGAGTTGATCAGTCGATTGGGCGGTGGCAAATAACGGCGTCAGAGCAAATGCGATGGCGGGAAGGCAATAGCGGATCATGGGGTCAGTCGTTGTCTTGTGGTGTGAGATTTCGTGCGATGGTGTGGACGTTGTGGCGGATCATGCCGAGATAAGTGCCGCGGTCGTGAGTGCTGCCGTCGATTTCGAAAATATCGCCCGGCTGTCCAAGGGCGTCGGAGTAGAGCGCCGCGCTTGCAAGCCTCACGCCCGCCTCATTGGCCACCGTGGCAATGCCTTTGGCATTCAAGGTGGATTCGGGAAAGACCGCCGGGATGCCCTTTTCACGCAGGAACTTCACCAACTCGCGACGGTCGCGCAGGCCCGCTTCGGTGGCGGTCGAAATACCCTGCAACCCGCGCACCTCAAGACCATAAGCCCGGCCGAAATAGTGGAACGCATCGTGACTCGTGATCAAAACCCGATGCTCCGGCGAAATGGCGGCGAGCGTTTCCCTGGCCCATCCGTCGAGCGTTTCCAACTCCTTCAAGTAGGCCTCGCTACGTTCGCGAAACTCATCCGCATGCTCGGGCGCCATCGCACCCAGCGCCTCCACCAAGGGGCCGACCACCTCCGCCCACAAACGTGGATCCCCCCAGACGTGCGGATCCTTCGTGCCGGGAAAATCATCCGCCGCGGAAAGCAACTTCTCCGCATCCAAGGTCTCCGCGAGAGCGATCACTCCACGTCCGCGCGCAGCCATCTCCTCAAGCGTCTTCTGAAAACGTCCCTCAAGATGCAGCCCGTTATACACAATCAAATCCGCTCGCTCAAGTACCCGCGAATCGCTGATACGCGGAACATAACTGTGCGGATCCACATCCGCACCCATCAACCCCACCAACTCAACCCGCTCCCCACCAATCACCCGCACCAAATCCGCCGCCATCGTCGTCGTCGCAACAACCAACGGCTTCCCCGAAAACCCACGCCCACTGCGATCACACGCCGACATCGCGAATCCCAGCACCATGGCCATCAATAAATAACAAAAATGAATGAACGCCCGAAACACGCCGCGCTTTGTAATGACTCAAAACATCATGGTCAACTCATAAAATTAGCTTTGGCTAAATTTACGAGTTCATTCCGGCCATCGCTCCCTTGCGTTGCTCCATGGGATCCGCTTTTGACAAGCCGCCCGATCCCGCTATTTTCCGCCCCTCCAACCTACGAATCCCCATGACTGCAAAAGCACACGAGACCCACGAATTCCGCGCCGAGATCCGCCAGCTGCTCGATCTGGTTGTCCACTCGCTTTACACCGATAAGGAGATTTTCCTTCGCGAGTTGGTATCGAACGCGTCCGACTCGATGGAGAAATTGCGCCACATCGAAGCAACGGAAAAGGACGTGCACTCGCCGACGCTGCCGCTTGAGATCCACATCACGACGGACAAGGAGGCGGGCACGCTGACGATCGCCGACCATGGCATCGGCATGAATCACGACGAACTGGTGCAGAACCTCGGCACCATCGCGCACTCCGGAACGAAGGCGTTCCTCGCGACACTCAAGGAGACCGGCAAGGCACCGGGCGATCTGATCGGTCAATTCGGCGTCGGGTTCTACTCGGCGTTCATGGTGGCCGAGAAAGTCGAAATTCACACCCGTTCGTGGCGCGCCGATGGTGAGCCGCTCGTCTGGATCAGCGACGGCCAGGGCGGATACGAGATCGAAGCCGGTGCCGACGACACCCCACGCGGCGTGAAAATGGTGCTTCACCTCAAGGAGGGCGAAAAGGAATACGCCGAGGAACACCGCGTCCGCCACCTCATCGAACGCTACAGCAACTTCGTCGGCTTCCCGATCCTGCTCAACGGCACCCGCGTGAACGAGGTCGAGGCGCTCTGGCTGAAAAACAAATCCGATGTCACCGACGAGCAATACAAGGCGTTCTATCAATTCGCCTGCCGTGCGTTCGACGAGCCGTCGTTCCGCCTCCACTTTAGCGCCGACGCGCCGATCGCGATCAACGCGCTGCTTTTCCTGCCCACCGACAACCCGGAGAAGATGGGCTTCGCCAAAGCCGAACCCGGCGTGGCACTCTACAGCCGCAAGGTGCTCATCGATGCATCGCCGGAAGGCCTGCTGCCGGAGTGGATGCGCTTCGTCCGCGGCGTGATCGACAGCCCGGACATCCCACTCAATATCTCTCGCGAATCAATGCAGGACAGCGCGCTCGTCCGCAAGATCGGCTCGGTGATTTCCAAACGCGTCATCAAGCTGCTCGAAAAAGAGGCCGAGGCCGATCCGGAGAAATACCGCGCGTTCTATCGAAATTTCGAGCGCTTCCTCAAGGAGGGCGTCGCCAACGACTACGCCAACCGCGAACCTCTCGCGAAGTTGCTCCGCTTCGAATCCTCGCTCACCGATCCCGGCGCCGTCTGCGGCCTTGGCGACTACGTCGCCCGCATGAAAGACGGCCAGGACGCGATTTACTACCTCGTCGGCCCCGGCCGCGATCACATCGAAACATCGCCCTATCTCGAGGCCTTCAAGGCACGCGGACTCGAAGTCGCCTACTTCACCGATGCGGTCGACGAATACGTGGTCGAAGCGCTCGGCACGTTCGATGGAAAAAAACTCGTCTCGATCCGCCACGGCGGCGTCGAGCTCGATGATGCGGATGCCGATGGCGAATCCCTCAGCGATGAGGAAACCACCGCACTCTGCGAATTTCTCAAAAACCACCTCGGCGACCGCGTCACCCGCGTCGACAAAGGCAAGCGCCTCGTCGACAGCCCGGTGATCGCGCTTGTCCCCTCGGACGGCATGAGCCCGCAAATGCGCCAGATGATGAAGGCGATGGACGAGAACTTCAAAGACGAGGTGAAGGTCGAGCTCGAAATCAACCCGCGCCACCCGCTCATCCGCAAGCTCGCCGCCACCCGCGAGGCCAACCCGGATCTCGCGGGTCTCGTCGCCAGCCAGCTCTTCGACAATGCCATGATCGCCGCAGGCCTGCTCGAAGACGCGCGCGACATGGTCAAGCGCATGATCCAGCTGATGGAAAAAGTGATGCCCTGAGCCACTTCAACAGACAGTTTGCAGCGCCGCCGGTTTTAAGTCACAAGAGTTTGCGCACGGACGTGCGCGCGAACCGCCACGCGCGCATTCCTCCGCAATCTCCGAAAATCACGCATGCCCGTTTTTGCATACAAAGCGCTTTCCGCGAAAGGATCCGTCACCAGCGGGAAAATCGATGCCACCGATCGCCCGGAGGCGTTGCGCATGCTCGACCGCCAGGGGTTGCAGCCGGTCAACCTCAAGGAAACCACCTCGGACGTGCCGCAAAACAACGGCCGTAAAACGCGGGCGGCGGAGGCGAAACAAGATGCGTTCCGTAGCCGGAAATCCGCCACCAAGGCGGCCGAGGGCGAGGAGATTCCGGAGGGACCGGTGAAACTCAAACGCCAGGAAGTCGTGCTCTTCACCGAGGAATTGTCCGATATGCTGTCCGCCGGCCTCCAGCTTGAGCCGGCGCTCAAGTCGATGGAGGGCCGTCAGGAACTCGGCAACCTCAAGGCGGTCTCCACGAAGATCCGCCAATTGGTGCGCGACGGAGTGAACTTCTCGACCGCGATCCGCAAAACCTCGCCGAGCTTCGGCCCGCTCTATTGCTCGCTGGCCGCCGCAGGCGAGGCGTCCGGCGCGCTTGATGACATTCTCAAGCGCCAGGCGCACTACCTCAAGACGCTCGCCGAACTTCAATCGCGGCTTTTGCTCGCGATGATCTACCCGGCATTCCTCATCCTCGCGGGCATCGGCGTGTCGATTGTTTTCGTCACCACTCTCATCCCACAGCTCACTGCGTTGATCGAGGGCACGCCCGGCGGCAAGATGCCGCTGGGGGCCGCCATGCTCATCGCCGCATCCGATTTTCTCTCAAAATGGTGGATCGTGATCACCGTGACGATCATCGCCCTGATGATCTTCTTCAAGGCATGGAAAGACAACGAGGCGAACCGGCCGACGTGGGACCGGATCAAATTGAGGTTGCCGCTCGTCGGTCCGGTCGTCACCAGCCGGTTTTACGTCCAGTTTCTCGAAACCATGGCCAACCTCGTCGGCAACGGATTGCCGCTCCTCCGCGCACTCGAACTCTCGCGCGATGCCACTCAGAACCTCTCACTGCGCGGCCAGCTCGACAAGGTGATCGAGCAGGTCGGCGATGGCCGCGCTTTTTCCAAGGCCCTCATCCGCATCGGCACCTTCCCGCCACTGCTCATCGACATGATCGCCGTCGGCGAACAAACCGGCCGCATCGACCAATCGCTGCGCCGCGCCGCCGAGCGCTACGATAAGCAGCTCGACAACGATCTTAAACGCATCATGGCGCTCATCATGCCAAGCGTCCTGATCGTCATGGCCGCCCTCATCGGCACCATGGCCTACCTCATGATCACCGCGATCTTCCAGACCATCTCGGCGCTCTGAAAAAACGGCCGCCGTTTGATCGGAGTTTTCCCCGCTTGATCGGAAGCACCCTGCCGGTTGCACCTACTCGGGCTGGGTCATCGGATACTCCAGATTATAATGGCGCAGGTGGCGTTGGCGCCAGCATGGGGGTTCGCGGAACAAAGGGTTGGCCAGTCGGGCTTCCCACTGGCTGAGCTCGCGGAGCATCGACCGGGTGCGTGCGAGATCCCGCAGGGCGAGGTCGTTCTTCTCCGCGGGATCGGCGGCCAGGTCGTTACAAAGCTGCAGGAGTTGACGCGAGATTCCGCCAAATTGTTTGTCATTCTCGTAAATTCAGATACCGCTGTTTCGTTCAGTAATGAGGGCGATAGCGCATTTCACATATACTCCGAAGAGTGCCCCACATGAAGACGTGACAACCAAGTGACTGATGAAGCGTAAATCAAATCGATTGTAGATGATCGTTACTAAAAATCGATACATGGATCGCTGGAAGTTTCACGACTTCTTGACCATCTGATTTTTCAAGCAGCGCAGTCTCTCGCGCTCCAAAGCACCCCCGCCGCATCCTTCGCTGCGCCGCGCATCCGCCGTGCCCCGGTTTTCCGCTTCGGCCCGAAGCGATCGCGTGCTTGCGCAAAGCAATGCTCCACCGTCTCCCGGCTTCCGATCACCGCTCCCGCCGTAAAATACCTCACCC
>JBLRWN010000059.1:0-20540 GCA_047921195.1 Luteolibacter sp. | reverse complement strand
GGCGGATGCGCCCAAGCCGTCCTCAACCGCGAACTCATCGGCGCCGATCCCGAAAAACTCGCCGCCCAAGCCGGAGCCAGCATCTCCGCCGGCACCCAGATGCTCTTCGCCGAAACCGACGCCGACCACCCCTTCGTCCAAAAAGAGCAGATGATGCCAATGATGCCCGTCGTCTCCTGCCCCGACTTCGAGACCGCCGTCCGCGAAGCCAAACGCGCCGAGCACAACTACCGCCACTCCGCCATCATCCACACCCTCGACGTCAACCACATGACCTACATGGCCAAGGAAATGGACACCACCATCTTCGTCAAAAACGGAGCATCCGTCGCCGGCCTCGGCCTCGGCGGCGAAGGCTACCTCTCCTACTCCATCGCGACGACGACGGGGGAAGGTATTACCACGCCCAAGACCTTTACGAGAGTGCGCAGGTGTGTGCTCGTCGAAAACCTCCGCATCGTCTAAGACAGAAGACTTGAAGACAGAAGACAAAAGAAAAGAGCAAGCACAGCGCGAAGCACTCCCTAATATCTCAATATCCCAATCCCTTAATCTCTTTTACGATCCATGATCCCCGCCCTCGTCGTCGGCCACGCAACCAGCAGCCACTGCCACCCTTCACTCAAGGGTCGCAAGATGCTGCTCTGCCAGCCGACCGACCCCGAAGGCAACCTCACCGGCGCGCCCATGGTCGCCATCGACATCTTCGGTGCCGGCCTCCATTCCAAAGTCTTCGTCTCCACCGACGGCCTCGGCGCCCGCCACCTCGTCCACGACGACAAATCCCCCATCCGCAACTTCATCCAAGGCATCATCGACTGATTCCCCCCTAATTTTCCAATATCCCAATATCCAATATCTTTTAACAAGTGCGCCTCTGCCAAGTCATCGGTCGTGTGACCCTCAACATGCAGGACCCCTCCTACAAGGGCGGCCGCTGGTTGCTGGCCAACCCGCTCGACCCCGCGCAGATGAACGACGCCTGCAACGCCATGCAGCCCGTCACTCAACAATTCACCCTCGTCACCTACGACGACCTCGGTGCCGGTGAGGGCGACATCGTCGGCGTCGTCGAAGGCGCCGAAGCCACCGCCCCTTTCGATTTTCCCATCCCCATCGACGCCATCACCGTCGCCATTTTCGACACCATCCAATACCAACCACCTGTCACAAATTAATCGGACCAATGAACCACTGAAACACGGAGAACCACTGAGTTCACTGTAATATAAAAATAAAATAAAATCAGTTCCCTCAGTGGTTCTCAGTGCCTCAGTGGTTAAAAAAAGCCCACCTTCCCAAACGACATCCTCATGAGCAAAAAAGTCTACACCGCCGCCGACATCGAAGCCCTGCTCAAAGCCGGCAAGTCCGCCGCCGACATCCCCGCAGGAGTCGTGCTCACGCCGTCCGCTCGCGACGCCCTCAATGGCACGGGCAGCGTCATCCGTAGCGCATCGGCCCCCACCAAAGCCGAGCCGATCCTCCCCGACTACGAATTCACCTGGAAGCCCGGCTCCGACCCCAAAACACCCGCCGAGATCAACGCCTTCTTCCACTCCCCCGCCATCACCAAGCTCAAGGAGCGCATGGTCGAGATTGGCCAGCGCATGTGGAATCGTGAATACACCGATGGCAACGGCGGCAACCTCACCATCCGCGTCGGCGACAACCTCGTGCTCTGCACACCCACCCTCGTTTCCAAAGGATTCATGACCGTCGAGCAAATGTGCCTCGTCGACATGGAAGGCGTGCAGCTCGCAGGAAAATACAAGCGCACCTCCGAGTGCATGACGCATCTCGCCATCATGAAGCGCCAGCCCAAGGCCAAGGCCTGCTGCCACGCCCACCCGCCGCACGGCACCGCCTTCGCCGTCGCCGGCGTTCAACCACCCACCTGCATGATCCCCGAGGCCGAAGTCTTCCTCGGCCAGATCGGCATGTCGCAATACCAAACCCCCGGCACCCCCGCTAACGCCAAGGCCGTCGGCGAAGCCGCCGTCGATCACATGGCCGTCCTCATGGTCAACCACGGCGTCATCACCTGGGGCAAGGACATCGAGGATGCCTATTGGAAAATGGAGAACGTCGAGTCCTACTGCAAAACCATCTGGGTCGCCTCCCAGCTCAACGGTGGCAAGCTCCTCACCATCACCGGCGGCCAGGCCAGGGAACTCATCGAGCTCCGCAAAACCCTCGGCATGGACGACAAACGCGCCTCCTTTACCGAGTGCCAGCTCTGCGACAACGACGGCTTCTCGCCCGGCACAGTCTGCCATATCCCAGACAAGGCCACTTCATCCGCAGCCTCATCACCCGACCCCGAAGCCGAAAAACTCGTCCAAGCCATCACCGACCAGATCATGGCTTCCATGAAATAAAACCTCACACCTGAATCGGGCA
Source organism: Luteolibacter sp. (assembly GCA_047921195.1). GTDB lineage: Bacteria > Verrucomicrobiota > Verrucomicrobiia > Verrucomicrobiales > Akkermansiaceae > Luteolibacter. The sequence continues at coordinate 18,137 of JBLRWN010000059.1, read as the reverse complement.
TTGATAAACCGCTGAAACGCAGAGAACCGCTGAGTTCGCTGAAATTAATTTTTAATTCCCAAAACTCAGCGCCCTCAGTGGTCCTCAGCGCCTCAGCGAAAAACCAAGCCAACCATACCAAACACCGCCTAAATCCAATCGAGCCTCACATACCGCTGAAACGCAGAGAACCGCTGAGATCGCTGATTTAAAATAATAAAATGAAACGGTTTGATGATATCCAATACCCGCATTCCGAACTCACCTCGGACATCATCGCCGCCGCAGTCGTTGTTCACGATGCGCTTCGCCCCGGTCACGACGAAGTCATCTACGAGCGCGCCCTCTGCATCGAATTTGCCGAACGATCTATCAACTTCAGCCAGCAAACCGAATACCCGATATTATTCAAAGACCGTTTTCTCGGAAAACTCATTCCCGATTTGATCGTCGAAGAAAAAGTCATCGTGGATCTCAAAGTCGTCGAAGCCTTCAACGACAGCCACATCTCCCAGATGCTTGGCTACCTCAACATTACGAACCTCGAGGTCGGCTTGCTCCTCAACTTCAAACACGCCAAACTTCAAATCAAGCGCGTCGTAAACTCGCATCACAGAAAATAACCAACTTTTCATCAGCGTCCTCAGCGGTTCTCAGCGCTTCAGCGGCAAAAAAAAAGCCCGCTTCCCCAACCGACCCCCACCCCATCTCGATAAAATGAAAGCCCCCATCACCGTCTCCATCACCGGCGCCGCAGGCCAGATTGGCTACGCGCTCTTGTTCCGCATCGCCACCGGCGAAATCTTCGGTAAGGACCAGCCGGTGAACCTCCGCCTCATCGAGATCGAACCCGGCATGGCCGCGCTGCAAGGTGTGATGATGGAGCTCGACGACTGCGCGTTCCCCCTCCTCAACGAAGTCGTCGGCACCTCGTGCCTCAACGAAGGCTTCAAGGGTGCCAACTGGGCACTCCTCGTCGGCAGCGTTCCGCGCAAGGCCGGGATGGAGCGCGGCGACCTGTTAGGAATCAACGGCAAGATCTTCACCAGCCAAGGCAAGGCCATCGCCCGCAACGCCGCGCGCGACATCCGCGTGCTCGTCGTCGGCAACCCGTGCAACACCAACGCCCTGATCGCCATGAACAACGCCGAGGGCATCCCCAAGAATCGTTTCTTCGCGATGACCCGGCTCGACGAAAACCGCGCGAAATCCCAGCTCGCCCAAAAGGCCGGCGTCCACCAATCGAAGGTCACCAACCTCTGCATCTGGGGCAACCACTCCGCCACCCAGTATCCCGATTTCACCAACGCCAAAATCAACAATCGCCCGGTCACCGACGTCATCGCCCACATCGCCTGGCTCAAGGGCGAGTTCATCAGCACCGTCCAGCAACGCGGTGCCGCCATCATCAAAGCCCGCGGCGCATCGTCCGCCGCCAGCGCCGCCAACGCCGCGCTCGACACCGTGAAATCCCTCATCACCCCCACGCCGAAAGGCGACTGGCATTCCGTCGCCGTCTGTTCCGATGGCTCCTACGGCATCGAACCCGGCCTGATCGCCTCCATGCCGATCCGCACCAAGGAAGATGGCACCTGGGAAGTCGTCCAAGGCCTCCCCATCGACGCCTTCAGCCAGGAAAAAATCGACGCCACCATCACCGAACTCCAGGAAGAGCGCGACGCCGTGAAGCACCTGCTGCCGTAAAAAGCGCTGCGCTCACATCCGTCCACCCGAGTCAGAAATACAGCGAGCTAGCGCGCGACCGGGACTCCAGCGCGCGCTCCCCGTCATCATTTGCATCCGGCCTTGAAAAAATCAAAAGGAGTCGCCCTGCCGGATCGTATCGGTCCCAAGCCCCCGTCCTTGACACCTGCACATGACCGTCTCAGATTTCTTCCCCATTTCGACTTGTCATTACGGATGAAGCCCAGCGATTTGCCTATTTGGTAAGCCACGGTAATGTCCACCAGCGCTTTTCCAAAAGCAGCAGCGCATCCAGCCTCCGCAGTTTCATATCCGATTCCGAAAATATGTCCAATATCTCCACCTCACCACTCGGCTGGCCCGCCGCGCAAGGTCTCTGGGAGCCATCCCGTGAGAAAGATGCCTGCGGGGTCGGCTTCATCGCCCATCTCAAAGGCAAGCGCTCGCACGACATCATCGCGAAGACGCTGACGATGAACGAAAACATGGACCACCGCGGCGCCAGCGGATCGGATCCGGATACCGGCGACGGCGCGGGCCTGCTCGTCCAGATGCCCGACAAATTCCTCCGCAAGGAAATGGCTGCCAAAGGCGTCGAGCTGCCGCCCGAAGGCGAATACGGCGCAGGCCTCGTTTTCCTCTCCCCCCACACCTCCGAGCGCGAGGCCGCGATGCAGGTGTTCGAGCACGTCATCCGCGACGAAGGCCAGCAGTTCCTCGGCTGGCGCACGGTGCCGGTGAAAAGCGAGATCCTCGGGAAAACCTCCGGCCGCTACGAACCGGTCATCAAGCAGATCTTCATCGGCAAAAACCCCGCCATCACCAGCCAGAAGGAATTCGAACGCCGCCTCTACATCATCCGCAAGCGCGTCGGCTCATGCATCCGCAACAACGAGATGCCCGGCAAGTTCAGCGACGTCCACGGCAACAAATCGAACAAATTCCCCGGCGCCGACTACTACTACGTCACCGGCCTGTCCTCGCGCACGATGATCTACAAGGGCATGCTCACGCCCTGCCAACTCGCGTCGTATTTCCCCGATTTCCACGACCCGGATTTCGAGTCGGCTCTGGCGCTGATGCACACCCGCTTCTCGACCAACACATTCCCCAGCTGGTCGCGCGCGCATCCCAACCGCTTCATCGCCCACAACGGCGAGATCAACACCGTCATGGGCAACGCCAACATGATGAAAGCCCGCGAAGCCCGCTGCGAATCCGAACGCTACGGCGAGGAAATCCGCAAAGTCCTCCCCGTCATCAATGAGGATGGTTCAGACTCCGCGCGCTTCGACAACGCTCTCGAATTCATCCACTTCGGCGGCTACGACCTCGTTCACGCCGTCATGATGATGATCCCCGAGCCGTGGGAACGCCACACCATGATGGATGAGGAAAAACGCGCCTTCTACGAATTCCACGCCTGCATGATGGAACCGTGGGACGGTCCGGCATCGATCACGTTCTCCGACGGCAAGCAAATCGGCGCCGTACTCGACCGCAACGGCCTGCGCCCGAGCCGCTACTACGTCACCACCGACGACCTCGTCATCATGGCCTCCGAAGTCGGCGTCGTGCCAAACATCGACCCGCTCACCGTCGTCGAAAAAGGCCGCCTCCGCCCCGGACGCATGTTCCTCGTTGATATGGAGGAAGGCCGCATCGTCCCCGACGACGAGGTGAAACAACGCGTCTATTCCGCCAAGCCATACCAACAATGGCTCGCCGAAAACCGCGTTTTCCTCAAAGACCTGCCCGAGCCGAAGTCCGCCAAAAACGTCGAGCACGACCGCGTCACCCAGCGCCAGATCGCCTTCGGCTACACCTACGAGGACCTCCGCATGCTCCTCGGCCCCACCGCATCCAGCGGCGTCCAGCCGATCGCCTCGATGGGCAACGACACCCCGCTCGCCGTGCTCTCGGAAAAACCGAAGCATCTCTATCAGTATTTCAAGCAGATCTTCGCTCAGGTCACCAACCCGGCGCTCGACTGCATCCGCGAGGAACTCGTCACCGCCACCGAGACGTTCCTCGGTTCCGAGGGGAATTTGTTGGAACCCGGCCCGCAAAACTGCCGCCGCATCCGCATCGACCACCCGATCCTCGACAACCAGCAGCTCGCCCAGCTCCGCGAAATCCATCTCGCCGGCTTCGAGTCCGCGACCATCCACGCCCTCTTCCCCATTGATGAAGGCGGCAAAGGTCTCGAACAGGCGATGGACAAACTCTGCAAAGCTGCCGACGCCGCCATCGCCAGCGGATGCAACCTGCTCATCGTCTCCGACCGCAACATCGACGCGAAACACGCCGCCATCCCCACGCTCCTCGCCACCGGTGGCCTCCACCACCACCTCGTCCGCTCCGGCACCCGCACCAAGGTGTCCCTCATTTTCGAGACCGGCGAAGCCCGCGAAGTCCACCATTTCTCAACCCTCATCGGATACGGGGCAGACGCCATCAACCCCTACATGGCCTTCGACTCCATCCACCAGATGATCGCCGACGACATGCTCGACACGCCGTTCGACAAGGCCTGCTACAACTTCATCAAGGGCTCCATCAAAGGCGTCGTCAAAACCATGGCCAAGATGGGCATCTCTACCGTCGCCTCATACCGCGGCGCGCAGATTTTCGAGACCATCGGCCTCACCACCAACCTCGTCAGCAAATACTTCACCGGCACCTCCAGCCGCTGCGAAGGAGCCGACATCCACAAGATCGCCGAGGAATCGATCATCCGCCACCGCGCCGCCTTCCCCGACCGCCACATCGACGCCGAGGACCGCGCGCTCGACTCCGGTGGCATGTATCAATGGCGCAAAGACGGCGAATACCACCTCTTCAACCCGGAAACCATCCACCTCCTCCAAAAAGCCGTCCGCACCGGCAGCTACGAGGTTTACAAGGAATACGCCCGCAAGATCAACGACCAGAGCGAAAACCTCTCGACCCTGCGCGGCCTGATGAAATTCAAGGGCAACCGGAAATCCATCCCGCTCAAAGAAGTCGAACCCATCGAGGCCATCACCCGCCGCTTCAAAACCGGTGCCATGTCCTACGGATCGATCTCCCAGGAAGCCCACGAAACGCTCGCCATCGCGATGAACCGCATCGGCGGAAAATCGAACACCGGCGAAGGTGGCGAAGACCCCGAACGCTTCAAGCCGATGGCCAACGGCGACAGCAAACGCTCGGCCATCAAGCAAGTCGCGTCCGGCCGCTTCGGCGTCACCAGCGAATACCTCGTCAATGCCGACGAAATCCAAATCAAAATCTCGCAAGGAGCCAAGCCCGGTGAAGGCGGCGAACTCCCCGGCTCCAAGGTCTATCCATGGGTCGCCAAGGTCCGCCACTCCACCCCCGGAGTCGGCCTGGTTTCACCGCCACCACACCACGACATCTACTCGATCGAAGACCTCGCCGAGCTGATCCACGACCTCAAGAACGCCAATCCGCGCGCCCGCATCAACGTCAAGCTCGTCGCCGAAGTCGGCGTCGGCACCATCGCTGCGGGCGTCGCCAAAGCGCATGCCGACGTCATCCTCATCGCCGGACACGACGGCGGCACTGGAGCCTCACCCGCGTCCTCGATCTACAACGCAGGAGCACCGTGGGAACTCGGCCTCGCCGAAACCAACCAGATCCTCCTTCTCAACGACCTCCGCGACCGCGTGGTGTTGGAAACCGACGGCCAGCTCAAGAGCGGACGCGACGTCGCCATCGCCGCGTTGTTAGGTGCGGAGGAGTTCGGATTCGCCACCGCGCCGCTTGTCACCATGGGCTGCATCCTCATGCGCGTTTGCCAGAAAAATACCTGCCCGGTCGGCGTCGCCACCCAGGATCCCAAGCTGCGCAAAAACTTCACCGGCAAGCCCGAGCATGTCGTCAACTTCATGACGTTCATCGCCACCGAGATGCGCGAAATCATGGCCGAACTCGGCTTCCGCACCATCGATGAAATGGTCGGCCACGTCGAATGCCTCGACACCCGCGAAGCGACCGAGCACTGGAAGGCCAACGGCGTCGATCTTACCGCCATCTTCCACAAACCCGACATCGGCGACGAAGTCGGCACCCACTGCCGCAAGCCCCAGGACCACGGCCTCGACAAGTCGCTCGACATGCGCATCCTCCTGCCGCTCTGCAAGCCCGCCATCGAGCGCGGCGAGAAGGTCAAGGCCGAGCTCCCCATCATCAACATCAACCGCGTCGTCGGCACCATCACCGGCAGCGAGGTCACCCGCAAATGGGGCGGCGCAGGGCTTCCCGAAGACACCATCCACCTCAAGTTCAAAGGCAGCGCCGGCCAATCGCTCGGAGCCTTCTGTCCGCCCGGCATGACGTTCGAAGTCGAGGGCGACGCCAACGACTACGTCGGCAAAGGCCTCTCCGGAGCGAAAATCATCATCTACCCGCCGAAAGGCTCGCTCTTCAAAGCTGAGGAAAACATCCTCATCGGCAACGTCGCCTTCTACGGAGCCACCACCGGCACCGCTTACATCAACGGCATCGCCGGCGAGCGGTTCTGCGTTCGCAACTCCGGAGTCAAAACCGTCGTCGAAGGCGTCGGCGACCACGGCTGCGAATACATGACTGGCGGCCAGGTCATCGTGCTTGGCGAGACCGGGCGCAACTTCGCCGCGGGCATGTCAGGCGGCGTCGCATACGTCTACGACATCGACGGCCTGTTCGAGAAGCGCCTCAACAAGGAAATGGTCAACCTCTACCGCCTCATCGAAGCCAACGATGCCGACATCGCCCTCGTCAAAGCCGAGATCGAGCAACACGTCGCCCTCACCGGCTCCGCCCGCGGAAAACACATCCTCGAAAACTGGGAAGCCGAGCTGCCCAAATTCTTCAAAGTCCTCCCTCGCGACTACGAGCGCATGCTCGAATGCTTCCGCAAAGTCGAAGAGCAAGGACTCTCCGGCGACGAAGCGGCGATGGCTGCCTTCGAAGAAAATCTCAAAGACCTAGCACGCGTCGGCGGCAACTGAGACCCGTGGCGGCGGATTGCATCCGCCATGCCCAACAACAACATCCAATAACTTCTAACCAATAACCCAAAACACAACATGGGCAAACCCACCGGATTCATGGAAATCCCGCGCAAGGCGGATTCCGAAACACCCCCGCTCGAGCGCATCAATCACTGGCGCGAGTTCAAGATTCACAGCGACGAAGACGCCCGCCGCAAGCAAGGCGCGCGTTGCATGGATTGCGGCACGCCGTTTTGCCACACCGGCCACATCGTCTCTGGCATGGCCTCCGGCTGCCCCGTCAACAACCTCATCCCCGAGTGGAACGATTTGGTATTTCGTGGCCGCTGGCGCGAAGCGCTTGAGCGCCTGCACAAGACCAACAACTTCCCCGAATTCACCGGCCGCGTCTGCCCCGCGCCGTGCGAAGGCTCGTGCGTGCTCGGCATCATCGAGCCACCCGTCACCATCAAGGCCAACGAATGCGCCATCATCGACAAAGGCTTCGAGGAAGGCTGGGTCGTCCCGCGCATCCCGGAAAAACGCACCGGCAAAAAAGTCGCCGTCATTGGTTCCGGCCCCGCCGGTCTCGCCTGCGCCGACCAACTCAACCAGGCCGGCCACAGCGTCACCGTCTTCGAACGCGCCGACCGCATCGGCGGCCTCCTCATGTACGGCATCCCCAACATGAAACTCGATAAGGAATTCGTCGTCCAACGCCGCGTCAACCTGCTCGCCGAAGAAGGCATCGATTTCAAAACCGGCGCCCACATCGGCCACGATCCCGAATGGACCGCCGAAAAACTCCGCACCGATTTCGACGCCATCGTCCTCTGCTGCGGTGCCACCGCCGGGCGCGACCTTCCCATCGAGGGCCGCGATGCCAACGGCATCCACCTCGCCATGGAGTTCCTCACGGAAAACACCCAATACCAGCTCGACCACGCATTCGACGGCACCATCCCCGCGCTCAACGCCAAGGGCAAGGACGTCGTCGTGATCGGCGGCGGCGACACCGGCACCGACTGCGTCGGCACCAGCCTGCGCCACGGCTGCAACAGCGTCGTGCAACTCGAAATCATGCCCCGCCCGCCCGAAGAGCGAGCCGAAAACAACCCGTGGCCCGAATGGCCGAAGGTTTACAAAATGGACTACGGCCAGGAAGAAGCCGCCGCCGTCCAAGGCCAGGACCCGCGCCAATACCTCATCCAAACGAAAAAATTCCTCAAGGACAACGCAGGCAATCTATCAGGCCTCGTCATCTGCGACATCGAATGGGTCCACGAAGGCGGCCGCTACATGCCCAAGGAAAAACCCGGCACCGAGCGCACCATCCCCGCGCAGCTCGCGTTACTCGCCATGGGCTTCCTCGGCCCCGAACCGAAGGTTGTCGAACAATTCGCCTTGGAAACCGACGCTCGCTCCAACGTCAAAGCCGAGTTCGAGAAATACACCACCAACCTCCCCGGCGTCTTCGCCGCCGGCGACATGCGGCGTGGCCAATCCCTCGTCGTCTGGGCCATCAACGAAGGCCGCGGCGCCGCCCGCGAATGCGACCGCTTCCTCATGGGTGTGACGAATCTGCCGTAGCCGGATCCACCGCACTCTTGCCGTGTACCGGAGGGCCGACACGGAGCCACGGCTCTCTTGCCGTGTACCGGAGGGCCGACACTCCTGTCGGCCCTGAGAATGAGATGAGAATGAATGGATGCTTCGCAGCTTTCTCATTCACTTTCCATTCACCAGCACCACAGGAGTGTGGTGCCTCCGCCACATGGCAAGAGTGCCGTGCCTCCTCACCCCACCTGCTTCGCCCTCTCTCCCTCCCACACCGAATACTCTCCCGCGCGTAAATTCCTCGGATTCCTCGGATTCCTCCGGATATACCGCACCGCATTGGCGAAATGCTCTCCATCCCGGATCATCGTATCCCGATACCCCCTCTGCCAGATCGACCCTTTCCCGATCCTCCTCGCGCTCACGCCCTTCCAGCTTTTCATCAACGCCTCCAGCGGCACCTGCGGCGTGAACAACAAATGCGCGTGATTCGGCATGATCACCCACGCATGATGCACCGCCCGGGTTTCGTGGTCTCGCATCAACGTCTCCTCCAGCACCGCGCGTGCCGCCGCATCCGCCAGCAGGCATGATCCCGCGCCCGCATCCAGCCAATCCTCAAGTTGTTTGGTAAACCGTCGGTGATATTCTTTTCTCACCTCCTCCGTCCATGGTTCAGGGTGGTGTTGCCGCCATGCATCCACTTCATCCTTCCAGTGCCGGAGCTTCCCTTGCGGCATCGCATCACCCAGGCGAATCGTCACGAATTGCATCGTCTCCGCCTGCTGCCAATGTGGCAGCTTCGCCCCGTGTTTCGCCGTGATGTCGTCGGGATTGTAAAACTCACCCATGGTCAAAACCGTCCATATTCCTCACCCCGCCCCGCAAGCCAAATCGACCGGAGCCACCACACTGTGGTGAACCGGAGGGCCGACACGGAGCCACGGCACTCTTGCCGTGAACCGGAGGGCCGACACTCCTGTCGGCCCTGAGAATGAGATGCGAATGAATGGTTGCTTCGCAGCTTCCTCATTCACTTTCCATTCACCAGCACCACAAGAGTGAGGTGCCTCCGCCACACGGCAGGAGTGCCGTGCCTCCGCAAGGAACAAGGTGGATTGAAAGCCGTGATCCAATCGGAAAAAGGCCTCCAGGAAATCTTCATCCGCACCGAACCCGACAAACAGGATGACGTGATCGAGGTCATCACCCGGCTTTCATGATCTCGGTGGGGCAGGCCCTCCGGCCCTGCCTTTCTGGGGATAAAATGCGAATGAAATCCCCTACCGCCGGGCCGCTTCCTTTTGGAGCTCGATCATCTGCTCGGCGTAGCGTTTGCCGAGGAGCAGGGTGCTCGCGGTGTCGAAGTGCCAGCGGTCGTAGGCGGTCAGCCCCTCGGCGCTGACGAAACGGGTATGGGGGACCGTTTCCGGCAGGCGGGCGACCTGTTCGTTGATCAACGGCACGTTGTTCACCTGCCCGGCGACGAACGGCAGTTCGGGCAATTCAAGGTCGGCGCGGAAGTTGGCGATCAGCTCGGTGAGTTTGGCAAGGTAGTCCGCGTCGTTCTGATCGGACTCCCCCTGATGCCAGAGGATGCCGCGGAGCTGGCCGGAGGATTTTGCCGCGCGCGCGCGTTCCAGCGCGTCCTGATACGCTTTTTGCCCCCTTTGCCATTCCCTGATGCTGCTGCCACCACGGGCATTGACGATGAGGCCCAGGGTGATTGATGGCACCGCCTCGCTCATGACCATGGCAAAGTTGTATCCGGGCCCGAGCTTCTGCATCTCGAGTCCCTTGCGGATCGTCGAGTATTGGTTGAACGGATGGGTGGCGGGTTCCCAGTTGTTTTCCGCGTTGAGCAAAAGGGTGCGTGGTGGAACTACCTTTTCGGCATCGGTGATCGGTGCGCGCCCCGCCATGTTCGACTGGCCGATGAGCAGATAGATGTGCAGGCGCTCCGGTGGCCCGTCGTATCCACTGGCCACGGCGGTTTCCGCGGATGCGGGCGAAAACACAAGAGCGGCGACGGCGAGCAGGAGCAGTGGATTTTTCATGGAAGGTTACAATGTCGTGGGGGGGGATCAGTACAGATTATTGATGCGGTCGCATCAATAATCTGTACCAGCGCATGCAAACCAAGTGGTCAGATCAACCGAAAGTCCGCACCTGGTTCAAAGGTGTGATCTGTTTCATGAATTCCCAACTTGGCAATCGTTTCGCAATGAGGGAGTCTCACTTATTTATCATGAATGCGATCTTCCATACCGGACTATTCACTGCGTTGTTCGTCTGTTTTCACTCAGGTGTGGCCATGGCTGCCCCCGAAAAGCGTGTCATCGATGGTGTGGAATACCACATCCTTCGCGCACCCGCCGCTGCGGTTCGCATTCTGTGGAAGGATGCGGATGGCAAGCCCCTTCGCACGTTGCCCAAAGCCGCCGAACATCTGGCGGCGAAAGGGGAGCGTGTCCTTGCCGTCATGAACGGCGGCATTTTCGAGCCCGGCTTCATTCCCAGCGGCCTGCTCGTGCAAGACGGTGTCGAGTTGAACCCCATCAATCGCAACGACGGCCAAGGCAATTTCTTCCTCAAGCCCAACGGCGTATTTTTCACCGGCCCCAAGGGTGCCGCCGTCGTCGCATCCACCGAATATCCGGTGAAAAACATGGAAGTCAGCCAAGCCGTCCAATCCGGCCCCTTGCTTCTCAGGCGCGGGGTCATCCACCCCGCATTCAACGCCACCTCCGAATCCAGACTGACCCGCAACGGCGTCGGTGTGGCAAAGAGCGGTGAAGTGGTTTTCGCGATGACCGATTTTCACTCGGAAAAACTCCCCAACCTTCACGAGTTCGCCCGCCTCCTCATCACACTGGGTTGCGACGATGCCTTGTTTCTCGACGGCGACCTCAGCCAGATGCGCAGCGGCGAGGACCTCGCCAAACCGAGCAACAACTTCGGTTCCATCATCGCCGTCTTGAAGCCCGCCGGGTGACCGATTCACTGATCGCGAGGTGGAGAGTGCAATCCACCGCAATCGCACCGCCGGATTTCTCAGATTTTTCACCGGCACACATCGCGGAGTTTCACCAATAAAGCATTGGACCCCAATCCTCTAGCCAAGATCAGGTACAGATTATTGATGCGGCCGCATCAATAATCTGTACGTTGCGAAGTCATTTCCGGGCGTTATTGCATCGATTTTTACCGAGTTTTCCTCATCGTGATGCCTCATGAAAACCTTCATCCTCGGCAATGCGGGCTCCGGGAAAACGACGCTGGCGGCGAAACTTGCGAACGAATCCGGCGCGGCGCGGCTTTCGCTCGATGATGTGGCTTTTGATGGTGGCACCGAGCGCCGCCTGCTCGAAGAGAGTGTCGCCGATGTGGTGCAGTTCACCGCATCGCACGACGCTTGGGTGATCGAGGGCTGCTATGCCGACATCATTGCAGCCGTGATCAAGGAGGATCATGAGCTTTGCTTCCTCAATCCTGGTGTGGAAACTTATGTTGTCCGCTGCCGTGTCCGCGCATGGGAGCCTGAAAAATTCGCATCCTTTCAGGACCAACAATCGCATCGCGAAGTCCTCATCGATTGGGTTAGACAATATGAAACCCGCAACGATGAGTATGGCCCTCTGGCACATCGCGGCCTGTTCCACAGCTTCACCGGACCCAAGCGGACAATTACCAGAGAAGAAAGCTGACCCATGACTGCCCCGAAGCGGTCGTTCAAAACCAATCGACATGTCCATGCCCCTCTTCTCCCGCTACATCGGCATCGACTACTCCGGCGCGGAAACACCCGAGCGCTCCTTGCCAGGCCTTCGCATGCAACAGGCCACACCGGACAAACCGCCCATCCAAGTCGATCCACCCCCAAGCCCGCGCAAACACTGGACGCGGTGTGGCATCGCCGAATGGCTGCTGCGGGAGCTTCGCGACGGTCCGCCCACCTTGGTCGGCATCGATCATGGCTTCTCATTTCCCGCCGCCTATTTCGAAGTCCACCGCCTGCCCCGGATCTGGGAGGCATTTCTCAACGACTTCTGCGAACACTGGCCGACCGATGACAACCTCTATGTTGATTTTGTGAGAGAAGGTCGATACGGCAAAGCCGCCGCGCGCACTGGCAATACTCGCTGGCGGCGCTTGACTGAGGTAAGAAGCCGCGCCAAATCCGTTTTTCATTTCAACGTCCAAGGCAGCGTGGCCAAGTCCACCCATGCCGGGCTGCCATGGTTGCGCTACTTGCGCCGCGAACTTGGCCGCGAACTCCACTTCTGGCCATTCGACGGCTGGTCTCCTGCGCCGGGGTGCTCGGTCATTGCCGAAGTCTATCCATCGCTCTGGAGCAGGTCCTACCCGATCGAAGGCCGGACCCCGGACCAGCACGACGCCTACAGCATCGCCCGCTGGATGCGTGAAACCGACGCCACCGGCAACCTGCCGCAATACTTCAATCCGCAGCTCGCCCCGCAAGACCACGCGACCGCCTGTTACGAAGGCTGGATCCTCGGTCTGCAATGAACCGACACTCTCCTCACCGTCGAAAACCCCTCACACCATCTCCAAGCAACTGGAGCGGGGACTTCAGCCCGCAAGTACAGATTATTGATGCGGCCGCATCAATAATCTGTACGTTTTGGAGGCGACTCTGGTGTAAGAGGCGGACTGAAGTCCGCGGCGCGGTTTGGTTTTGCGGGTGGACAAGGGCGGTGAGGATTGGGATGGATGGGGGCGGTGATTGTGTTCGCAAATCCGCTGGGGTTGTTGGCGCTGCTGGGGGTTCCGGCAGTGCTGGCGATTCATTTGCTGCAACGCCGGGCGGTGGAGGTGCCGGTGGCGACGATGTTCCTGCTGGACCGGATCATGCACGAGCCGAGCGTGGGACGGAGGTTCGACCGGATTCTGCCGTCGCTGTCGCTATTTCTTCAGTTGCTGGCGGTGCTTTTGCTCGCCTGGGTGATTTCGGGTCCGTCGTTTCCGCGTGAAGGGAGTGTGGCGCGGGTGGCGGTGGTTTTGGATTCTTCGGCATCGATGTGGCCGTTCCGCGAGCGGGCGATTGAGGCGTTGGGAAATGCGTTGCCGCGCTTGCAGGGGACGGCGGCCGAGATCGAGTTGACGGTGTTGGACGCGGACCCGCGTGCGCCGATGGTTTTTGCGGGCACGTCGGTTGCGGAGGCGGCGGCGTATTTGCGCATGCATTGGCAACCGCGTGGGGCGGCGGTGGAGCCGTCGCGGGCTTTGCGGATCGCGCGGTCGCGGGTGTCGCACGAGGGGGCGGTGGTTTATCTAACGGACACGCTGCACGAGCGGCTGCCTCACGATGCGGTGTTGTTGGCGGTGGGGCGAAATATCGACAACGTCGGATTCACCGGAGTGGCGGTGACGGGTGAGCCGGGTAGTTGGCGGTGGCGGGCGACGGTGCGGAACTACGCGGCATCCGCGCAATCGCGCGAGTGGGCATTGCACACGGCGGCGGGGATGTCATCGCCGCGGATGATCGAGCTGCCGGCGAATGGGGTGGCGACGATTGAGGGGGCGTTTCCCGAAGGGGCGGAGCGGGTGCGTTTGGAGATGACGGGGGATGAGTTTCCGCTGGACGATGTGCTGTCGATGGTGATTCCAAAGCCGAAGCAGTTGATGGTTCGATCGATGGGTGGAGAGGTTGCGGATGGGTTGGCGGGGCGATTGGTGGCGGCGGTGGATGGGTTGGAGGCTGCGGGCGAGACGCACGCGCCACGGGTGGATTTTTGGGTGGCGGGTGCGGGGGAAGGGGCGTTGCCGGAGTGGGGGGCGGTGATCGCGTTTGCTGCGGATGCGGGGGATGCCGCGCGCGAGTGGCGGAAGGGGGCGGTTTTCGCGGAGGCGCATCCGCTGGTGAATGGATTGAACTGGCAACCGCTGGCGGTGCGCAAGGTGCCGGGGTTTGCCGCGAGGCCGAGTGACCAGGTGTTGGTTTGGCAGGGTGAGGTGCCGCTGGTGATGTTGCGTGGTGAGGCGGGCGGCGAGCGGTTGTTGATGAATTTTGATTTGGCGAAATCGAATGCCGCGACGCTGCCGGCGTTTGTGGTGATGCTGCATCGTTTTGTCGAACGGGTGCGCGACGCGCGGATCGCGCCGGAGGTGATGATGTTGGAGGCGGGTCAGCGAATTCGGTTGGCGCATGATCCGGGCATGCCATTGGAAATCGTGGCGACGGACGTGACTGGCGTTTCGATGGATCATGCGGGCGGCTTGGTGGCACCGCAGGAGCCGGGGTTTCTCACCATCGATCAGGGGGGTGTCCGATTGTTGGATGCGGCGGTGTTTTTTGCGGACACGGCGGAGGCGGATTTTTCGAGTGCCGGTGAGGCGGATACGCTTGGAGATGCGGCGCTCGCGGCGCGCGACCGCCATGCGCGTGCCGACCCGTGGTGGCAGCTCTGGGTGCTGGTGCTTTTGGCGGCCGTGATCGCGACCTGGAAATTCACCCCGATCCGACATCCTGAACGCGCATGATGATTTCTTACGAATTCCTGCTTCTGCTTCCCGTGCTTGCCGCGCTCGGGTTGGTTTGGCGTGGGCTTGGATTTTTCGCGCCGTTGCGATGCGCGATTCTCGTGGTGGCGGTGTTGGCACTCGCGGATCCACGCATCCAGCGCAGCCGCGATGTGCTGGATTTGCATGTATTGTTGGACCGCTCGGAATCAACGGGCGGCCTGATCGACAAGGGACTTCCGGAGTGGCGGCAGTTGTTGGAATCCGCGAAGCCGTCGCGCCATGACAACCTGCGGTTTTACAACTACGCAGCGGAGGTGCTGGAGGTGGGAGTGGATGGATCGGAATTCACCGGTGGACGCTCGCTGACGCGCACGGGGCTTGCGCTTTCCACGATTGCGGCCGGGCTGGACCCGAAGCGTCCGGCGCGGATGTTGGTATTCTCGGATGGCTACGCGACCGAACCGCTCGACGAGGCGGCGGCGATGTTGGAGGCGCGCGGGATTCCGATCGACTTCCGCCTGGTGCGTGACAGCAATCCGCACGATGTGCGGGTGGCGGGCGTGCGGATGCCACCGCGGGTGCAGGCTGGTGAGGCTTTTTTGTTAGGCGTGGAGCTGCGCGGACGTGCGCCGGATCAGGAGGTGCCTCTGTTGATCCGCCGCAATGGATCGACATTGTTGGAAACAACAGTGGCGTTTCGCGACGGGCGCGCGGTGGTGGAGTTCACCGACCGGGTGGCGGATGCGGGCGCGCATTTTTACGAGGCGGTGATTTTCCCGGCGGACGACGCGCACCCGGGAAACAACCAGGCATCGCGCTGGGTCGAAGTGATGGCGGGGCCGCGAGTGCTGTGGGTCACGCGCTACCTCGACGATCCGGCGGCCGAGGCGCTTGCGACGCTGGATTTCGATGTGGCGGTGGTTCCCGAGCCTCAACGGCTCACGCAAGGCATGCTGGCGGGCGCGCGGGCGGTGGTGATCAACAACGTGGCGGCCCACGAGGTGCCGGATGGATTTCTCAAGGCGTTGGACTTTTTCGTGCGCGAACAGGGCGGCGGGCTTTTGATGGCGGGGGGTGAGGCGGCATTCGGTTCGGGCGGGTATTTTGATTCGCCGATCGATGCGCTCCTTCCGGTGTCGATGGAGTTGAAATCCGAACACCGCAAGCTGAGCACTGCGCTGGCGATCGTGATGGATCGCTCGGGGTCGATGGCGATAAACGTGGCCGGTGGCCTGTCGAAAATGGACCTCGCCAACGAGGGCGCGGCGAATGCGGTGCGGCTGTTGGGCGAGATGGACCAGGTGACGGTGTTTGCGGTGGACACCAAGCCGGTGAACATCGTGCCGCTCACCAAGGTGGGTGGGAATCGCAATGCCATCGAGGACCGGGTGCGGCGGATTGTTTCCTCCGGCGGGGGGATTTACGTATACGAGGGTCTCAAGGCAGCGTGGGCGGAGTTGAAGAAATCTCCGGCGGGCACACGCCATGTGATTCTGTTCACTGACGCGCAGGACACCGAGCAGCCGGGCGGTTATGTAAGATTGTTAGAAGAGATGACGGCGAACGGCTGCACGGTCTCCGTGATCGGGCTTGGCACGCCTGCGGATGTGCATGCCGCGCTTTGTGAGGACATCGCGAAACGCGGCGGCGGGCGGATTTTCTTTTCGGATCAACCGGCGGACATCCCGCGGATCTTCGCCCAGGAGACGGTGACGGTGGCGCGCTCGGCGTTTGTGAAAGACGCGACGCCGACGGTGGTCGCGGGCGGCTGGGGCGAGGTGTCACCGCAACCGATCGAGTGGCTGGCGGCGGTGGATGGATACAACCTGTCCTATGCGCGGCCGGATGCGGGCGTGGCCGTAGTCACGGGCGATGAATACGTGGCCCCGTTGGTGGCGCATGCGCGCCGCGGGCTTGGGCGCACGGCGGCGGTTTCGTTTCCGCTCGGCGGGCCGTATTCCGCCAGCGTTAGGGCTTGGGAGGGTTATGGGGATTTTCTGCAAACCCTCACGCGCTTCCTGATGGGCGAGGATGTGCCGCCGGGCATCGCGCTGCGCCATCGCATCGATGGCACGCGGCTCACGGTGGATCTACTGCACGATACCGAGGGTGATTGGCCGCAGCGATTCGCGCGCACGCCACCGCAGGTGCGCTTGCAAACACGCGAGGGTGCGCCAGCGGTGGATGCGGCGTGGCGGCGGATTGCGCCAGGGCATTTCTCGCTGAGTTACGACCTCGATGAAGACGCGCTGGTGCGCGGGGCGGTAAAAATTGCCGGTCATGCACTGACGTTCGGCCCGGTGAGCGCGGGGGCGAATGTGGAGTGGGCGTTTGATGACGAGGCAGTGGCGGATTTGCGTGCGGCTTCGGATCGCACGGGCGGGAAAGAGTTGGTCGACCTATCAAAGGCTTGGCTACGTCCGCCGATGGTGGTCGAAACGTCGCTGCGGACCGCGCTTTTGGTTGCCTTGCTCGTGCTGATTCTGTTCGAGGCATTGGTCATGCGCACCGGCTGGCGGATGCCGGAATTCACGATGGCAAGGCGCGCAGGGAAATTGACCGCTCCGGTGAATACCGCAGAGCAAACATCGATGCCGGAAATCGTGCGTAAACCCGAACCCGCGCCCGAACCAGCCGCCGAAGTGTCCCGCAGGGATCGCTTCCAGCGCGCAAAACAAAAGAAATGAGAGGGAACGCCACCGTCCGGGATCGGTGTGGAATACGAAGCTGATGTTGTTCAGGTAACAAATTTCACATTACGAAACAATTAATAATACATGCAACTAAGATTACAATCATAGAAAAAGTGAACAGAAGTGCTATCATTGGAATACGCCCTGATACAATCCATCTATCTTTCACATCGAAATTTTTCTCATTATTGTTGTGATCCAGATTCATTATAAAATTGCTGTAGGTGTAGGCCATGGCGGGGGAAAGGTCGCCGTAGGTGGCGGCGCTGCTCCACGTAGAGGAAGCTGTCGGTGGTTTGGCTGAAATTTGCGGCTATGGTGGTGACGGTGCGGCGGGAGAGGCCTGGCTCCGGGGTGTAGGTGGTGGCGGTTATCGTTTCGACGAGGTCGCCAGCGGTGGCGCTGGTGGGGTCGGGGGAGAAGGAGAAGGTTTCGGCACCTGTGAGGCTGCGGACGCTGCGGACTCTGATGGTGAAAAAGCCTTCTAATTCTACGGTTTCAAGGGGGCACAATATTTTTGAGCAGTTTTTCTAACATTTGAACCATATTCATTTATGCGTTGAATTGCTAATAACCTTTCTTTCCAAAATAATTTGTAATGCGTTATCGATAACCACTCGATTTCCATTTCTATCAATATATGATCCTGTAAAATACGGGCCATTATTAATCCGGCAATAAAATACTAGCGTATATAGGGGACTATGTTACAAATCGGCATGGCAACGCGTGATGTTCG
>JBLRWN010000058.1:0-21013 GCA_047921195.1 Luteolibacter sp. | reverse complement strand
GTAGGGGAAGGTAGGGGAAGGTAGGGGAAGGTAGGGGAAGGTAGGGGAAGGTAGGGGAAGGTAGGGGAAGGATGTTCCTCTGTTACTTCTATCAGCCGTATGAAATTGTGTGAGATTTGTAAAGTTAAATCTTAGATTTTCTCATAAAATTGTTGGAAATGTGATATCCAGTGGATTCATCGGCATTTCATATTGTTCAGTCACAACGCTGGGGCCGTGCTGATTCGCCGAGATTGAGAAACCGGTGGAAGTTGTCGCGTGTCAATCGAGCGAATTCACCCGGGCGGTATCCGAGTTTTTCGGCGATGGCGGTGCCTGTGGGGGCGAGGTCGATCGGGTGGTTTGGCGCGTCGGATTCAAGAAGGAAGCGGTCGGGCGGGATGGCCTGGAATACATCGAGGATTGATGGGTTTCTTGGATCGAGGGCCCGGGCGGAAATGGAAAAAAAGGCTCCGGTTTTCGCGAGTTGTCGCGCGGTTTCGCGGGAGCCGTTGAATGCGTGCAGGAGCCAGCGATCGGGTGGTGGAGATTGCTTGAGGAGATCGATCAGCCTCCCCCATGCTCCGACGCAATGAATGGTGATCGGGCGGTTGAGCTCTCTGGCCAGCGCGAGCTGGCGTGAGAAGACCGGAATTTGGATGTCGAGCGGGGAGGTGCGGGATTTCGCATCCAGCCCGCACTCGCCCACACCCGCCTCTGGATTTGTTAGAAGCAGGGTGCGCAGGCGCGTGTCCCAGCCCGGCGCAGCGGTGTGTGCAAACCATGGGTGGATGCCGATTGCGGCATGGCGGCTGGGGCTGGATGCGATGGCAAGCACCGCATTCCAATCGTCTTCGCGGGTGGCATTGACGATGCACTCCGCGCAGCGCTCGCGGCAACCGTCGAGTCGGGAATCGTGCAGGTGGTTGTGCGCGTCGGCCCAGACCGTTGGCGTGGCGGCTTCGCTGGCGGCCGGGATCATGGTTTAATCCACGGTTGGCAGGCCGATGCGTTCGAGAATGCGATTCAGGTCCTCGTCGCCATAATACTCGATTTCGATGCGGCCTTTCTTTGGCGAGTGCTGGATCGCGACATGGGTCGAGAAGTGTTCGCGCAGCCGGTTGACCAGCGCGCGGACGTGAATGTCGAGTTCGCGCGGCTTGGTTTTTGCCGCGGTTTCGTCGGTGGCGGGCGCGAGGAAGGACTGGGCGAGTTTTTCCGCGGCACGCACGGTGAGCTTGCGGCGGAGGATTTGATCGGACGCGAGGATCTGGTTGTCATGATCCTTGATCGAGAGGATCGCCTTGGCGTGGCCAACCGAGAGGGCGCCGGTTGCAACCAGCTTCTGGATATCGGCATGCAGGTCGAGCAGGCGCATCGCATTGGCCACGCTGGCCCGCGATTTGCCGACGCGTTTGGCGATTTCATCCTGCTTGAGAGTGAATTCCTTTGCGAGGCGGACGTATCCGGCGGCTTCCTCCATCGGATTGAGGTCCTCGCGCTGGAGGTTTTCGATGAGCGCCATTTCCAGGACATCGCGATCGGAGGCGATGCGCTCGATGACAGGAGCGGTTTTGAGCCCGAGTTTCTTTGATGCGCGCCAGCGGCGTTCGCCGGCGATGAGCTCGAGCTTGCCGTTCACCGGGCGGACGATGAGCGGCTGGATGATGCCGTGTTGGCGGATGGAATCGACGAGATCGTCGAGCGGGGCCTCGATGAAATGCGTGCGCGGCTGCAGCGGGCTGGGCACGATCAGTTCGAGGAGAACTTCACGGACATGACGTCCATTGAGGATCGCTTCGTCCTGTGCGGCCCCGTCGGCGGGAGCCGAGGGGTTTTTGCGGATGAGCGCGCCGAGTCCTTTTCCGAGTGCCTGTTTCGCCATGGGGCGGTTGTTGTAGGAACTCGCCCGGAGGATTCCAAGCGGATTTCTTCTCGAATCGCAATGCTGATAATCCGCAAAGCCTGGATTTCCTGACTTCAAAAATGTCATCAGGCCCCATCTCGGCTTGGTCGTGGCGGTGAGTTGGCGTAATTTTTTCACTTTGTTTGACGTATTATGGTTATTCATTCATTTCACCAACAACCACGCAGTCACCCTTCATGAAAGCCCCATTTGCCGCCCTGCTTGCCATTGCCTCGTTCACGACTTCCTCCTTCGCTGAAGAGGAGCGCACCCGATGGTTTCGCGACGCCCGTTTTGGCATGTTCATCCACTGGGGCGTTTACGCCGTGCCCGCAGGCGAGTGGGAGGGTGAGACGATCCGTGGCATCGGCGAGTGGATCATGCGTTTCCGCCGCATTCCGGTGGAGACCTACAAGGGGTTCGCTCCGGATTTCACCGCCGAAAAATACGATCCGGAATTCTGGGCGGATCTGGCACACCGGGCCGGGATGAAATACGTCGTCATCACCGCCAAGCATCACGATGGATTTTCACTCTACGATTCGGCCGTGAGCGACTGGGACGTGATGGCGTCCGGCGCGAAACGCGACCTGCTGGCGCCGCTTGCCGAAGCGGTCCGCAAGCGCGACATGAAGTTCGGGCTCTACTACTCGCAATCGCAGGACTGGATCCACCCCGGCGGGGCCGTGCTTGGCAACCGCGACAACATCTGGGACGAGGCGCAGAAGGGCGATTACGACGCATACCTCAAGAACATCGCTCTGCCGCAAGTCCGCGAAATCATTGAGCGATACGATCCGGCGATCATCTGGTGGGACACCCCGCAGGATATGACGCCCGCGCGCGTCGCTCCGTTCGCGGCGTTGCTTTCCGAGCACCCGCACATCATCAACAACAATCGCCTTGGCAACGGCTTCGAGGGCGACACGATGACTCCCGAGCAGCACATCCCGCCGCGTGGATACCCCGGCAAAATGTTTGAGGTCTGCATGACGATGAACGACACCTGGGGATACAAGGTGAACGACCGGAACTGGAAGAGCACCCGACGACTCGTCCAGATGCTGTCCGACATCGCCAGCAAGGGTGGCAATTTCCTTCTCAACATCGGTCCTCGCGCCGACGGCAGCATTCCCCAGGAAAGCATCGACCGTCTCGAGGCGATGGGCCGGTGGATGGCGGTGAATAGTGAGGCGATATACGGTACCGAAGCCAGCCCGTTTCCGCGTCGTCTGCCATGGGGCCGCGTTACCCAAAAGGATGCGGAGAGCGGCGGCACCACACTTTATCTCCACGTCTGGGACTGGCCGGGTGACGGCAAAATCCTGCTCCCCACGCTTGCGGAGCTTCCCACAAGCGGAAAGGTGCTTGCGGATGGCGCATCCATTTCGGCGGAACGAACGGCGGACGGCGTCGTTGTCCAACTGCCCGGTGAGGCGCGCGATCCCGATGTTTCGGTCGTCCGCCTGGATTTTGCGGGCGGGCTGACGATTTCCCAGCAGCCATATGCGACTCCCGGTAGCGATGGCGTGATCACCATGTTCGCGCACGATGCCGATCCTCACGGTGCCACCGGGGGAAATATCCGCGTCGAAGGCTCGGGCCCGGAAGCCTACCTCACGGATTGGTCGCACCACCAATACCGCATCGAATATCGGGTGATGAGCGGCATGGCCGGAAAATGGCGTGTCGAAGCCGAGGTCGCCGCGCGAAAGCCCGTCGGCCTGTCCCTCAACGTCGGTGAGGTTTCGCAGCCGCTGCAAGTCCCGGAGACCGGACCGGATCTCACATGGCTCACCATCCCGCTCGGCGTGGTCGAGCTGCCTGCGGATGAGGCCGTAATCGAACTCAAAGCCGACAGCGAGAACTGGAATCCGATCCACGTGCGGAAACTCACGCTCAAACCCGTGTCGCCGTAAGGCGTCCGCTCAAGCGACTTGCCCGCTTGCGGATACGATCCCCGCAATCGCATCGACTGCCGCATCGATTGCCGCGCCGTCGAGCACCACCGGAGGAGTGAGCGCGAGGACGTGGCCTTCCGGTGCGTCCGGCAGTGCGATGAATCCGTGTTTGAGCAAATTGATCACCATCGCAATCACGAATTCTGAAGCCGGTTTTCCATCGGGTTCGCGGAACTCGATGCCCTTCATCAACCCCGGGCCGCGGATTTCGAGGACGCGCGGCAGGCCGGCAAGCCGGGCGAGGGCGGTATCCCATGCGAATGTTGCCTCATCGATGATTTGTTGGAATCCGCCATCCGCGAATGTGTCGAGCGATGCGATTGCCATCGCGCATCCCACCGGATTGCCGAGGAAGGTGCTGGTGTGAAGCGCCTCGCCGTGGGTTGGCGGCCAGGCATCCATGACGTCGACGCGGCCGACGCATGCGGAGATCGGGAATCCGCCGCTCAGCGCCTTGCCGAGGCAGATCAGATCCGGCACCACCGCTTCATGCTCGCAGGCGAACCAGCGGCCGGTGCGGAAAAAGCCGGTGTAGATTTCATCAAAAACGAGCACCGCCCCGTGGCTGTCGCACCATGCGCGGAGCTCGGTGAGGAATCCTTGCGGTGGCACGACGATGCCGCCACGGCCTTGATATGGCTCGACGAGCACTGCGGCGATTGCCGAGGGATCGACCTTTGCAAGGGCGTTGCGGAAGGCCTGCATGGATGCGGCATCGCCATGGCGCGGGTAGGGCAGCCGGTCCGTGACCGCTGCGAGTTGATGTTCAAACGGCTCGCGAAACCAGGGAATCCCCGCGCCCAGCAGGCTGCCATATCCGAGGCCGTGGTAGCCTCCGTCGAACGCGACAATTCGCTTTCTTCCGGTGGCGAGGACGGCGGTTTTGAGGGCCGCCTCTACGGCTTCGAAGCCGGAGTTGCCGAGCAGGCATTTCCCGGGCTGGCCGGTCCAACGGCCGAACGTCTGCTGGGCGAGGCGCTCACACAGCTCGACTTTGCTTGTGGCCGGATGCACGTCGCCCATCGCATGCACGAGTCGGCCGGCTTGTGCGGCAGCGGCGCTCGCGGTTGCTCCGTGGCCGAGTGTGGCCACGCCGAATGCGCTGGTGAGGTCGAGAAAGCGGTTGCCATCCGCATCCCAGACGTTTCCTCCTTCCGCGCGCTCCCAGAAGACCGGCCAATCGGCATTGCAATACGTCGTGTTGCGGCACTCCGCGCGTGACAGCCGTTCCGCAAGTGCGAGCGAGCGGGGGCCGGGGATGGAAGTGAGGATTTCCGGGAGCATCTTCAGTGCGAAGCTAACCAATCCAGCGCCAGCCGCCAAACGGCAAATCCTGCGGATGCCAGTAAAAGGGCCATCGCGATCCCACCGGCGATCCAATCGGTGGCATTGGCGCGCGGGCGGTGGGGCGAGGTGGATTTCGGGAAAACCACCCACGCGTAAAACATTCCCGCCAACCATCCTCCGGCGTGCGCCGCATTGTCAATGAAGCGGTAGCCGATGAGGCCGATCAGGGCCGTAAGTAAAACGCCCGCCAACAGACGGCGGCGGGCGGAGGTGGGGACCAGCCGTCCGTGCAAGGTTTCGAACACCAGCAGGAAGCCCAGCCAGCCCATCAGCCCGCCCGAGGCGCCAACCGAGGGAGCGTCGACCAAGCGAGCGGAAAACTCGCCTCCGGTCCAAGCCGCCACGAGAAACACCAGTGGCAGGTGGGGCCACCGCGCGAGCACTTCCATGCGCCGCCCGAGATACCACATGGCCGCGCCATTCATCAGGACATGTGGCAGGAAGCCGTGGAGAAATGGCGCGGTGAACAGCCGCCACCATTCGCCCGCCGCATAGCGTTCCTTGACCAACCCCGCCGCAAGAATGCCCTCCGGGGCGAGCATTTGGAAAAGATAGACGACGGCAATGAGCGCGATGAAAATCCATGTCACCGGTGCCCGCTGCATCGCCAGCCAGCTTTCGAAGCGATATGCCGGCACCAGCGACGCGATCCGTCCGGACGACCAGTCTCCCAGCTCGCGGCGGCGTTTCCATGTTTGGTAAAACGGGATGAATGCGAAAATCACCCAGGCCAGTACCGCCAGTCCGAGTGTGGTGGACGTTGTCAGCAGGCGAAGCAGGAGCGGAAGTTTTTCGGCAATCCCACCCGGCGGCAGCCGATGCCATCCTTCAATCAATTGGTAGATGCCGATTGCGGCCATGGCCATGGTGGCGATGATGAGGCGTTGCCGCAAGGCGTCGTAATCGATCCGGATGCCGCGTTTCCTCGCCTCCAGCAGGGCCTCGGAGATTTCCGGGATTTCCTCTGGAACCACAAGCCGGGGTGACGTCGGGGACCAGGCGAACTCGATGATGCCCGAGTGGTCCGTGCGCACGGCGTCGGCCAGAGCGGCCGCATTGGTGCACGGATACTGGCGTCCGCGGCGATCGATCCATCCCCAGGGGGACGCCGCCGGTGCTGCGGCAAATGCCTCTGGCCGTGCCCATGCCGGCGAATCGGCGGCAGATTCGGATTCAGGGGCGTTGGCTGGCTGCGGCTGCGTCACGCCCGGTTCGCGTTAGCGGTCTGCGGAATCTTCTTCCGGCACTGCGGTTTCCTCCACCGTTTCTTCCTCGGCAACGGGTGCTTCAGGTGCGGGTGCTTCGACCGGTGTAATTTCAAGTGGAACTTGTTCCGAGGAGGTCTCGGAGCTTTCGATCAGCGATCGGAGGGTTTCGAGTGCTTCCGCGTCAGGCCCTGTGGTCGATTCGGCGGCTTCCGTCGTTTCCTCCGGTTCATCCTTGGAAATCAGGCTTTCCGTGCGGCTGTTTTTCATGCCAATGAGCACCGCGAGGGCCAGGGCGAGGATGAAAAACAGCGATGCGAACCACACCGTGCCGCGCTGGAGCACGTTGGTCGTGCGCGCGCCGAACATCTGGTCCGTCATGCCGCCACCGAAAGCGGCACCAAGACCTTCCTGTTTCGGGCGTTGCATGAGAATCATCAACGTCATGACGAGGCAGATGATCACAAAAAGAATCAGCAACAGGTTGATGCTGACGGTAAGCCAATCGGTCGCGGCGAAAATCATGGGGCGCGAAACCTAGGGGGCGTGACTCACGATGTAAAGCGGGGAGTTGTGGTAGGGCGATTTTCCGCTTGGAGCTTGCCAATGGCGGGAAAATTGAGTGGATTGACGGGCCACGCGGCCAAGTCTATCTTCCGTGTGATTGATTGACAACCCCCAGCATATGTATCGCATTCCATTCGACCGGGTGAACTGGATCACCAGCGCCTTCCTCATCGGCACCGCCCTCATCGCCCTTGTCGGCGTCCCCGTTTACCTGATCCGCGTTGGCATCGACGCCTTCCAGATCTCGCTATTCGCCTTTTATCTTATCGCCACGATGATGAGCATCACGCTTGGCTACCATCGGCTGTTTTCTCACCTTTCGTTCAAGGCGAAAAAGCCGGTGAAATGGTTCACTCTGGTTTTCGGCGCGTGTGCCTTTGAAAATTCGTGCCTCGACTGGGCGTCCGACCATCGCCGCCATCACAAGCACGTCGACCATGACGACGATCCCTATGATATTTCGAAAGGATTTCTCTGGGCGCACATCGGCTGGCTCATTTTCAAGCTCCGCCCGGAACCACCGATGGACAATGTGAACGACCTCCGCAAAGACCCGCTCGTCATGTGGCAATACCGCTACGTCCACTGGATCGGGTTCATCGTCGGCATCGTGATTCCCACCTTGCTCGGCGCGGCATGGAACGCATGGCAGGGTGGCAATGTGATGCACGGCGCTCTCGGCGGATTCCTGATCGCCGGAGTCGCCCGCATCGTGGTGGCCCAACACTGCACGTTTTTCATCAACTCGCTGTGCCACACCATCGGCCGCCAGCCATATTCGACGAAGCACAGCGCCCGCGACAGCGCGATCATGGCGTTTCTCACGTTCGGCGAGGGATACCACAATTATCATCATGAATTCCAGCACGACTACCGCAATGGCGTGAAACCATGGCAGTGGGATCCTACAAAATGGGCGATCTGGACGCTGTCGAAACTCGGCCTCGTCGAAGGGCTCCGCCGCGTGCCGGAAAGCAAGATCCTGCTTGCGGAAATGCGCGAGGCCCGCGCACGTGCCGAGCAGCAACTCGCGCTTATTGAAGCGACGCCGGGATGCGCCACCGCCGCCCGTGCCCGCGAGGCGATCGCCGCGGCATGCGAAAAACTTGCCGCCAACTATCACGAGCTTGAGACCGCCATGGCCGATCGCGTCGAACTCTCGCGCCAGATGCTTCGCGAATGGCAGGACGAGACGCGCGCGTTCATGCGCGAAATCCAGCGCTACAATCAGGCGGTCCCCGCGTAATCCATCCCCAGGGCGGGATCGAGGCAAAAAAACCATTTGCCTCCCGGGCATTCGCGCGGATCACATCTTGGAGGCGCTCATGGCGTATTTTCCACAAACATCCATCCCCCCGAGATCATGCACACGCTAGCTTTTGACCGCCGCCGATTCCTCAAGCTCGGTCTTGGTTCCCTGATTGGACAATCCGCGCTCACACGCGCATGGTCCGCCGAGGCGGCTCAGGCGCTCGACGTGGTGTCGGTCATCCACACCACCGACCTCCATGGCAACGTGCTGCCGACGTCGGACTATGCGGGTAACGCGGATCTCGGCGGCATCGCCCGCTGTGCCACGCGGATTAGCCAATGGCGGGCGGAAAACCCGCGCACCCTGCTCATCGACGCCGGCGATCTTTACCAGGGAACGGAAACCGGTTTCCGCACCCGCGGGAAAATCATGACGGATTGCCTCAATCACCTGAACTACGATGCCTGGGTGCTCGGCAACCACGAGTTCGACTGGGGCGTTGAGGCCGTGCACGCGGCGGTCGAGCATTCCGCGATGCCGGTGCTCGCGGCCAACGGGGATTTCGACGGCCACCAGGCATGGATCGAAGACCAGCGCGACCGGTCGCGGGTTTTGCCATACGTCATCCGCGAGACCGGTGGCTATCGCATCGCGCTGGTGGGTATGACGACTCCCGGCATGCCGAATTGGTTTCTCCCCGAGCTGCTCGGCGGATTCCATGCGCACGATCCGCTTCCGGTTTTTGAAAAGGTGCTCCGCGAAATCGAGGCGCAGAATCCCGATGCCATCGTGCTCATCACCCACATGGGCGGTCGACCGGGGAATTTCCGCGACGACGAGGCGAACCGCGTCGCCGGCCTCGCCCAGCTTTGCCGCCGCGCCGACGGGTCGTCCCGCGTGGCCGCCATCATTGCCGGACACACCCATCAGCACCAACCGGATGAGCGGGTTTTCGGCACACCCTACACGCAGGCCTCATACTTCGGCATCCACCTCGGTCGATTGAATCTCGGCTTCGATCCCGGCACGCGCAAGCTCGTCTCCGTGGACCCCGGCACCGAACGCATGGATTCCAACATCGCGCTCGATCCTGCCATTCTCGCGCTCACGCATGACCGCGTTGAGGAAGCCGAGGCCCACCTCGACGAGCCCGCCGGCGTGCTTGCCGACGAACTGTCCCACCGCAGACAAGGGCGCAACCCGACGGATATCGAACGCCTCATCGGCCGATCGATCCACGAAGGCCTCACCGCACGGGGCATTCCTGTGGATGCTGTAATGCACGGCATGCTCTTCACCGATTCGCCATGGCCGGCCGGGGAGAAAACCATCCGTAACGTCTGGGAAATCATCCCGTTCGAAAATTTCATCGTCACCGCCGAAGTCACCCTCGAAGCCCTGATGGCGATCGCCGCGGAAGGCTGGGCTGCGCGACGCCCGCTGCTCGGGCTCGCCGCCACCTTCACCGGCCGCGGCCGCGAGACGAAATGCACGTCGATCCGCGACCACCTCGGCCGCGAGCTCGAACCCAGCCGCCGCTTCACAATCGCGGTGAATTCCTACGATGCGGCGGGTGGGGCCGGCCGCCTCGCCACGCTACGCCGGATCATGGACGAACCGGCCAGCAAGCGGAAACTCCATCCGCTTCAAAGCCGCGCCCTGCTCGTCGACCTGTTGCGCAAGCACAACCCGCTGGGCCTGGATTTCCTGATGACCCCGCCGCAGGGCGCGTGATGGCCGGTGCGTTTTGCATGGCGCGAACGCCGCGGACGAAGTAGGATCGCGCCATGCCGCGCGAGCGAGACCCGGACGAACCGAAAATCTACTTCCTGCCGAACTTGATGACGGCATGCAACCTTGCGTGCGGATTTTTCGCGGTATTGATGATCTTCAAGGGGCTGCTCGTCGTCGAGTCGCAGATCTCGGTGGCGGGCCAACTCTCGTCGAAAGAGTATTTCGAGACGGTCAGCAAATACTACGAATATGCGATCTTGCTGATTTTCGGATCGTGCCTGTTTGATTTGCTTGATGGACGGCTGGCGCGGTTGGGCGGGCAGGAGTCGCCGTTCGGGCGCGAGTTCGATTCGCTGGCGGACATCATTTCCTTCGGCATGGCGCCGGCGATGTTGTTGTCGCGGGCGGTGTTGTTTCCTCTCGGCAATCTGGGCTGGGCCATCGCCCTGATCTTCCTTGTCTGCGGTGCGCTGCGGCTGGCCAAGTTCAACTGCCTTGCGGCGCTGCCGAAACGCTCCGGCGACAACCAGGATTTCCGTGGGCTGCCAATTCCGATGGCGGCGGGCTTCATCGCCTCGCTCACATTCCTGCTCAACGATTTCTATCAGGGCGACCGCGAACTTGGCGCGTGGAAATTCGTGCTTGCGGGTGCGATGCTCGGGCTTTCGTGGCTGATGGTGAGCGACATCCGCTACCCGAGTTTCAAGAAACTCGGGTGGAAAACACGCGGCACGCTCGGCGCGATCGTCATCGGGGTGGTGTTGATCTACATGACCATCCAGTTCCGCTACGTGATGCCGGTGGTGTTATTTAGCGCATACTTGATTTACGGGCTTTTCCGTCCATTTGTCTCGCAACGGCTGCGACGTGGAATCGAGATCGAAAGCGAGCCGGAAGAAGAACCGCCACGCGACCGCCATGATGAATGATCCCGAGCATCATCCCGCCCCCGCGAAATCCGCGCGCTGGTATCCCATCCTTCTCGTCGGTCTGCCGTTGTGGCTGGCATGCTCCGCCGGAGGAGCGCTGTGGTATTATTTCCACAAACAGGAACGCGAGGCCGAGATGCGCCGTGCCGCGTTCGCGCGGGAAATCTCGGTTGCCTCGCTGGCGGATGATTTGCGGAAGTTCACCGTCCTCATTGGTGAGCGCCACAGCGGAGAGGGCGAGCCATCGCTCAACCTGATGCGCGCCGCATCGATGATCGAAGGCGTGCTTGGCCCATCGAACACCGGGCTGGATATCCGCCGCCTGCGCGGCCCGGGGAATTGGCCATTGCTGGAAACCTCGATTCCCGCGCGCAGGGCGGGCGCGAAATCGGTATGGGTGATCACCGGATACGACGGCCCGCCGGGCGGCAACGGAGGCGAGTTCAATGCCAGCGGGTTGTCCGCCGTGATCGCCGCCATCCAGGCGGCGGCAAACGATGTGCCGGAGCGCCATCTGCGTTTTCTTTTCCTGCCGCACGTTCACGACCCCGATGCGCCGGTTGGCGACACACTGCGGATGGCGGCGGAGGCCATCACCGCCCGCGGCGAGGTGGATGCGGTGCTTTGGGTCGAGGCCATGGGCACGGCACCCAATCTCCAACTCCAAGCGAACCAGCCAGCCGCGCTTCCCATCGACCAGCTCGCCGATCTTGGATCGGTGGCCGCTGGCACGCATGGCCTCGAAGCATACGAGGGTGTGCCTCCTTGGTTAATGGAGGCGGTGGTTCGCGTGTCGACCCGTGCGCCCTACGTGGCGGGCGAGGCGGATCTCGATATGCCATCGCCGGCCATCGCCACGGATGCAGCGGGCAAACTGCTTGAGCTGCTTCGCCGGATCGCGAATCGCGTGGACTGAACTGCGGGGCCCTACACCCCTCGGCCGGATTTGCTTGCCCGGGGGTGGCGGCGGTGATTCGATTCGCCGCCATGATCGCGAGACTGAACAAGGATTTCCATTTCGAAGCGGCACACACACTGCCTTCATTGCCGGAGGGTCACAAATGCCGCCAAATGCACGGCCACACCTTTCATGTGCGGATCACCGTCGAGGGGATGGTGGATGAGGCGATCGGATGGGTTTACGACCACAAACGCATCAGCGATGCGGTGAAGCCGCTCATTGAGGAACTCGATCACGGCTACCTCAACGACATCGCCGGGCTTGAAAGCCCGACGATCGAGCGCATCGCCGCATGGTTCTGGCGCAAGCTTGAGGTGCACTTGCCGGGGCTTGCCGAGATCACAATTCACGAGACGCCGACCTCGAGCTGCACCTTCCGGGGGCAGTTCTGATTTTTTCCCGCTGCCTGCCCCGGCATTTGCGGTGTGAGGGAGGCCTCTGGGTGGGCGCGACATTGCGTTTCGGATGATTTCCCGTGCACAAGTTGCTATCGCGTTGGCCAGCGACGACCTTGTTGTAGCGTGATCGGGTGATCACATCCGCAAGTATTTCCGCCGTGGACCTGCCGCCCATCATTCAGGGAGGCATGGGTGTCGGTGTTTCCGGATGGCGGCTTGCCCGCGCGGTTTCACAAACCGGGCAGCTTGGCGTCGTCTCTGGCACAGCATTGGATTTGCTGTTGACCCGCAATCTGCAACTGGGCGATCCCGATGGATACTTGCGCCGGGCGCTTGAGGCATTCCCGGATGCGGACGTAGTGGACCGGATTTTGGAACGTTACTGGATTCCCGGCGGCAAGCCGGACGATGCCCCGTTCCGAACGCCCCCGATGTTTTCTCACCGGCCGTCGCGCGATTCGGCGTGGCTCACAATCGCCTCGGCGTTTGCCGCGATTCATCTGGCAAAGGAGAATCACGATGGCCTGGTGGGCTTGAATTTATTGGAAAAAATCCAGACGCCGACGCTTTACGCCCTGTTGGGCGCGATGATGGCGGGAGTGGACGTGGTGTTGGTGGGCGCGGGGATCCCGCGGCGGATCCCGAAAATCCTCGATGATTTCGCCGCCGGGCACGCGGCGGAAATGCGCCTCGATGTTACGGGCGCGGCTGCTCCAGTCATGATGCGGCTCGATCCCGCCGAGTTCGGCATTTCCGGCCCGATGAAACGCCCGGTGTTCCTCGCGATCGTCTCCTCGCCAGTGCTGGCGGAAAATCTCCGCCGCAAGGCCGATGGACGGGTCGACGGGTTCGTTGTCGAGGCATCGGTGGCCGGCGGCCACAACGCGCCCCCGCGCGGTCCGCTGCAGCTCGATGATCACGGCGAACCCATCTATGGCGAACGCGATCGCATCGACCCCGAGGCATTCGTGAAAATCGGCCTGCCATTCTGGTTGGCCGGCGGATACGGCAAACCGGGCATGCTGGCCAAGGCACAGGCGGCCGGAGCAAATGGCATACAGGTCGGAACCGCATTCGCACTCTCCCAGGAATCCGGATTTGAACCCGGTCTCAAAGCGCGGATTCTCGATGCCGTCATCAATGGCGATCTCAAGGTGCGCACCGATGCGGCGGCCTCTCCCACCGGCTTCCCGTTCAAATTAGCCAACATGCCGGGAAGTATCGCCGATCCGGATGTCTATCAACAACGCGGACGCGTCTGCGACCTCGGCGTCCTCCGTGAAGCCTACGAAAGGCCGGACGGCAGTGTGGGTTTCCGATGCCCGGCAGAACCGCCCGACGCCTACTTCTTGAAACGCGGCGACCTCGCAAACACGCCGGACCGGATGTGCCTGTGCAACTCGCTCTGCGCGTCGGTGGGCATCGGCCAGGTGCGCCATGGCGAACCGGAACCCCCCTTGGTGACACTTGGCGACGATTACTCGGTCGTGCGAGAATTCATGACCGACGGTCGGACGAGCTACTCGGCTGCGGACGTCGTCCGCTCGCTACTGGCGTAATGGCCCAGCGGTGGTGGCCCGAGCCGGATTCGAACCAGCGACACGCGGATTTTCAATCCGCTGCTCTACCAACTGAGCTATCGGGCCATGCGCGGGACGAAGAATTCCATGCGACGGGGCGGGACTCTGGAAGCAGAGCGGGCTTTTGACAATAGGAAAAATCATGGGCGCTGCATTTTCCTTTTGTGGTCGGTTTTGATAATTTCTGCGCGGGAGCTTGCACGTTGTTGGAAATGGTTTCATGGTGGCGGCGTGAATCGATGGATTTTTAGATGCTTGTTGCTCGCGGTGCTGAGTTTCACCGCCCAAGGGGACGATGGAGAGGACGTGCCAACGCCGGGAAATGCCACCCAGGCCAAGGTGATGGTGGTGCCGATCCGGGCGCAGATTGCCAAGCCGGAGCTCTACATTCTCAGGCGCGGCATCCGCCAAGCGATCGAGAGCGGTGCGGATACGCTGATTCTCGATATGGAAACGCCGGGCGGGAGGCTCGACGTCACCTTTGATATCCTCCAAGCGCTGGAGCGTTTTCCCGGAAAAACCGTCACCTACGTCAACAGTGAGGCAATTTCCGCCGGGGCGTTGATCGCGATGGGTACCGACGAGATTTATTTCAAACCCGGCGGAGTCATCGGGGCGGCGGCACCTGTCATGGCCGGAGGCGGCGAGATCGGTGACACCATGAAAGCGAAGATCATCAGCTATCTGTTAGCGCGAGCCCGCGCCATCACGGAAGGGCAGGGATTCCGCAGTGAAGTCATTACGGCGATGATCGATGTCGACTACGAATTCAAGATTGGGGATGATATGATTTCGCCCAAAGGGGCCTTGCTCACACTCACCGCCAAGGAGGCCGCCCGCGAGTATGGGGAGCCGCCGATGCCGCTGCTCGCCGCGGGGATTGAGGAATCGATCGAAAGCCTAGTGCAGCACCTCCACGGGAAAAACGTCGTGATGATGGACCAGTTGCAGGTGACCTGGTCGGAAAAACTCGCGCAATATCTCGTCACGCTCACGCCGTTGCTCTTGGGCGCGGGCATGATTCTTTTGTTTGTCGAATTCAAAACCCCGGGATTCGGGGTCTTCGGGCTGGCCGGTGGGCTGCTGCTTGGCGTGGTTTTCTTCGGCCACTACGCCGCAGGCTTGTCGGGGTATGAGCCGGTCATCATCTTCGTGCTCGGGGTCATTCTGGTGCTGTTGGAAGTGTTGTTTTTCCCGGGGCTGTTGGTCGGGATCATCACAGGCGTTCTGATGATTCTCGGTTCGCTGTTGTGGGCGATGGCGGATTTTCTCCCCGACGAGCCGATCTCGTTTTCGAGCGATTTACTCGTCAGGCCGTTGTTCAATCTGGTTTCCGGGGTGTTCATTGCCGTTTTGATCTTCCTTGGAATCGTCCGCTTTCTGCCGCGCGGTGGATTGTGGGGGAGGTTGGTTTTGGAGACAGCGGTGGCGGGCGAGCCCGGTAACCTGCGCGCCTTGAATCCATGGTCAATGCCCGGCACCGAGGCCACAGAGACCGCCGAATCCTCAAAGGTCGGCATGTCAGGCACCGCCACCACCGGTCTTTTCCCCAGCGGCCAGGTCGAAATCGAAGGCCGCCGCTACGAAGCCCGGCTTGAAGTCGGAACCGCGGATCCCGGCACCCCGGTCAAAGTCATTCGCGAAACGGAATTCTCACTCATCGTGGAGGTGGAATCATGAGCTTGATCATTCTTTTATTCATCATCGGAATCCTCTGCATCGTCGCCGAGGTGCTTGTGCCGGGCGGGATCCTCGGCGGAGTTGGAGTTTTACTCATGTTTGGCGGCTGCGTGCTGGCATTCACCCGCTACGACGTCGGAGGCGGCTTGATCGCGTTGGCGGCCGCCCTCGCAGTCACCATCGTCGCGCTGACCGTGGAGTTCAAAATCCTCCCGAAAACCAAGCTCGGGCGTCGTGCGTTTTTGGAAAAACAAATCTCCGGTTCCAGTTCGATCTACGGCGTGGAGGCGCGCGAGCTGATCGGTAAAACCGCCGAGGCGCTCACCAAACTCACCCCCAGCGGATATGTCCGGATCGACGGGCAGCGCTACGAGGCCTTTAGCCAGAGCGGCCAGATTGACGTCGGAACCGAGTTGCGCGTCGTCGGCAGCGACAACTTCCGCTTGATCGTTTCCCCGATCCGTCCATCCTGACACACATCACACTCTCACAACCCCATACCGAATAACAACCATGGATCCCTCGCACATCGTCCTCATCGTCATCGCCGTCGTCGGCCTTCTCTTCGTTTTCCTCGTCCTCTCGTTCTTCAGCGTCTGGCTGCGCGCCTGGCTGGCCGGAGCATACGTCGGCTTCACCGACCTCATCGCGATGCGCTTGCGCCAAGTGCCTTACGGCGCGGTCGTAGATGCACGCATCACCGCGAAAAAAGCCGGCATTGAAATCCCGATCGACGACATCGAAGCCCACTTCCTCGCCGGCGGTAACGTGCTGCCCACCATCCAGGCGCTGATCGCCGCGCAAAAAGCAGGCATCACGCTCGATTGGAACCGCGCCTGTGCGATCGACCTCGCCACCAAAGGATCCGGGAAATCCGTGGTCGAAGCGGTGCGCACGTCGGTGGATCCGAAGGTGATTGATTGCCCGAATCCCGCCTCCGGACGCCTCACCATCGACGGCGTCGCGAAAGATGGTATCCAAGTGAAAGTCCGCGCCCGCGTGACCGTCCGCACGAACCTCGACCGTTTCGTCGGTGGTGCCAAGGAAGAGACCATCATCGCCCGTGTCGGCGAAGGTATCGTCACCACCATTGGCTCAGCCGAGACTTACAAGGTCGTCCTGGAATCGCCGGATTCGATCTCCAAAGTCGTGCTCAACCGTGGTCTCGATGTCGGCACCGCGTTTGAGATTCTCTCGATCGACATCGCGGACGTGGACGTCGGCGAAAACGTCGGTGCCCAACTGCAGGAAGCTCAGGCCGAGGCGAACAAGAACATGGCCCAAGCCCAAGCGGAAATCCGCCGCGCCGCCGCCGTCGCCCTCGAACAGGAAATGGTCGCCCGCGTCGCCGAGATGAAAGCGAAAGTCGTCGAAGCCGAAGCCCAGGTGCCGCTCGCCATCGCCGAAGCCTTCCGCAGTGGCAACCTCGGCATCATGGATTTTTACCGCATGGAAAACGTGAAATCCGACACCAGTATGCGCACCAACATCGCCAAGGGTGACTAATCCGCAGCCATGGACTGGATTTTCGACAACCTCCAAATCCTCTTCGTCATCGCGGCGGGATTGGCCTATTGGGTCAATAGCATCCGCCAGGCGAAGGCGGAGGCGGAGAATGAACGTAACCAACCACCGGTCGATCTCGACGAGGTGTTTGGTCCGGATTTTGATTTCAATGCGCCGCCACGACATACCGAGGTGTTCCTTCCTCCGCCAGTCACCGCTTCGTCGCAGGCCGCGCCACCACCACTGCCCGGGCAGCGTCCACAACCCGCACAGCGGGGCAGCCGGGATTTTCCGCAGGGAACGCCCACGCCACAACGTCCCAAATCCCCGCATCAGCCGGCATCTCAGGAGGCGGTCAATGCGGAGTTGGAACGGCAGCGCAGCTTGGAACAACGCATCCTCGCACTCCGCCACAACCGCGAGGGGCGCGGTAGCGGCGCTGCCGCCACCCAGCGTTCGGTCGTCGCAGAACGCGCCGCGCGCAAAGGTGTGGTGGGTGTCGAACCACTCTCAATCGGTGGGATTCGCAGCCGGCTGCGCGATCCCCGCGAGGCGCGCCGCGCCATTGTGCTCCGCGAGATTCTCGGCACTCCAGTCGGCATGCCCTGAAAATGGTGGCGCCGGCGTCTCGCCCGCAGCATATCTCAAACGGTTTTCGCGAAACCTCAATCGGACAATGAACCCAGATCAGCGTCCATTTGACCTCGTCCCTCGGTCCAAGCGTCTAGGCTTCGCATGCATGGAATGTTCGCAAAGCTCACTCCGTTTTGCGGTTCCATTTCTTTATTTTAGGCTAAAATTTCACCCCTCATCACGTTCGCGCTTGCCAGCTCGCGGGTGGCTCTATTGAATTGCCCATGGCGGAAATCGACCTTGGTTTATCTTTTGACGACGTCCTGCTTGTGCCCGCGTTGAGCGAATTGCTTCCGGGCGAGGCGGACACCTCCACGTTTTTGACGGCGGGAATCCCTCTGAATATCCCAGTGATTTCCGCCGCAATGGACACCGTGTCCGAGCACGAGCTGGCGATTGCTCTGGCCCGCGAAGGCGGCATGGGAGTGATCCACCGCGCCTGCCCGATCGAAGAACAGGCTGCCATGGTTTCGCGAGTGAAGCGCTCGGAGAATGCGATCATCCAGAAGCCCCACACCGTCGGCTGCGAAGACACCGTCCGCCATGTGCGCGATGTGATGGAGCGCGACGGGTTTTCCGGGTTTCCCGTCGTCGATGGCGACGGGCGGCTCCTCGGCATGATCACCAGCCGCGACATCCGCTACCTCGATCGCGAGGACGCCCTCGTTCACGAGGTGATGACGCCGCTCGAAAGACTCATCACCGCCGCACCCCACACCACCCACGACGAGGCACGCCGTCTGCTCTATCAGAATCGCATTGAGAAACTTCCACTCGTCGATGCCGAAGGCCGCCTCGAAGGATTGATCACCGGCTCCGACATCGAAAAGCGCCGCACCTTCACCCACGCCGCCAAGGATGCCAATGGTCAGCTCCGCTGCGGTGCTGCCGTCGGGGTGGGTCCCGATTGTGTCGAGCGCGCCCAAGCCCTGATCGAAGCAGGAGCCGACGCACTCTTCATCGATGCCGCCACCGGCCACACCCGCCGCGTGCTCGACATGGTGGCCGAGCTCGCCGCTCTTTCCGACCGCCCGGTCGTCGCGGGCAACGTCGTCACCGAACAAGGGGCCCGCGACCTCGCATCCGCGGGCGTCCGCGCGATCAAGGTCGGCGTCGGTCCGGGATCGATCTGCACCACCCGCGTCATCTCCGGCGTGGGCATGCCGCAGTTCACCGCGATCCGCAACGTCGCCGACTTCTGCCGCAGCGAAGGCATCAAGGTGATCGCCGACGGCGGCATCCGCTACTCGGGCGACATCGTCAAAGCCATCGCCGCAGGTGCCGATGTCGTGATGCTCGGCTCGCTTCTCGCAGGCACCCGCGAAAGCCCGGGCCAGACGGTTCACGCCCAAGGTCGCCGCTTCAAAACCTACCGCGGCATGGGATCCATCGGCGCGATGAAAAAAGGCGCGGGCGACCGCTACGCCCAGAACTCCTCCGGCAAGCTCGTCGCCGAAGGCGTCGAAGGCCGCGTGCCGTACAAAGGCCCGCTCTCCGACGTCGTCTTCCAGCTCATCGGCGGCCTCCGCAGCGGCATGGGATACGTCGGCGCATCCAGCCTCGATGAACTCCGCAGCCGTGCCCAATTCGTCCGGATCACCGCCGGTGGCCTCCGCGAAAGCCACGCCCACGACATCGTCATCACCGAAGAACCCATGAACTATCAGCCTGTTGGCTGATCGATTGATTTCAAATTTCAAATCTCAGATTTCAAATCCGCAGTTTCCATGCACGACACCGACCACATCGCCGTCATTGATTTCGGCTCGCAATATACCCAGCTCATCGTCCGCCGCGCCCGCGAGCTTGGATTTTTTGCCCGCCTTTATGCGATCGAGGATTTTCCGAACATCGGTAAACCCGGAGCGATTATCCTCTCGGGTGGGCCCAAGAGCACATCCGAACCGGACGCGCCGGATCTCGATTTCGAGGCACTCCGCGCGTTCAACGTGCCAGTGCTCGGTGTCTGCTACGGCATGCAGCTTCTCAACCTCAAGTTCGGCGGCACCGTCAAAGCCAGTAACCACCGCGAATACGGCCCGGCCGCACTCGTTCCCAAAGTTTGCGAAGGCCTTTACGAAGGCATTACCTCCGGCTCCCAGGTCTGGATGAGTCATTCGGATACCGTCGAGGTGCTTCCTGAATGCGCCACCGTGCTCGCCGCCAACCAGAATGGCACACCCGTCTCCCTAAAGTGGGAGGATCGCTTTTACGGCATTCAATTCCACCCCGAAGTCACCCACAGCCACGAAGGGCTTCGCATCCTCCACAACTTCCTGCTCACGGCGAAACACCTCGAGCCCTTCCGCATCGACGATCTCAAGCGCGAGATCATCGAAGACATCCGCGCCAAAGCCGGCGACCGCCAGGTGGTCTGCGGCGTCTCCGGAGGTGTGGACAGCACCGTGCTCGCCGTGCTCCTCCACGAGGCCGGCGTGAACATGCGCGCGATCTTCGTCGATCACGGCCTGATGCGCAAAAACGAGGGTGAGGAAGTGCGCAACAACTTCCATCGCATGGGCGTGCCCATCGAGACGGTCGATTGCGCCGAACGCTTCATGACCGCCCTCGACGGCGTCGATGATCCCGAGAAAAAGCGCGTCATCATCGGCAACCTCTTCATCGATGTCTTCTGGGACGCCGTCGGCGATGCCGAAATGCTCGCCCAAGGCACGCTCTACCCGGACGTCATCGAAAGCGCGTCGAACTCCCGCTCGAAGGCGTCGAAAATCAAGACGCACCACAACCGCGTCGATCGCATTCTCGAACTCCAAGCCCAAGGCAAGGTGCTCGAACCGCTGGCCGAATTCTTCAAAGACGAAGTCCGCGCCCTCGGCACCTCGCTCGGCATCGCGCAGGATATCCTCCAGCGCCATCCGTTCCCTGGTCCCGGCCTCGCCGTGCGCTGCCCGGGCATCGTCACCCAGGACCGCCTCGACATCATCCGCGAATGCGATGCCATCTTCATCGGTAAGCTCAAGGAGCACGGTTGGTATGACAAGGTCTGGCAAGCTTACGCCGCCCTGATCCCGGTGAAAACCGTCGGCGTCAAAGGCGACGAACGCTGCTACGAATGGGCCATCGCCCTGCGTGCCGTGGTCTCCGAAGACGCGATGACCGCCGACTGGGTCGAACTTCCTCCACTGATTCTCCGGGAAACCAGCCACCGGATCCTCAACGACGTCCCCGGCGTCAACCGTGTGCTCTACGACGTTTCCACCAAACCACCGGCAAGCATTGAGTGGGAATAATCCGAGTATTGTTAGATCTTATCGGTTCTTTGGACTTCGAGTATTCTCTATTAATCCGGCATTTAAATACTAGCGATTTCTTATGCTGCATACGCAACACACGGATGCCTAAAGAGACTTTGAA
>JBLRWN010000057.1:0-21608 GCA_047921195.1 Luteolibacter sp. | reverse complement strand
GTTTCTCATTTCGCCGTCACTTTTTCTCATTTCGAGCGGCGCTTACATTCGCGCGCCCGCATGACGAACCCGCACGTAGACACCATTGCCCGCGAGACGGGCCTGCCGCTTTCCTCTGTATCCGCCACCGCCGCCCTGATTGCTGAAGGGGCCACCGTGCCTTTCATCGCCCGCTACCGCAAGGAGCGCACCGGGTTGCTCGACGAAGTCCAGATCGCTACGATCCGCGACCGCATGCAGCAGCTTGCCGAGCTGGAAGCCCGCCGACTTGCCGTCGTCAAATCTCTCGAAGAACGCTCGCTGCTCACGCCCGAACTTACGAAAAAACTCGCTGCCGCCACCACGCTTGCCGCCGTCGAGGATATCTTCGCCCCCTTCCGCCCGAAGCGTCAGACGCGCGCCACCAAGGCGATCGAGCGCGGCCTCGAACCGCTTGCCGACTGGCTGCTGGAAAATCAGGAATCCGACCCCGCCGACGAGGCCGCCAAGTTCATCGACGCCGAAAAGGAAGTCGCCACCGCCGAGGATGCCCTGGCCGGCGCGCGCGACATCATTGCCGAGCGGGTGGCCGATGATGCCACGCTTCGTGGCCGCGTCCGTGCGCTTTACGACGATCGCGCCGAAGTCTCGTCCCGCGTGATTTATGGCAAAGACGAAGACCCCGCCGCACAGAAATTCCGCGACTACTTCGACTGGCGCGAACCGCTCAAATCCATCCCATCCCACCGCATGCTGGCGATCCGCCGCGGCGAGAAGGAGGGGTTCCTCCTCATGCGCGTCGAAGTGCCCCTCGAAGCCGTCGTCAACGAGGCTCTCGGCGATTGGGTGAAATCCACCGGCCCGTCCGGTCAGCAGATCTCGAAAGCCGTCGAAGACGGCTGCAAGCGTCTGCTCATGCCCTCGATGGAAACCGAGGCCCGCCTTGCCGCCAAGAAAGCCGCCGACGAGACGGCCATCAAGGTCTTCGCCGACAACCTCCGCGAGCTTCTGCTTGCCTCGCCGCTCGGCGGCAAGCGCATCGTCGCCATCGACCCCGCGTTCCGCACCGGGTGCAAAACCGTCGTGCTCGATGCCTCCGGCAAGCTGCTCGAATACACCGTGCTCCACGCCACCGCCGCCTCGCCGCACCAATTGCTCGAGGCCGCCCAAGAGCTGTTAGGGTTGATTAAGAAACACAAGATCGAAGCCATTGCCATCGGCAACGGCACCGCCTCGCGCGAGACCGAGGCCTTCGTCCGCAAGCTCAAGCTCCCGGCGTCCATCCCCGTCATCATCGTCAACGAGAGTGGAGCCTCGATTTACTCCGCCTCCGACGTCGCCCGTGAGGAATTCCCCGATCTCGACCTCACCGTGCGCGGCACCGTCTCGATCGGCCGCCGCCTGATGGACCCGTTGGCAGAACTCGTGAAACTCGACCCGAAATCCATCGGCGTCGGACAATACCAGCACGACGTCGACCAACGCGCGCTTAAGAGCGCCCTCGACGACACCGTGATGTCCTGCGTCAACGCCGTCGGCGTCGAACTCAACACCGCCTCGAAACAATTGCTCTCTTACGTCTCCGGCCTCAACAGCTCGCTCGCCGAAAACATCGTCGCCCACCGCGACACCGGCGGCCCGTTCCGCTCGCGGGCGGATCTGTTAGAAGTGTCGCGCCTCGGTGCCAAGGCGTTCGAGCAGGCCGCCGGCTTCCTCCGCATCCGCGAGGCATCGCATCCGCTCGACGCCTCCGCCGTGCACCCCGAGCGCTACCCACTGGTCGAAAAAATCGCCGCCGACCTCGGTTGTGGGGTGGGGGACTTGATCGGCAACCCGGAACTCCACCGCAAGATCCAGCTCGACCGCTACGTCAGTGACGACGTCGGCCTGCCGACCTTGCGCGACATTCTCCAGGAACTCGCCCGCCCGGGCCGCGATCCGCGCAAACAATTCGAAATCTTCAACTTCCAGGAAGGCGTCGAAAAACCCAGCGACCTCAAGCCCGGCATGAAGCTCCCGGGGATCGTCACCAACGTCACCGCTTTTGGCGCCTTCGTTGATGTTGGCGTCCATCAGGACGGTCTCGTACACGTTTCCCAACTCTCCGACCAGTTCGTTCGCGACGCTGCGGAAATCGTGAAAGTCGGCCAGAAAGTCCACGTCACCGTCATCGAAGTCGATCTTCCCCGGAACCGGATCGCCCTTTCCATGAAATCCGCGCCCGACATGGAACCCCGCCGCCCTGCAGGCGAGCGACGCCCCGCCGATAACCGTCCGCGT
Source organism: Luteolibacter sp. (assembly GCA_047921195.1). Classification (GTDB taxonomy): domain Bacteria; phylum Verrucomicrobiota; class Verrucomicrobiia; order Verrucomicrobiales; family Akkermansiaceae; genus Luteolibacter. The sequence continues at coordinate 19,349 of JBLRWN010000057.1, read as the reverse complement.
CCTGCCCAGCGCAACACCCCGTCCGCGCAAACCAACGACTGGTTCAGCCAGGCAATGAACCAAGCAAAGCGCAAGTGATTCAACCCAAGGAGCGGCGAACCATCTTCGCCGTTGCGGATGATTGGCGAATGAAACGGAACTTCGCGCCACCCATGCGCTTCCCATCCTCCGGGCGATTGATGGATCGCCCCTGGATGAATGGGCTCAGTGTTGCTGGTGGCGGCGCTTGAACTTGAGCGCGGCGGCTTGGCGGGAAATGAGGCCCTCGAGGTAGGCCACTTCCTCGGCGTCCATGCTATGGTCAATGGTGGCGAGCTTTTCCTCGGCACGCTTGATGGCAACCTCGGTCTGCTCTTCATCGATCTGGTCTTCACCGAGGGCGCTGTCGGTAAGCACGGTGACGAGCGTCTGGCTGATTTCGGCGAAGCCGGAACCGATCGCGAGCTCGCTTTCGGTGCCGTCGTGGCTGTAACGCAGGACACCTGGCTGGAGCGCGGTGATCAGTCCCGCGTGCATCGGCAGCACACCCATCTCACCATCGGCTCCCGGGAGGTAGATGGATTCAACTGGCGCGGAAAAGACCTTCTTCTCCGGGGTGACGATGTCGAGATGCAGGGGCATGGTGTTTGAAATGATGAATGTTGAATGATGAATTTCGAATGGAGAAGCTCTCTTGAATTAAAAGTTCATCATTCGAAATTCAACATTGCGCAGCTCAGTCGCGCTCGACGGTGTCGATGGAGCCTTTCATGTAGAAGTTTCCTTCGGGCACGGAGTCGAGTTTGCCATCGAGGATTTCGGCGAAGCCTTTGACGGTGTCTTCGACCGAGCAGAGCACGCCGGGGACGTTGGTGAAGACCTCGGCGACGTGGAACGGCTGGGTGAGGAAGCGCTGGATCTTGCGGGCGCGGAAGACGGTGAGCTTGTCCTCATCGGAAAGCTCGTCCATGCCGAGAATAGCGATGATGTCCTGCAGGTCCTTGTAGCGTTGCAGCACCTGTTGCACGCCGCGGGCGACGCGGTAGTGTTCCTCGCCGACGATGTCGGGTGCGAGCGCCTTGGAGGTGGATGCGAGGGGATCGACGGCCGGGAAAAGCGCCTGCTCGGCGAGCGCGCGCTCAAGCACGACGGTGGCATCGAGGTGGGCGAAGGTGTTGGCGGGGGCGGGGTCCGTCAAGTCGTCCGCAGGCACGTAGACGGCCTGCAGCGAGGTGATCGATCCCTTGTTGGTGGAGGTGATGCGCTCCTGGAGGCCGGCCATTTCCTCGGAGAGAGTCGGCTGGTAGCCGACTGCGGACGGTGTGCGCCCGAGCAGGGCGGACACTTCGGAACCGGCTTGCGAGAAGCGGAAGATGTTGTCGACGAAAAGAAGCACGTCCTGTTTTTCCTCATCGCGGAAATACTCGGCCATGGTGAGTGCGGAGAGTGCGACGCGGAGGCGGGCGCCCGGTGGCTCGTTCATCTGGCCGTAGACAAGGGCGACCTTCGATCCATCGGCGAGGACCGGGTTCCCCTTGTCGTCGAGTTTCACGTGGCCTTTTTCGTCGCGCTCGGTGGCGATGACGCCGGACTCGATCATTTCCCAGTAAAGGTCGTTGCCCTCACGGGTGCGCTCGCCGACGCCCGCGAACACGGAGTAGCCGCCGTGGGCTTTGGCGATGTTGTTGATGAGCTCCATGATCACCACCGTCTTGCCGACGCCGGCACCACCAAATGCGCCGACCTTGCCGCCCTTGAGGAACGGGCAGATGAGGTCGATCACCTTGATGCCGGTGGGGAGGATCTCGGCGGTGGCCGATTGCTCGACAAGCGTTGGCGCGCTGCGGTGGATCGGCGAGGTGTGCGAGGCATCCGGCAGGGCGACGTTTTCGTCCACCAGATCGCCGGTGACGTTGAAAATACGGCCGAGCACCTGCTTGCCGACGGGCACGGCGATCGCCTTGCCGGTGTCGGTGATGGTCATGCCGCGCCTGAGGCCGTCGGTGGTGGACATGGCGACCGCGCGCACCCAGCCGTCGCCAAGGTGTTGCTGCACTTCGAGCACAAGCTTGGTTTCCACGCCGTTAAGCGCGTAGTTGATTTCAAGCGCGTTGTAGATTTCCGGCAGCTTGGCGGCTTTCGAGAAATCGGCGTCGATGACGGCGCCGATGATCTGGACGATGGTTCCTTGGTTGCTCATGGTGGGAAGAGTGATTGGATATTGGGATATTAGGATATTAAGGTGGAAAGCATCACTCCATCGCCTTCATGGCGGTGGTGATTTCGAGGAGTTCGGCGGTGATGGCGGCCTGGCGGACCTTGTTGTATTCGAGGGTGAGTTCTTTGATGAATTTCTTGGCGTTGTCGGTAGCGGACTTCATGGCGACCATGCGTGCCGAGTGCTCGGACGCGCGGGCTTCGAGCAGCGCCTGATAGACCTGGTAGTTGACGTAGAGCGGCAGGATCGAATCGAGGACCTCGGCGGGCGATGGCTCGAATTTGACGTCCGGGGAGCCGGAAATCCCGCTGGTTTCCGCATCGACGACCGGAGGTTGGACAGGCAGCAGGGTGAGGGTTTCGGGCTCCTGGCGCAGCGTGTTGATGAAGCGGGTGAAGGCGATCGTGACCTTGTCGCAATTGCCTTCGGCGAATTCGCGGGTGAGGAATTTTGCGATCGCGCGTGCTTCGGAAAATGCCACGGGGTCCTTGACCGTGAAGTCGGCGATGATGCGACCGCCGGTTTTCTCGGTGAAGATGCGGAGTTTGCGGCCGACGGTGACGTATTCGGCGTCCTTGGCGATGAGGCCGCGGTAGTGGCGGGCGAGGTTGGTATTGAGCGGGCCGCAGAGGCCTTTGTCGGTGGAGATGACGAGGACGAGCTCACGGCCGCCATCGCGGCGTTCGAGCAGCGGGTGGGTGAGTTTGTCATCCTCGCCCGAGGCGATGTTGCCGAGCACCTTGGTGAGCTCGTCGGCGTATTCCCGGCCGGCGAGCGCCTGGTCCTGCGCCTTCTTCATCTTCGCAGCCGCGACAAGCTGCATCGCGCGGGTGATCTGCGCGGTGTTCTTGACGGATTTGATCCGGCGGCGGATGTCTCGGAGGTTGGCCACTTTTTTAAGAGATTAGTTGGTTTTGAAATTAGGATATTAAGGAAATGGAATTGAGAGCACTGGTAATGAAACCCAATTCCCTTAATATCCAATTTCCAATGTCTTTTCCTCAGCTCCAGCTCGCCTTGAAGTCTTCGAGGGCTTGTTTGACGGCGTCGACCATCATCTTGTCCTTTTTCAGGTCCGGCGTTTCGTTGCGGATCTTGTCGAGGAGTTCGGCTTTGCGGGTGGTGAAAAATTCGCCCATGGCGGCCTGGCAGCGTTTGACGTCCTTGACTTCGACGTCGTCGAAGAAGCCGTTCTGCATGGCGAACAGATAGATCGATTCCATCTCCATCGCGAGCGGGCTGTATTGGTTTTGTTTGAAGAGCTCGACGATGCGTGCACCGCGATCGAGTTTCTTCTTGGTGCCGGCATCGAGGTCGGAGCCGAACTGGGCGAACGCCTGGAGCTCGCGGAACTGGGCGAGATCGAGCTTGGTGGTGCCGGCCACCGATTTGATCGTCTTCGTCTGCGCGGCGGAGCCGACGCGGGAGACCGAGAGGCCGACCGAGATGGCCGGGCGGATGCCTTGGTAGAAGAGGTCGGTTTCCAGGTAGATCTGGCCATCGGTGATCGAGATCACGTTGGTCGGGATGTAGGCGGAAACGTCGCCGGCCTGCGTCTCGATGATCGGCAAGGCGGTGAGTGATCCGCCGCCTGCGGCTTCGGAAAGGCGGGCGGAGCGTTCGAGCAAGCGGGAGTGGAGGTAGAACACGTCGCCGGGATACGCCTCGCGGCCGGATGGGCGGCGAAGGATCAGCGACACCTGACGGTAGGCGACGGCGTGCTTGGAAAGGTCGTCGAACACGATCAGGCAGTCCTTGCCTTGGTCCATCAGGTATTCGGCAATCGAGCAGCCTGCATAAGGAGCGAGGTATTGCATGGCCGCGGCGTCGGACGCGGAGGCGGAGACGATGGTGGTGTATTCCATGGCACCGGCATCTTCGAGCGTCTTCTGGATGCGTGCCACGTTCGAGAGCTTCTGGCCGACGGCGACGTAGATGCAATACATCGGCTTGTGGCCCTTGAGCAGGCCTTGTTCGGCGGCTTTGTTTTGCTTTGCCTGGGAAATGATGGTGTCCACGGCGATCGTCGTCTTGCCGGTGGCGCGGTCGCCGATGATCAGCTCGCGCTGGCCGCGACCGATCGGGATCATTGCATCGATCGACATGATGCCGGTGAGCACGGGGACGGAAACGGATTTCCGTTTGATGATGCCGGGAGCGATTTTTTCCAGCGGGTATTGGGCAGCGGCGGCGATGGCGCCCTTGCCGTCGAGCGGGTTGCCGATCGCATCGACGACGCGGCCGAGCAGCGCTTCGCCGACCGGGATCGAGAGGAGTTTGCCGGTGGTGCGGCACTGGCTGCCTTGTTTGACGTTGGCGTAATCGCCGAGCAGCACGACGCCGACTTCGCTTTCCTCAAGGTTGAGGGCGATGCCGGTGACGCCGCCGTCGAATTCGATCATCTCGTTGAGGGAGACATCGGAGAGGCCTTCGACTTTGCACACGCCATCGCCGACTTGGCGGACGATGCCGACGTTGGATTTTTCGACGGAGCTGGCGATGCCGGCGATTTGTTGTTCGAGTTCTTGGAGGATGCTGCTCATGGGAGAGGTTGCTGGATGTTGGTGGATCGGAAAGGAGAGGGGTGTTATTTGAAGGCGGCGGCGAGGCGGTCGATCCGCCCTTGGACGGAACCGTCGTAGACATCGCAGCCGACGCGGATGCGCAGGCCGCCGAGAAGCGTGGGGTTGATGACGAAATCGAAGGCCAGGTTGTCGCCGTATTGCGCGATCAGGTTCGCCATGACGCGGCGCTGGTCGGGTTGTGGGAGCTCTTCGGCGCTTTCCACCGTCACCATGCGGCGCTCGACGTCGAGGCGCGTCAGGCGGTGGAGCGCGGAGAGGATCGCCCGGAAATCACGCGGCTTCGCGGTGGCCACCTTTTGGAAGACGGTGCGGAGCTTTGCATCGTCGAGGCGGCCATCGGTCTGGCACAAGCCGAATAGACGGCGGGCGGAAGCGGCGGCGACTTTGGAGATTTTCATGGGATTCGGATGGCCGTGCGTAATCAGGCTTCGACTTTCGCGAGGGATTCCTCGTTGATGCGGCGGCGGTCGTCGTCGGTGAGCACCTTGCCGGTGACTTGGGTGGTGGTTGCGGCGACGAGGCGGCCGAATTCCTTTTTGATTTCCTCGGAGACGCGCTGGCGGTCGGCTTCTGCCTGGGCGTTTGCCTTGGCGATGATGTCCTGGGCCTTGTCGAGGGCTTCCTTGGATTTCTGTTCGGTGAATGCCACGGCTCCGCTCTTGGCTTCCTCGATGAGGCGCTTGGCGTCGTCATTGGCCTTGGCGATGGCGGCGGCGGTGGTGGCCTCGGAATCGGCGAGCTGTTTTTCGATGCGCTTGAGGTTTTCCTCACCTTCGGCAATCCGGGATTTGCGCAGATCGAGCATTTCCTGGATCGGGCCGAACGCGAACTTCTTGAGCAGGAACGCGAAGATGCAGAAACCAATGACCTGGGAGATCAGCATCTGGCCGTGCAGACCGAAGGTGGTCCGGAGGTTTTCGCCGACCGCCTTGAGTTCTGCGGCGACGCCGCCGGTTTCCGCGAGCAGGGTGATGATTTCCATGGTGGAGCTGGTGTCTTGGTGTTTCTGCGAGAGATCGGGAGAGGAAAAGGGTTTGGCCGCGGCGGGTTGGCCGCCGCGGCCAACGGGATCATTTGCCCATCAGGATGGTGATGATGAGCGCGCCTTCCGCGAGAGCGGCGACGAGGAGCGATTGGACGAGCACTTTGCCGGACGCGCCGGGGTTGCGACCGACGGCTTCGCAGGCTTTGAAGCCGATGAGTCCGAGGGCGATGGTGGCACCGAATGCGGCGCCCAAGATGGCGATGTTTCCTTCCATGTCAGTAGTGGTTTGGTGGTTGTGGTGTTATTATCGATTTGGGTGCCTCCACAGTCGCAATGCCATGGTCCGACCCCCAAAATGGGTTCAGTGGCCGTGTTCCCCCTCCTCGTGGGTGCACATCAATGCGGTGAATACGGCGGTGAGCAGGGTGAAGACGAGCGCTTGAATGGCGCCGACCATGAGTTCGAGAAAGTAGAATGGCAGCGCGGTGAGCCAGCCGAATATTCCGCCTTTGTAGAGCATCAGTTCGAGCAGCGTCTCACCGGCGAAGATATTGCCATAGAGGCGGAGCGTGAGGGTGACCGGGCGGATCGCGATGGAAACCACCTCGAGGAAACCGACGAGGAAGAAGATCGCGATCAACATGATCTTCATCGCGCCTTTGCCTTCTCCTTGGTAAACGAAGATGTGAGCAAGGAAGCCACCGGGCCCGTTGGCCTTGACCGCCCAGTAGATCCAGCAGCCGAAGAAGGTGAGCGCAAGGGCCAGAGTGGTGTTGATGTCGGCATTGGCTCCGCGAAGGAAGGGAATGAATCCGACTTCGACGTTCGCCTCATTCACTTCCTTCAGGCCGATCGTGCCGACGCCAGGTAGCAGGCCCATCCAATTCGTGCAGATGATGAAGATGAAGACAGAACCGAAAAACCAGAACGTCTCCTTCGCCAGCTTTTCTCCCATGATGGTTGCGAGGAAGCCCTGGAGGCCCTCGATGACGGCTTCGAGAAAATTTTGCAGGCCGCTGGGGATGAGGGTGACGTTGCGGGTGGCGAGTTGGGCGACGAGGATCACCGCGATGGCGACCAGCCACATCGCCACCATCGAGTTGTTGATTTTGAAGAAGCCGATTTCCACAAGGACCGGTGCGTCCGGCGGAAGCTCCGCCGCCGAGGCGGGTGAGAGAAGGCAGAGCCAGATGGGAAGGATGGAAAGGAGAAGTCGCATGCGGGTTGCGGAAGGTGGTGAAACGGGCGGGCAGGGGATAGCGAACCGGGCGGCGTGTCCGCAAGCGCTATTTGTGAAAAAATTCACAAGCGATAAAAAACCTGATTCCAACAATAATTTCCCTTGCCAACCCCCCCGGGGACTCGCACAGACTACCGCCGCCATGAATAAAGCAGAACTTATTGAAGCTGTCCAAAAAGCCCTCGGAGCCGACGCAACCAAGCGTTCCGCCGAAGATGCTCTCTCCGCCGTTCTTGATTCCATCGCCAAAGGCGTGAAGAAAGACAAGAAGGTTCAGATCATCGGATTCGGAACATTCGAGGTCAAGAAGCGTGCAGCCCGTATGGGTCGCAACCCGAAGACCGGTGAGTCCATGAAAATCGCCGCCTCCAAGTCGGTTGGTTTCAAGGCCTCCGCGGCGCTTAAGGCCAGCCTCTGATCCCTCCACGATTGCCGGCCATTGACCGGCAATCACATCAATTAAAACCCGCCCCGGTCGGAGACGACCGGGGTTTTTTATTGGATTCGAGCGGACGATGCGGATGCTTCAAACACCGCCACGCACTGTGCCGCGACCAGAACTGATGAAGCGTTTTCACTATCTTGAATTCTCCGACCGCTCCGCCTTGGTCGACCTGAAGGGCGGCCGCCGGGCCTGCCTTGTGATCCCGACGCTCAACGAGGCGGCAACGATCGGGCCGATTGTGGAATCCGCCCGCCGCGAGTTGATCGAGTCGCATCCGCTGTTGGATGAGATTCTGGTGATCGATTCCGGATCGCATGATGCGACGCGGAGAATCGCTGCGGATGCCGGTGCGACCGTCCTGCGATCCGAGGAGATCGCGCCGGAACATGGATCGTATCCGGGCAAGGGCGAGAATCTCTGGAAATCGATGCTCGCCAGCGATGCCGATTTGATGTGCTGGGTGGATGGTGATCTTTGCGGGTTTCACGCGGGATTCGTCACCGGTCTGTTAGGGCCACTGCTGGCCGATGATTCGGTGGATTACGTCAAGGCCTATTACGAAAGACCGCTGGGCATCGACGACGGCAACAGCAATGGCGGGCGGGTTTCCGAAATCCTGGTGCGCCCGATTCTCTCGTTGTTTTACCCGGAGTTATCCGGGGTGATCCAGCCGTTGGCGGGCGAGTATGCGGCACGGCGGGAATTGCTTGAGCGACTCGCGTTTCCCGTCGGCTACGGTGTGGAGATCGCCCACCTGATCGACATCCATGCGATGGGATGCCTCGGCGCTCTCGCACAGACCGATCTTGTTCGCCGGGTCCACCGCAACCGCCCGGACGGCGAGCTCGGTCGCATGGCCTTCGCGCTGATGCGGGTGATTTTCCGTCGGCTCGAGCGTGACGGGCGTTTGAAGCTGAAGGATCCGCTGACCGAGGTTTTCCGCGGATGGGATTTTTCCGGCGGCCTTCCCGAGGAGGCCGAATTCACGATTCCCGAGCCCGAGCGCCCGCCGCTTTGCGAAATCGACGCGCAATGAACCGGATTGAAAAAATTCCGTGCGGTACGGGGTAAAATCCGCATCAATGGGGCGCACGCCCGTTTTCGCGAAATTCCACCACTCAGACCATGTCCGCCTCGTCGATTCAGATCCTCCACCGCGACCGCATCCCCGCCGAGGGGGTGTTGGTGATTCCCGGTCGCCTCAGTTTCGAGCAACTGCTGCACCTTGAGCGTTTGTTTTCCGGAAGGCGCGTCACGTGGCTGATCGAGGAAAACACCAAGCTCGACCCCGCGGTGCGTGGATACATGGAGAAATCCGAGCATGGCGCGATGTTTTCGTTAGACGACAAAAATCCCGCGGGCGCCGGTAAACAACTCAGCGCGAATCTCAAGGACGGCGGAGTATTGATCTACGTGCCCGGCCGTGCCGCCGTGCGCAATGCGACGCCCTGCCACATTCCCGGTGCGATCTTGAAGACTCTCTGTTCGTTCGGTCTTCCGGTGTTGCCGGTTGCAGTCGATTGCCCCCGCGAATCGCTGCTGGCCATCGAGTCGCCATCCTCGGTTCCGGCGAATCTTTTGATCGTCGGACATTTGGTTCCCGCCGCCGATGCGAGCGCCGCGCGATTCCTTGGCAATCTGCTTGAGGCGGCTGAGGAAGGATATTCCACGCGGCCGATGCTCAAGGCGTCTTTGGCCACCATGCTTTTGCGCGGCCTCAAGCGCCATGCCTCACGATGCAGGGTGTATGATGGATCGGACGACTCCGAATTCGGCTTCGACAGGATTCTCGCTGCCGCGATCGTCCTTTCCAAACACATCAAGGAAGAGACCGACGCGCCGCGCGTCGCCATCGTGCTGCCACCCGGCAAAGGCGGCCTCATCGCCAACCTCGCCGTGCTCTTCGCCGGAAAGGTGCCGGTGAACCTCAACTTCACCGCTGGCCACGAGGCGGTCCGCTCGTCGATCCGCCAGGCCGGCGTCGACCGTTTCATCACCGCCGATCCGTTCGTGCGCAAGGTGCCGTCGTTTCCATGGCCGCCAAACCGTGATCTCATTCTGTTAGAGCGGGTGTTGCCCGCCTTGAAGAAAAAGATCATCACTTGGGCGATCATTTCGAAAATCCTACCGGCCTCCGTGCTCACCCTTCTGCTCGGCCTCAACAAGCGTCGCGGCGAGGATGAGGCGATCCTGCTTTTCACGTCCGGTTCATCCGGCGAACCGAAAGGCGTCGCCCTGAGCCACCGCAACGTGCTTGCCAACGTCTGCCAGTTTGCCAGCCGTCTCGACATGCCGGACGGCGCCTCGGTGCTCGGCTGCCTACCGTTGTTCCACTCGTTTGGCTGCACCGTCACGCTTTGGTATCCGGTGATCGAGGGGATCGACCTCGTCACCTACCCGAGCCCGTTGGAGACCAAGCGGCTTGCCGAGCTGGTGGCGCTCCACCAGGTTTCTCTGCTGCTTGCCACGCCCACATTCCTGCGTGGTTACATGAAGCGCATCGACCCCGTCCAGCTCGCCTCGCTCAAGATGGTGGTGACCGGCGCCGAGAAGCTGCCGCAATCGCTTGCCGATGCGTTTGAAGAAAAATTCGGGATTCGTCCGCAGGAGGGATATGGCCTCACCGAGACATCGCCCGCCACCAACGTCAACCTACCCGACCCCGAGCCGGAACACGACGCCGTCACCCTTGCGTCGTCGCGCCCTGGCTCGGTTGGTCAGATGCTTCCCGGGCTTGCGATCCGCCTCACCGATCCCGCGACCGAGGCCGACATCCCGATCGACAAGCAGGGCATCATCTGGTTCCGCGGAGCCAATGTGTTTGGCGGTTATCTGAACAACCCGGAGAAATCCAAGGAAGTGCTCAAGGATGGCTGGTTCCGGACTGGCGACGTGGGCCGCGTCGATGAAGACGGATTTCTTTACATCGAGGGACGGATTTCCCGGTTTTCGAAGATCGCCGGAGAAATGGTGCCTCACGAAACCGTCGAAGCCGCAATCGTCAAGGTGCTCGGGCTCGACTCCGAATCCGAGCGCAAGGTCGCCATCGTCGGCGTGCCCGATGAGCAAAAAGGCGAGGCCATCCTGCTGCTTTCGACCGTGGCCGGCGTCGCTCACGAGCAGGAATGCATCGATCTTCGTTACAAGCTGCTCGATGCCGGTTTGTCCTCGCTCTGGTGCCCGAAGGCGATCATCCCGGTGAAAGAGATTCCGGTGCTCGCATCCGGGAAACTCGACATCAAGGGATGTGAAAAGCTCGCCCGCGACAACGCCTGAGTCATCACCCCGCACCGCCCGCACCATGGAAGCCGCCATCCACGTCAACGATCTCGCTCGCAATTTCGGCCCGCTGCGGGCCGTCGACGGCATCTCGTTTGAAATTCCGAAAGGCTCGGTCTGCGGGTTTGTCGGTGCCAATGGTGCGGGAAAAACCACCACCATGCGGATCCTCGCCACGCTCGACTATCCGTCGTCTGGTACCACCCGCGTGTGCGGGCACGACGTCGTCGATTCGCCAGCTGATGTGCGCCGGCTGATCGGCTGGATGCCCGATTACTTCGGCAACTACGAGCACATGACCGTGCTCGAATATCTCGATTTCTTTGCGCGTTCACTCGGATACAGGGGCGAGGAGCGCAGGCGGCGGATCGATGAAGTGATGGAGTTTACCGACCTTGCACCGCTTGCCGCGCGCCCCTCGAACAAACTCTCGAAAGGCCTCACCCAGCGCCTCGGTCTCGGCCGCGCGCTGCTGCACGACCCGCAGGTGTTGATCATGGATGAGCCCGCCGCCGGGCTCGACCCCAAGGCACGCGTCGAGCTCAAGCACCTGATCCGCGTCCTCGCATCCGAAGGGAAAACCATTTTCATCTCGTCGCACATCCTCTCCGAACTCGGTGAGATGTGCGATTCGCTGTTGTTCATCAACCACGGAAAAATCGTCCACCACGGCGATGCGGAGTCGCTCAAGCGCGGGGTCGACGGCTTCGGCGGTGCGGTGTTCGACGTGCGGCTCGACGCGGCGGACTCCGGCGCGCTTGCCGATTGGTGCGCGATGCATCCGACAGCGGAATTTCTTGAAGCCCGGAAAAACGGCGGCCGCGTGCGTTTGCCGGAAGACGGTCCCGCCCGCACCGCCGACCTGCTCGCCGCCATGGTGCGCGATGGTCTGCGCGTCACCGAATTCCACCGCGAACAGCGAAACCTTGAGGACGCCTTCATCGAGATGCTCGCCCAACTGGACCAACCCGCTCCTCCTCCGCTTCCTGGCGGTTCTCCACCGCCACCTTGATCCAAGCATCAAGGCCGAGCGGTGTGAAAATTTGCACCGGAAACCAAACGGCCGCCGGGAATCCAGGCACCCTGGTCTAGCGGAACACGCCCGCAACACCGTTTGCCTCAATCCGTCTTGCCCTGCGCCGCTTGTGGTGGTTTGCTGCGCGCCCGCCATGTTCTTCCTCACCACCGCGATTGACTACACCAACGGATCCCCGCACATCGGACACGCCTACGAAAAGGTGCTCGCCGATGTGATCGCCCGCTACCGCAGGTTGTGTGGCGACGAGGTTTTCTTCCTTACCGGAGTCGATCAACACGGACAAAAAGTCCAGCAATCCGCCGAGGCCGAGGGAGTTGAACCCACCGCATACGTCCGCCGCGTCACCGACCGCTTCATCGCGTTGTGGGAGAAACTCGGCGTCCACTACGATGGCTGGGCCGAGACCATCGACGAGCGCCACAAGGCCTGTGTTCAATCGATTCTCACCGACCTCCACAGCAAGGGCGCCCTCTACAAAAAATCCGTCAAGGCGCTCTACTCAGTGCGCCAGGAACAATACCTCACCGATCGCGACCGCGATGCCGAGGGCAATTTCGGCCCGGAATGGGGCGAGGTGGTCGAGATGGAGGAGGAAAACTGGTATTTCAAACTCTCCGAGCACACCGATTGGCTGCTCGCCTTCATCGATGGGACGTCCGATTTCGTCCTCCCCGCATTCCGCAAAAGCGAACTCCGCAACGCGCTCGAACGTTCCGGCGGCATCGACCTTTGCATCTCCCGCCCGAAACAAAGACTCCACTGGGGCATCCAGTTCCCGTTTGATCCGGAATACGTCACCTACGTCTGGTTCGACGCGCTCATCAACTACGTGTCATTCGCCGGCTACGCCGCCAGGGATGGGGGCGAGCTACCCGATTTCGACCGCGTGTGGAACGCCGGGCCACGCGCACTGCACATCATCGGCAAAGACATCCTCGTGCCCGCCCACGGCATCTATTGGCCGTGCATGCTGCGCGGTATGGGATTTAGTGACTCACAAATGCCCCAGCTCCTCGTCCACGGCTGGTGGAACATCCGGGGAGAAAAAATGAGCAAGTCACTCGGCAACATCGTCGATCCGAACGAACTCGCCGACCGCTTCGGCAGTGATGCCGTGCGCTACTACCTCGTCCGCGACATCACCACCGGACGCGATGCGGATTTCGATGTCGAACGCCTCGTGATGCTCTACAACACCGAGCTCGCCAACGAACTCGGCAACCTTTGCAACCGCGCACTCAACATGAGCCAGCGCTTCACCAACGGCATCCTCAGCGCCGGGGGCGATGATCATGAAGAGGACGCCGCGCTGCGCCACTCGCTCCTCACAGCCACCGCCGACTGGCGCGAGGCGATGGACGGCTACGACGTCTCCCGGGCGCTCGAGGCAATCAATCGCCACGTGGTCCATTGCAATGGATACGCCGAACGGATGAAACCGTGGGAGTTGAAAAAAGACCCCACCCAGGCCCCGCGGCTCGCCCGCGTGCTCCAGCACCTCGCCGAAAGCGTCGCCCACGCCGCTGTCATGCTCTCTCCCGTGCTGCCAGATGCCGCCGCAAAACTCGCCACCCAGCTCAACCGGCCCGAACTGATGGATCTCAACGCCGCCGACCTCGCATGGGGCCTGCTCCCCGATGGCCACACCATCAACAAACCCGAGCCCGTCTTCCCACGCATCGTGATCGAATCGGCGGACGCGTAGTCCTCGTCTATTTGGCAAACCGGCCTTTCAAACCACTGAGAACCACTGAGTTCACTGACAAGAATTTCAAACTCAGTATCTCAGCGGCCCTCAGTGCCTCAGTGGTAAATAAATCGCCACCCCACAAAAGAGCCCAATCCCCTCCATTTCAACTTTCCCGATTTCCGCTTTCCCAATTTGCCCAAAAGCATGCCCCGCCCGCCGAAAAAATTCCATCCGCACCCGTTCGAGTATCACCAGGAGATCGAGCTCACCATCGATTCGCTCACCAACCTCGGTGCGGGTGTCGGTCGTGTTGGCGGCTGGGTTGTCTTCGTGCCGTTCACCCTGCCCGGCGAGCGCGTGCGCGTGAGGATCTACCGCAACGACAAAACCTTCTCGCAAGGCGACCTCGTCGAAGTGCTCGACCCTTCGCCCGACCGCGTCGCCCCGCCTTGCCCGCTCTTCGGTGATTGCGGCGGATGCCAATACCAACACCTTGCCTACGAGCGGCAGCTCGAATGGAAGTCCCGCCAGGTCGCCGAATTGCTCCGCCACATGGCCGGTATCGAGCACCCGGTCGAACCGTGCCACCCGTCACCCCGCCAGTGGGCATACCGCTCCAAAATCACCCCGCACTTCGACCGCCCGCGCAATGGCGAAATCGGCCCGATCGGATTCCGCGGCAACGCCAAACGCATCGTCGATGTCCCGCAGTGCCCGATCGCGATGGAGGAAATCAACGCCGGGTTTTCCGCCATCCGCGCCGACATTCACGCCCGCGCCGAATCATTCAAACGCGGCAGCACCCTGCTGCTGCGGGCCACCGCCGGCCGCGTCGAGACCGACCACCGCAACGTCGCCATCGAGCGGGTGGGGGACTTGGAGTTTCATTTCCTCGCCGGGGATTTCTTCCAGAACAACCCATTCATTCTCCCCGATTTCACCTGTCACGTTGCCGCACAGGCGCGCGGCGAAGGCATCCGCTTCCTCGTCGATGCCTACTGCGGATCCGGACTCTTCGCACTCACTCTCGCCCGCGATTTCGACATGGTCGCCGGTGTCGAAGTCTCCGAAACCTCGTGCCAGTTCGCCCGCGAAAATGCCGAACGCAACGGCATCACCAACGCCACTTTCCTCACCGCATCCGCCGAGGAAATCTTCGCCGGCATCGATTTCCCCGGCGCCGAATCCGCGGTGGTGATCGATCCGCCCCGGCGCGGCTGCACTCCGGAGTTCCTCGACCAACTCGCCACATTCGGCCCTGCCCGCGTCGTCTATGTCTCCTGCGATCCCGCCACCCAGGTGCGCGACCTCAAACAGCTCACCTCCGCAGGATACCACCTCGAAACCGTCCAGCCATTCGACCTCTTCCCCAACACGCGCCACCTCGAATGCGTGATGACACTTGTTAGGAACCTGTGAGAGCCGGCGCTTGCCCCGCGCGATACCTTTCGAAGCTCCGCCCCTGTGGAATTGCCTTTGGCATGCGGTCTACGTCAGGAAGGCACTTGATCTCGGACATCGCCCATATCCTATTTTCGTTTGGCGTGTGGGTAGAGTGGAGGCTGAAACCGCAATCGAAAGAGAAAACGGCTCGAAAACCAACGCGCCAGCCACGTCCACAATCAGATCTGCCATGCGTGGCGATCCAGCACTTCGCGGTCGATGAATTCACAAACCGACGCATGAGTCGCTTCCAGCACGATGGGAGGAGCAAAGCCGGCATCAAGCGCCTCGACCCAGCGGCCCAGACACAAACACCAACGGTCACCTGCCTTGAGTCCGGGAAATTGAAATTCGAGGCGCGGTGTCATCAAGTCATTGCCCATCGATCTGCTGTAAACCAGGAAATCCTCCGTCATCACCGCACACACCGTATGCATGCCTGTATCCTCCTTCGAGGTGTGGCAGCATCCGTCGCGGAAAAATCCGGTCACCGGGTCCATCGAGCATGCCTGCAATTCACCACCGAGCACGTTTTTCGCCATGGCACCAACAGATCGAGCCACCGCCTCCGGTCAAGCGGATTCCCGACAGCAGGTTCCAGATTTCCGCTCGTCGCCACGCATGCGGATGATTGAATGGCATCCATGCAACAGCCCCCGTCACTCCCACGCAGCCTGCTCACACTTGCGGGCTTCGTTCTCATCACCTTCTGTGCGCCACTGGCTGGAGCATTCTCCCCACCGGGCGAGTGGTATGCGGCACTCAACAAGCCCGCATGGAATCCACCGGCTTGGATCTTTGGACCGGTATGGACCGCCCTTTACCTCATGATGGCCGTCGCCGCGTGGCTCGTATGGCGGCACGATGGCTGGCGGCTTGCCCTGTGGCTCTACTTCACGCAATTGGTCCTGAACGCCGCATGGACTCCGGTATTCTTCGGTGCGGGGAAAATCGGCTGGGCACTCGTCGTCATCCTCGCGATGTGGGTTACGATCCTTTGCACACTGCTGACCTTCATTCGCGTCAACCGGACTGCCGGTTGGATGATGGGGCCATACCTTGCATGGGTATCCTTCGCCAGCGTCCTCAACTTCACCCTCTGGCGGATGAATCCCGGGTGAATCCGCCACGATGGACCGCGCGGAGTTCCCTCGTTTCCTCACTCTCCGTTTCTTCCTGTTCAAAAAGAATTTCTTACAGGAGGCAACAGAGAAGGATCACTGGTGGGATTTACAAGCTCGCCGTGATCTTTTCCAAACCGGTAGGGCGGACTCGGCTCGATCCGCCCACACTTCCCCTACGGCGTGAACGAAAATGAAATCTGCGGAAGGCCCAGTGCGAAGCTCCCTCGTTTCCTCACCCTCCGTTTCCTCCTGTTCAAAAAAGAATTTCTTACAGGAGCAAACAGAGAGGGATCACTGGAGGGATTTTCAAGCTCGCCGTGATCCTGATCCCATGCGGTTTGATTGTTGATTATTGAACTCCGAATGTTGATTTCTGATGGGATCTCGGAAAGCCGTTCCGTCACTTCAAAATTCAACATTCAACATTCATCATTCGTTAATCCATTCCCTCTTCACTCGTTCCGGGCCACTTCGAAGGAACACAATCCCCGCCCTCCATTCCACGAAACAATCCACGAACGCCGTTTTTCGCTGCTTGCGAGACTCGCCAAGCTGACGCACGATCGTTGCCGTGATTGCGAACGACCACCACTTCCGCCGTGAGGATCGTGCCTCGCTTTGGCGGCGCATTGCGCGGCATATTGAAACGCATCCGGAAGATCTTGCCATTGCCATCGAAAACCTCGACCGGTGGCAGGCGCTTGGCCGCGTGCATCTCGGACCGATTCACGACTGGCGCGCTCGCATCGAAGCCGCTCGTGCATCCACAGAGGGTATGCGTGCCCTCTTGCAATTCATAGAGGAGCCGAACCACGACTCCGAACCCATCAAGTCCTGTTCCCCATTCGTCGGCCTGTCGATGGCCATGCCAGCATGACGCTCGCCGCCCTACAGCATCTGCTCCGCTCCGCATCCGCCTTGGCCGATGACCGGAAATTTCTCGTCCTCGGCTCAGCATCGCTGCTCGCCTCGTTCCCCGAACTCGGCGAAGCCGATGCCATGCTTGCCACCACCTACGATGCCGATCTGTGCCCGGAACCTTTCGACGAACTCACCGGCGTCATGCTCGACGAGGCGCTGGGCGAGAACCGCGCCTACTTCCGCAGGCACGGATACCATGCCGACATCCTGAGGGACTCCATCCTCGATACGCTGCCGACAGGCTGGCGTGAGCGGCTCGTTGCCATTCCCGATTGTCCCGCCGCCTCCGCGCTCGAAGCAAACGACCTCGCAGCCGTCAAACTGCTCGTCGGCCGACCCAAGGATTTATCCCTCGTCCGGCAACTCCACCAATCAAAAAAAATCGTGGCCGAGACCGTCCGCGAGAGAATCGATGCCCTCGTCATCCCTGTTGAATTGAAACCAAGACTGCTGGCCAATTTCACGTCCGCCATGAAATGACGTGACCATTGATTTGTCATGGAATCTCGGAAAGCCGTCCCGCAACTTCAAAAATCAACATTCAACAATCATCATTCGGCAATCCATCCAGTCTCCAATCCATCCATTCCCTCACTCCATCTGCTCACGGATCTTCCCGATGATCCCATCATACCGCTCCACGAGGAAACCATCGGCCACGGGCCATCGAAGGAAAAATGGGAGTCATGGAATCCCGAGAGGCGGGGAAATTGACAAGTCACGCCGCAAAACGGTATTTTGAACCACAGATTACTCAAATTACTCAGATTTTCATGATCTTAGAATGCCTACGATTCAGATCATCCCGGAAAATCATGTTCTGAACGAAATCCAATCTGTGAAATCTGCGTAATCTGTGGTTCCCCGACCACCTTGTCTTGAGAGCATTTTCCTAATGCAGGTGCCCTGGTTGAAATTCCATCGGAACTTGACGAGAAGCCAGCAAACCAGCAAAATTCCTTCATGAAAACCACCTTCGATCTTCCTCCCGATCTTGTGAAGGCGGTCAAACTTCGGGCTGTGCATGAAGGGCGCAAGCTGAAGGATGTGGCGGCGGATTTGCTCAAACGCGGACTCGCCGCGCCGGAGACGACGACCCATCCCAAGATCGCCAAACCCAAAATCGAGATCCAGGCCAACGGTCTGCCGGTGGTCCGTTGCCCGGCGAATGCTCCGGCCAAGCGGATGACTGCCGACGAGCTACTCGCGCTTCAACGGCAAAGCCTCGACCAGGAAGACCTCAAACGCCTCGGCCATGCTCTTTGACTCCAATGTCTGGCTGGCACTCACCTTCTCCGCCCACCCGCATCATGCGTTGGCGAAGGGAATCTTCGCCAAGGCAAGCGCCGAGAATCCCGCCTGCTTCTGCCGCGCCACCCAGCAGAGTTTTCTGCGCCTCGCGACGACTCCGGCGATCCTCCATGCTTACGGTGCCGAGGGATTCACCAACCAGAATGCGGCGAAACTGATCCAAACCCTCATCAATCTTCCCGCCGTCCACATCCTCGACGAACCGACCGGCCTCCAATCCAGATGGCTCGATCTCGCCGGGATCCCCTCCGCATCACCCAAGGTCTGGATGGACGCCTACCTCGCCGCGTTCGCCATCCTCCACCAAACGGAGTTCGTCACCCTGGACCGGGACTTCCAGAACTTAGTAAAACACGGACTCCGCTTGCGCTTGTTATCCGAAGCGGAGTGACCCGTGGCGATCCGGCCTTGCGGGACAAGCGCCATCCCCAAAACGATTCATCGCATTCCAAAGAAATTTTGAACAGGAGGGAGAAGAGATATTGGTTATTGGTTATTGGGGAAGAGACCTTCGCACTTGGCTACGTCACTTCAAAATTCAACATTCAAAATTCATCAATCCATTCCCACTTCACTCGCTCCTCTTCATCCTAAAATCCGCAGATGGAAAGAGGATGAAGGGCGCAAGTTGGGTCAAGTGACGGCTGCCTGATCAGCTTGAGGTGGCACGAAGAGCAACCATGGCGGCGGTTTTTCCATGGTCAGACTCAACTGCGGCGCAGTTTGGCTCAGCCATTCCTCCAGCCTGCGATAGGCTTTTTTCAGAAAGCTGGCAAAGCGTTTACCAACTGCCAGTTTCACGATTTTGCGCCGCCCGCTCAGCACCATCTTTGCGGGAATCAGCAGAAGCTCGTAGCGGCTTTTGATCGCCTCGGTATGACCTCCCTGGTTTTTGAGAACCCTCACGAAAATACTCCACAGGTTGTAAACCAACAACAGCATCCGCGCCGAGCTTTGGCTCACAGCCGCCTTCTGCGAACAGAACCCCGAAAAGCCCCACTGGTTTTTGAGTTCATCAAACACGTTTTCCGCATCCGCCCTCTGACGATAGAGTTCCACAATCTGGAACGCTTCGGTCTCTTCGGGAGTC
>JBLRWN010000056.1:0-22736 GCA_047921195.1 Luteolibacter sp. | reverse complement strand
GCGAACATCACGCGTTGCCATGCCGATTTGTAACATAGTCCCCTATATACGCTAGTATTTTATTGCCGGATTAATAACTTGTTCATCGATGTTGCCCGCTGCTAGGCAACCAGTGCTTGAGGAAAATCTGCCAGTTTTTGATCCAGCCTTCCTCGTCTTCATAGACTGCGGCGATCCATGCGCGGTGGAAGGCGGAGCCGGCGAGTGGGAGCTTGCGGGTTTGATCATCGCGGGTGGTGAGGATGGGGTCGATCGCGGGTGGGACAAGAGTTTGGATTTCGTCCACCAAGTTGGCGAAGCGGTCGGCGAGGAATTGAGCGCGCTTGCCGTCCTGCACGGCGTGCAGCGATCGCGGGGTGCCGTATTCAATCACGGGGCGGTCGTCGGTATTGAGGGGGAATATCGTAAATAGCTCGCGAGCGAGGGTGAGGTTGCCACCGTAGAACAAGGGGATGGTCTGCTCGTTGATCGGGAGCATCAGCCGCTGCATGTCGAGGTGGGTGGCTCCGGCGACAGCGCGCGCTTTTTCAAATTCGACGTCGAGCGTGCTGGCGGGAATGGGTGAGTCGTCGAGGTGGCCGATGAGTGCCGCCATTTCCGCGCCGGGCTGGAAGTTTCCGCGCCAGAGGGTGACTTGAGGGAACGCCTCAATCATGGTGCGGGCGATGATGCCGAACTCGCGTTCAGAAATCTGATAGAGCGGCAGCCATTGCACGAAGACGCCACCGGGGTTGAGGCGGGCGCGGGTGTTTTGGAAGTGTTCGAGGCTGTAAAGGCTACCGGTGCCGCGGCGGTAAGGGAGGAAGAGGTCGGCGTTGATCATGGCGTAGGTGTCACGCGTGGCCATGAGGTGGTTGCGGCCATCGGCGACGAGGACGCGGGCGCGGGGATCTGTGAAGAGTCCGTTTGTTAGGTCGGGGCCACCGCCAGCACCGCCGAAGTATTTTTCGGCGGCCTCGACGACGCTTGGCGAGAGTTCGCAGGCGACGACTTTGCGGATGTTGGGGAAGGAATCTCGGTCGAGCGCCTCACCGGCGGTGATGCCGGTGCCCATGCCGAGGAAGAAGACGCTGTCGGTTTCGGGGAATACAAGGAGAGGGATCCGGGCTTGGAAAATCTGCGGGCCGATCGCGGCGCTGGAGCCGAGGCTGTAGTTCGAGTTGATCTTGATGGCGACGTGATCGAAGGCGTCGAGCACCACGGAGACGGTCGCATCACTGGCCTGCCATTCTTCGAGAATTTGTGAGGAATCGTCCGCCATCTCCGCGTGCCAAGCGACGGGGAGGCTTGATGGATTGAGCGCGGTGAATGAGAGCAGCAAGACTACCGAGACGACCGCCTTGGCGGCGCGACAGCGGGTGTTTTTTGCGGCGGGGGTGAGCAGCGCGATGATGAGGTAGCCGGCGGCGGCGAGTTGGACGGTGCGCCACATGCCGAGCCATGGCAACAGGACGAAACCACATGCGAGTGCACCAAGGATGGCTCCAACGGTATTGATGGCCGAGAGGGTGCCGATGCTTTTGCCGGGGTGGGTGGTGAATTTTTCCTCGGCCTTCATCAGAAACGGGAAAACAGCACCAAGCAGCAGGCAGGCGGGGCCGATGGCGACAAAGCCGGTGCCAAGCAGGCGGAAGACGTATGCGCCGAAGGACGCCTCGACCGGAAGCATGGCTCCGTTTTTGGTGAGCCACATGAAGACGTGGGGTGAAATCAAGAGCGCGGATCCGCCGGCCGCGATAAGGAGCATGAGCACCTGCGGGGCCGGGGTGGTGCCGCGCGCCAGCCGCGACGCAAGCCACGCGCCGAGAGCGAGGCAGATCAGGACGATGATGAGGACGGCGGAGAAGCTATAGACCGAGTTTTCGTGCACTTGGGCGAACATCCGCGTCCACAGCACTTCCAGGGCAAGGACGAGAAACCCGGAGAGAAATGCCATGATGAGGATGGCGGGGCGCGGGAGAGAAGTGGATGATTTGGAGGTGCGATCGTGTGACCGCGACGATGGTGTAGTCGACGCGCAATCGCCCTTGCTCTCACCAGCAAGCCTACGTTTTGCGAGCATGAATGCGATCACCGCGACTGCGGCCGAAATGGCCATGGCGACCACGCCGGTCATGCGGAAGCCGAGGTGCCAGACGAGGATGAACGCCGCGGCAAACGCCCCGGATGCGGCACCCAAAGTGTTGATGGCATACAGGCGGGCGGCGGTGGTGCCGAAGGCCACGTGGTTGCGGATCAGCCATTGACCGATCACCGGGAGGGTGCCGCCCATGAGGAACGAGGCGGGAAACACGAGCAGCAGCGTCCAGAAGGCCTTGAACGCCATCAGTCCAAACTCCGCACCGCTATCCCCATAGAGCATGGGATAGAACTGCCGGATCAATCCGGGGCCGACGAGGATGGCCGCACCCGCCACTGCGATGCCCAATTCCAGCCATCCATATGTGCGCATCGGGTTAGTGATCCGCGGGCACCGCCGCCCCCAGAACCATCCGCCAGCGGCCAGGCCGGCGAAAAACACCGCCAGCGTGAGCGCCGCAGCGTGCGAGGTGTTGCCAAATACCAGCCCGATCTGGCGCATCCAGAGAATCTGATAAACCAAGCAGGCAAACCCTGACATAGCGACCATCAGCCACAGCAGCAGCCGCGCGCCGCCGGCATGCGAATCCGATGTCTCCGGTTGCGCGGCAACCGCATCCGGTGAAACCACCGGCTTGATGGCTGCTTTGGGTTTCACAAATCCGGATTTCCGCTTCTTGGGCATGTGGGTTTCTGTATCGGTGGGAACCGGCGATGTGGCCAGCATTTCCTCAGAATCCCGACACATCGGTGCATCGGCCGGATCATCCGAAGTACAGATTATTGATGCGGCCGCATCAATAATCTGTACGATATTGGCTTGGCGGATTTTGTGAAAATCGTGGCGTTTGCTGTTCCGGGTTGGACGGCGGGGCTTTGCGGTGCAATGTCCTGCGCATGGCAAGCCCCACTGTCCCCGTCGAGCACACCGATCCGATCAACGCGCGTATTCTCGCGGTTTCGGAAGACCTGGTTTCCGGTTTTCAGCGCGAGCCGTTCCAATTGATCGCGGAGAAATCCGGGGTATCGTTTGAGACGGTGATCGAGCGGATCCGCGCGATGGTCGAGGCGGGGGTGGTGCGGCGGGTGCGGCAGACACTGCTGGCGACGAAACTCGCTCACGGCGCGCTGGTGGCGTGGAAGGTGCCGGAGGAGAAACTCAACGACGCATTCGACTTCATGGCGAAGGAGGATCCGTTTTCGGGTCACGTGGTGATCCGCTCGACGGATGCGGATATTTCCGGATCGGGGTATCGCTTGTGGACGACGTTGAAAGTGCCGGTGGGTGAGTCACTCGACGAGCACGCGAAGGTGTTGATGCGGCTGACCGGGGCGACTGAGTATATCCTGATGCCTGCGAACGGGGTGTTCGCGCTTGGCGTCGGTCACGTCCGCCGCAAGGCGCTGGAGCCGGGCGACAAGTCGGATGAGCCTGCCGTGATGATGACGACGGCCACGGTCGACCTAACGCCCGAAGAATGGCGGATTTTACTTTCGCTCAAAGAGGAGCTCACGCTCGACGAAATCAACGGAAATCCTTGGCAGGCCCGCGCGGACGCCCTGGGTGTTTCCCTCGACCGGTTCTGCGAAGTGGCGGAAATATTGAATCATAAAAAGGTGATCGGGCGGTTTTCGACGTTTCTTGAGCACGTCAAACCATCTTCGACCGGCCAGCGGGTCACGCGTTTCAACGGGCTGTTCCACTGGGCCGTCCCAACCGGACGCGAGATTGAGGCGGGTGCCGAGGTTGGCCGCCATTATTGCATGACGCATTGTTATTGGCGTGAGGGAGGTCCGCGCTTTGGTAGCGTGAACATCATGGGCGTGGTCCACGGCACCGAGAAGGAGCGCGTGCTCGAACACAAGGCGGCGATTGACCGTCACTTGGAATCCGTTGGGATTCCGGTTTCTTACACCAACGTCTTCTGGGGCGGGCGATCGGAGATCAAGCCGTCGGAGATTTCCCCTGCGATCTATGCCGAGTGGCATGCGAAGCATGCGGGATTACGATGAGTGGGGATTGCGATTCCAGAGGATGATTCCCGGATCGGTTTCCGCATCTCGCCCCTCGACAAATGCCATCAAGTCAGCGGGCAGTGGCGATTGCCAGAGCACAGGCTTGCCATTCCAAGGGATATTGAGGCGGGTGGCATGGAGGGCATGGCGGGGGATGAGGAGTCGGGTTGCGAGTTCGAGTGTCCAGCCGTGTTGCATCCATTCGAGGTATTCGGAGCCGTCGCCGGAGTAGATTTTATCGCCGACGATGGGGTGGCCGGCGGCGGCGAGGTGGACGCGGATCTGGTGCATGCGCCCGGTGGTGGGAAAGCAGCGGACGAGGGCGAAATGGCGACCATCGCGGGAGAACCGGCGTTCGATGGCGAAGCGGGTGTGGCACGGGCGGCCGTCGGGGTGGCAGATTTGGCGCACCCAGATGTCGCTCGGGCCGATTTCGGCGGCTCGGAGGATGGGCTCATGGGATTCCCATGGATCGACGGGCGGGTGGCCGTGGACGATGGCGAGGTATTCTTTTTCCGCCTCGCGGCGCTCCATGATCATGCCGAGTTCGCGAGCGGCGGAGGTGGTTTTTGCGACGAGGACGATGCCGCTGGTGTCGCGATCGAGGCGGGTGACGATGGCGGGGCGGTCGCCGTTGGCAATTTCGTAATGAAGCAGCGCCTCAATGCCGCCGAGCAGAGTTGGCTCGGGTTGGAGATTCGCCGGATGGACGATCAGGGGCGCGGGTTTGTCGACGACGAGCCAGTGGGCGGATTCGTCTAGGACGTGGAACTCGGGATGGACGGGAAGATTCATCCGGCGGCATCAACAACAAATCCGGAGACCCAGCGTGGGATCTCCGGTGTTGAGATTGGAACAATCTTTCGCGAAGCCCTTAGGACTTGTAGCGAAGGCGCTTTTTGTGGCGGTTTTGTTTCATCCGCTTCTTGCGCTTGTGCTTGTTGATTTTCGTTTTACGGCGTTTCTTGATGGAGCCCATGTTTGTGTGGGGTTGGTGTTGGCAGGAAAATGTTGGGGTGGTTCAGGGAACCAGTTTGTTGAGCGGGTATTCGATGATGCCTTCGGCACCGAGTGCGGTGAGTTCCGGGATGATGTCGCGGACGACGACTTCGTCGATCACGGTTTCGATAGCGAGCCATCCGGCTTCCGACAGGTGGGAAACGGTCGGGCGGCGGAGGGAGGGAAGTTTTTCAAGAAGTTCCGCGAGGCGGTTCTCCGGAAGGTTCATCTTGAGGCCGACCTTGCCGCGGGCGTTGAGGGCGGCTTTGAGGAGCAGTGCGATGCGATCCATTTTCTCGCGTTTCCAGGGATCGGCGGCAGCGGCGGGGTTGGCGTAGAAATGCGGGAACGAGGTGAGCAGCGTATCGACGATGCGCAGGCGGTTCGCCTTAATTGATGAGCCGGTCTCGGTGACGTCGACGATGGCATCGACGAGGTCGGGCACTTTCACTTCTGTGGCACCCCAGGAGAATTCGACTTCGGCGTTGATGCCTTTTTCGGCGAGGTATCGCTTGGTGATGCCGACGCCTTCGGTGGCGATGCGTTTGCCCTCGAGGTCTTCGGGCGTGTGGATTGGGGAATCCTCGGGAACCACAAGCACCCATTTGGTGGGGCGGACGGTGGCGCGGGAGTAGGGAAGCTCGGCGAGATCGACGAGATCGGCACCGTTTTCATAAGCCCAGTCGTATCCAGTGATACCGCAATCGATGAACCCTTGGCCGAGGTAGCGGCCGATTTCCTGAGCGCGGATCAGGTAGAGATCGAGTTCCGGGTCGTTCGAGCCCGGGCGCAGACCGCGCGACGACACATAGACCTCGTATCCCGCCTTGGCGAGGAGGTCGATGGTGGGCGCCTCGAGGCTTCCTTTCGGAATCGCGAGTTTCAGTTGGCGGTCGATGTCCGGCATGAAGGGGGGGTGTTTTTAGCGGAGGAACTGCATGAATCAAGACATGTTTGAGGAAATTTTCGAGCAATCTGCGGCCGATGAGTGGATATCGAAACATTTCAATTTGCAAGTTTTGATGAATGGATCACCATGAACGCATGAGCCACAACCCTCGCTCTTCCTGCCCGGTGGCATGCATGCTCGATCTCGTGGGCGATCGATGGACGATGTTGGTGATCCGCGATCTGTTTCTCGGGCGCACGCGCTACAAGGAGTTTGCGGATGCTCCGGAGGGCATCCCGACGAACATTCTGGCGGAGCGGCTGGAGCGGCTGGTCGAATCCGGGCTGGTGAAACAGGAGCCGTTGGTCGAGGGCGGCAAGCGGATGTGCTACCGGCTCACGCCGATGGGTCGGTCGTTGCGACCGGTGCTGGAGGCGATGCGCGATTGGGGGCTGACGTGGATTCCGGAGACGAAGGTGATGCGGACAGGCGGCGGGCTGAAGGACTGGTAGTGATGGGAAAAGAACGGATTTCCATCTCGCCGGATCAGTTGATCGCTATGGATATTCAAAGTTTTTATTTTCCTTGGCTGGCGGCGGATTTCGCCGACGGTGCTCCATTTGGATGAGGAATTTCACCCGTTCGAGTGTTGCCTGATCCAGTGCGGGCCACGCGTTGTTTGCGCTTTTGGTGTGGCTGAGCAGCCATTGATATTCCGCGTCATTCAGCGAACCTTGCTCATTGAGAATGGTTTCCATGGAAGTGAGGATTTCCTGCATGAGCTCCTGGCTCCGTGTTTTCACTTCTTTTCTTGCTGCGAGATTTTCCTCTTCGATGGCTTTGGCTCTTGGGCCGAAGGCGCGGGGCCGCCCGACCCGGCCATCGCCTTTTTGGAGCACCTCCATGGTTTCGGCAAGTTGGTCCAATTCGGCAATTGAGATGGCACGTTTTTGTTGGGCTTCAGCATGGATTCGAAGGAGTTCCAACCGGAAGGCGGCCTCTTCGGGCGTTTCTACCGCGCCATCGAGTTTCCTTCTCGCTTTCATCAGTTGCAGCTCAAACTTCCGCTGCTCCAACTGCTTGCGACGTTCGTTTAAGATTTCCTGCTCGCGATCAAGCTCTGCTTCCAAGAGGAGCAAATCTCCCTCCGTATCGGCAAGCTCGGCACCCAGAGGTCCGCTCATCGCGATGAGAGCGATCCATGCCAAGGTGATCATCAAGGGCACTTTCATTATCCGTCGAGAATTTGCGGTGATGACGGCTCGGAATGCAATTCCTAATATGCCCACGAATCATCGCAACGGCCAGAGGCACCTGCGGCGTGTATTTCGGTATGGGCAATACGGTTGGCGGATGCTTGAATGCGCCGCCATGCCACGACTTGCCCTGCTTCAATCCGGCACCTTCGCGACGAAGGAGAATGCTTTTGATCATCATGAGGTCTTGATTCGTGAGGCTGCGGCGGGCGGCGCGCAAATTGTGTGCACTCAGGAGCTTTTTTTGACGCCGTATTTCTGCACGGTGCAGGATGTCGATCGGTTCGATCTGGCGGATCCGATTCCGGGCCAGGTGACGGACCGGTTGGGTGCACTTGCAGGAGAGTTGGGGATTGTGTTGGTGTCGTCGCTTTTCGAGCAGCGCGGGCCCGGGTTATTTCACAACACGGCGGTGGTGCACGATGCAGACGGGCGGATGCTCGGGAGCTACCGGAAGTCGCACATTCCTCAGGACCCTGCCTTTGAGGAGAAATTTTATTTCACGCCGGGCGACAGTGGTTGGCCGGTGTGGGATACGGTGTTCGGGCGGATCGGCGTGCTGATTTGCTGGGACCAATGGTATCCGGAAGCGGCGCGATTGATGGCGCTGGGTGGTGCGGAGCTGCTGTTATATCCGACGGCGATTGGCTGGCTGCCCGAGGAGAAACCGACTCTCGGTGATGCGCAGCATTGCGCATGGGAGACCGTGCAGCGCGGGCATGCGGTGGCGAATGGCTGCTTTGTTGCGGCGGTGAACCGCACGGGGCATGAAGGGGATACGGAGTTTTGGGGGCGCTCGTTTGTGGCGAATCCGTATGGGGAAATCGTGGCGAAAGCGTCCACAGAGACGGAGGAGATTCTCTATCACGATGTGGATTTCGCGGACGTCGAGGCGTTCCGTCGGATCTGGCCGTTTTTTCGCGACCGGCGGATCGATGCGTATGGCGAGATTTTGACGCGCTGGCGGGAGTGAGGGTGGAGTTTCGACACGCACCGAATCGAACCCGCGACGCGATGCGTCGATGCGACGTAATAACCAACGGCCGAATGAATTCGGCAGGCCATTGATCGAATTCCTGTCGATGTGGCTAGGGCTTCGCGATCACATCGCGGCACCATGTGAGTGCCAGCAGGGCGTAACCGGTGCCGTAGGGTTGGTGGTATGCGTAGAGCGGGTAATCCCACCATGATCCGTCCTTTTCCTGGCGCTCCAACAAGATGGCGGCCAAGGCTTTCGCGTAGCGGGTGTGGTGTTCCTCGGGCAGCAGGGCGACGGCTTCGGTGAAGTAGAAAATGCCGTAATAGTAGAAGTATCCGGAGATCTGGAAATGGATATCGTGCGGCTGAGGGCGCTTACGAGCAATGCTGAGCCAGCCTTCGCGTTCGAGGAAACGATCGGCCCAAGTGATGATCACTTCATCGGTGATGGAGGGTTCGCCGAAGACCCTCAGTGCGGCGTTGCAGACTTGTGAGCGGGCGAGCGATCCGGCGGGGCGGTTGATCGGTGAACGTGGCCGCCATTGGTGGGGGAAGGAGTAGGCGTACGCGAAATCCGGGGTGCGCTGGAGGTTGATCGAGCGCACGGCGCCATCGACAACCCGGGCATCCGGCACGATGCCGAAGGCATCACGGGCCTCTGCCATGGCGAGGAGGACGGTGGCGGTGGTGAACGAGGTGGGCATGCCGGACGGGCGCTGGGTGTTGATCTCGCTGAAATCGTAATACCCCCAGCCGCCGTTGACTTCGGCGAAGCGGTGGATGAGATCGAATTGCTGTTCGGCAAGTTGTTTCCAGGTTTCGCGGCGGGTGGGATCGTGGCGGTCGAGCCGGGTGATGGCGCGCAGGCCGTATGCGTGGCCCCAATTATTGTAGAGCACGCCGGGTGTGGCGCGGCGGAGGTTGGGGATTTCCTCGATCACCCAATCGGCGGCGCGGGAGATGGAGTTGGCGACTTCCGGGCGGGCGTCACGCGCTTCGATCATGCCGGAAAGCGCAAGACCGGTGGCGCCGGCTCGAAACGCCATGTGGGAGCCGGGGCCGGGCGCGTAGATGTTGAGGCCTTTGGTTTGTGTAGGGCCGCCCCATGAGCCATTTGCGTTTTGATCCTGAATAAGAAAATCGACGCCCGCGCGGATCGCGGTGTTGATGCGTTCGGGGGTGGCTTCAGGAAGCTCGGTGCCAGGTGGGGGAGGGACGAGGGCGATTTTCTCCGGATCTGCTTGCGACAACGGTGCGGCCGCGATGCAGGCGGCCAGCAGCAGTGTTATTGTTGAGGGCGGGAGTCGCACTTTCGGTGATGAGTGGGTCGTCGATGGAATCAGGTTTGGAACCACAGATTTCACAGATTGCGCGGATTTTTTTGGATGGCTTCGGGCAGGATGCCCGAAGCGACGGGTTACGGGAGGACGATGACTTGGCCGGATTCCAAGCCTTTGAGGATTTCGACCTTGTCGCCGTTGGCACGGCCACGCGTGACGGGGCGTTTTTCGGTTTTACCGTCGGCGAGTTTCAGCTCGACCTGCCAGCCTTTGCTGCCAAAGGCGAGGGCCTTGGCGGGCACGACGACTGCGCCTTCCCGGGCGTAGGTGATGACGTGGATTTTGGCGGTCGCCCCGGGAACCGGCCGGATGTCTTTCGGCCACTCGGCGGCGAAGATGGCATGATGTTGCTGGGTGGGACTCGGCACCGAAGCAACACTGGTGAGTGTGACTGGGATGGAGATATCACCGCGTCCGGTGAGGGTGGCAAGGCCCTTGGATTTCTCGCCGCCGAACGAGCGGGCGGTGGCCTCGGGGAGTATGGCGTGGAAATCGAGCTTGGTGTCAGCCGGGATGAAGGTGGCGAGCAGACGCTTCACGGGCGGGCGTCCTGCAATCACGAGGGTGCGCATCAGTTCGGCAGGGGCGGTCCACTCGCCGTTCTCGATCTCTCCGTAGTAAAACATGCCATCGGCGGGCGCGGTGATTTCGAGCAGGCCGCGATCCGCCTGAAGCTTGGTTAGGTTTTCGATATCGCGTTGCTGGGTGACCTCGAGGCGCGCGAGGTCGATCTGCTTGAGAGTGATGGCTCGCGGGATTTCTGCTTCGTCGTTGACGAGCTTGTGAGCGGTTTCCTTTTTCGCGTCCAATAACGATTCGAGGTGGCGAGGCAGGTTGGTTTCGATACGCCGTTTTTGGTCGATTTTTTCGACGCGCAGGGCGAATTCCGCGGCCTCGACGGCTTCGCGGGCGCGGGACAGGATGATTTCCTCGGTTTCCTCGACGAGATCGTCGGCCTCATACATGCGCTTGAGCTGGACGAGTTCCTCATTGGCATTGCGGAGGCGTTGTTCGGCACGCAACACGGCCTGTTCCGCGGATTCGACGTCGATGGCGTGGCGGGTCTCGTTGTAATATCGGTGATTTTCCTCGGCTTGTTCTGCAGAGCGACGGGATACGGCAAGGCGATCTTCAGCGGTTTCGCGAAGGGCCACTAGCTCGAGCCGGGCGGCGGAGATTTCGAGTTCACGCCGTTCGACGGTTTTTTCGAGATCCGCGATCGCTTTATCGAGTTCTTCGGAGGCAAAGGTGATGAGAACGCCGCCTTTTTTGACGGATGTTCCGTGGTTGGCGAGTTGGGTGATCTCGAAGGTGGTCCAGGATTCCGCCGCAATAGAGATCTTCTGGGCGGATGAGGGGAGTGCGGTCGCGGTGAAGGATTCATGAATGATGAATTCACTGGGCTGAATGGTGAGCTCCCCCTCGTTTGCAATGCCAGCGGTGGGCAGGCTGGCGAAGAGGGCGGCGAATGCGGGCGCGAAGATGCGTTTCATGAGAGGTTGGAATCGATTGTGGATGAAAGAAGCACGGAGGGAAGACCGGATCAACCTTGATAGCGGCCTTTCCTCGCAAGCAAAATGGGGATCATCCGCGGTTTTTTTGCCAACGGGGAGGATGGCACGGAATGCTCGGCCACATCAAACCCTTGGCGGCGAAGCTTGCGAAACAGACCAAGGAGCGGGCGGGTGCCGCCAACGGCGAGTAGGCCACCGTCGATCAACGCTTCGTATGCGGCTGCGAGCCAGCGCGGGTTTTCGGGCAGGCGGCGGCCATCCGAACCGTCGGGCGAGGCGTCGAGGTGGACGATGATGGCGTGCAGCGAGCCGGTGTGCGCGTGGAGACCCCCGACACCGGCGTCGGACTCGATGATGAAACGCTCGTCCTTGAGCAGCGGGCTGTCGGGCAGGTGGTCGCGATGCCAATCAAGGATGGCCGGAACCGGTTCGGCGACGATGAAGGTGCCGCGTTTTTGGCCGAGCTCTTGAGTGACGGTCGTGGCGATCGCCCCCAGCCCGGCACCGGCGATCCAGATTTTCGGTTGGCGCACCGGGCGGAATGGCGCGCAGGCAAGCCTGCCAAGCTCCTCCTCGCCCGCCCGCGTCGCGGGACCGCACACCTGTTCACCGTGAGAAAGGATGGCAATGCGTCCGTCGTGTGATTGGAGTGTTAGGATATTTCCATCAGGTAGACCGACTTCGGCGAGGGTGATTCTTGGTTTCATTTCGGATTATGGCTTGCACCGCCGGGGAGGACTTACTAGATAGATTGCGCCATGTCCAACGAACCTGAACAAATGCCCGATAGTCCGCAGACGCCTCCCACTGCTGAAGAACCCACCACCCCGGCCCCACCACCTGTTGCGCCAGCCCCTGGCGGCCAGATTCCCGGAGCGGAGAAAAAAATCGTCGCCGGGATTCTCGGGATCCTGATTGGCGGCCTTGGAGTTCACAAATTTTACCTCGGATACACCAAGGAGGGCGTGATCCAGCTTGTTGCCGGTCTCGTCATCGCGATTGCCACTTGTGGCATGGGCGCGATTGTCCCATGGGCAGTTGGCCTTGTCGAAGGCATCATCTACCTGACGAAAACCGACGAGGATTTCGTGAAAACGTATGTCACGGGTCGCAAAGCCTGGTTCTAAATCCAAAGATTCATTCATCAAAAAACGTCTTTCTTCATCGATTGGGGAAAGACGTTTTTTATGAGGCATCCCGCGCTTCGATGCGCCTGTGAATGCGTCTGAGCAGGGTTGCGGTGGCAGGCATCGGGGCATCGACCAGAGCGGCGCGGCGGAGCGGGGCGGCCCAGATCGCGTCGGTTTCGACTTCGCGGCCTTCAAGGTAGTCGATCATGCTCGACGGGCGGTATGGGCCCATCGGCCGGGTGCGTTCGATGTTCTCCTCGACCAGTGATTCGGGGATCGGATGTCCGAGGGCCCGGGCGGCGGCGACCACTTCATGGGCGACCTCGCGGATCTCTCCGAGAGTGCGAGGGTTGGCGAGGAGGATGTCGGTGGTGACGCCGCCTTCAGCGATCGAGAGTCCGTTGAATGGGATGTTCCAGACGAGTTTCTCCCACTGCGCTTGTTCGAGGACAGGGGTGGCAGTGGCGTGGATGCCGGCGTTTTTCCACCGTTGTGCGACGATGGTGACCCGGTTGCGATCGTCCGCTCTCCATTCCCCGAGCACCACCTTGCCGCTGGCGGTGTGGCGGACGTGGGCCGGGGCGATGCGGTTGATGCAGACGAAACACAGCCCGCCGAGGACGTTTTGAGGGCCGGTGATGCGGGCGATTTTTTCGCAGTTTCCGAGGCCGTTTTGCAAGGTGAGCACCTGGGTGCCTTGGTGCATGAGCGGAGGGAGAACCTGCTCAAGGTGTTCGTTGGCGGTGGCCTTCCATGCCACGACGACAAGGTCGACGGGCCCAATTTCGGACGGATCGCGGGCAGTGCGGAGGTTTGCGAGGTGGAGATCCCCATGAATGCTTTCGACGCGCAGCCCATGATCGCGGAAGCCATCCGCATCCGAGCGGACGAGGAAACGCACATCCTCACCTGCGGCTGCGAGGCGGGCACCATAGTAAAGCCCGATGGCACCTGAGCCGACGATGGCGGTGGATTGGAAATTCCAACTCATGGCGGGAATTTCAGGGCTCCTTGAATGGCTCGGCGCGTTGCTCGTCGATGCAGCCGGTGATCCAACTGATGAGCTTGACGGTTTCAGCGGATTCGGAAGCCATGGCGCTCAGTGCATTCCAATCGACGTGAGGGCGGGACGCGGGCGCGGCGATGCGGTTGACGTCGAGTTTCGCCATGATCGCCTCAGTTTCGCGTGGGTGGGCGTTGAGGATGTTTGCCGGACGCGGCAGGTCGTCGAGCACTTCGGCGGTGAGACCGAAGGTGGTGATGCCGATGCCAAAGGTGAGACTGAGGCGGCGCAGCGCGTCAGCAAGAGCCTCATCCTCGATCGGCGCGGCATAAACAAGCTCGCCACCTTGCGCCCATTGAGAAACCGCAAGCGTTTGGAAAAAATCCTCCCGATAGGAGCCGAGCGACGGCTGAATGCGGAGTCGGGCAGCGTGAAGGCGGAAGGGGGCGAGCCCGAGGCGTTGCTTCAGATCGAGCATCGCGCGATCGAGCGACATCTCCTCGTCGGGGATGCCACCGGTTTCCCAATCGACGAGAACCAGCTCGGGATATTTCCAAAGGTTGCTGATGGGGGCTTCCTTGGCGAACGCCTCGCGGAAGGCGAACGGAAAGCGGCCGTTGGTTTCAAAATAGCGAAGCACCACGGCGCGGAATTTGCGGATGCGCAGCATCGCCACGTCGACCAACTCCTGATCGGCGGCGCTAAGGTCGTCAAGGCGGCCTTGGGTGAGCGAAATCAACTCCTGGGCACCGGAGAGTGCGGGCAGCGCAGCACTACGCCGATAGTACCCTTGGCCTTTTTCGACTTTGGCGATCGGCGACGCAGGGTCGCACGACATGATCGAAAAATGATAGCGCAGTGAGGCATCGGAATAATTCCCATTGAGCTGGAGCCGCGTGAGCCGGATCAATTCCGTGCCTTTGATCGCGTCGGCCGGGTTACCGGGCAATAGCGCGGGGAGGATGTCGGATAGCTGTTTGCGGAGGCTCATGGGGAAAAGCGCGGTGCGCGGATGTCGGTGTGATCCAATTCAGCCGCCGTTCGATCATCAAGCCTCAAAAGACGATGTTTCAAAAAATCCCACCATCCAGCTCGGGATTTTCTCAAAAAAGATCCCCCTTGGCTTCAGATCGTGGATTTCATGATACTCCGCGCATCGCTCAAGCGTATCGAACCCATGACCCGCATTTCGCTGTATTCCCTGTTGTTATCCGCCGCACCCCTGGTGGCGGCGGATCTAGTCCTTGCTCCATTGTTTCAAGATGGGGCGGTATTGCAACGGGATCGCGAGATTCCAGTCTGGGGAATGGCGGCTCCGAGTGCGGAGGTCGTCGTTTCCTTTGCCGGCAATCAGACCACGGGCACGACCGGAGCCGATGGTCGATGGGAGGTGAGGCTTCCGGCGGCATCGACGAATGCGGAGCCGCAGGTGATGACGATTTCGAGTGCGGGCAGCACGGTGGAAATCAAAGACCTGCTGGTTGGCGAGGTGTGGCTTGCGAGCGGCCAGTCGAACATGGGCTGGCGGATCAACCAATCCCGCAAGGAGGACCAGGCGATGGCGAAGCAAGGCGCGGTGCCGGGCTTGCGTGTATTCACCGTTCCGCAGCGCCTGCACCATGAGCCACAGTTTTCCGTGGATGGAAAATGGCAGGATGCCACGCCCCAGATCGCCCCGCAGCTCACGGCGGTAGGATACTTTTTTGGCCGCCATCTGGTCGAAGAGCTGGGCATCCCCGTGGGTATCATCCACAGCTCGTGGGGTGGATCGCGCATCGAGCCATGGTGGGATGAAACGGGCCTTGATGGCATCAAAGAGCTCGCGGAGATCCGCGCCAAGCGCCGCGCCAGGGTGCCGGGCTTCGCGGAATACCGCGTGCCATTGCGCAAGCATGCACTGGCCATGGCAGAGTGGTCGCAGCAGGCGGTCGCCGCCATCGATGCGGGCGAGGATGCGCCACCGATGCCAGCCGCGCCGGAATTACTCAAACTCGGGCACGGGGCCGAGACGGGCACCTACCAGGCGATGATCCATCCGCTCGCGCCTTATGCCATCCGTGGGTTCATCTGGTATCAAGGCGAATCGAACCGTGCCGACGGCATGCTTTATACCGCGAAAAAACGTGCGCTCATCGAGGGATGGCGCTCCCGATTCCAAGTGCCGGACGCCCCGTTTTTCTTCGTCCAAATCGCGCCGTTCCAATACGGCAACGACCGCACGGAACAACTCCCCGAACTCTGGCGCGCTCAGGAGAAGACCCTTGAAATCCCGAACACCGGCATGGTGGTGACGCTCGACATCGGCGATGTGAAAGACATTCATCCAGGGAACAAATCCGAAGTCGGCCACCGACTCGCTTTATGGGCGCTTGCAGACACCTATGGCAAGGATGGCGTCGTGAAATCCGGTCCACTCTATCAGAAACATCAGGCGTCAGATGACGCCATTGTCGTGACATTTGATCACATCGGTGGCGGATTGGTCACGCGCAACGGTCAATCCCCAAGTCATTTCGAGGTCGCGGGTGAGGAGGGTGAGTTCAAGCCTGCGACGGCGGAAATCTCGGCGGACGGGAAAACAATCACTTTGCGCAGTCCGCAAGTCCCCTCCCCTCGCAAAGCCCGCTTCGCTTGGCACAAAACAGCGGAGCCGAACCTGATGAACAAGGAAGGCCTGCCAGCTGCGGCGTTTCACACGCATTGGAATTGACGATTCCGATGCTTGTAGCGGCGGTCTACGACCGTCGATATCGATGACCAGGCGAGCGGAGTTCCACGCTTTTCCATAAGCTTCGGCGCTCACAGAGCGCCGCTACAGTCTCAGTCATTCCCCGCCTAGCATGTTGCGCATGTTGGCGAAGAAGGCGTCGAGGTCCTCGCTGCTGGCTTCGGCACCCATGATGTCGTCGTAGCTGGTGTGGACGAGATGGGTGTCGTCGAGTTCCTGAAGGAAGCTGCTCGGCTGGCAGCCTTGTTGCTGCCCGTATTTCACCCGGGTAGTGCAGTAGCAAAGCGTGAGCTGATCCTGCGCACGGGTGATGCCGACGTAGAGCAGGCGGCGCTCCTCGTCCTTGGTGCCCTCGGCGACGCTGCGGCTGTGGGGCAAATAACCTTCTTCGAGGCCGACGAGGTAGACGTTGGGAAACTCCAAACCCTTTGACGCATGCATGGTGATGAGGGTGACGCCCTGTTGCTTTTCAATGTCGTCGTTGCGGTCGGAATCGAGCGCGGCGTTGTCGAGGAATTTCTGGAGTTTGCGGCCTTTGGCGGCATGTTGGCGCAGGCTTTCGATCACGCCGAAGATGCCTTCGCCGCGGGCGCGACGCTCATCATCGGTTTTGCAGCCGCGTTCGATCCACGCGAGGTAGTCGATTTCCTTGAGCAGGTCGTTGATGACGTCGGCCGGGTTGTCCTTCCGTATCTCGATGCGGGATTTCGCGCCGGAGATCACGGCGATGAAAGACTCGACGGCCCCACGGGTCTTGCCTCCAAGCGTGGCGGTGAATTCCGGGTTACACATCGCCTCCCAAACGCTGCAGTTCTGTTCGCGGCTCCAATCCGTGGCGAGCACGGCGGTTGCCTGGCCGATGCCGCGCGGCGGGGCATTGAGGATACGCAGCAGCGGCACGTCGGCTTCGGGCGCGGCGATGACATTGAGGTAGGCGAGCACATCTCGCACCTCGCGCCGGTCGTAAAAACTCTGGGCGCCGATCATACGGTAGGGAATCTTGCGATCGCGCATGGCGAGCTCAAGCTTGCGACTCTGGGTGTTGGTGCGGAACAGGATCGCGTAATCCTCCCACTCACGACCGAGCGTGCTTTTGCCTTCGAGGATTTCCTCGGCGATGAGCTCGGCCTCTTCGTCGTCTCCAGGCATCGCGCACACGCGCACCGGGTCGCCGCCCTTGCGAGTGGAGCGGAGGATTTTCTCGCGCCGGCCGCCGTTGTGCCGGATCAGGCTGTTGGCGGTATGCAGCACGGCGTGGGTGGAGCGGTAGTTTTCCTCGAGCCGGATGATCGTCGGAGCTGGGAAAAATCGCTCGAATTCGAGGATGTTGGCCACCTCGGCACCACGCCAACCGTATATCGACTGGTCGTCATCGCCGACGACACAGACGTGGTATGGAGCGCCCACGAGCTGCTGGAGCAGTCGCATTTGCAGCGAGTTGGTGTCCTGAAACTCGTCGACGGTCACGCGCTTGTATTGAGTACGGAAGTGGTCGCGCACATCGGAGTGCTCGCGGAGCATGCGCTCCCCGAGAAGCAGGAGGTCGTCGAAGTCCACCGCATTCTGCGCGCGCAGTTCGTTCTGATAGGCCGTGGCCAGCGTGGCAAAGAAATCATCTTCCAGCGCGCAGGGATCGAGCCCTTTGTTCTTCGCCTTGGAAATCGCACCAAGGACAACCTCCGGCTTCACCTTTTCCTCAGCTCCACCCTTGCGGACGATGAGCTGGCGCATGATGCCGACCTGGTCGGACTGCGCGCAGATCGAGAAGTTCTTCTTGTATCCGAGCCGGTCGATCCCACCGCGCAATAGACGCACGCACAGCGAGTGAAACGTGCATACGGTCATGGCGTCGGCCGCCTTCTTGCTCACCATTCCACCGATGCGTTCGCGCATTTCGCTGGCGGCCTTGTTGGTGAAGGTGACCGCAAGAATGCTGTCTGGCGCGATCCGGTTTTCCAACATGTTGGCGATGCGACACGTGACGGTGCGGGTTTTCCCGGTGCCCGCACCCGCAAGGATCATCACCGGACCATCCAATGCCGCCACGGCCTGGCGCTGCGCACGGTTGAGGGA
Organism: Luteolibacter sp.; assembly: GCA_047921195.1. Classification (GTDB taxonomy): domain Bacteria; phylum Verrucomicrobiota; class Verrucomicrobiia; order Verrucomicrobiales; family Akkermansiaceae; genus Luteolibacter. The sequence goes on along the minus strand of JBLRWN010000056.1, from coordinate 4,731 downwards.
ATCAAATGAAAATACGCCGGCCATCGAAGCGCGAAATGAAACGCCTACCAGCCTGCTTGGCAACACCGTAGGCGGAAATTGTCGCGGAGGGCTTGATGCATCAAGCTCCTGCCGCCGCCGGGGATTTGCTGGCGGATTGCCCGGCAGCCATTGACTCGCTATTCCACCTCCCGCTCCCGCATCGCATGGAACGGCTTTTGATACCAGCGGACCCCACGCCGGAATATCCCACGCAGGTCTTCGGCGGCAAGGTAGGTGGTGGGAACGAGAAACAAGGTGATCACGGTGGCGAAAAGGATGCCGAAAGCGAGCGAAGTGGCCATCGGAATCAGGAACTGCGCCTGAAGTGACGGATCGAACATCAGTGGCAGCAAACCCACGAACGTGGTCAGCGAAGTCAGCAGAATAGGCCGGAATCGCCGGGTGCCCGATCCCACAACCGATTCCAAAAGCGATCCACCCTCGCGGATTCTGCGGTTGATGAAGTCGACCATCACGAGTGAGTCGTTCACCACCACGCCCGCCAGGGCGAGGATGCCAAACACGGAGAGATACGACGGAGTGATTCCCATGATCACATGACCAAATAGCGCTCCGATCGCACCGAACGGAACGGCGATCATCACGAAAAACGGCTGGTAGAGCGAGCGGAACGGAATCGCAAGAAGCGCATAAAGCGCTAGGAAAAGCGCGACGCCTCCGATGATCGAACGCCGCCGCGTTTGCTCATGTTGGGCAACATACCCCGAGTAACGCCAGGAGAGCTCGGCATCGCGGTTGACGATCGCATGAATCTGCGGGGCCAAAGCTCGCGAGATGGCCACCACATCAACGGTGTCATCGACCGGTTGGGCATGGATATTGTGGATTTGCGCCCCATCAAGTCGATCGATCCTCGCAGGCGCCCGGACAAAACTGGCGGATGCGACGGAGTGGAAGGGAGCCAGGCCACCGGATGGGGTGCGGATGCGGAGTTGATCGAGCGTGTCGAGCGTCTGCCGTTGCGCAAGCGGCAGTCGCACCATCACACGAATGTCGTCGCGATCACGCTGAATGCGTTGAGCCTGCTCGCCAAAGAAAGCCGCACGAACCTGACGGCCCAGATCCTGCTGGGTCAGGCCAATCGCCTCACCTTCCGGACGAATGGTAATGAGAAGTTCGTCGCGATTTCCGCCGATGTCGCTCCATGCGCCTGCAATGCCTTCATAAGATTCCAGCAGATCCTCGATCTCGCCCACGATCGCAAGTTTCTCCTCACTACTCTGCCCGCGCAACTCGACGGTCAGTGATTCCAGATCATTTTCCCCCCAGCCCCCGCGCTCACCGGAAATCACGAAATTGGTTGTCCCCGGGAGCGGACCGACGAGTTCCTGCCAGCGAGCGGCGATTTCGCTGTTTTTCGGCCCTGGCTCCGAACGCAAACCGGGATCAGTCACCGCGAGCATCACCGTGCCGCGCCGGGCATCAAAATCATTAAGACGGTGCGCGCGCCCGCCTGACCAGGCCACAACATCGCCGATGAGCGTCTCTCCGGTTCCCCGATCAATGAATTCGGCGCGCAATTGCTCGACCGCCCGTTCGACTAGACGCGCGTTCTCGTCCGTCACTTCCACCGGAGTGTCCCTTGGCATCGTGAACCATGCGTTGATGCGGTTGCGATCCACTGCCGGCATGCTCACAAAGCCCAAGACACCGCTTTGGAAAAAACCCAGCGACGCCATGCCGCATGCGAAAAAGAGCGTGAGCGTGACGTAACGGTGGCGACACGCAACGCGCAACGTCGGTTCGTAAACGGAGCCAACAAATTGTTCCAGGCCATCGGCAATTCTCTTCTGGAACCGCTCGAAGAAATTCATGCGGGTGCGATGCACGCGCACGCTCTTGAGATGGCATGGCAGACAAAGCTTGGTTTCAATCAGCGAAAAAATCAACACCGCCCCGACAACCGGCGGAATCTGCCGGGTAAGCGATCCATAATATCCTTCGAAATACATCAACGGAATGAATGCGACGATGGTTGTCAACACACCGAACGTCACCGGCACAGTGACTTCCTTGGCTCCAACCGTGACCGCCCGGAGGGGTTCCATGCCCTCGCGAAGCTTGGTGTAGATGTTTTCCGAGGTGACGATCGCGTCATCCACAATGATACCCACCACAATGATGAATCCGAAGATGCTCATCACATTAGAGGTGAGCCCGAAATACGGCATCATGATGAATCCCCCCGCGAAGGCGACGGGAATGCCGATGACGACCCATAACGCGATCATCGGGCGCAAAAACACCCCAAGAACGATTAGGACAAGAACACTCCCCATCAACAGACTGTTAACCAGCGTTCCGAGCCGCCCACGCAACTCGGTGGACGAATCATCCCAGACATGCAGTGAAATCCCTTGTGGAAACCGCTGTGGAGCCGTCGTCACATAGCGGTGGACTTTTGCCGCAATCTCTAAGGCGTTTTCATTTCCCGCCCTGAGCACTTCCACCATCAATGCGGGTGTGCCGTTATGGCGAATGCGGATTTCCCGCTCTTCGAATCCATCGCGCACATCCGCCACACTGCCGAGAAGCACCTCCGCACCATCACGGTTGCGGACGGCGATAGCTGCAAAATCTTCACGAGTGAGAGCCTGCCCCTTGGTGCGAATCATCAAAACACCCTCATCCGTGCGGATTTCACCGGCCGGAACATCGAGCGAAGAACGGCGGATGGCGTCGCCAAGATCGGAAAACGCAAGACCGAAATCACGCAGTCGCATCGGATCGGCCTCGATCGCGATCTCCAAAGGTGCGGAGCCGAGCACATTGACTTGTGAGATCCCGGGGATGTCGGTCAGATCATCCCGCACCCGCGTTGCCGCGCGCAGCAGTTCCGGTGCCTCCATCTCACCGGCGATGGCGACCTTCATCACGTCGAACCACCTCGAGCTATCCGGAATGCGATACGCCGGCGGCTCGAGCTCCTGCGGAAACGTGTTAATGCGGCTCACGCGGGTGCGGATTTCCTCCATCAGCTCTCGCTCGTCGACTTTGCGCTCCAGATACACACTCACGCGTCCGGCACCGCTGAAGGCGATGGATTCCACGTATGCCACGCCAGCAAGGCCTTGGAGGGCGTTTTCAATAGGAATCACTACCGCGCGTTCAACGTCCTCAGGCGTGCCGCCTCGATAGTTCAGGCTCACATCGATGCGGTTGAACTTGAGTGGCGGCTGCACTTCGAGCGGCACCCGCTCAACCGCCGAATACGCCCCGAACAACAGGATGGCGATGAGCAGGAAATTGGCGGCAATCGAGTTGCGTGCGAACCATTCAATCATGCGGAGTGATCATACGCCTGAAATCCGCCACGTCTTCCGGGAAGTTTGAAATCGAAGATCAAATATGGAACATCGGCTCGACCGCGTCTTCCGACATTTGAGCCAGCGTCACGCCATCCAGGGCCGCGACCACATCTCCACCCACCTGTTTCCATACCCTCAGCACCGCGGCACCGGATTCCCCGCCGGCGGATACGGATGCCTGCAACAGCGAAGGATCCACCGCCTCGACGATCTGCCGGAGCGTGATCGATTGCGGCTCACCGGCCAGCAAATACCCCCCACTCATGCCACGGCGGCTCTCGATAATGCCGGCTCGGCGCAGATCGTTCAGGATTTGCACAAGAAAATTTGCGGATACTGCTTCGCGTTGCGCTAAATCATCAAGGCGTGTAAGCTGTCCCGCATCCGCACACTTCGCAAGCTGCGCAAGGGCGCGGCACGCGTATTCCAACTTCTGGGAAATCCTCATGAGCGAAATCAATCAAACTCCGGACAAACCGGCGAGCCATAAAAGTTCCATACTCCTCTGCAAAGGACAGCAGGCAGATGTTGATGGCGCATGGCACGCACTCCGCAATGAGGCCGCACGCGTTCTCGAGGAAGAACCCTCCCTCGCCCACCTGTTGGAAGATGTCATCCTCTCGCGCGAAACACCTGCCGCTGCGCTTGCAGCCCGCCTTTCGCGGAGACTCGCGCGCGAGGACATGCCGCGCACGACACTTGAGCCGCTGATACACGACGTCTTTGCAAGCCAGCCGAAAATCCTGCACAGCACAATCCGCGACATCCTTGCCATTTACGACCGCGATCCGGCCTGCTTCTCGCCGCTGGAACCCGTTTTATTTTTCAAGGGCTTCCTTGCCCTATCGACATATCGTGTCGCCCATCAATTCTGGAACGACGGCCGGCGCTGGCTCGCGCTCTATCTTCAAAGCCTTTGCAGCGAGGTTTTCGCGGTCGACATCCACCCGGCCGCCCGCATCGGCTGTGGCATCATGATCGACCATGCCACCTCGTTTGTGGTAGGGGAAACGGCGATCATCGAAGATGAGGTTTCCATTCTCCATGAAGTCACCCTCGGCGGCACCGGTAAGGACAGCGGAGACCGCCATCCGATCGTCCGCTCCGGTGTATTGATCGGCGCAGGCGCGAAAATTCTCGGCCGCGTCGAAATCGGAACCGGCTCAAAGGTCGGCGCCGGCAGCGTGGTGCTGGAAGACGTTCCGCCGCACACGACGGTCGCAGGCGTGCCTGCGGTAATCGTCGGCAATGCCAGCGAACTGAATCCCGCAATCGAAATGAATCAGCACTTGGACGCGGACAAACGATGATTCGAGCGGGGCGGTGATCCGCCTTCTGGTGATTTGAGGGTCAGCGTCAGGTCGGGCTGCACTGTGGAATT
>JBLRWN010000055.1:0-23015 GCA_047921195.1 Luteolibacter sp. | reverse complement strand
GCTCGATGTAGGTGCGGAATGCGAACTCCGGATCGGTCATGATGGTGGCCGGGTTCGAGTTCACGAGGATGACCTCGTATCCTTCCTCGCGCAGCGCCTTGCAGGCTTGGACGCCGGAGTAGTCGAATTCGCAGCCTTGGCCGATGACGATGGGGCCGGAGCCGATGACGAGGATTTTGCGGATCGAGGTGTCTTTGGGCATGGTGTGGACGTGGGCGACCCGGGGTTTCGCAGGGATTCGCGGGATTGTAAAGGATGGGATAAATCTGTGGAATTATCTTGTGAATGCGGGCTGGTTTTGCATGATCTTTGGGTGAAACTTTTTTCACAGGCGAGGCGGATTGCATTTCTTGGAAATTACGTTCCGCGGCAGTGTGGCATCGCCACATTCACCAACCATTTGTGGGCGGCGGTGAGTGGTCAGGCGGGGAATGGTCAATGCATCGTGATGGCGGTGAATGATCGTGACGAGGAATACGATTATCCGCCGGAGGTGCGCCATTCCTTTAACCAACGGGATGTTGATGCGTATGTGGCGGCGGCGCATTTGCTCAACCAAAGCGGGGCGGATGTCCTATGCGTACAACATGAATTCGGCATTTATGGGGGGGCGGCAGGCGGGCATTTGGTATCGCTCTTGCGGGAAACCCGCCTGCCGGTCGTCACCACGCTGCATACCATTCTCCAGCAACCCAACGAAGCGCAGCGGAAAGTGGTGGAGGCGTTGGTGAGGCGCAGCGATCGTCTGGTGGTGATGGCACGCAAAGGGCTGGAGATCTTATGCGACGTTTATGGCGCGGAAGAGGCGGTGGTCGAAGTGGTTGCCCACGGGATCCCGGACATGCCCCGGTCCAAGCCGGAGGGGATGAAAGGGCGGCTCGGATTGGACGGGCGAACGGTGATGTTGACGTTCGGCCTGCTGGGCCCGGGGAAGGGGATCGAGCATGCGATCCGGGCGATGCCGGAAATCGTGGCGAGGCACCCGGAGGTCGTCTATTTGATTCTGGGTGCGACCCATCCGCATCTGGTGGAGCGGGAGGGGGAGACCTATCGTACCGGATTGGAGCATCTTGCCCGCGACCTTGGCGTGGGTGGGCATGTGATGTTTCACAACCGCTTTGTGAGCCACGAGGAATTGCAGGAATTCATTGTGGCGTCCGATATTTACGTGACGCCTTATTTGAGTGAGGCACAGATCACATCTGGTGCGCTGGCGTATGTCTTTGGTGCGGGCAAGGCGGTGGTTTCAACGCCGTATTGGCATGCGGCGGAGTTGTTGTCGAACGGTCGCGGTTGTTTGGTGCCATTTCGTGACCCGGCGGCGATCGCCGGGGCGGTGAATGGTTTGCTCGATAATCCGGATGTGATGGCTGCGATGAGCAAGGCGGCTTATGATTTTTCGCGATCCAGCGTTTGGCCGGAGGTAGGCAGGAGATACCTTGAGATCTTTGAGCGCGCGCGCAAGGAACGGCGTGTTTTACCCGAGCCGGTATTGTCGATGATCTCGCAAGCGACGCGCCCGGGCAAGCTGCCTCGCATCAATCTGGATCACGTGGTCCGGATGACGGACAGCACGGGGATGGTGCAGCATGCGATTTACAACGTGCCGAACTATCGAGAGGGCTATTGCGTGGATGACAACGCGCGGGCGTTGATTTTGTGCAATCTGCTCGAGGAGGCTGCGGTGCCGCAGCCACGCCAGGACCCGGAATTGCTAGCGACGCGCTATTTGGCGTTTCTGGCGGCGGCGTATAATCCGGAGAACGGTCGATTCCGCAATTTCATGGCGCATGACCGGCGATGGTTGGAGGAGCAGGGAAGTGAGGACAGCCATGGAAGGACGATGTGGGCGGTGGGCCATGGCTCGCGGCATTCGCTCAACGATGGGCACCGCCGGTTGTGTTCGGAATTGTTCGAGCGCGGCCTGGCGGTGGTGGCGGATTTCACATCGCCTCGGGCGTGGGCATTCGTGCTACTGGGGGCGGGGGATTATCTCGTGGTTCATCCCGGGCATCATGAATCGGGAATGATGGTCGCGCACTTGCTCGGCCGAATGAAGCGACGGTGGAGTGACGCGTCGCGGGACGATTGGCCGTGGTTCGAGGATCATCTCACTTATGAAAACGCGCGATTTTGCCAGGTGATGATTCGCAGTGGCGGGGAGTTTCTTGAAATCGGCCTTCGCGCACTCCGTTGGTTGGCCGAAAAGCAAAGGTCTGCGGTTGGGCATTTTCGGCCGGTGGGCAGCCGTGGTTTTGATGCCGCCGTGGGCGGGTATGCCCATTTCGACCAGCAGCCGGTCGAGGCCCAGGGAATGGTGGCAGCCTGCCTCGATGCATACGCGGTAACATCCGATGACTTCTGGTGGCGCGAGGCGCGACGCGCGTTCGATTGGTTTATTGGCCGTAACGACCTGGGTGTTCCCCTCGCGGATTACGCATCCGGCGGCTGTCGCGACGGTCTGCACCCGGACCGGGCGAACGAAAATCAAGGGGCGGAGTCCACTCTGGCCTTTCAGATTGCGCTGGCTGAATTGATCGCTGCCGAGCACCGGCATCACCACAACCCACCCCATCATCATGAAACCCCTGCTTCTATGCCGTCATGAGTTCACGTTGGCTCCGGACAGCAGCCGTGTGATTATCCGCCCCTTCATTCCGGGCGATCCACAGCGCATCGCGGCCATCATCGGCCGGGCGTTGGAATTGACGGAAAAAGAAGTCGCGACGGCGTTGGAGTACGTCGGTGCGGAATTCAGGCACCGGCATTTCGACATCGCAGCGGTGTTGCGCCAGCACTATCAGAAAATCCGCCCGCACGTATACACCGGCAAGCGGCTCTCGGATGCACGTAGGCAGTTGTTAGGCGCGCTGTTTTCCGGGGAATACGCCTTGGAGTCGGCGGCGTTGTTCAATCCGTCGATCGTCCCGCATCCCGATCAGACCGACGTTCCCGAGGGTGGCATGCGGTTCGTGCTGAGTCTGCGTGCGACGGGTGAGGGGCACATTTCCTCGATCGAGTTCCGCTCGGGCGTGATTGATCCCGAGGGGGGGATCTCGCTTGATGCGGTGACGCATTTCGTGACGCCGCCGGAAGTGATCACCAATCCGGCATATCGCAAGCGGGCGTTTGTGACGAAGCTTGATGAAATGTGCCGCGACAACGGTATGTGCAAGGCGGTGTTCGAACCGCTGGGTGATTGGTTTACGCTGAAGGAGTTGCGCAAATCGATCGCCCGCGTACGGGAGAATGTGGGCAATTCCGCGCCCGCGATGGATCGCATGCTTGAGCGTATCGAGTGGTTGGCGGAATCGAATTACGAGATTCTCTTCGCCGAGTCGCTGCCGATGAGCTCACGGATCATTTTTCCGGTGTCTCCAAACGAAAGCAACGGGATCGAGGACGCGCGTTTCGTGAGGTTTGAAACGGAGGATGGCGATGTGATGTATTATGCCACCTACACGGCGTACAACGGGCGCACGATCCTGCCGCAGATGATCGAGACGCGGGATTTCCTGCATTTCCGGGTGCTCACGCTGAGTGGTGGCGCGGTGCAGAACAAGGGGATGGCAATGTTTCCGAGGCGGGTGAATGGCGAGTTCCTGATGCTTTCGCGGCAGGATGACGAGAATTTGTTTTTGATGCGCTCGCGCGATCCGCACCATTGGGATGATCCGCAGTTGCTGATGCGCCCGGCCGAGATGTGGGAGGCGGTGAAGATCGGCAATTGCGGCTCACCGATCGAGACGCCCGATGGCTGGCTGGTGCTCACCCATGGTGTCGGGCCGATGCGCAGGTATTGCATCGGGGCGGCATTGCTCGATCTGGATGATCCGTCGAAAGTGATCGGCCGCTTGCGCGAGCCGTTGCTGGAGCCCAAGGGGAACGAGCGCGAAGGCTATGTGCCGAACGTCGTTTACAGCTGCGGTGCGCTGGTGCACGGAGGCCGTCTGGTGTTGCCCTACGCGATGAGTGACCAAGCGAGCGCGATCGTGAGCGTGCCGCTCGATGATTTGCTCGCGGTTTTGAAAGGATGAAGGAGGGCGCATCCTGGACGTCGAAGTTTCCGGATGCGCTGTTGGGGAGATTGCAAGTGATTCTGGACGATCCGGAAGGCTGAAAATCTGCCGAGATCAGTCTGCAGAACCCAGCAGATACTTTGATGCCTGTTCCACGTCCTTGTCGCCGCGGCCGGAGAGGTTGGCGATGAGGATGGTGGATTTCGGCAGGCTGGGGGCGACTTTTGAGACGTATGCCATGGCGTGAGCGCTTTCGAGAGCGGGGATGAGGCCTTCGCAGTGCGCGAGTTCCTTGAAGGCGGCGAGTGCCTCGTCGTCGGTCGCGTAGGTGTATTCGATGCGCCCGGCTGCCTGATAGTAGGCATGCTCGGGGCCGACGGCGGCGTAATCGAGGCCGGCGGACACCGAGTGGGTGAGTTCGATCTGGCCGTCGGAATTCGCAAGCAGCCAGGTCTTGGTGCCTTGGAGGACGCCGAGTTTTCCCCCTTGGAACCGTGCGGCGTGGCGTTCCGGCATGATGCCGTCGCCACCGGCCTCGACGCCAACCATGCGGACGTGTTCGTCGGCAAGAAACGGGTGGAAAAGGCCCATGGCGTTCGAGCCTCCGCCAACACAAGCACAGAGCAGATCGGGCAGACGGCCCTCTTTTTCAAGAATCTGCTGGCGGGCTTCGATGCCGATCACGCGGTGGAAATCGCGGACAATCATGGGAAACGGGTGCGACCCGAGCGCGGAGCCGATGATGTAGTGGGTGTGATCGACGCTGGCCACCCAGTCGCGCATCGCTTCATTGACGGCCTCTTTCAAGGTGGCCTGCCCGGCGGTGACGGCGCGGACTTCGGCCCCCATGAGGCGCATGCGGGCGACGTTGAGCGCCTGGCGTTCCATATCGACCTTGCCCATGTAGACGACACACTGCATGCCGAAGCGGGCGCAGACGGTTGCGGTGGCGACGCCATGTTGGCCGGCGCCGGTTTCAGCGATGATGCGCGTTTTTCCGAGGCGTTTTGCGAGCAGGATCTGTCCGAGGGCGTTGTTGATCTTGTGGGCTCCGGTGTGGAGCAAGTCCTCGCGCTTGAGGTAGATTTTCGCGCCGCCGAGCAGCTCGGTCCAGTGCTCGGCGAAGTAGAGCGGGGTGGGACGGCCGACGTAGTTGTGAAGCAGATCGTCGAGTTCGGCTTGGAACGCGGGGTCGTTGCGGGCCGCTTCGTATGCGGTGGCGAGTTCCTGAAGCGGAGCCATCAGGGTCTCGGGGACAAACATGCCGCCGAACTGGCCGAAGTGACCGCCTGCGTCGGGTAATGTGGATGTGGGTGCGAGGGTGGCCATGGGCGGGAATTCTCGCGCGGGCATCGGGTGGATGCAAGTGATGAAACGACCAGTTTCTTCGGATTTGCAGAAGCCTTTCCGCGCGGCCGTCATCCATCATGCTCCGCGGATCGCGGAAATCGCGGTCGCCATGTCCGGTGCGCCAAAGGTCGATGAGCCCGCGACCATGACGTTTGCGCCGGCTTCGATGCATTGAGCCGCCGTGTTTGCGTCAATCCCGCCGTCCACTTCGATGTGCCACTTGGCGCCGGTTTGCGCGCGCAGTTCGGCGGCTTGCTGGATTTTAGGCAAAACCTGAGTCATGAACGCCTGGCCGCCAAAGCCTGGGACGACCGTCATGCACAAGAGCAGATCGATCTTCCCGAGGTGGGGCAGAACCGCATCCAGTGGCGTGGCCGGGTTGATCGCAAGACCGGCCTGGCATCCTGCGGCACGGATGCGCTGCAATGTATCCGCGACGTCATGATCGGCTTCCACATGGACGGTGATCAGATCGGAGCCAGCGGCGATGAAGCGATCCAGGTAATGATCCGGTCGCGAGATCATGAGGTGGACGTCGAGAAAGATATCGTTCGTCTCGTGGACGGCTTGAACGACGGCAGGTCCGAACGAGATGTTGTCCACAAAATGTCCGTCCATCACGTCAAGATGCATCCAGTCGGCCCCGGATTGGATGGCGCGGCTGACTTCCTCGCCGATGCGAGAAAAGTCCGCCGCGAGCAGCGACGGGGCGACAACACGATCATGATGGGATTTCGGAATCACGTTGCGGATTCCAACGCAAAGCCAGCACTCCGAAAAGCCTGAAAAGCGGATAATGTTTTTCCCGTTCCAAGTCCTGCGTCCGCCTGCCGTTTTACGTTGATCTGTAGTTCAAATCCGCCATCTTGGCTTCCGCTTAGATGAATAGGAAAAATCCGCATCACCCGTGTGTCTGGAAGTGGCTGGTCGTCGTCACATTGGCGATGGGCACACCGCTTTCATTCGCAACGGCACAAAGCGACAATCCGATCAGCCGCATGGCCCGCCTTGTGAATTCGGATCTGGTGATGATGGAGGATCGGTTATCCTGGCTGGAAGAGCGGACCCGCACCATGGCGACATTCGATGAACACCCGCTGCGATCCGGAATCGGTGCCCGTGGATATCGCACGTCGCGGGACGCGCCGGATCCCCAGGTGTGGATTGATCTGGGCGCGGTCCATGAAATTGAACGGATATTTCTTGTGCCCGCACAAAGGGAGACTTTGGCGGATTTGGGAATCTTTCCCCGTTTGTTCACCATTGAAATTTCCGAACACGAGGATTTTTCCAACGCATCGCTCGTGTTTACCACCGACCGCATGGATTTCGCCAATCCATACGGTCGCCCGCTCCCGTTTGCGGCGTTCGGCACCCCCGCACGCTTCATCCGCCTCACGGTGCATCGCGGACACAACAACAAAGGGTGGACGGATTTGTTCGGTCTCTCCGAAATCATCGCCACCACGACAAACGACACCGTGTCATTCGGCGCGAAGGTCAGGATCTCGACTTCGTTGAATTCCGGGAAAAACTGGTATCCTCAGGCGCTGACGGACGGACGCATGCCCCATGGCATTTGGCATGCCGGGATTGCCAGCACGAACCGTGGGGATGAAGTCGTCGTCACCGAGGAGACCATGGCGATCTCATGGGAGTTGGATTTTGGCGAAGATCGTTCGATCGACCGGATTGTGCTGTTTCCATACAAACTTGCCATGTCCATGGAGTCGTTGTTGATCGCGAACCGGCTCGCGATTGAAATCCAGAGTGAGGATTTTCCGGAATGGAGGCGGGTCACTGCCTGGCAGAATCGCCCGGAGAGTTCGAGTTGTGTCACGCCGGTGGTTCTTCCGATCGGTGGCGTGCATGCCGGAAAACTCCGGGTGCGTGCCGATCGCCCGTGGCAGCTGGGAGATCTGATGGTTTACGGCCTTTCGGAAATAGAAGTCTGGTCGGGTGGCGAAAATCTCGCGCGCGGGCTCCCTGTGTATCGCATCGTCGGAGACGAGCGGGTGGAGCTGGACACGCTCACTGATGGATTCAGCAGCGAACACCTGATTGCCGATGTCGGCTCATGGCTCAATCAATTGCACGAGCGATTGAGGTTTGATGATGAACTCACGGAACTCCGGCCACGGATTCGTGCGCTGGAAGCGGATAGTGAGCTCAACGTCACCTTCGCCTCCGCCGTCCTGCTCGGTCTCACGTTCCTGATTCCGGTTTTTCTTTATGAAAAGCGACGAGTCCGCGCGAAGCAGCGGCTGGAAACGCTGCGCAAACGCATCGCCGCGGATCTTCATGATGACGTCGGTGGGAATCTTGGCAGCATTTCTCTCATCGCGCGCTCCGCTCGCAGGGGGCTTGAGAAAATCCCGGTCCCCACGGACTTCACCAGCGACCTTCATGAAGTCGAGTTGATCGCGCGCGAGAGCTCGCTGGCGATGCGGGACATCGTCTGGCTCATCGAGCAGCGCGACGATTCGGTGGGCGACCTCGTGGCCCGGATGCGTGAGACCGGCGCGAGGATGCTACGCGAGGTCGAATATTCGCTCGCATGCGCATCCGTGCGGACCGATTCCCGGCTTTCCCTCGATTTCAAACGACACTTTTTCCTATTTTTCAAAGAGGCACTGCACAATGTGCTGAAGCATTCCCAAGCGCGCCGGGTGGCCATCCTGATCGATGACGACGGCGACGAGTTGGTGCTCGAGATTCAAGATGACGGCGTCGGCATGCCCCAGGAAGTTGCCGATGATCCGAATACATCGCGCAAGCTCCGGCAGCGGGCCGAAATCATAGGCGGCAAGTTCTCGATTACTTCTTCCGTAGACAATGGAACCTGCATACGCCTGATGATTCATGTCAAAAGGCTGACTGCCACCTCCCCAACCCCATGAGCCCCCCCGCACACCAACCAACCAGCATTCGCGTCTGGATTCTTGAAGACCACGATGTTTTTGCCAAACACCTCCAACGTCTGATCGATAGCGAGGACGACCTGTCACTCGAAGTTCGATTTTCTGCAGCCCCGGAGTTGTTTAATCGACTTGGGAAAACGGATGCGCCTCCCAATGTGCTCCTGCTTGATTTGGGCTTGCCCGGGATGAACGGGTTGGAAGTGCTGAAGCATATGCATGTCGGTTGGCCTGGCGTTCGCGTTCTGGTGGTTTCCTCATCAGACGATCGCGAAAACGTCTACAACGCGATTTGCAATGGCGCATCCGGATACCTGCTCAAAACCGCTGATCCCGATGAGATTCTTGCCGGAATTCGCGATGTGCACGGCGGGGCCGCGCCGTTGAGCAGCCAGGTGGCGAGCATGATTCTTAAGGGGTTCTCCCGTCTCGGCCCGGTGGGTCCGCAGGCGGAGCCGCTCACTTCCCGCGAGGAGGAGGTCTTGCGCTACCTGGTGAAGGGGCTCATCAAAAAAGAGATCGCCGACGCGCTCGGTATCTCCCAGCACACCGTCGATATGCACCTGCGGGCGGTCTATCGGAAACTTCACGTCCGCAGCCAGACCGAGGCGGTCTCGACCGCGCTCCGCCAAGGGCTGGTGTGATCCGCCGCGAACCATGCAACGCGAAACCGAGATCTTCATCCGCTTCATCGCCATTGAGCGCGGATTGTCGGATGCCTATCAGCTCTCGGTGCGCGCCACGCTCGACGCGCTGGCCGAATGGATGGCAACGCGTAACCTCGCGATCCGGGAGATCGGCACCGAGGAGCTTGCAGCATTTCTTGGCGCACGTCGCGAGGGCGGTGCCAAGGCGTCGTCGCTTCGGATTGCGGTGGTCCATTTGAAAATATTCTTCCGCTGGCTGGCCGGGAAGGATGCGCTGCCGATGGATCCCGCCGAGCCGCTGTTGGCACCGAGGCCGGAGGGGAATCTGCCGGAAACGCTCGACGCCTCCACCATTGACACGCTGTTGGCATCCATCGATGTCTCAAAACCGCTCGGTCGCCGGGATTTGGCGATGCTCGAGCTTTTCTACGCCGCGGGTCTTCGCCTTTCGGAGCTTTGCAATCTCCGGCTCGAGCACGTCGATTTCGAGGAAGGATTCATGAGGGTGACGGGCAAGGGGAACAAGACCCGCATCGCTCGATTCGGCATGGCGGCACGGCGGTCGATCGAGGATTACCTGCACAACGGGCGGGCGGATCTGGTCACGCGGCGCACCTCTTCGCATGTGTTTCTAAGCGTCCGCGGCGGTCCGCTTTCCCCGGACCGGGTCCGGCAAATTGTCAAGGAGCGCGCCGCCGCCGCGGGGATTGAGCAGCGCATGTATCCCCACCTGCTGCGTCATTCCTTCGCCACCCATTTGTTGGAAGGAGGTGCGGACCTGCGGGTGATCCAAGAGCTGTTAGGCCACGCCGACATTTCAACCACGCAGATCTACACGCATGTGGACCGGGCGAGACTGAAGTCGGTACACCGGCAATTCCATCCGCGCGGGTGAGCGGCGGGCATATGCTCAAGCAAGCTCGCGCGTGAAGACGTGGGAATCCCTGCCGCTGGCCTCGAATTGGGCGCGACGGACGGCGGGAAGCACGTCGACGGCGGCCTCGGTGTAGCCGAGCTTGTCGGAAAAGAACTCCGCGGCACGGTTGGTGAGTGCGAAGACACGCGGGATGCCCGAATTTTTCGCCATCTCTTCGGCATGCCGCACCAGGTCGATGCCGTATCCACGCCCTTCGTGTGCGTGCTTGACGTAGAGACAGGCCACCTCCGCGCATTGCTCGTCGGGGTAGGGGTGCAGTGCCACGCAGCCGACGACGTTGTCGTCGATCGTCATCACCCGGTAGTCGTGGATCGCCGGTTGGATGTCTTCGTAGTTGCGCGCCACCAATTTGGTTCTCCGCACCGATCGGCCGATCATACCGAGCAGTTCCGGGATGTCCTCCTCGCGGAGTTCGCGGATCACGCGGTAGCTGTCGGCGTGGATCATGGTGCCGACGCCCTCGTTGGAAAACAACTCGTCCACCAGCACGCCTTGTCTGCGACCGTTGAGCACGTGGATCCGCGGAATGCCTTTCGCGCATGCGGCGGCCGCGGCGGTGAGAAGCTCTGCTCCGGCGAGATCCGTCCGTGAAAGCAGGGAAGGGGCCTCTGCCGCGCGGATCGCATGGGCGGGCTCGCCGTCGATCAGAATCGCCTGGCCGAGCAGGCAGATGATTTTCTTCACGCCGAGCGCACCGGCAAAATCGACGACCACCGGGTCGAGCGGGCCGACGGCCGAGCAATCGATCACCGGGGATTGTCCACGCGCAAGGATCTCGCGAGTTTCCGCCGCCGCGTCCGGGTCGGAGATCGGGCGTTTGACCCGTGCGGCCATGATCTCGCATTCGAGCGTCCAGTCGTAGAGGTCGGAGATATCGCCGCCGAGCACTCCGAGCACGAGTTTCACCCCGAGATCCTCAAGCACCGCGAGGTCGAGCAAGGTTTCCGCGACCGCCGGCTCCGGAAGGAGCCCGGCTTCGATCAATACGAGAAACACACGCCCGCGGAACTGCGGGATGTATTGGAGGATTTCGCGGACTTCACTGCTCTGCGTCACGCCGGATTCCTATCGATTCCCCATCCCCGTGGCGATGGAAAATTCGTCGCCTTCATGGATTGGAAAAACCCACGCGCAAGCGGGCAAAGCGCTTGGTTTACGGTTATATGCATTCCGTCATGGTTTACGGAAAGGGCTTTTCCCAGCAGCGGCTTCGGTTCATCATGCCAAGACTTCATTCACTCATGCCACATGCGAAACCGACATTGATCGTCACCGGGGGTTGCGGCTTCATCGGGTCGGCGTTGTGCCGTTACCTGATCCGTGGCGGGCTGGCGGCGGTCGTCAACATCGACAAGCTCACCTACGCGGCCAATCCGGCGTCCGTGGCGGAGATCGAGGGCTCGCCGGACTATCATTTCCGCAAGGTGGACATCTGCGACCACGCTCCGTTGCGCGGGGTTTTCGCCGAGTTCGATCCGGATGGCGTGATCCATCTTGCCGCGCAATCCCATGTCGATCGCTCGATCCGGGAGGCATCGGAATGCATCGAAACCAATCTGCTGGGGACCTTTCAATTGCTGGAAGCCTCACGGGTCTGCTGGAACGACCTTTCCCCCGGGCGCAAGGCGGCGTTTCGTTTTCTGCATGTCTCGACCGATGAGGTCTATGGCTCACTGGGTGAGAAGGGATTTTTCGACGAGACGAGCCGATACGATCCGTCCTCACCCTACAGTGCGAGCAAGGCGGGAGCCGATCATTTGGCGAGCGCATGGCACCGCACCTACGGCTTGCCGGTGATCATCTCAAATGGATCTAACAACTACGGCCCGTTCCAATATCCGGAAAAGCTCATCCCATTGATGATTCTCAACTGCCTCCACCACCGACCTCTGCCGGTCTATGGCGATGGCGCGCACGTGCGCGACTGGTTGTTCGTCGATGACCACGTGGCGGCCATTTGGGCGCTCTGGCAAAACGGCCGGCCCGGTGAAAAATACAACGTCGGCGGGCGCAACGAACGCCGCAATATCGATGTGGTGCGCAGGATTTGCACCTTGATGGACCAATGGTCGCCCCGTCCGATCGAGGGCGGGCATGAGGCCCTCATCACCTTCGTCGACGACCGCCCGGGACACGACTTCCGCTATGCCATCGTCTGCAGCAAACTGGAAACCGAGACCGGCTGGCGGGCGCGGGAAACCTTCGACAGCGGAATCGAAAAAACCGTGCGATGGTATCTCGACAACGCGTCCGGGTGGCAGCGGATGCTCCGGTGAGACTCTCAAGGTGGTGGCTTACTTGCACACCGGGCATTGGTTGAGCTGGGCGAAGAAGTCGTTGCCTTTGTTGTCGACGAGGATGAAAGCGGGGAAGTTTTCAACGGTGATCTTCCAGACGGCTTCCATGCCGAGTTCGGGGAAGGCGACGACTTCCTGCGAGCGGATGTGTTCCTGCGCGAGCAGCGCGGCTGGGCCGCCGGCGGAGCCGAGGTAGAAGCCGCCGTGTTTTTTGCAGGCGTCGGTCACTTGTTGCGATCGATTGCCCTTGGCGAGCATCACCATCGAGCCGCCGTGGGATTGGAAGAGATCGACGTATCCATCCATGCGGCCCGCAGTCGTCGGGCCGAACGAGCCGGATGCCATGCCTGCCGGGGTTTTCGCCGGACCGGCGTAGTAGACCGGGTATTTCTTGAAATATTCCGGAAGATCGCCCTCTTTTTTGAGGATCTCCTTGAGCTTCGCGTGGGCGATGTCGCGGGCGACGATGATCGTTCCGGTGAGGGCGAGCGCGGTGGTGACGGGGTATTTCGAGAGCGTCTTCAGCGTCTCCTCCATGCCGAGATCGAGGTCCACAGGCACGCCTTTGAACTGCCAGTCGTGGTATTTCTCCGGGATGAAGCGTCCGGGGTTTTTCTCGAGCTTTTCGAGGAAGATGCCGTCCTTGGTGATCTTGGCCTTGGCTTGTCGGTCGGCGGAACAAGAGACGCCGATGCCGACCGGGCACGACGCTCCGTGGCGTGGCAGGCGGACGACGCGCACGTCGAGCGCAAGGTATTTGCCGCCGAATTGCGCGCCAATGCCGACTTCGCGCGCGAGGGCGAGGAGTTCTTTTTCCAGCTCGACATCGCGGAACGCACGACCGTGCTCGTTGCCGCTGGTGGGCAGACTGTCGTAGTAGCGGGTGGTGGTGAGTTTCACCGTCTTGAGGTTGTTTTCCGCTGAGGTGCCGCCGATCACAAACGCGAGGTGGTATGGCGGGCAGGCGGCGGTGCCGAGCGAGCGCATTTTTTCGACGCAGAATTTCTTCAGGCTCTCCGGGTTGAGCAGCGCCTTGGTTTCCTGATAGAGAAACGTCTTGTTCGCCGAGCCGCCGCCTTTGCTGACGAAGAGGAATTTGTAGGCGTCGCCCTCGGTGGCGTAGAGGTCGATCTGCGCGGGGAGGTTGGTCTTGGTGTTGACCTCCTGATACATGTCGAGCGGCGCGGTTTGCGAGTAGCGGAGGTTTTCCTCGGTGTAGGTCTTGTGGATGCCTTTGGAGAGCCATTCGGCGTCGTTGCAGCTGGTGAAGACGCGCTCGCCTTTTTTGCCGATGATCGTCGCGGTGCCGGTGTCCTGGCAGAACGGCAGAATGCCGTGGGCGGCAATCTCCGCGTTTTTCAAAAGCATCAACGCGACCATGCGGTCGTTATCGGAGGCCTCGGGGTCGTCGAGGATCGCGGCGACCTGTTCGAGGTGCGATGCGCGCAGCGTAAAGTTGATCGCCTTGATGGCTTCGGCGGCAAGCATGGCCAGGCCCTCGGGTTCGATCTTGAGCACCGGCTTGCCTTCAAATTCACGAACCGAAACGAAATCGCCGGTGAGCTTCTCATATTCGGTGGTGTCGGGACCGAGCGGAAACGGATCTTGGTAAACAAACGGGGCTTCAGGCATGGCAAGCACATGCTACGGGCGGCCCGGATGCCGCGCAAATCGAATCGGCGGACTGACCGCGCGGATGCTTGCGATTTCCATGCGCTTTTTGCCGACAGGCGGTGTGGGAGATGCCCGAACCACGATTGTTCACCGCACATCCAGCGGCTCAAGGGTGGATGCCGTCGAAGAGATCGCTGGTGGAATTTTCCTGCGCGGTGGCAAGGCGCTCTCTTGCGACATCGAGGTAATGCGAGTCGAGCTCGATGCCGGTGAAATGCTCCAGACCCATGCGCTGCGCGGCCAAGGCCGATGAGCCGATGCCGAGGAAGGGATCAAGCAAACGGGTCTTTGACCCAAGGCCATGGATTTTCACACACTGCTCGACTAAAGCGACGGGAAAGGTGGCGGGGTGGGGGCGCTCCTTGTCGCGTTGCTGGATGGTGTCGTAGGGGATGAACCAGTTGTTGCCCCGGCACCGGAGGTCCTGACCGCCGGTGTGGCCCCATCGGGCGATGTTGGATTTGTGCACATACGGCACTCCGGCCGCTCGGCGATCAAGTGAAACGTCGCCAGCCTTGGTGAGATGGAAAACATACTCGTGGCAGTCGTTGACGAAGCGCTGGGAATTGATCGGCTTGAAGTGGCCGGCACTCACCAGCGATCCATCGCGCGTCTCGACGCTGATCGATTTGATCCAATGAAACGTGTTCTGCAGGACGAAAAGCGGCTCCCCGCCTTCGCACAGCGCCAGAAGGAGTTGGTGGGGCATCAGCGGATTGGCCGGGGCCGCGCCGACGTTGAGGAAAAACGAACCCTCATCGGTCAACACCCGCCGCACCTCCTCCACCCACGAACGACACCATTCGAGGTAGTCTGTCCGCGACGAGGTGTCTTTGAACGTGTTATATTTGATGCCAAGGTTGTATGGCGGCGAGGTGACGACGACGTCGAATGATGCCGGCGCCAGATCCGCCATTTTTTCAAGACAATCTCCATGGATCAGATGGTGTGTGGGCATGGGGCTGACAGCAGGGTTGCGATGTCGCAGGAGCTGGCAAGCGAATATGCCGGATGAATCCCAAGACTCTTCCGCATGAAATCGAAATCCGGACCTCATCATTTCTTATTGAAAACCAGTCTCAATTGGATCAGAGTTCTGTCACGCCATGATTTCTCCCCACTTCAACGATGCGAAAACCGACTCCTTCATGGGACTTGGAGAAGCCGCCGTCGGATGTGATTTTCGGATTCGCTTCTTGGCGGGCCCGGCGAGTGAGCAATTGCGGCGGTTGGGGTTTTGCGAGAGCCTTGCGGTGCGGAAAATCTCCAACGGTCGCAATGTGATTTGCAGCATCAGCGGCACCCGCCTCGCCTTAAGCCGCGAATTGGCCAACCACGTGAAGGTGTCGCCTTTATTCGCCGCCTGATCGTCTCATGAATGCGGATTCTTCGGCGATGATTGCTTTGTCAGGCAATCCGAATGTCGGCAAGTCGACCTTGTTCAACGCACTGACTGGCAGGATGGCGAAGGTCGGCAACTTTTCCGGCGTTACGGTCGATGTCCAGTTCGGTGAAATGTTTAACGCGCATGGCAAAAGGTTGCGACTTGTCGACCTGCCGGGGTGCTTGTCGCTCTCCGGCGACACACCGGACCAGCTCATTGCACGGCGCGCGTTGCACGGTGAACTGCCGGAGCTTGGCGGTCGTCCGGACGCGGTGATCTGCGTCGTCGACGCATCGCACTTGGAACGCCACCTCGCGTATGCCCTCGAAGTAATCGAAACCGGTCTCCCGGTGATTGTGGCGCTCAACATGATCGACATCGCCGAAGCCGCAGGCATCCGACTTGATCCTGTCATGCTCGCAAGCGAACTCGGCGTGCCGGTGGTACCGATGCAGGCCGATCGCCGCTTCGGAATGGGCAAGTTGAAACAAGCGCTTAACCGCCTCCCTGGAACTCGCAAGGAAATGCCGTGGGCAAATCCCGATCAACCGGTCGAGGCACGCCAGCGGGAGGCGCTGCGATTGTGTGCTCTCGCCGCCCGCCGGTCCGATGCGCATCAAACCACTTTTTCCGACCGCTTGGACGCATGGTTGTTGCACCCGATCATCGGCTGGGTGGCTTTTTTCGGCGCGATGTTCGTCGTTTTCTGGTCGATTTTCTCGTTCGCGGAAATCCCCATGGGCTGGGTCGAGGCAGGCCAGGGGTGGTTGGAGGGACTTGTCGAAAATGCCATGCCGCCCGGAGATTTCCGCGACCTCATGATCAGCGGCGTGATCGGTGGAGTCGGTTCTGTGGTGGTGTTCCTGCCGCAGATCGTGATCCTGTTTTTCTTCATCGGATTGTTGGAGAGCTCGGGATACATGGCGCGCGCGGCGTTTCTCATGGACGGGCTGATGGGAAAAGTCGGACTCAGTGGCAAGGCATTCCTCCCGCTGCTCAGCTCCTTCGCATGCGCCATCCTAGGCATCCTCGCGACGCGGACGATCGATTCACCGAAAGAACGCCTGGTCACCATTTTTGTCGCTCCCTGGATGAGTTGCACCGCACGCTTACCGGTCTATTTCCTGCTCATTCCCATGCTGCTCGGCGGGCGGGAGGGCGGCATCGTGCAGGCGCTTGTCCTGCTTGCGATTTATCTGTTAGGAACCGCCAGCGCCTTCATCGTCGCGCGCGTGTTGAGGGGACGTCTCGGCCCGGAGGATCAACCGCGCCACTTCACCCTTGAACTCCCTCCCTACCGCGCGCCGCAATGGAAATTCATTTTCCACCACATGGTCGACCGTGGTTGGGCGTTCCTCCGCAAGGCCGGCACGGTGATCATGGGGATCTCGATCGTCCTTTGGGCGCTCGCGACTTACCCGAAATCCCCTAGCGATGATGCCGCAGACCAGCTCGCCCACTCGGCCATGGGGCGGATCAGCTCGGTGATCGAGCCGGTCGTGCGCCCGCTTGGATTCGACGGTCGCACCGGCACCGCAATCCTCACCTCATTCGCTGCCCGCGAGGTTTTCAATGCCTCGATGTTCCAGCTCTTCCGCATCGAGGCCGATGACGAAGCGGTCGGACGCGAGCGTTTGCGCCAGCGCCTCGCCGCCGAAACATGGGACGATGGCACGCCGATGTTCCGCCCGCTCAGCGTGATTTCGCTGCTCGTCTTTTACATCTACGCCCTCCAATGCCTGCCCACCACGGTTGTTAGTGCCCGCGAATCGCGATCATGGAAATGGGCCGCCGCCCAGTTCCTCTTCATGTCCGGCGTCGCCGCAATCGCATCACTCGTCATCTACCAAACCGGCACGCTGCTCGGCTTTTAATTCATCATATCATGCAAGACTGGCAGACATGGACCGCCCCGGTCGTAGCGCTCATCGCACTCGCATATCTCATCCGCCGTTCCATCCGGCGCACCACCGGCCACACCACCGGCCACACCACCGGCCACACCACCGGCCACACCACCGGCCGCACCACACACCCGCCTTCCCACCACCCGCCTTCCCACCATCCCACCGCCAAGAAAAAGAGCCGCAAAAACAACTGCAATTGCTCGCGGAATTGACGGATTATCGATGCGGCCGCATCGATAATCCGTCAAAAAATGCGCATGTAAATCAACGATTGTAGCCGTTTTTTCTCTCAAATGATGCGCATTAGATCATCTCAATTGTACAGATTATTGATGCGGCCGCATCAATAACCTGTACGATCGAAATCGCGGTGCTCATTTGCACGCGTCTTTTTTTGGGGGGGTGGGTGTTTTAGGTATTTTGGGTGTTTGAGCAGTTGGGTGTTTGACCGAAAGTGCTAGCGGGAGGTGTATGGGTTGTGAGCGAGGTGGAATCGCCATGGGAAGTCGATGGCTTTGGAGATGCCGATGCGGGGTGTGGCGAGGGTATCCGGGTTGGTGTTGGTTTTTTTGCGGAATCCAAATGCGGGATTCGCGCAGAGGTCGCGTCCGTGGTCTTTGCCGGTTATTGCGAGGGCGGCGGCGAGTTTTGCGGGGCCGGAGCAGAGCCAGCGGTCGTGTGACGGGGGATCGCGGCGGAGTTTTGCCGATCTGCGTTCCTGCATGGCATCGATTCCGCCGGTGGGCTGGAGCGCGCGGATCAGGATGAGGCCGTTGCCGTGGGTTGACGATTTGGTGAGCACGTTGAGCATCCAGTGCATGCCATAGTTGAAGTAGACATACGCACTACCCGGAGGGTGGTCGTGGATGAATTTGCGGGCGCTTGGTCGGGTGGCCGTGTGGCATGCCGGGTCATTGTGTTCGGCGTAGGCTTCCGTTTCGACCACCAGGCCGCTACATTCGCCCCAGACGAGCTCGCAACCGAGCAGGTCGTGTGCGCACTCTAGGACATTCTGTTGAAAAAACCGGCGGTTCAGAGCGTTCATTTTGCATCCAAAAACAGCCGCCGTGCATGCCATGGCGCAACCCTAAAAAACCATGAATTACCGCATCCCCTTCTTTTTCGCCCTTTCCATATTTCTTTCGTTCGATTGTTCGGCGCAGCATGACGGGCATCGCGAGGCGGTGATCGATCTCACACACGGCCGCTCGGAATTGGCGCGCGAGCGGCTGGAAAAACTCTTTAAGGAACCGGGGTCGCTCTGGCGTGGACAAAAAGGGCCATATGCACGCGTGGGGAAAACCCTCGTGGAAAAAGGTGATGGCTACCGAACATTGGTGGTTCCCGAGACACACTACACGCTGGCGATTTACCACTCGCTGCAGGGCGATTCGGCACAGGCGCTCGTCCATGCAAGGGCGGCGGTAGCGGGTGGTGTGCCGATCGAGCGGATTATCGCGGGTCCGCGCGAGGGTTTCGAGGTGTTGCACGAATCGCCGGAGTTCAAGCGGTGGACGGCGGATCATCCGGTGCGGCTGATTCACGGGCCGATGCTGGGTCATGTGACGCACGAGGCGGCTTCTTTCTGGTTGCGCACCGCCACGGAGGCGGATGTGGAAATCCGTGTGATGGCCGAGGGGGCGGGGGAGTTGAGATCCGCGGCGGGCAGGACATCCGCCGCAAATGATTTCACTACCGTCGTCCGTGTGGATGGTTTGATGGCGGATGCCGTGCACCGTTATCGCGTCCTCATCGATGGCGAGGATGTGGAGATTCCGAAGAAGATCTTCCGCACCCACCCGGAGGCGGGCGAGGCATCGAAGTTCCAAGTCGCCTTCACCGCATGCGCCGGATACGCGCCCGAGCACGAGCGGGTGTGGCGGACGATTGGCGATCAAGATCCTCTCGCCCTGTTGATGCTGGGTGACAACGTCTACATCGACGACCCCGAGCACAGCCTCACCCAGCGTTTTTGTTACTACCGACGTTTCAGCCGACCCGAGTGGCGTGAACTCGTCGGTGGACGTGGGGTTTACTCGATCTGGGATGATCATGATTTCGGGATCGACGATTCATTCGGGGGCCCGGCCACGCATGAGCCGGCGTGGAAAGTCGACGTCTGGAAAATCTTCACCGAGAACTGGAACAACCCGTCTTATGGCGGCGGATTCGCGCGACCTGGGGTGTGGTTCGATTTTCACATTGGCGACGTCCATTTCATCATGCTCGACGGCCGCTATTACCGCGAGGCGAACGGGCGGTTTCCGAAGGCGCACCCGGCGCAGAGCGAGCATCCGTCGATGCTCGGTGCGGCACAGCTAGAGTGGCTCAAGGAGACATTGCGGAAATCCCAATCCACCTTTCGCGTGATCGCCTCGCCGGTGCCGTGGGCGGAAGGGTCCACCGAGGGTCACAACAAGCTCGACAAGTGGGACGGCTTTTTGGCCGAGCGCAATGCGATCTTCGATTTTCTGCACGAGCACGAAATCAACGGCGTCGTCCTGATTTCCGGCGACCGCCACCGCTCCGACGCCCGCCGGATCGATCGGGAAAACGGGTATGCGCTTTATGATTTCATGAGTGCGATTCCGACGAACTACCACACTCATCCGCTCGTTGACGGTCCTGGGATGCTTTTTGGGCACAATGAAAACAACACGTTCGCAATGCTCCGGTTCGACACGACGGTGGAGGATCCCGAGGTGATTTTCGAGATCGTGGATATCGACGGTAAATCGATCTGGAGTCACCGGCTGCGGCTCAGCCAGTTGCATTACTGAGCGTGCCCGAGTCCTTTGCGGACGAGTGGCAGGATTTCATCGAGGGTGTCGGCCACGGTGAAATCACAATCGGTGCAGAGTCCGTTGAAGTGGTGGATGAGCGGATCCCAGAATCGTTCGCCCTTGCTCTCGTCGAGGCGGTTGTAGATCACCACAGGTTTGTTTTTCATCAGCGGGTGGCCGTGGTGTTTGAAGATCATGAGGGCGAGGAATTCCTGGAGAGTTCCCGCGCCTCCAGGGAAAATCACGAATGCGTCCGAGCGCTCGATCATCACCTCCATGCGGGTGTAGATGTCCGGGCGCAGCCAGAAGCTCGACAGCCCTTCGGGCAGGCCTTCGAGCTCGATGATGTGCGGGACGTTCGAGCCACCGGACCAGCCGCCAGCACTCGCGGTGCCCGCGACAACCGCGCCCATGATGCCGGTTTTTCCGGCGCCTGACACACAGCCGAATTGGTTGTGTGCGAGTTCCGCGCCAAATGCGACGCCATCGGCGAGGTATGCGGGGGTTTCCAGGGTGGCGGAGCAAAACACGCAGACGTTGCCAAGCAGTTCGGCCGGCGGTGGGTTTTCATATTCCGCGACTCCGGCCAGTTGGTGGTGGCGTTCGCGTCCGGCATCCGGGATGCCTTGGGCGCGCAATTTCGCCAGCGCATCGAGCAGGATTTCCGGGGAGTCGACCGAGACGAGGAATTCCTCGTATTTCTGGCTGATCGTCCCCATTTGATGGAGCCATCCGAGCACCTGGAAAAGCCGGTCCCATGAGCCGTCGGTGTTGAGGATGGCGGTCGGCTTGCCGGTGAGGTTTTCGTCGAGCGTCTGGTAGCCGACGAAGATCGACACCGCCTTGAACATGTCCTCCAGCGTTGCCGACGGTGTGAAAACAAAGGCATCCGACTCGATGATCTTGCCCTCGATGTTGGCGAGGGTGATGCGTTGGTCGCCGTTGGCGTTGTAAATATCCCAGCCGCCCGCGTAGAGGAGCTGCATGAGATGGGCGCGCATCGCGCGGTTCGGGTCGTCAGGGCCGAGGATGGTTCCAGAGAAGCGGACTTTTGGCATGGTGGGTATCGGGTTCGGGTTTGTGATTTTCGTGAAATCCGGTGCCGCACCCTTCGCACATTTCCAACAGGTGACAAGAAACAACCTGCGACATTGCGTCGACATTCCGCTTGCAGAAGCGGGTGGGAATGTGGAGGTATTTCGAGCATGGTGATGATGATGGATCGGCTGCGCGGAATCGGATGGGTGATGTTGGTGGCGGTGTTCGCGCTCACCGGTTGCCGGGACAAGCCGCGGTTTGATTGGGATCTCGACGCCGCACCACCGGCTTCCGCTGGGGCATCCGGGGCGGTTCAGGCTCCTGAAGCGCCGACGCAAGATGCCGAGGGCGCGCCGTTGCGGTTCATCAGCCACAACGTCGAGAACTGGTTGTCGATGCGCCGCAACGTCGATGGCCGGACGCTTGAGGACGCGCCAAAGCCGGACGAAGAGAAATCCGCGCTGATCACGATGATCGCCCGCCACCAGCCCGACGTGCTCGGTCTGTCGGAAATCGGCACGCCCGACGATCTGGCGGAAATCCGCAGCCGCCTGCGCGATGCGGGCGTCGATCTGCCCCATCTGCACCACCACCATGGCAGTGATTCGGTGCGCGCTCTTGGATTGCTTTCGCGTTACCCGATCACCGCGGCATCCGCCTCGGCTGACACCGCGTTTCGGCTTGGCGGGAGGCGGTTTGAGATGCTGCGCGGCATCCTCGACGCCACCGTGGCAACGCCCGACGGGCGCGAATTCCGCTTCCTCGGTGTGCATTTCAAATCGAAACGCGAGACCCCACAATACGATCAGGCTCAATTCCGCATCCAGGAGGCCCACCGCCTGCGTGGTCACATCGACGCCATCCTCAACGCGGATTCCGACGCGCGGCTGGTTGTTTTCGGCGACCTCAATGACACCCGCCGCAGCCAAGTGGTGACGCTGATCGCCGGGTCATTCGGCTTCGGGCGCCAGTTGTTCCCCGTGCCTGCCCGCGATTCGAACCGGCAGATGTGGACGCATCATTGGCGATATCAGGATGTCTATTCGCGCATCGACTATATATTCATTACTGAGACGCTCCGCGCCGAGGCGGACCTCGACAGCGCCCGCGTGATCGACGACCGCGAATGGCGCAGCGCCTCCGACCACCGCCCGCTGTTGCTCGACTTTCGCCCGGCAAGGTAGTGGTTCCGGTAGGGAGTTTTTTATCCAGTGATAAGACGAGTGGGTGGGTTGGTTTGCAGGTGGGATCCAGTTCGTGAACGGAGTTAGGAAAAAAATTGCAAGGAGCGACGAGTCATCTGCGCCGTGTGAATGAATGGGCGATGAGAGGGTCCGTCATGTCCTCACATCGGCTTTCCATCCATATCGGCGGAGAAGGTCCGCCGCTCCTTGGAACGCACTCACGATGAATCGCTCGTCTAAAAAACACCATTATTCAGAGCGGAACGGTGAGTCCTTCGGTTTCGGCAAGGGTTCCTTGGCGATCGTCGAAGGTGAGCAAGCCTGCCATGCCGAGATGGATGGCGGTGGCGACGTGGAGGATGATTTTGGGTTAAGGATTTCCCATCCAGGTGTTTAGGATTTCGACGGCGGCGGCTTGGTCAATGACTTCGCGGTGGCGGTGGGTTTTGCGGCCAGCTTGGCGGAGTTTTTCGGTGGCGGCGGCAGTGGTGAGCGTTTCGTCGCTGAAGACGAGGGGGATGGATGGGATTTGGGTTTGGAGGCGCGAGGCGAAGGCGCGGACTTTGGCGGCGGCGCTGCCTTCGCTGCCATCGAGACGGACGGGCAGGCCGACGACGAGGGTGCGGATGCCGCGCATAGCGGCGACTTCGGCGATACGTTGGATAGCGGCGTGCTCGCCACGGGTGTTGTCCACGGTTTCGACCGGATGGGCAAGGATGCCGAAGTCGTCGGTGGCGGCGAGGCCGATGCGGGCGTCGCCGTGGTCGATGCCGAGGGCGGGGTGGGGGCCTTGCTGTTTCAAATTTGAGATTTGAGATTGCACATTTTTCAAGGTGGTTTTTGGGGTGGGGAATGGATGCCCCTGTTGGACTTTCTG
>JBLRWN010000054.1:0-23072 GCA_047921195.1 Luteolibacter sp. | reverse complement strand
CAAAGTCTCTTTAGGCATCCGTGTGTTGCGTATGCAGCATAAGAAATCGCTAGTATTTAAATGCCGGATTAATAGTATCCTCGCTGGCGGCTTCCTTGAGTAGGATGTCGCGATGTTTCGCGACATATTCCGGGATCAGGTTGTCACCCACCGCCAGGTCGATGATTGCGCGCAGTTCGGGGCTGAGTTGTTCGGGCTTGGCGGCAAGAAACATTTCGCGGAAAGGCAGCTCCTGATCGGGGAGCAAGCGGCGGCCGATCTGATAGAGTGTGTCGTATCCGCCGGGGATCGTCACCAGTGATTCGGCGAGGGCTTCGCGCATCATCGGGTTCACCGTGTTGACCACTTGGTCGATCCGGTGGTCGTAGTTGACAAAACCCATGTATGCCTCTTTGAGACTTTCGCGCGCGACGGCCTGCACATGCGGAGGGGCGTTGCGGATGTTTTCAGGCAGCTTGCCCCAGCGCATGGGGGCGGAGAGGGAATACTTGTAGTTCGACTTGAGGAACTCGCCTAGCGCAGGAAGGACTTTTTGGTAAACCCGTTCGTCTGCGATGACGGGTGTGATGGCGGTGATCGCGGAATGATGGAACCACCATTCATCGTGATTGAAGAAGGGCAGGATGAGGTCAATTTCCTCGACGATCCAATCCGGGGATGCTTTGCCGAGAAGCTGGATTGCCATTTCCTGGACAAACCAGGATTCTTCGGGATTCCGGATCATGGTGACGACGCGGTCGAAGACCGGGCGGGTGAGAAGGCTCTCGGGATGGTGATTCACCCCTTCCAGCGCTGCGCGGCGGACGCGGGCGTCGTCGCAGGTGAGGAACTCCATGGTCATCGCGGCATCATGGCGGTGGAGTGAGCGGGACGCCATGGAGCGGATCACGTAATCCGGGTGGAGGATGTATTTCCGCACGGTGTCGGCATCCGCGTTGCCTTGGTTGAGGAGGCGCACCATGGGGAGTCCGGAGTGTTCCGCGAGTGTCTCATGGTGGATCGAGGCGGGTTCGCCATTGCCGCAAACCGCGGAAACGGTCGATTGGAAGTCATCATCCTCCGGGGTTCCCCACGGGCGATCCGGCAGGACGATGCGGCGGGAGAATTCGGACGGTGCTGCGCCAGTGAGCCGCAGGGTGCGGCGCGGCACGGTGAATGTGAGGGCGTATCCAGCGCCCCATTCGACGTTGTCGTAGCGATCTCCGCCGAGGATAGCGAAGGCTCCGTCGAACCGGCGGGACATTTCGTAGTGCCAGCGGCGGTTGTCCATGAATTCGCGGTAATGGTTGGGCATCTTGTCGTGGAGCAGGCCCATTGCGGCGCTGCGCCAGATTTCGCCGATGCCGCCGCCGGTATGGCCGTGGAGCATGTAGGTGGTGCTGTAGAAGCTGAATTGCGCGGAGGTGTCGCGGGCAAGGGCGTAGATCGACTCCTCGCCGCGCTTGTCGAGCGAGGCTGCGGCGGCCATGGCAAAGGCGAGTTTACCGTTTTTTCCGTTGTCGGTATAGCCGCCTTCGGGTTTACCCATGCCGTAGGGGACGTTGCCACGGCCGGAGTATCGGTAGAACCGTTCGAGCACGCGCCGCAAGGTGTTTTCGGGGATTTTGGTGCCGCATTCGTGGGCGAGGAACAGCGTGGCTGCACCCGGAACGCCCGCGGCGTTGAGGTGGCCGCCTCCACCGCCATAGTTGAGGTTGGCGATGGCCCCGCGTCCGATCCAGCCTCCAAAGCTTTCCAATTCGACGAGTCGGTCGGCCATTTTCTGGATCGTCGGCAGCACATCCGCATCGCCGGTGCGCAGGTAGTATTCGCAAATTGCGAGCCCACCGTAACCGATGTGCCAGACCAGCGAGCTGATGTCTTTGATGGAGCGTGCCCAATTCGCGACGAATTCGAGGTCCGACTCATCGCCGGTGGAGAGCAGAAAAAGCATACCCATGTTTGCAAATCCTTTGTTGGAGCCGGGTTGCTTGAGGTAATCCGCGAAGTTGCGCACGATCTGCTCCGATTTCGCGCAGTTGAGCGGCCAAGTATCGCTGAAGGATCCGAGCACGGGAAGTTGAACCAGCACCTCGCGCGACTCGCCGCCTGGAGCATCGGCAACGCGCAGCAGAAGCCGGCCGTCAGTGGCTTCCGCCCGGGTGATCCAATTGCCCATCTGGATCCGAGGGTCGATGTCTGCGAGTTTCTCGCCGTTGACCGATTGGATGAGCATGCCGGATTTGAGTTGGCCGGTGGCATCGGCGGGTGATCCGGGTTCGACTCCGTTGATCCGGATGGTGAATGCGGGTTGCAGTAAATCGATGCTCAGGCCGACCGGGCCGAAGCGGGTTAGATTTGTCACCGCATTCTCTGCGGAAGGCCTGAGGGAGAATAGGCCATGCGGATCTTTGTAAAAGGAGTCCTGCGCCGACAGCAACGCGGAATTCAGGGTAAGGAGAGTAGTCGATATTGTGAACGCTTTCGTGGTAGCACGCATGGCTGTATCATGCGCCGAATCGAGTGGAATGTCACGCGCTCGATTGTGACTTAACGCGGGAAAATAGATCCCATGTGAGCCGGTATAGATACGGTTGCGGTCATTGATGCGATTATTGATTCGCCTCGGAGACTTTGAGGGCCGCGCCGACGAAGCCTGAGAAGAGCGGGTGGGGGGCGTTGGGTTTGGAGAGGAATTCGGGGTGGAACTGGGCTCCGACGTAGAACGGGTGATCGGTGATTTCGACGATTTCGACGAGGCCTTCGTTGGCGGAGACGGCGGCGATGGTGAGGCCTTTTTCCTGGAGTGGGTCCTGATAGTCCGAGTTGAACTCGTAGCGGTGGCGGTGGCGTTCGTGGATACGGTCCTTGTTGCCGTAGAGTTCGGCCGAGCGGGTTCCGGCAAAGAGGATCGATTCACAGGAGCCGAGGCGCATGGTGGCGCCCATGTCGGTGACGCCCTTTTGTTCCTCCTGCAGGCAGATCACGGGGTGGGGCGTAGCCTTGTCGAACTCGGTCGAGTTCGCGCCTTCAAGTCCGCAGACGTTGCGGGCGAATTCGATGGTGGCGATCTGCATGCCGAGGCAGATGCCGAAATACGGGATCTTGTTTTCGCGGGCGTATTTGGCGGCGAGGATTTTCCCTTCGATGCCGCGGTCGCCGAATCCGCCGGGCACGAGGATGCCATCGACATGGCCGATCACGTCCTTTGCGCCATGGGTCTCGATGGCTTCGGCCTCGATGCGGACGATGTTGACCTTGGTGTCGTGGAAGGCGCCGGCGTGGATGAGGGATTCGTAAATCGATTTGTAGGCGTCCTGCAGTTCGATGTATTTGCCGGCGACGGCGATGGTCACTTTGTGTTTCGGATGGATCACGCGGTGGACGAATTTTTCGTATGCTTCCAAGGCGGGCGACGGGGTGTGGCCGAGGCCGATCTTATCGACGACGAGGCGGTCGATTTTGTCGCGGCGCAGGTCGAGCGGGCATTCGTAAATGGTATGAGCGACGTCGCGGAAGGCGACGACGTTCTTTTTTTCGACGTTGCAGAACATGGCGATCTTGCGGCGGTTGTCCTCGTCGAGGTCGGTTTCGGTGCGGCAGATGATGATGTCCGGCTGGATGCCGAGTTCGCGGAGTTTAGCGACGGATTGCTGGGTCGGCTTGGTTTTCGCCTCGCCGGCGGCCTTGATGTAGGGGAGCAGGGTGACGTGGATGAAGCAGACGTTTTCCTTGCCGACTTCGAGCGCGAACTGGCGCAGGGCCTCGATGAAAAGCAGGCCCTCCATATCGCCGACGGTGCCGCCGATTTCGGTGATGAGCACATCGACGTCCGGGTTGGCCTTGGAGACGGCGTGCATGCGGTCCTTGATCTCGTCGGTGACGTGCGGGATGAACTGGACGGTTTTGCCGAGGTATTCGCCGCGGCGTTCTTTTTTGATGACGGAGTCGAAGACCTGACCGGACGTGAGGTTGTTCATGCGCGACAGGCGGCCGGAGGTGAAGCGCTCGTAGTGGCCGAGGTCGAGGTCGGTCTCGGCGCCGTCGTCTAGGACGTAGACCTCACCGTGCTGGTAGGGTGACATGGTGCCGGGGTCGACGTTGAGGTAGGGGTCGAACTTCTGCATCAGCGTTTTGAGGCCGCGATGTTCGAGGAGGGTGCCAATGGATGCCGCGGCAAGTCCCTTGCCGAGTGAGGAGACGACGCCGCCGGTGACGAAGATGTATTTCATGGGAAGTTTGCGAGTTTTCAGATTTCAGATTTTAGAAAGGAGTGTCTCGATTTCTCGTGCTTGTTCTGGGGTGTCGACGCCGGGGGAGGTGTCGTGGGTTTCGATGACGAGGATGGAGGCCCCGTTTTCGAGGGCGCGGAGTTGTTCGAGCGACTCGGCCTGTTCGAGTGGGGAGGGTGGCCAAGTGACGAATTGTTCGAGAAACTCGCGGCGGTATGCGTAGATGCCCTTGTGGCGGAGCACCGGCAGGCCGGGCACCGGATTGCGGAAATAGGGGAGGAGTGAACGTGAGAAATACAGGGCGAGCCCGTTTTTCGCGCGGACGACCTTGACGACGTTGGGGTCGGTGACGACCGGATCCGAGGGGTCGAGCGGGTTGGCTGCAGTGGCCATTGCAGGGCCCGCGGGCGCGGCGATTGCGGTGGCGAGTTGGTCGATGAGCGCCGGATCGATCAGCGGCTCGTCGCCCTGGATGTTGACCACGTGGGTGGCTTGAGGAAATGCGGCGAGCGTCTCGGCGATGCGGTCGGTGCCGGTGGGATGGTGGGGAGACGTCATGACGGCGCGGCCGCCGAATGCGTGGACGGCGTCGAAAATGCGATCATCATCGGTGGCGACTACGAGGTCGTGAAGGGTGGTGCAGGCCTTGCAGCGTTCCCAGACGTGTTGGATCAGGGGTTTTCCGGCGATGATGTGCAACGGCTTGCCGGGGAAACGTGTCGAGCCCCAGCGCGCGGGGAGGACTCCTAAAACATGGATGGCTGGTGGAATTTCGGGCACGCGCAAATCGGGTTGGGGGAGAATAAGGGCCGACTCGCCGGGCAGACAAGAGCGGTTTCAATTTCCCGCGGATTTCTTGTGGATTTGGCTCATAAGGCCGGAGGGCCGACACTGTCGGCCATGAGAATGGAATGCGAATGCGTGGATGCTTGGTGCTCTGTCATTCGCTCTTCATTCTCATCCACCATGAGTGTGGTGGCTCCTTTTTCCAGTAAGTATCAGCGGTTTGTGTGCAGCCGGATGTTCCCTCTGGACAAAGCGTGCATAGGTGGGATTTTCCGCGATGGAATTTCCGACAACGCGGGCGGCAGGGTTGCTGCGGCTTGAGTCATTTGTCCCGCAGGCGAGGTTGTATGCACGGGATCGGAATTTTGTGATACCGCGACATCCTGCGGTCTCGCGGCTTTCGCCGCTGTTGCGGCACCGGTTGTTGCTGGAGCATGAGGTGGCGGAGGCGGTGGTGGCTGCGCATGGTTTCGGGCGGGTCGAGAAATTCGTGCAGGAAGTGTATTGGCGGCGGTATTGGAAGGCATGGCTTTCGCTGCGCCCGCAGGTATGGCGCGAGTTTTGTGATTTCTCTGCGCCGGTGGAGGACACCCGCGAGGGAATCAGGGCGCTTGCCGTGATGGCGGGGGATTCGGGAAACCGATTGATCGACCATTTTACCCGGGAGTTGGTGGAGACTGGATACCTGCACAATCACGCGCGGATGTGGTATGCAGCATGGTGGGTGCATCAGGCCGTCCTGCCATGGCAATGGGAAGCGGCATTTTTCTTCGGCCACTTGCTCGATGGCGATCCGGCGTCGAACACGCTGTCGTGGCGGTGGGTTGCGGGATTGCAGACGCCCGGGAAAACCTACCTCGCACGGCGGGCGAATCTCGAAAAGTATCTCGCTCCGGAAATCCTAACAGGCATGGGTGACGCGCTGGCGGATTTTGAGAATCCGCATCCGCGGATTCCGCTTGAGCTTTCGCGCGAGGGAATCTTGGTGCCGCAATTGCCGGAGTCGGCCCGGGTGGGCGGTCTGCCGACCGGACTTTGGGTGCATGAGGAGGATCTTGCGGTGGAGGTTTCGTCGCTGAGTGGGGTGGATGTGCGATCGGTTTTGGTTACCGGCCATGTGCGGGGGTGGGGGAGGCATGGGTATTCCAAGCTGCGAGCCGAATGGCTGGAGTGCGCCTTGGCGGATGCGGCATGTCGTGCGGCGAGGCACTGGCGTGTGGTGGCCCATGTGGATGCGCCTGTGGACCTTGCTCGCGCCATAGTGACGTGGGCGGGCGGAGCCGGTTTGCGGCAGATCGTCGCGATGCGGCCGGAGCCGGGGCCGCTGGATGATGTCTTGCCCGAGGTCCATCAGGCGCTTGCGGATGCGGGGGTGCGTTTGGCCTTATGTGATCGGCCAGAAGATCTCGTCCTGCGCCCGATGGCAAAGCGCGGTTTTTTCGATTTCTGGAAAACACTCTCTCCGAAGCTGAGGCATCGCTGGGAGATGGATTTATTTCGCGATGCTTCGGGCTTTTCAAATGGGCGCGCGCCGTCCTAGTTTTGCTGTCGATGCAAATATTCCGCGCCATCCTTGCTATTTTCCTCGTTTTTACCGCGCTGGCCTCGGCGGCCGAGCATGTGATCGTGGCCGGTGGTCCGAGTTTGCGTCGTTGGGAGGATCTCCGCGTGCCGGAAGACCGCCATGACCGCTGGTGGGCGAACTTCATCCGTGCATCGACCCTCCGCATGGCTGAAATCCGCACCGCGCATGGCCCGGACGCAAAGCTCGTGTGGATGGTGCATCGCGACTCCTACGTCGCCCGCGGGCGCGAGGACAACAAGCCGTATACCGATTGGATCACCATGCAGGCGGAGAAACGGCGGGCGACCTTGATTTGGTTCAACTCGACCGGTGAATTCATCCGCGCGATCAACAACCGCCCGCGCGGATCGATTCAGACGTTCGATTTCTTTGGCCACTCAAACAAGCACGCCTTCATGTTTGATTATGGAAGTGACATTATGGCCGCCTCGACCTCATGGCTGCATGAACGCGACATCCAGCGGATCCGCTCGAATGTCTTTGCCCGCAATGCATATTGCAAAAGCTGGGGCTGCCATACCGGGGAGAGCATGAGCCAAGTGTGGAAACGCCATCTCGGCGTCGCGCTCGAAGGTAATACCGGTGCGACGACCTATGTGCCGGTCGGCCAGGGGGAGATGCCACTGGGTCGCGGGCGCTGGGTGCGCTGAACGAAACGTCGGATTTTTTGCTCTTGATCGCGGCCGGGCAGTTGCTACCCATGCGCTTCGCAACGCGCCGCTGTAGCTCAGGGGTAGAGCAATTCATTCGTAATGAATAGGTCGTCGGTTCGAATCCGACCAGCGGCTCCATTTTCAGATGCGAGACTTGCCTCTGCATTTGCAGGCGAGGATGCCGGCGGCGGCACTGGAAATAGACGGTTCCATTCCGAGTCTCAGGTTGCAGGTTTCCGGGGGCGCGAGTGGGCATGCCTCTATTCGTCTTCAGCGCGTACGGCGGTTCCTGCTGTTGCCGGCCTGATTTTGGTCGCGCTCACTCTCTTCGCGGCGTTGACGTTCGGTTTGTTCGCGTTGTGAGCGCTCGGCTTGTTCGCGTTGTGTACGCTCGGCTTGTTCGCGTTGTGCGCGTTCGGCTTCGCGGCGTTGGCGTTCGGCTTCGCGGCGTTGGCGTTCGGCTTGCTCGCGTAGTGCGCGTTCGGCCTGTTCGCGGCGTTGGCGCTCGGTTTGTTCGCGTTGTGAGCGCTCGGCTTGTTCGCGTTGTGCACGCTCGGTTTGTTCGCGTTGTGAGCGCTCGGCTTGTTCGCGTTGTGCACGCTCGGTTTGTTCGCGTTGTGCGCGTTCGGCCTGTTCGCGGCGTTGGCGTTCGGCTTGCTCGCGTTGTGCGCGCTCGGTCTGTTCGCGGCGTTGGCGCTCGGCTTGCTCGCGTTGCGCTTGCTCGCGTTGTGTCCGCTCACGCTGTGTGCGTTCGACTTGTTCACGGCGCTGACGTTCGGTTTGGTCACGTTCAGTGAGCTCGATCTGTTCACGGCGTTGGCGTTCGGCTTGCTCGCGTTGGGTGCGCTCGGCTTGTTCGCGTTGTGCCTGTTCGCGTTGTGTCCGCTCGCGTTGGTCGCGTTTGGTCTGTTCGCGGCGTTGGCGTTCGGCTTGTTCGCGTTGTGCGCGTTCCGTTTGTTCTCGACGTGTGCGCTCGGCTTGGCGTTCTGGCGCTTGTTCTAACTGATTGAGTTGCTCGCGTTGTGTCCGCTCGCGTTGGTCGTGTTCGGTCTGTTCGCGGCGTTGGCGTTCGGCTTGTTCGCGTTGTGCGCGTTCCGTTTGTTCTCGACGTGTGCGCTCGGCTTGGCGTCCTGGCGCTTGTTCTAACTGATTGAGTTGCTCGCGTTGTGTCCGCTCATGCTGTGTGCGTTCGGCTTGCTCGCGTTGTGCGCGCTCGGCTTGTTCGCGGCGCTGACGTTCGGCTTGCTCGCGTTGTGCATTTTCGCGGCGCTGATGTTCCGCTGGGTCGCGTTGAGCACGAACTGCTTGATCCTGAGGATCTGCCTCGATCGTCTGGCTTTGGTTCCGGCTTTCCTGGCGGGTGCGGTTTTGTTCGAGGGTTTGAAGCCTGTGTTTTTCGAAGCGCGTTCCCTCGCCCCATTCGCGCTCGATGCGAGCCGCGCGTTCAGCGCGTGCCTGGCGATCGTTGCGGGTATGTTGGATGACTGCGGGATCGAGCGGTTGATCGCGCTCGACGGTGATGTTTTCCAGTCGCTCACGGACCTTTATCGGGCGGAGTGATTCGTTCCAGTCGGCATCGATTTGCGGTGCGTGCACGGCAAGGCGATTGCCGCGGATGCGGGCGTTCGTGTTGGTGCGTTCGCGGTCGTGCTGGTCGAAATCAAGTCGATAAAAGGGGATGTCCTGTTCGGCGCGTTGCCGTGCGACGCGGTATTCCGGGCCACCGTTCACGATCACGTTGTTTTGAACGTAGATGTTGGTGATGTTGGTGGTATTGTTGATGAAGTAGGTGTTGCGCGACACCGGCAGATAATGGTTGCGGTGCGGGCGGCCGAAGTTGCGGTATTCGATGAAACTGAACCACAGCGGTCCGATGCCGAAGGTGATTTCCACGCGTGGACCCCAGCGGTGGTGGTGGTAGGCGAGCGTTTCGGGTGGCAGTGGAGCCCAGCCGATGTGGCTACCGCTCTCGCGCCATGTGACCCATGCGGGCGCCCATTCATGACCCGGCACCCAGATCCATCCGTATCCTCGCAACAGCGCCCAGCGTCCGTAGTGGTAAGTGGCCCAGCCGAAGGGTTCTTCGGAAATCCATGTCCATCCGTAGTCGGTGCAGACCCAGTGTCCGCGGGTGTAGGGCCGCCACCCGGTCTGGTGCACCACCGCGGGTTGCCAGACGTAGCCGTAATCCGGTGTGTGAAACCATGAGCCGTAGGGATCGAGCGAGTTGTGGAAAAGACCGAAGTCGGCCACCGGTTCGCGCACGCGGTCGAATGCAACACCGGATGGAGCGATCGACTGCCGGCCCGCGCGGGCCAATTCTTCCTCGGAGAGGAGGTCTTCGCGCATGGTGAGTTCCGCTTGCCGTGCGGCGATTGCGTCGGCCTCTTCATGGGCGCGTCTTTCGCGTTCGATCAGCGCGGCCTCGCGATCGGCAAGCTCGCGGGCCTGGGTTTCGGCAAGTTCGAGGTTTTCCGATTCGATGTCTTGGCGAAGCTCGAGCAGATCGAGGCGTTCGCGTTCGATGGCGGCGCGCTCCTCGGCAAGCCGGATGGATTCCAATTCCCTTTCGAGCTCGATGCTGCGTTCGTTTGCCCGCTGTGCCTCGGCTTCGAGTTCGGCGATGCGCTCGGTGGGCAGGCGGTCGCAGGCAACCATGCCGAGGATGATGGTCGAAACGACGGTGGCGATGGTGTGTTGGTGGATCATGGCAATATCAAGGGGTTGCCATGTGAGACGGGACCGCCGCAATTTCATTCAATCGGGATGGGCCGCTGCAAGGTCCGGAAACCAAAATTCCACTGCCGCAGAGCCTTTTTCGCATTCCACCCGCTCGACACGGGTGTCAAGCAGTTCGCCGATCAATCGATGGTCCATGGCGGCGGCGCGCGGGTATTTGCGGAAAAGCGGCATCAGGGGTTGGTGGAGCTCGATCCAGCGCGGGCATGGAGCGCTGGCTGGATCGAACACGCACACTGCGCCGGCCGTGGTGCGCAGCGCGGCGAGTTTCTTCACGCGATCGACCGGGTCGGCAAATGGGGCGAGTTCGGCGCTCCATCGCGCGCGCAGTGTCTCGAAATGTTGGTAAATCAGCCGGTCCGGCGCGTTGTCGCCGAAAAGTTGGCGGCTGGATTCGAGCAGCTCCATGCTGAATCCGAAGTCTGCCTCGGGAAACAGGGTGTCTGCTTTGGGGGCCGCGCGGTAGAAAATCTCCGGGCGCCCGACCGCCGTCCGTGGCGTGCGGATGCGTTCGAGGTAACCGAGCTTTGTAAGGTCCTCACCGTATTGTTTGGCCGCCATGTAGCTCACGCCGAGTTCCGCAGCGAGTTGGCTGATCGGCATGCCGCCGCGGATTTTCAGCGCTTTGATCGTGGCGAGCCACTGGGGTTTCGCCAAATCCTGGATGGCGGGCTTGAACATGCCTTCGAGAAAACGCCCGATTGCCCGCCCTCGGCAATGCTAAAGCCCGTGATTGGTGAATATTTTCCCTTTTCCACCGGGGGATCCGATGCAGTATCTGGCCAGATGACTTCGGATTTTCTGGTGATTGGCGCGGGGATCGCGGGTTTGTCTTTCGCGATTCGTGCGGCCAAATACGGCAAGGTGGTGGTGCTTTCGAAGGGAAGCGTCACTGAATCCAACACCGCGTGGGCCCAAGGTGGCATTGCGTCGGTCCTGCCAGAAGCGATGCGCGATGCGGGCGACAACTGCGAAAGCCATGTGGCCGACACGCTGGATGCCGGTGCCGGTCTGTGCCGGGAATCGGTCGTCCGCATGGTTGTCGAGAACGGAGCGGCCGCGATCGATGACCTTACCGGATACGGCGTGAAGTTCGACAGTCATCCGGACGGACATTTCGTGCTCGGGCGCGAAGGCGGGCATTCCCACCGGCGCATTCTGCACTCCAAGGACACCACTGGCCAGGAAATCGCCGGGGCGCTGACCCGTGCGGCGCGCGAAACGCCGAATCTCGAGCTGCTCGAAAACCATTTCTGCGTTGATCTGATCACCACCGGAAAGCTGGGTGGCGTATCGGATGACCGCGTGCTCGGCGCATACGTGCTCGACCGGACGACGGGCGATGTGCGGGTGTTTCGCGCCGACCGGGTGATCCTAGCGGCCGGTGGATGTGGCAAGGTTTACCTCTACACCACCAATCCCGACTCCGCGACGGGTGACGGCGTGGCGCTCGGTTGGCGGGCGGGTGCGTCGGTGGCCAACATGGAGTTCATCCAATTCCACCCGACTTGTTTTTACAATCCCGCGGCCGCCGGGCCAGAGGCGCGATCGTTCCTGGTGAGTGAGGCGGTGCGCGGCGAAGGTGGGGTTTTGATCAATGCGCGCGGCGAGGATTTCACCCGGGAGACCGACGCGCGGGGTTCGCTCGCGCCCCGCGACATCGTCGCCCGGGCGATCGACCGCGAGCTCAAGCGCACCGGTGCGCCATGTGTGTTTCTCGATGTGACCCACAAGCCCGCCGGGTTCATGAAAGAGCGCTTCCCCAACATTTATGAGACACTGCTCAAATACGGGCTCGACTGTGAAAAACAGCCGATCCCGGTGGTGCCGGCCGCGCACTACCAATGTGGTGGTATTCTTACCGACAATCGTGGCAAGACGGCGGTGCGCGGGCTTTTCGCCATCGGCGAGGCCGCCTGCACCGGGCTTCATGGGGCAAACCGCCTGGCGTCGAACTCGCTGCTTGAGGGCAACGTCCTCGGTCGCCGCGCGCTGGATGAAATCCTCCGCCTGTATTCGCCCGCGAAGCCGGTGCCCGACGCGCCCGATATCCCCGAGTGGGAGCACGGTGACACTGCGGAGCCCGACGAACTCGTCGTGATCTATCACAATTGGGATGAAATCCGCCGTCTGATGTGGGACTATGTCTCGATTGTCCGCACGGACAACCGCCTTCGCCGCGCCGCCGCCCGCCTGCGCAACCTGAAACGCGAAGTCCGCGAATTTTACTGGGGCCACCGCGTCAATGCCGATATCCTCGAACTCCGCAATCTTGTCACCGTCGCCGGGCTGATTGTTGAAAGCGCGTTGCGCCGCAAGGAATCACGCGGTCTTCATTTCAATGCCGACCATCCCGACGCCGACCCGAAACTTTGCCATGACACCGTGATCCGGAAGTTTTAGGCCTTTCACAAGGCGCGGATCATGCGAAATTGCACCCGTCCGGTTGCATTCGCTTGATTCCCCGGCTAAAGATCCTTTGGATTGCCACAACAACCACGCGCACGAAACCACTAAGGAAACCTTCCGACACCGCATGAACAACTTCACTCCCAGAGCCCAACAGGTCCTCGCGCTTGCCCGCAAGGAGGCCGACCGTTTCAACCACGCGTATGTCGGGACGGAGCACCTGCTGCTCGGCCTGATCAAGCTCGGCCAGGGCGTGGCGGTGAACGTGCTTGAGCGCATGGGGCTCGCGCTCGATTCCGTGCGCGCGGAAGTCGAGAAAGAAGTGGGCACCGGGCCGCCGCAATCCGCGCCGGGCAACATTCCCTACACCCCGCGCGTGAAGAAAGTGCTCGCCCTTGCCAACAAGGAGGCGAAATCCCTCAACCACTCCTACGTCGGTACCGAGCATCTTCTGTTAGGCCTGCTTCGCGAAGGCGAGGGTGTTGCCGCGCGCGTGCTCAAGCGCCTTGATGTCGATATCCAGCGCACCCGCAATGAGATCCTGGCCGAGATCGATCCGAACTTCTCGCCGGACGACATGGATGAGGATGACGAAGACGATGACGACGATGTGGATTTCGAAGAGGAAAGCGGCCCCGCCGAGGAGGCCAAGGCGGGCGCGGGCGGCGGCAATGCCGAGAAGGTGAAAACCCCTGCGCTCAAGGCCTTCGGGCGCGACCTCACGAAAGTAGCCCGCGAACACGGTCTCGACCCGGTGATCGGCCGCGAGTCCGAGATCGAGCGCGTCATCCAGATCCTCTGCCGCCGCACCAAGAACAACCCGGTGCTCATCGGGGAGGCCGGCGTCGGCAAGACTGCGATTGTCGAAGGCCTCGCCCAGGAAATCGCCACCGGCAACGTGCCTGAAATCCTCCGCGACAAAAAGGTGATCACCCTCGACCTTGCGCTGATGGTCGCCGGCACGAAATACCGCGGCCAGTTCGAGGAGCGCATCAAGGCGGTGATGGACGAGATCCGCAAAGTCAAAAACGTCATCCTCTTCATCGACGAGCTGCACACCATCGTTGGCGCGGGGTCGGCCGAAGGCGCGATGGACGCGTCGAACATCATCAAGCCCGCGCTGTCGCGCGGTGAGTTGCAGTGCGTCGGTGCCACCACGCTCAACGAATACCGGAAATACATCGAGAAGGACTCCGCGCTCGAGCGCCGCTTCCAGCAAGTAAAGGTCGAGGAACCCTCGGTTGAGGACGCCATCAAGATCCTTCAGGGGCTTCAGGAGAAATATGAAAGCCACCACAAGGCGAAATATACGCCTGCCGCGATTGATGCGGCGGTGAAGCTCAGCTCGCGCTATCTCACCGCCCGCTACCTGCCCGACAAGGCGATCGACATTCTCGACGAGGCCGGCGCCCGCGGCCGCATCGGCACGCTCACCCGTCCGCCGGTGATCAAGGAGCTTGAGGCGAAGATCGAGCAGATCAATCGTGACAAGATCGGCGCCATTTCCGAACAGGATTTTGAAAAGGCCGCCGCCCTCCGTGATGACGAGAAAAACGCCAAGAAGGAACTCGAAGACACCCTCAAAAACTGGCGCGCATCGTCCGAGGAGACCGTCGTGACCATCAGTGACGACGACATCATGACCGTGGTTTCGAAATGGACCGGTGTGCCGCTCCAGCGCATGGAGCAGAAGGAGACCGAGAAGCTGCTCAAGATGGAGGAAGAGTTGAAAGGCCGCGTGATCGGCCAGAACGAAGCGGTCATCGCCATTTCAAAAGCACTGCGCCGTTCCCGTGCCGATCTCAAGGACCCGCGCCGCCCGATCGGCTCGTTCCTCTTCCTCGGCCCCACCGGCGTCGGCAAGACCTATCTTGCTCGCAACCTCGCCGAGTTCATGTTTGGCGATGCCGACTCGCTGATCCAGATCGACATGTCGGAATACATGGAGAAATTCACCTCCTCGCGCCTGATCGGCTCGCCGCCGGGATACGTCGGATACGAGGAAGGCGGCCAGCTTTCCGAAGCCGTCCGCCGCAGGCCCTACTCGGTCGTCCTTTTCGACGAGGTCGAAAAAGCCCATCCGGATGTGATGAACCTGCTCCTGCAGATTCTTGAAGAAGGCACCGTCACCGATTCGCTTGGCCGCAAGATCGACTTCCGCAATACCATCATCATCATGACGTCGAACGTCGGCGCCACCACCATCAAACGGCAAACGTCGCTTGGCTTTGGTGCCATGGCTGAGGATGAATCCGATTTCGAGGGCATGAAGGGCAAGATCCTCGAAGAGGCGAAACGCCACTTCAAACCCGAGTTCCTCAACCGTCTCGATGAACTCGTCGTTTTCCACATGCTCGAAAAAGTCGACCTCAACCAAATTGTCGACCTCGAGGTGCGCAAACTCGTCAAGCGACTCGCCGAGAAGGAAATCGACCTCACGCTCACCGCCGAGGCCCGCGATTTCCTTGGCGAAAAGGGATTCGATCCGGCATACGGCGCACGCCCGATGCGTCGCTCCGTCGAGCGCTTCCTCGAAGACCCGCTGGCCGAGGCCCTGCTCCGCGGCGATGTGAAACCGGGCGACAAGGTCTGCGTGCTCAAGAAGGAGGAAGCCGAAGCACTTTCGTTCGACGCCACCCATCCCGAGTCGAGCACGCCCGACGAGGCGAATGTCTGACGCATTGCCGCCCCGCTTTCATCCATCGCCGTGAGACCCATTGGCCCGAACTTCCGCAGGTTTGTTTCTCCGACGGACCCCGGAGATGTCGTGGTCAAGTCGCCACGCCGCAGGCAACCGAGCCACCAACCGAAGGAAGGAGCCAAGCCGCTCAACATGTCGGCGGAGCCACCTCAGGGCGATTGGATGAGAAACCGGACGCTGCACCACTTCCCCCACGAGGAGCTTGCCCACAGGTTCGGTTGGGCGGCCTTCGCCATGCTCGTCTTGATGATGGTGGTGGTCGTGACCATGCTTGTGATCGAAAACGACGACGCATCGGTCTGGATCGGCGCAATGGCGTTTCTCGCAGGTATTCTGGCACACGGATTCGGGATTTTCTCCCAAGTCCTCTCGGGCGGCCGTTGCTGGATCGGGGCGGTCTCCATGGCGCTGGTCTGGGTCGGTTTGTTCATCGCCCTTGTCGTTGCTTTGTAGCGCATGGCGGTGCGGTGATCGGGATGTGCCGGGGGAAATACGAACAAAAAAACGCCGTCCCCTCGGGAAGAGGACGGCGTCTGGTTCAGGCATCGGGATGCCGGATTATTTCAAATCGAAGCGGTCGAGGTTCATGACCTTGGTCCATGCGGCGAGGAAGTCGGCGAGGAATTTTTCCTCACCATCGGCACAAGCGTAGACCTCGGCGAGTGCGCGGAGGATGGAATTCGATCCGAACACGAGGTCGACTCGGGTGGCGGTCCACTTCTCCTTGCCGGTCTTGCGGTCGACGCCTGAGAAGGCATTGCCGCAGGGGGAGGCGGGTTTCCACTCGGTGGCCATGTCGAGCAGGTTGACGAAGAAGTCGTTCGTCAGTGTGCCGGGGCGGGAGGTGAGGACGCCGTATGCGGTGCCATCATGGTTGCAGTTGAGCGTGCGCATGCCGCCGATCAGGGCGGTCATTTCCGGAGCGGTGAGGGTGAGCAACTGCGCCTTGTCGATCAGCAGGGCCTCGGCGGGCACGGTGTATTGGCCTTTGAGGTAGTTGCGGAATCCGTCGGCGATGGGTTCGAGGACGGAGAACGATTCCACATCGGTCTGCTCCTGGGTGGCATCGGTGCGGCCCGGGGTGAAGGGGACGGTGATGTCATGTCCGGTCGCGTATGCGGCTTGCTCGATCGCAGCACAACCGCCGAGGACGATCAGATCGGCGAGCGAGATCTTTTTGCCGCCGGAGGCGGAGGCATGGAACTCGGCCTGGATCGCTTCGAGTGCGCTGAGCACCTTGGCGAGCTGTGTGGGTTGATTGACTGCCCAGAATTTCTGTGGAGCGAGGCGGATCCGCGCGCCGTTGGCACCGCCGCGCTTGTCCGAGCCACGGAAGGTGGATGCGGATGACCAGGCGGTGTAGACCAGCTCGGTAACGGTGAGGCCGGAGGCGAGGATCTTTTTCTTGAGGGCTTCGATGTCTTCGCTCTCGACGATGGCATGGTCGGCGGCGGGGATGGGATCCTGCCAGATCAATTCCTCTGCGGGCACTTCCGGGCCGAGGTATCGGGCTCGTGGCCCCATGTCCCGGTGGGTGAGCTTGAACCATGCGCGGGCAAACGCATCGTCAAACTCGGCGGGGCTTTCGAGGAAACGGCGGGTGATCTTCTCGTATGCCGGATCGAAACGCAGCGAGAGGTCGGTGGTGAGCATCGTGGGACGGTGCTTTTTGTTCGGGTCGAACGCGTCGGGGATGTCTTCGGGGGCGTCCTTGGCGACCCATTGGTGCGCGCCGGCTGGGCTCTTGGTCAGCTCCCATTCATATTTGAAGAGGTTTTCGAGGTAGG
The DNA here is from genome assembly GCA_047921195.1 of Luteolibacter sp. Taxonomy (GTDB): domain Bacteria; phylum Verrucomicrobiota; class Verrucomicrobiia; order Verrucomicrobiales; family Akkermansiaceae; genus Luteolibacter. Next base: position 6,201 of record JBLRWN010000054.1, on the reverse strand, counting down.
CGTAGGACCACTTGCTCGGTGTTTGCGTCCAAGTGACTTCGAGGCCGCTGGTGATGGCGTCTTCACCTTTACCGGATTTGTAGCTGCTGAGCCATCCGAAGCCCTGGGCTTCGAGTGGAGCGGCTTCGGGCTCGGGGCCGACGTGATCCGCGGGGCCCGCACCGTGGGTCTTGCCGAGGGTGTGGCCACCGGCGATGAGGGCCACGGTTTCCTCGTCGTTCATCGCCATGCGGGCGAAGGTTTCGCGGATGTCCTTGGCGGCGGCGATGGGGTCGGGGTTGCCGTCGGGGCCTTCCGGGTTCACGTAGATGAGGCCCATCTGCACGGCAGCGAGCGGGTTTTCCAAATCGCGATCACCGGAATAGCGGCTGTTCGGTTTGTCGCTGGTGGCGAGCCATTCGCTTTCGCGGCCCCAATAAACATCCTGATCGGGCTCCCAGACGTCCTCACGGCCGCCGGCAAATCCGAAGGTTTTGAACCCGCAGGTTTCGAGAGCGACGTTGCCGGCGAGGATCATGAGGTCGGCCCAGGAAATCTTGCGGCCGTATTTTTGTTTGATCGGCCAGAGCAGGCGGCGGGCTTTGTCGAGGTTGCCGTTGTCCGGCCATGAGTTGAGCGGCGCGAAGCGCTGCTGGCCGCGACCACCACCCCCACGGCCGTCGCCGGTGCGATAGGTGCCGGCGCTGTGCCATGCCATGCGGATGAAGAGGCCGGCGTAGGTGCCGAAGTCGGCGGGCCACCAGTCCTGCGATTCGGCCATCAGCGCAGCGAGATCTTTTTTCAACGCATCGTAATCGAGTGATTTGAATTCCGCGGCATAATCAAAATCGGCTTCCATCGGGTTCGATTTATCGGAGTGCTGGGCAAGCAATTCGACTTTCAGGCGATTCGGCCACCAATCCTCATTGGAGGTGGAGGCGTTTCCGGTGACGGCGGCGGCGCTGTGGCCGAACGGGCATTTCGATTCCTGGGACATGACGTTGTGTTGGTTTGTGGGTTGGATGAGTTGGATGGGTTGGATGGGTTGGATGGGTTGGAAAATCACGGTTTCTGGCAGTCCGGGCAAATGCCCCAGTAGACGACCTCCGCCTCGTCGATGCGGAAGCCTGCGTCGTCGATGGCATGCAAGCACGGAGCATGGCCCACGGCGCAGTCGACATCCACGGTTTTCCCGCAATTTCGGCAGACGAGATGGTGGTGGTTGTCGCCCGTGCGGTCTTCATATCGGGCAGGGGAGCCCGCGGGCTGGATGCGACGCAGCAGGCCACGCTCGGCAAACAAGCCGAGCACGTTGTAAACCGCCTGGCGGGAAATCGCCCCGATCTCGGCGCGGACGTCGCCGAGAATCTCATCGGCCGTCGCATGCGGCCGCTGGGAAACCGCACGCAAAACCGCAAGGCGCTGGGCCGTGACGGGGATGTCGCTGGAGCGGAGTTTTTCGGTTGGGCCAAGCATCGTGCGGAAGTGCGCGGGTTTATTAAATCAAGAATTGGATAATGTCAAGCAGTGACGTCTCTCCTTCAGAGCACCTACAATTGACGTTGAGCCTGATGTGAAGGGATCATCGCGTGGTATTCCGAACAACGCGTGCTTGCTTGGGGGGCGAGGTGTGGTTTGATTGCCGGGTGAAAGGAAACCGCGGATGACGAGTTCGATTCTGGTGAGTTGCGAACATGCGACTTGTGCGGTGCCTGGCGGGCAGCGGGCGATCTTCGAGGGGCGTGAGGATGAACTGCATTCGGAGGCAGGTTGGGAGCCGGGGGCGCTGAACCTGGCGCAGGGATTTGCAATGGCATTCCGGACGCCGCTCGTTCACGGGGAAATCACACGATTGTTGATCGATTTGGAAGCGGATGAGGAGACGCGATGGGGCAAATACGCCGATGAGCTTTCGGATCAATCCCGCGAGCGATTCAGCGAACGCATGTGGAAGGGATATCGGGCGACACTTCGCCAGCGCATTGAAGAGGATTTGCGGCGACATGATGTGGTGACGCATGTCTTCGTGCATGTGATAGGATCGGAAGCCGGGCGTGTGACGCTTCGGGTTCCGGAAGGTGCCGACTTTGCGAGGCGTGTGGCGGTGGCCTGGGCGGATGCGATTCGGCGCGAACACCTGGATTCGTTGTGCGTGACGGGCGGGATTCCCGCCGGCTTGGTGCACGAGTTGGCCGCTGGATTTCCTGCGGATCGATATCTGCCGATCCGCCTGGAGGTGGCCGCGGCCTATTTTCTCGAAGGGCGGCCGTTGCGTTGGGACGCTTGCAAAACGGCGGTCATCAAAGGCCTGGGAGACGCCCTTCAGGTGGTTTGCCAATAGCGAATCACCGGGCTCGGTGTGGATGGGCGGCGGCATTCGGGTTCCGCGAAACCGCCGCGCGGTAGCGGATGACGGCATCGGCAATCGAGGTGGCCAGCGCATCCTGGTAGCGCTCGTTATGAATCAGCCTTGCTTCGTGGGGGTGGCTCATGAAGCCGCCTTCGAAGAGGACCGCGGGATGGCGGACGCCTGAGAGCACGTTGAAGCGGGCGCGCTTGATGCCGCGATCAAAGGTGTTTTGCCCAAGGCGGGTCAGAGCTGATCCATGCAGCGCGGTGGCCAGTGCGATGTTGGCGGAATCCTGCTGATTGCCGGCGCGGGCGCGGAAATCATCGGCGCGCAGGCCGCGGCCGTAATGCGAGACGCCGGGTGGCGAAAGCGTGAAGGTTTCGATGCCGCGCGCGTGGCTGCCGCCGGCGTTGAAGTGGATGCTGATGAAAACCGCCGACTCCTTCACGCTGTTGGCGAAATCCACGCGTTCCTGGAGCGAGAGGAAGCGGTCGGAAGAGCGCGTCATCACCACGCGGAATCCGCGCGCTTCGAGCTTGCGCTTGGCGAGGCCGGAGAGTTTGAGGTTGTAGAACGCCTCGGTGCCAAGACTGTTTTTGGCTCCTGGATCCTTGCCGCCGTGGCCGGGGTCGAGGATCACGGTGTTGAAATCCCCAGCATGGGGGATGTAGCTCGGGCGCAGAACCGGGTCGATCAACTTTGAGAGATCCACTCGCGAGACCCAGACTTTTCCGTCCTCTTCGATTATCGGGTGGCTGAAGACGAACTTGACGTTGTTCATCAGGCAGGTGTGGCCGCCGATTTCGAGTTTCACCTCAACCCGCGGGCGGTCGGGGCTTTCCAGAATGTGCATCTTGCCGGAGCGGCTGACGTTCTTGAAGTTGTAAAACCGCATGATGCTGTCGGCGGAGACGTGGTCGCGGCCATCGATTTTTTTCGTTTCCCATCCCCAACCATTCGGGTTCGCGGCAACGGGCTGGGTGATCAGTGCGAAAAGAAGCGCGCATTTCAACCATGACCTGCGGGCCAGAGCGCGCAGGATGCATAGGGGTAGGGATGCCGATGATGCCATGGGTTTTTGACAGACGTTTTCTTGAAGTAGGCAATGAATATCAAACTTTTTGGCGGGATGGCAATCCTGGATTTTCTATTTTACCAGGGATTCATCAAGGTTGAGCATCAGGTTCGAAAGCATCGTCCAGGTTGCGGCTTCGGTCGGCTCGACTTCGGGGTTGGCGGGGAATTCGCCGGTGGTGAGCACGGCGCGTGCGTCTTCCGGGTGCTCCGTGTAGTGGGCGAGGAAAATCGCGTGGCGCTCGCGCAGGGCATCGAGCTCGCGTGCATCGAGCTCGCGCGCAAGCAGGGTGCGGGCAATGAACTGGAGGCGGCTGTCGCCATCAGCGGAGTGCTGGATGGCGCGATCGCCTAACAGGCGCGCGGCCTCGAAGAACTGCGGGTCGTTCATTGAGACGAGCGCTTGAAGCGGGGTGTTGGTGCGGGCGCGACCGACGCAGACGCTTTCGCGGGCCTCGGCGTCGAAGGTTTCCAGCGAGGCGGGTGGTGCGGCGCGTTTCCAGAACGTGTAAAGTGAGCGTCGGTAGAGGTTTTCGCCACTGTCGGCCTTGTATTTCTTGGTGTCGGACTCGGGCATGGCAACGGCATCCCAGATGCCGTCGGGCTGATAGGGCTTCACCGACGGGCCGCCGACGCGGTCGACGAGCAGGCCGGATGCCTGGAGCGCGGTGTCGCGAAGCATTTCGGCGTCCATGCGGAAGCGCGGGGCGCGCGAGAGCAGCCGGTTGTCGGGGTCGATGGCGCGCGCATCCTCCCGAATCTGCTGCGATTGGCGGTAGGTGTGGGATGTCAGCAGCAGTCGATACATGTGATGCAGGTCCCAGCCGGATTCGCGAAACTCGACGGCGAGCCAGTCGAGTAGTTCGGGGTGGGTCGGACGCGTGCCCATGATGCCGAAGTCGTCGGGGGTGTCGACCAAGGCGACCCCGAAGACCTCCTGCCAGATACGGTTGACGGTGACGCGTGCGAACAGCGGGTGCTCCTCGTGAAACAGGGAGTCGGCCAGATCGAGGCGGCTGCGGATGGGGTTTTCCGGCAGGGTGGGGAGGATGGCCGGAACATCGGGTCCGAGGAGTTTTTCGCGATTGGCGTATTCGCCGCGGCCGAGCCTCCATGCGAAGGCAGGTTCGGGTCGCGATTGGGCGATCAGGGTGGGGGTGCCCTTGTCGCCAAGCTGTGCGATTCTGCGGTCGAGGCCGGCGATTTTTCCGCGCAATTCGATCGCTTCCGGGTCGTGATGTTTGAGGTAAAACCGGTCGAGCGCGAAGTGACGCTGCCATGCGTTCCAAGACGCCGGGTCGGGATTGGCAGTTAGGGTGGCGGCGGCGTGTTGCTCGAATGGCAGGCGTGCGAATTCGGCTTCGTCGAGCGCGCGGCGGAAAATTTTCACTTCCTGGAGTGCGAGTTCGCTGAAGCGGTTGCCGCCGTAACGCTGGCCAAGGGTGAGCGGCAGGTCGTTGCGGATCGTGGGCCCGTCTCCGAGGGTGTCGCGGAAGATCTTGGCTTCTCGCGGGCGGCCGTTGATGAAAAGGCGGACGCCTGCGGCGGTGCCGGAGCCGTCATACGTCATGCCGAGGTGCGCCCACTCCTGGCGGTCAATGCCATCGGTCTCGACGTGGATTGCCTTTTCCGGTTCGTCGATGAGCTGAGCGACCAATTTGTTGCCCTGGATCGAGAGATCCCATCCGCGCGGGTTGTCCTTGCTGCCGCTGGCCCGGGCGATGAGGGTGCCGTTGCCGATCGATCGCCCGCTGATGTTCTGGCGCGGACGCGCCCAGAGGCCGATAGAAAAGCTTTCGTCCGCCTCGAAGTCGCCGTGGTCGGCGATGAGGATGTCGCTGCGAATGTCCATGCGCATCGATGGATGGAGCCACACGTATTCGCCCCAGACAGGCGGGTTGGTTTCCACCTTCCATTCGCTGGCACCGGCGGTGCCGGGCGCATGGTTGCGGATGATGTCGCCCGCGCCTTCGCCGAGCGGCAGGTGGAGCTCGAGGGACTCGCTTGATACGGATTGCGGGCGGTTTCCGGCGGTAAGCCATTTGGCAAATCGCTGATGGGCGTCGCCCCGCAGGGTCTCGAGTGTGGCGATCAAGCGCGAGCGCTCGGCCACCGCGGCATCCAGCTCGGTGCGCTTCGTTTCGTCATCCGGAAGCCGAAGTACGGGTGGGGGATCCCTGCGGTTCTGATCGCCGACGTTTTCCGCGGTGTTGTGGAAGAACGCGGCGAGTGAGAAAAACTCATCCATCGAGACGGGATCGAACTTGTGGTCGTGACATGCCGCACAGCCGACGGTGAGCCCGAGAAACGTGGCTCCGAAGGCCTCGGTCCGGTCACGCGTGTTGTCTGCATGCACCTCTTCGACGATGGTTCCGCCCTCATTGGTCGTCACATTGCTGCGAATGTAGCCGGTGGCGATGAGTGCATCCGCGTCGTCGGCGGGAAGCAGGTCGCCGGCGAGTTGTTCGCGAACGAACCGGTCGTATGGCTTGTTGGCCGCGAACGAGCGGATCACGTAGTCGCGGTAGGGCCAGATCGACCGGTAGTTGTCGAAGTGGAGGCCGTGGGTGTCGGCATAGCGCGCGTAATCCAGCCAAAATCGCGCCCGGTGTTCGGCATAGGCGGTGGTGTTGAAAAGCGTGTTGATGAAGGCCAGAAATGCCTCGTCACTGGGATTCGCAGCGAAGGATTCGACCGCCGCGGCGTCGGGCAGCAGGCCGGTCAGGTCGAGCGAGGCGCGGCGGGCGAGTGCGCGGGCATCTCCTTCAGGCATGGGCTCGAGATTTTTCCGCGCCAGC
>JBLRWN010000053.1:0-24254 GCA_047921195.1 Luteolibacter sp. | reverse complement strand
CGCGAGGAGTTTTTTGAGCGCGGCGTTTTCCTCGGAGGCTTCAGCGGGTGCGTCCTCGAACTCGATGGCGTTCTCGTCGTAGTTGACGAAGACATCGAGGTGGTGGCGGAGGATGGCGGAAGCCTGAAGCAGGGCGTCCTGCGGGGTGAGGCGGCCGTCGGTCCAGATGTCGAGGGTGAGTTTGTCGTAGTCGGTCATTTGGCCGACGCGGGCGCTGTCGACCGAGTATTTGACGCGGGTGACCGGGGAGAAGATCGAGTCGATGGCGATGACGCCGATCGGCTGGTCCTTGCGCTTGTTTTCATCGCCGGTGGCGAAGCCGCGGCCGACGCGGATTTCGAATTCGCAATCGAACTTCACCTTGCGGTCGAGTGTGCAGATGATCTGGTCCTTGTTGACGACGGAGTAGATGTTGTCTTCCTGGATGTCGGCGGCGGTGACGATGCCTTCTTTTTCGACCTTGATCGAGAGGATGCGTGGTTCCTTGTCGTTGTGGGTGAATTTGACCTTTTTGAGGTTAAGGACGATGTTGGTGACGTCCTCAACGACGCCGGGAAGGCTGGAGAATTCGTGCTGCACGCCGGAAATCCGGACGGAAGTGATGGAGGCACCCTCAAGCGAGGAGAGCAGGACGCGGCGGAGCGAGTTGCCGATGGTGTGGCCGTATCCGCGCTCGAATGGTTCGGCGACGAATTGGGCGTAGGTGTCGGTGGCGGTTTCCTCGACGCGGAGGAGACGGTTCGGGAGCTCGAAACGAGCAAGTTTGATTTCTGACATGGTGTTATCTGGTTGCCGGGTTTCCCTCGGGCGAGCGTGCCGACGGCCGCGCATGGCGGACGTTTCCGAGGACCTACGGCGAGTTGGATGAAGTGGCTCGCGGGGGGCGGAATCAACACCAACGCACGGCGGATGAAAAGCACTTTTTTCGTTCTGCCGGGAAATGTGGGTCGTCACTCGCTGCCGACAGAACTGAACAAATCGATCAGGTATGCGGGCCGAAGCACTTCCGGGGTGATGATGGGATCCTCGCCGGGGAGATGGAGGACATTCACGGGGATGGCGGTGCGGCCGAGCTCCTCGAGGCGGGCGTCGATGGCGGGGTTGGGGCGGGTTTTGTCGGCGCGGAGGGCGACGATCCCGCGGTTGTTCATCAGCGCGATGACCTCCTTGGTGTAGGCGATTTTTTTGTTCACCTGGCATGTGGCGCACCATTGCGCGGTGAAATCGATGAACACCGGGCGGCCTTCGGCGTGGAGCTCGGCGACTTTTTGCGGCGACCAATCATGCCAGATGAGGTCGGATGGTTGCGGGGGTTTGATCAACCAGATTCCGCCGACGGCGAAGGTGATGGCAAATGCGAGGCCGGCGAGGCGGGTTTTTGGTTTTCGGTTTGGCGGGCACCAGCGGCCGTAGATCCATGCGGCGATTGCCACCGCGCTGAGGCCGAACACCGGGCTAAGAAGATATTCCAGGCCGATCAACCCGGCGTAGACCCAGAGCAGATATCCTGCAGTGGCGAACAGCAGGAACGACATCGCCTGTTTGAAGCTCTCCATCCAAGCGCCCGGGCGGGGAAGCAGGTCGATGAGCTTCGGGAAGATCGAGAGCACGAGATAAGGTGTGGCGAGGCCGAGCGCCATCGCGGTGAATGCCGAAAAGAACTGGACGGCGGGCAGCCCGATGGCGGCGCCGATGGCGGCACCGAGGAATGGCCCCGAGCAAGGTGTTGCGACGACGGTGGCGAGCACGCCGGAGAAGAACGATCCGGCGATGCCTTGTTTCATTTGCAGCGAGCCGCCGACGGAGGTGGCGGAGGTGCCGATTTCGAAAATGCCGTAGAGGTTCATGGCGAGCAGGAACATGAGTAGCATCAATGAGAGCACGACCCAGGGTTGTTGAAGCTGGTATCCCCAGCCGACCGCGTCGCCGCCGATGGCTTGGCGCACGGCGAAAAGAATGCCGGCCAAGACCGCGAATGATGCGAGCACGCCGAGGGTGAAGACGAGCCCGTGCAGGATGATCTTCCGGCGGTCCTCACCGGCTTGCTGGACGAAGCCCATGATTTTGATGCCGATTACGGGGAAAACGCAGGGCATCAGGTTCAAGATCAACCCGCCGAGGAACATGCCGCCGAGGATGGGGAGCAGACTGGCAAAAGGAATCGACTCCAGCGGCTTTGCGATCATCTCGATTGACGTCGTGGGGATGGCGATTCCGCGACCTTGGCCGTCGATCAGGATGCCGGAAAGCGATTCGCCTTGAGGGATTTCGTTGTCGAGGAAGTCGAGGGTTTGGCGTTGCAGGGTGAGTGCCCATGAGGAGTCGTGCTTTTCGATGGCACCCCCATCGCTGACGGAGGCGATGAATGGGACGTCGGGCACGAAGTCGACGGGGATGAAATCGCCAGGGATCTGATCGCCGCCATCCAGTTTGAGGATCACCTCGCCGCCATTGGAAGCGGCTTGGATGCGCCAGCCATCAAAGATTACGGGCTGGGCCGCGCGGGCGCGGGCGAAGAGTGATGTGGCCGTGGGGTCGGCGGTCGTCTCGCTTGCGGATTCCAGTGTGAAGGTGAACTCCGCCTTTTCATCGATGCAGGCTTCCTCGCAAATCTGCCATGAGGCATTCGCCGTGAAGGTGAATTCCCGGCCGGTTGCGATGTTTTCCGGGGCCGTCAGATCGATCAGGAAAACCGGCTCGTTTTCGAAGATGAAGCTTTTCCCGAAAAAGCTCTCTTTCACCTTTGGTACCGGCCATTGGATTTCCCCGGCGGAAAAGCCGGCGGGCAAGGTCCATTCCACCGCAAGCGGAAGTTCGATGCCGCCGGAGTTCAGGTAGTAGCTGTGCCATCCCTCCGGGTGTTTGAGTGCGATTGCCACGCTGAAGCGCTCGCCGGGGGCGAAGGTTGTGACTTCCGGCACAAGACGGGAGGCGGATTTGACATTGCCTCCGCCAAAAGAGAAATCGAACTGTGCGCCAGCGGGAGCGGCAAGGCAGAGGATTGCGAGGGAAATGCGGAGGGATCTGGCGGTCATGTGCGAGTGGCGGAGTGTGTGCTGCAAAAGAGATAGAGGCAGAGCACCCGTGAATCATCCAAATTTTTCAAGCGCCTTGGTTTTGGGGTGGCAATTCAAGTGCGCGTCGCTTGAGGTTTTTCGCGTGCCGTCGCGGGCAAAGCCTGCTTGTATCACCCGCATGCCTCCCCGTGTGAAATCCATTGCATCGATCAGTGTTGGTCAATTCCACGACCGGCATGCGGAAGCGCTCGGGCTCTCCCTGCAGAGCGCGAAGGTGGGTTTTGACAATCCGATCAGCGAGCCATCGATCAACCGCCCGGGATTGGCGCTTGCGGGATTCTTTTCGTATTTCGCCCGCAAACGTGTGCAGGTGTTGGGGAATTCGGAGATGTCCTACCTGCGGAAACTTCCCGATGGCATGCGCGCGGACCGTTTCCGCCGGATGTGTGACCGGGGGATTCCCTGCATTGTCGTCGCGCGCGGCTCGGTGCTGGATGCCGATCTGATGGCGGTTTCCGTCGAGCGCGGGATCCCGGTTTTCGGGACCTCGCAGGTGACGATGAATTTCCTCAACAACGCGACCTTGCGGCTGGAGCATGAATTCGCCCCCACCGTCACCGTGCATGGGTGTATGGTCGACATGCGTGGCATCGGTGTGCTGGTCGTCGGCAAAAGCGGATCGGGAAAATCCGAGACCGCCGTGGGTCTGTTGGAGCGGGGGGCCTCGTTGGTGGCCGATGACATGGTGCGCATTAAATACGTCGGCGGCGAGTTGATCGCCACCGCACCGGACCTTTCGCGTGGTTACATGGAGATTCGCGGCATCGGAATTATCAACGTGGCCAATCTTTACGGCCTCGCATCGATCCGGCCGGACAAGCGGCTCGATCTGGTGGTGACGCTGCGCTCGCATGCGGACCTCAACGAGGTGGACCGCCTTGGTTTGCAACCGAAAACCTACGAAATTCTCGGCCAGCAGGTGCCGCACGTCGAGGTGCCCGTCGGTCCCGGGCGTGATACCGCGCGCATGGTCGCCATCGCCGCGCTCGACCAACAACTCCGCCGCCTCGGCTACAACATGGCCGATGAGTTCAACCAGCGGTTGCTCTCGCACATGAGCGATCCCGGTGCCCCGAAACGCGGATTGTGACCGCAATTTTTTGTGTCCGAATCCGGCAATTTCCGTATCTTTTCCCCACGCCCCCGTAGTTCAACGGATAGAACAAGAGTTTCCTAAACTTTAGATACAGGTTCGATTCCTGTCGGGGGTATTTTGAAGCGCTTCATCACGCCCTAGCCAGCAAGAGCAATTCTCGCAAGCGTCCGGGATCTGTCGCACTGGTCTTCGCCACGAAGCCGCGGGCGTGGGCGAAGTGGACGTCGGGGCAATCGGCAATGCGTGAGAAATCGTAAGCCGGGTGGTCATTGTGGCGGGCGAGGGCGTATCCGCCACCACGGCGGTCGGGATAGATCATCGCGGTGATGGATTTACCGCATGGCAGGGTCTCGATGTGGCGCGGCAGCCCGGCGGAGGGTTCCTGCGGGATCGGCTCGGTGCGCGGCATGAAAAGCACGTCATCCTCCGTGTTGCCCGGCGCCACCTGCCACGTCAGTGCGTGTGCGGCCACGAAGTCGAGGCGTTCGCGCGTGCCGCGCAGGTAGCCTACGAGGTCCTGGCCGATCCATTGCATGACCTGCCAGAGGGTGTCGCCGGGATGGAGTTGTTTGGAAAATGCGAAGCGGCGGATCAAGGTGATGTCCACCGGGGATTGCAGTTTTGAGAGTATGCTGCGGTCAGCGCCGAGCCAACGCGCGGTGTCGACCGGTCCGCGGGTGTCGAACCACTCTGCGGTCTCCAGCCAGTCGCAGAACGTGCGGGCGTCCTCATATATCCCGAGGTGCATCAACACGAGGCTCAGCGAACAGATCGGCGGGTGATCCGCTGGGAATTGATGGTGATCGAAATTTCCGAGCTCCGGCTGGTGATGATCCCCCACATCCACGACGGCAATCTCCGGGTTGGCGAGGTCTTCAGAAGTCGGCTCGCGCCGCACAATCGGGACGTCGGACTCGGCAATCAGCAGGCAACAGGCGAGGAACTCGTCTTTGTGTGCACCTCCGGGGTGGGTGAGGATGGTTTTGTATTTCATGAAAAAATCCGGTGTCGGCGAGGGAATCACTCTGCAGCGGTGACGCGGCATTTTTCAAGAAGCGCGGCGAGGAACCATGTGATCTGATGGAGGGCATCACTGTGCGGACCCGGTGGCAGTAATTCGAGGTCGGCGCGGCAACCTTCGAGGAGATCGAGGCCGGTCTGCGCGGCGGCATTGACGGCATCGACATACTCGGGATTTCCCGCGAGCACATCGGCCTCAAGGTTGCGCTGGTTGGCGATTGCGTCGGCGATTGCGTCGCGTTGCGCGGGTTTCGCGGTCTCCATCAGGTTGAGGATGGGCAGGGTGAGCTTGCCCTTCACCAGATCGGTGCGGAGCGTTTTGCCGATCACCTCTTCGGCCCCGACGAGGTCGAGACAGTCGTCGTAAATCTGGTAGGCGGTGCCGAGTTTCATGCCGAACCCGTGCAGGGTCGCACATGCGGATTCATCGAGGCCGGAAACCTGAGCGGAAAGCCCGCACGCCGCTGCGAACAGCGCGCCGGTTTTCATTTCGATGACCTTGAAATAATCGGCCTTGGTGAATGTGATGTCGAAGCGCCGCTGTGTCTGGATGATCTCGCCTTGGCAAACCTCGCGGGCCGCATTACCTACCTTGCGGCAGATTTCGATGCTGTCAAAGTCGGTGGCAAGGGTGAGCGCGTGGGAAAACAAGGCGTCACCGAGAAGCACCGAGAGCGCGTTGCCCCACTTCGCATTGGCGGTGGGAACCATCCGCCGGGTATTGGCGCCGTCGATGATGTCGTCGTGCACCAGCGTCGCCATGTGGATGAGTTCGAGAATCACGCCGATTTTCAGGTGTCCTTCATGGGTGCCGCCGGTCGCCCCGCCGATCAGGATCGCGAGCGCGGGTCGGATCCGCTTGCCTGAGGTGTTGCAGATGTAGGCGATGTAGGGCTCGATTGCGGAATCAAAGCCACGGACCTGCTCGCGAATGGAAATTTCCACCTTCTCCAGATCGGGCCGGACAAGATCGAACGGGAACAATTCGCTGCCGACGGGTGGAGTGGTGGGTGTGCTCATAAATGGATTCGCGCGCGCACAACCATTCACAGCCAAGCACGACCCGCAACTCCGAACCTACGACTCCGCAAGATATCATAATTTTCCAGGAAAATTATTATTGTGAGGTGAATGGCGGCACCGGTGATTCACTCTTGCGCGAAAGGCCGTCGAGGGGCATGGATGGCGCATGGACCGCTGGTATCTTCTCATCTCGACGTTGTTCGCTCTGGCGGGCGGCGCATGGGGGTTGTGGTCGGTGCTGCACGGCACGCGCAGCCGGTGGACGTTGGTGACGATGATCGGCGTGTTCGGTTTCCAGTTGGCCTTCCTCTCCGCACGCGGCGAGGCGCGTGGAGCCTGTCCTTTGCGGGATACCGGGGAAATTCTCGTCTTTCTCGCGTGGTCGCTCACGATGTTTTACCTGATTGTAGGTCCGGCATACCGGATTTCTTTGCTCGGGGTTTTTACTGCGCCGGTGGTCGTGATTTTCCAGTCGGCGGCGCTCTTCGGGGGCTTGCTTGATGCGGAGCCTGAGCGCGTTGCTGGGCACAACTTCTGGGGGGAGATCCATGCGGCTGTTTCGGTGCTGGCATACGGCGCGCTGGCGTTGGCGGCCGTCGCAGGGGTGATGTTTCTCGTGCTCGATCGTTTGCTGAAGGAGCACCACCTCACTGGCGGATTGTTCCGCAACCTGCCGCCCGCCCGCGAGCTTCTGGTCTCGCTGCAACGCCTGCTTTGGCTTGGTGCGGTGCTGCTGACGCTCGGGATTGTCGCGGGGATCCTGATGTCTCGCAGCGGCTCTCCGGCGCATCTGATCGTCGCTTCACTCGTTTGGCTCGGCTACGCGGCGCTCATCACCATCCAGCAAACCCGGGGGCTCACCGGGCGCCGGCTTTCCTGGTGTGCCTCACTGGGGTTCGTCGCCTCGCTGCTGGTTTTCGCATTCATCTGATGGAACTGCTTTGTTTGGGACTGAACCACCGGACCGCGCCTGTCGAGGTGCGCGAGCGCTTCGCCGTGGCCGAGCACAGAATAGCCGAGCATGTTGCCGAACTGGTCGCGATGGAAGGGGTTCGCGAGGGGCTCGTGATCTCCACCTGCAACCGCACGGAATATTACCTTGCCGGGGAAAACGCCGCGCAAGCCTTTGCTTCGCTCGAAACCCGGCTTACCGCGCTCGCCGATCCCGGACACGGCGTGGAGGAGCATTTTTACCACAAAAAGAGCACGGAAGCCGCCCGCCATCTCTGCCGCGTCGCCGCAGGACTCGATTCGATGGTGCTCGGTGAGACCGAAATTTTCGGCCAGGTGAAGGCGGCATACGCGAGTGCCCTCGATGCAGGTACGACCGGCCCGGTTCTCAATCGTGTGTTCCAGCGCGCGTTCAGTATTGGCAAAAAAGTGCGCACTGATACCGCAATCCAAGAGGGTGCCACCTCGGTGGCTGGGGCCGCCGTGGAGCTCGCGGAGAAGATTTTCGGCAAACTCGCCGGCTGCCGCGTCTGCGTCGTCGGGGCAGGGGAGATGAGCCGCCAGACCGCCCAAGCGCTTGTCTCGCGCGGTGCCAGTTCGGTTTTCGTGACCAACCGGTCGTTCGATCGCGCCGAGGAACTTGCCCGGGAAATGGGGGGCCGCGCGGTAAAATTCGACGAATGGACCGGGGTGCTTGCAGGCGTGGATGTCGTCATTTCATCGACCAGTGCGCCGCATCCGGTTGTGTTGCCCGCGCACATCGAGGCGGTGCGTCGCATCCGCAAGTATCGCCCGCTTTTCCTCATCGACATTGCCGTCCCCCGCGACATCGATCCGGCCTGTGGAAAAATCGAAGAGGTCTATCTCTATGACATCGACACCCTCGAGCAGCTCGCAGAAGAAGCCCGCCACCGCCGCTGCCGGCAAATCGAGATCTGCGAATCGATTATCGACGCCGAGCTTGCCAAGGTGCGGCTCCCGGGACTTTGAAAAGACACCAAGCTTGCGAAACCCCGGCTCCGTGGCATTCAATCCCCACCCGCCATGTCCACCGCCCCATCCCATCCGCAAAAGCTCGTCATTGGCACGCGCGGTAGCGAGCTTGCCCTCACTCAGGCGGATGCCACCGAAGCGGCGCTTGCAGCGGCATTTCCCGGTATCGAGTTGATCCGGAACATCATTCAAACGACCGGCGACCGCCGCACCGATGTCTCGCTCGCTAACGTCGCCAAAGTCGAAGGCGTCTTCGACAAAGGCGTCTTCATCAAGGAAATCGAAGACGCGCTGGCCGCCGGTGAGATCGATATCGCGGTCCACTCGCTCAAAGACCTGCCTACCGTATTGGACGAGCGCTTCGAACTCGCTGCCGTGCTCGAACGCGCAGCCGTGCGTGATGTCTGGCTCGCTCGTGAACCCACCCATTCGCTTGACGCCATCCCCGCCGGATCCCGCATTGGCACCAGCAGCGTGCGCCGCGCCCGCGAGACCACTTACCGGCGGCCCGATCTCAACACCTGCGACCTCCGAGGCAATGTGCCCACCCGCCTGCGCAAAGTCGCCGCCGGAGAGGCCTGCGACGCCGCCATCCTCGCCGAAGCCGGGCTCGTCCGCCTCGGTCTCTTGCCCGCCGAACCCACAGGTGATGTCCCCGAAGAAATCCCCGGCCACCCCGGCCTCTTCGCTTGGCGCCTCGACCCCACCACTTTCCACCCCGCCGCAGGCCAGGGTGCCATCGGTCTCGAAATCCGCGCGGGCGACGAGGCCGCCCGTGCCGCCTGCAAGGCGATCCGCCACGAACCGAGCTGGCTCCGCATCCTCGCCGAACGCGAATTTCTACGTCTGTTAGATGGTGGGTGTCACACCCCCGTCGGGGTGTTTTCCACCCTCGAAAACGGCGACCTTCACCTCAAAGCCCGCGTCTTCCCCGAAGGCGAAGGCGCACCCCGCCACAGCGAAGCCCGCGGCAACGATCCCATCGCTATCGCCACCACCCTCTACCAATCCCTCGCATGAAAAATT
This sequence comes from Luteolibacter sp., assembly GCA_047921195.1. Taxonomy (GTDB): domain Bacteria; phylum Verrucomicrobiota; class Verrucomicrobiia; order Verrucomicrobiales; family Akkermansiaceae; genus Luteolibacter. The sequence continues at coordinate 15,068 of JBLRWN010000053.1, read as the reverse complement.
CCGGAATTTGTTATCTCGTCGGCGCCGGCCCAGGCGACATCGGCCTCGTCACCCTCCGCGCCCGGGAATGCGTCGAGATGGCAGACGTGCTCGTCTTCGACGCCCTCGCCAATCCGGAAATCCTGCGCTGGGCCCCCGCCCACTGTGAGCGCATCGACGTCGGCAAACGCGCGAAAAAGCACACCATGCCGCAGGAGGAAATCAACGCCCTCATCGTCGATCGCACCCAGGCGGGCAAACGTGTCGTTCGCCTCAAAGGCGGCGATCCGATGATCTTCGGTCGCGGCGGAGAAGAGGCCGCCGAGCTGGCAGCCGCTGGTGTGCCCTTCGAGATCGTCCCCGGCATCAGCTCGGCCATCGCCGGCCCCGCATACGCAGGCATCCCCGTCACGCATCGCGATCACAATACGATGCTCACCATCTTCACTGGCCACGAGGATCCCACCAAAGGCCCGTCCACCGTTGATTACGCGCTGCTTGCCAAAACCCCCGGCACCAAGGTCTTCCTCATGGGCGTCGCCCGCCTCGGTGAAATCACCAACACGCTCATCGGACACGGCTCCGATCCCGCCACCCCGATCGCCCTCACCCGTTGGGCGACCACCGGCTCGCAGAAAACCATCACAGGCACCCTCGAAACCATCGCTGCCATCGCCGAAGAAACCGGATTTTCCTCACCCGCCGTGGCCGTGATCGGCGACGTCGTCCGCGAACGCGAAAAAATCAACTGGTTCGAAAAACGCCCGCTCTTCGGCAAGCGCATCGTCGTCACCCGCACCCGCGAACAAGCCGGGGTGCTGAGCAAACAACTCACCGACCTCGGAGCCGACGTCGTCGAGCTACCTACCATCCGCATCGACCCGCCGAAAGACCGCCTCGAATTCGCCCACATGGTCGCCGAGGCCCACACCTACGACTGGCTCATCTTCACCAGCCCGAACGGCGTCGAGCGATTCTTCGACGCGTTTTTCTCCGCATACAGCGACGCCCGCAGCCTCGGCAACCCGCGCATCGCCGCCATCGGCCCCGGCACTGCCGCCAAGATCAACGAATACCGCTTCACCGTCGATCTTCTGCCCGAGCGCTACGTCGCCGAAGGCCTGATCGACGCATTCAAAAAGGAATCCGTCGAAAACCAGACCCTGCTCTGGATCAAAGCGGAGGAAACCCGCGACGTGCTCTCCACCGAGCTCTCCGCCATGGGGGCCATTATCGACGAATGCATCGCCTACCGCACCGTCGCCGAGACCGAAGACCCCACCGGAGCCGCCGCCCGCATCCGCGAGGAAGGTGCCGACATCATCACCTTCACCTCCAGCTCCACCGTCGATCATTTCTTCGACATGGACATTCCGTGGCCTGAAGGCTGCCTTGCCGCCAGCATTGGCCCTGTTACGGGGAAAACCCTCACCGAACACGGCCATCCGCCCGCCATCGAGGCCACCCAGCACGATATTCCAGGCCTCGTGAAGGCCATCATCGCCCACCTCAAGGTTGGTGGTTGACGCCTCCATAAATCACTTTCCTCCAGTCGTTCTCGGCACCCAATCAAACCGCTTCTTCAGAGAAAGCGCCGCCAGCACGCGCTCTTCAAGAGTCATGGCCTCAACCCGCGCAAGCTCCTGCCTGAGCGCCGCCTCTGCTGAAGCGCTGCGGCGCTTGCGTGGAAATGGTTCGCGTGATGCTTCACCCCGCAAGCCTGCCCGCGATTCAGGCAAAAAATCCAAGGTTGCGGAAACAGTTGGATGTTTTCCCAGCAAATCAGGATGACCCGGTGGATCCCTCAAAGCAGTTGCCTTGTGCGGGCGATCTTGTCAGATTCGCGTTTCCGAGTCCCTGATTCCCGATCCCATGAAAAGCACCCCTTCGTCATCGACGTTGAAAGTGAACCCGCCCGTCAACCGCCTCATCGGAGCGATGCCGAAAGTCGGCATCCGTCCCACCATCGATGGCCGCCTTCAAGGGGTGCGCGAGTCGTTGGAGAAAACCACCATGACGATGGCGAAAAACGTCGCCAAACTGATCGAAACGAATTTGCGGCATTCGAACGGCCTGCCCGTCGAGTGTGTGATCGCAGACCGCTGCATCGGTGGCGTGGCCGAAGCCGCGATGGCGGCGGAGAAATTCCGCCAGGAAGGAGTGGGCGTCTCGCTCACCGTGACGCCGTGCTGGTGCTATGGTTCGGAGACGATGGACATGGACCCGACGGTGCCCAAGGCGGTGTGGGGATTCAACGGCACCGAGCGCCCGGGCGCGGTCTATCTGGCAGCGGTGAGCGCGGCCCACACCCAGAAGGGCCTGCCGGCGTTCACCATCTACGGGCGCGATGTGCAGAACATCGGAGACACCCGGATTCCCGAGGATGTCCGCGGGAAAATCCTGAACTTCATCAAGGCGGGCCTCGCGGTTTCGACGATGCGGGGGAAATCCTACCTCTCGGTCGGCGGCGTTTCGATGGGCATCGCCGGCTCGATCGTCGATCACAACCTGTTTGAGGACACCTTCGGCATGCGCGTCGAATGCGTGGACATGACGGAGATCGTCCGCCGCATCGAGGAGAAGATCTACGACCCCGAGGAATTCAAGCGCGCACTGGCGTGGGTGAAAAAAAACTGCCCCGAAGGCAAGGACACCAACGGCAAGCCGCGCACGCGGAAGCGCAAGGACTGGGAGTGGGAGTTCGTGGTGAAATCCGCGATGATCGTGCGCGACCTGATGATCGGCAACCCGCGCCTCAAGCAGTTGGGATTTGGCGAAGAGGCGCTCGGACACAACGCGATCCTGGCCGGCTTCCAAGGCCAACGGCACTGGACCGACCATTACCCGAATGGCGATTTCCTTGAGGCGATTCTCAGCTCGTCGTTCGATTGGAATGGCATCCGCGAGCCGCTTTTGGTCGCTACCGAAAACGATGCGCTCAATGGCATCGGCATGCTGCTTGGTCACTTGCTCACCGATACCGCGCAGATTTTTGCCGACGTCCGCACCTACTGGAGCCCGGACGCCGTCAAACGCGTCACCGGCAAGGCGCTGGACGGCGCGGCCGCCAACGGACTGCTCCATTTGATCAACTCTGGTGCCGCCACGCTTGATGGCTGCGGCAAGCAAATGCGCGATGGCAAGCCGGTGATGAAGCCATTCTGGGAAATCACCCCCAAGGAAGCCAAGGCCTGCCTGGATGCCACGACGTGGCCACCGGCGATTTACGAATACTTCCGCGGCGGCGGATTCTCCTCGGCATACGGCACGCGCGCCAACATGCCGGTCACGATGTTCCGCATGAACATGGTGAAAGGTCTCGGCCCCGCGTTGCAAATCGCGGAGGGCGAATTCGTCGACCTGCCGCCCGAGATTTACCTGCCGCTAGAGGAGCGCACGAACCCGACGTGGCCGTCGCATTGGTTTGCACCAAATCTCACCGGTCAAGGCGCGTTCCGCGATGTCTATTCGGTGATGAACGCGTGGGGCGCGAACCATGGGACGATTAGTTATGGCCACATCGGCCACGAATTGATCACCCTGGCATCGATGCTGCGGATCCCGGTCTACATGCACAACGTCGGCGAGGAGCGCGTTTTCCGGCCGAGCGCATGGACCGCCTTCGGCACCGCCGATCTCGAAGGGGCGGATTTCCGCGCTTGCGCGAATTTCGGTCCACTCTACGGCAAAACCCACCGCTGACCTCCCACCATGCTCAAAGGCATCCACCCCTGCATCAGCCCGGATCTTCTCAAGGCGCTCGCCGAGATGGGGCATGGCGACGAGATCGTTTTCGCGGACGCGCATTTCCCCGCGCATTCCACCAACCTGCGCGTGTTGCGCGCGGATGGGATCAGCATCGCAACTCTGCTCGATGGCACGCTGCCGCTCTTCGAGTTGGATTCCTACGCCGCTCCGCTCGTGATGATGGCCCCAGTCGATGGGGATCACCTCGATCCTGCGGTCGAGGCCCGATACATGGATGTCGTCCACCGCCATGCTCCGCTAGCCAAAGCACCCGTGCGCATCGACCGATTCGCGTTCTACGCCCGCGCGCAAAACGCATTCGCCGTGGTCCTCACCGGGGAAACGGCGATCTACGGCAACATTCTCCTTAAAAAAGGCGTCACGCCCGTGAAGTAAACCCAAATCCGAAAACCCCATGTCCACTGACAAACCACCCGTCGTTCCCAGGCAATATCTTTTCGCTTTCATCCTGCTCACCACCTGCTTCGCGGCGTGGGGTGCGGCGAACAACATGACGGATCCGCTCGTCAAGGTGTTCAGCCGGATCTTCAGCATGACGAACCTGCAAGGCGCCCTCGTCCAATTTTCCTTTTACGGCGCGTATTTCTGCCTCGCCCTGCCCGCGGCCCTCATCATCAAGCGCTTCTCATACAAAACCGGCGTCCTGACAGGTCTCGGGCTGTTCATCCTCGGTGCCCTCTTGTTTTACCCGGCGAGCCAGACGATGACCTATGTCCACTTCCTGCTCGCGATTTACATTCTCGCCAGCGGCCTCTCGATTCTCGAAACAAGCTGCAATCCCTACATCATCTCGCTTGGCGACGAACGCACCGCCACCCAGCGCCTTAACCTCGCCCAGTCCTTCAACCCGATTGGCTCGAACATCGGCGTTTTTCTTGCCGCCACTTTCATCCTGCCAAAAGTGAACCCCGCCACCGATGCGGAACGCGAAGTGCTGGCTTCCACCGATCCCGCCGCGCTTGAAGCAATCCAGCGCGCCGAGTTGTCGGCGGTGATGGGGCCGTATGTGACGATGGCCTGCGTCCTTCTTGTCTTCTGGCTTGCCATCGCGTTCACCCGCATGCCCGCTGCGTCCGATGCTTCCAAACACATCGATTTTTTCCCGACCCTTCGCCGGCTTTTCCGCAACAGCCACTACGCTTTCGGAGTGGTCGCGCAGTTTTTCTACGTCGCCGCGCAAATCTGCGTTTGGACGTTCCTGATCCAATACGCCACCCTCGTGCTCGATTTCACCGAGGAAACCGCAGGCTGGTACCTGCAAGCCTCCATCATCATTTTCCTCGTGTTCCGCTTCATCTGCACCGCCCTCATGCGGATGATCCGCCCGAGCGCGATGCTCGTCGTGATGTCCGGCCTGGCCGCCGCGCTCGCACTTTACGCAATCACCTTCCCCGGGTTGAGCGGCCTTTGGGCCATCGTCGGCATCTCCGCATGCATGTCGCTGATGTTCCCGACCATCTACGGAATCGCACTGCAGGGACTGGGCGAAGATACCAAGATCGGCGCCGCCGGTCTCGTCATGGCCATTCTCGGAGGCGCCCTCTTCCCGCTCGTCCAAGCGCGCATCATCGATACCGTCAGTGCCAACGCATCCTACATCGTGCCGTTCGTCTGCTTCATCGTCGTCGCCGCATACGCCATCTTCGATCTGCGGAAACTGCGCGTCGCCCACGGGTCCTGAAAATGCGGACCGCTGAATTCGTCCGGCCAGTAACTCACGAATCCCATTCCCGCTTCGCGTGGCCGAATGAATTCAGCGGTCCATCATTTTATAAATTGACAACCAACTAACTGTATGGTTGGTTGGTGCTATGAAAACGATAGGCATTTTTGAAGCGAAAACGCACTTTACTGCCTTGTGCGACGAAGTTCTGCGCACTGGCCAACCGACCATGGTGAGCAAGCGTGGCAAGCCATGGGTGTTGGTGACCCCGGTTTCACCTGATGCGGACGGGGAACGACAAGGCATCCTCTCTTCTTGGATGCAGTGGGAAAACGATCACCCGGATGGTGAAGATGAGCCGGATTTTCCCGACGTCCGCCAGCTTCGCAGTCGCCCGAAATCTAACCCGCTGGAGGATTGACCATGCCTGCGTATTTGCTGGATACTTCGGTTTATTCACAACCGCTGCGGCGTCAGCCTGTTGTCCGGGCTTTGGAACGATGGGAGGTGACGGGAGACGCACAGTGTCTGGTCTCCGTTGTGAGCGTGGCGGAGGTCGAGTTCGGATTGCACTTCGAAGGTAATCAAAAACGCCAGCAACGCTATGAGGCACTTCTGCAAGGAAGGCTCGATGTCGTTGCCACCGATTCCGCCGTTTGGCAGGAATTTGCCAAACGCAAGGCGCGCCAGCAAATATTGAGCCTGCCGGTTTCCGATTTGGATCTGCTGATCGCAGCGTGCGCGATCTATCATCGTCTCATCGTCGCCACACTCAATGCCAAAAACTTCTCCAAGATCGAAGGTTGCGCATGGGAAGACTGGTCGAGTTGATATGCATGCACCCGATTGTCCAGTTGATGAAAATGCTCTAAGCGTTCTGGAGGACTCGCCTCGCCTCATCGAGCGCGGCCTGGCTGACGGCGAGCTTGAAGTCGCGGCGACCGCGCGGCTGGAAAATCCGGACTTCGTGGTGAGGTCCGTTTTTCAGGGCCACGCCGATCCATGCGGTTCCCACGGGTTTTTCCTCGCTGCCGCCGGATGGCCCGGCAATGCCGCTCACGGCGATCGCGAGATCGGCCTCCGCCGCGCTCAGGGCTCCCGCTGCCATGGCGCGCACGACCTCGGCACTCACCGCGCCGTGATCCTGCAAGGTGGCTTCCGGAACACCGAGCAGGCTGGCTTTCGCTTGGTTCGAGTAGGTGACGAAACCGTGGGTGAAGACGTCGCTGGCCCCGGGAATATTGGTGATGCGGTGAGCGATCAGGCCGCCGGTGCAGCTCTCCGCGGTGGTGATTTTCAAATTCCGCGCCGCGAGCATTTTCACAATCACGGCTTCAAGATCGCTGCCGTCGTTGCTGAAGCATTGGTCACCGAAACTTTCGAGTGCGATGCGCTCGCCCGCTTTGATGGCCTCGGGCGAGCCGATCAGGCGGAGGTCGAGTTCGCCGATGCGTGCGCAGTATCCGACTTCGAGCTGCGCGATTTCCGCCAGCTTTGCGTCGACGCCCTGATGGAAATCGCTCTCGCCGATGCCGGTGAATTTGAGCACCCGCATCTCCGGCAGGGCGACCACGCCCGCCAACGCCCGCAACCGGGGAATGACTTCGGAGTGAAACATCGGATAGAGCTCGCGCGGTGGTCCCGGCAAGAGGAAGATCGCACAGTGGTTCCCGGCGCTCAGTTTCGGCGGAATGTAAATTCCAGGTGCGGTGCCGTTCGGATTGGGTAGGACGTCGGCCCCCACGGGCACGAGCGCCTGCTTGAGGTTTGCCTCGGCCATCGGGCGTCCACGGTGCGCGAAAAATGCCTCCAACGATCTCAAGGCCGCCTCATCGGTGATCAGCTCGATACCAAGCAACTCGGCGGTGATTTCGCGCGTGACGTCGTCGCTTGTCGGGCCAAGCCCGCCGGTGATGATCACGGCATCGGCACGGATGATCGATTCGCCGAGTGCTTCGCGAATCGGCTCGCCGTCGGGCACGGTTGTTTGCCGGGCGATGCGCAGACCGAGGTGCAATAATTCGCCGCCGATCCACGCGGCATGGGTATTCTGCGTGGTTCCGAGCAATAGCTCGCTGCCGGTGTTGAGGAGTTCGATTTTCACCGCCGCGAGACTCGGCGTGGATTCCGGAATCCACAAGCCCAAGTCACGTCCCCATCATCACCTGATAGGCCCACCACAAAAGGGAGGTGGTGCAGGCGGCGAGGAGAATCAGCAAAAACAGGCTGCGATCGTGCTCGCGAACGGCGTTTTCCACCTGGCCGCGGGTGACGATCCGCTCTTCGTGGCGTTTGGCCCGCAAGCGATCCTCGAGCTCCTCGCAGGGCGGAATGGTCATTTCGCTTTCGCGCTGCTCGCGGCGGATGCGCTCGGGGAGTTGCTCAAGCTGGCGCGCCTTCTCGGTCAGCTCGGCAAGCTGGAGATCCAACTGGTATGTCGAATCGTCCTCGGGCTTCCTGGATTTCCGCCGGGTCATCGGGTCAGATAAACGAGCAATGCGATGCCACCGAGGGTGAGGATGGGCAGGTTGAATGCGAAGCCGTTGCGAAGATTGATGGCAAACTCGGAAGGAAGACCGCTTTTCGCACGGGTCCGCTTCGAGGGAGCGCCGAAGATCGCACCGCTGCGGCTGTTGGCGAAGTGGGCTGCGGCGGAATCGAAATCGTCGGTGGCCGCATCCAGAATGAGTGTCGATCGGCCGAGCTTTTCGGACATCACCTCCGGGCTCCACTGGTCGGCGTTGATTTTTTCAAGCTTGTCGAGGTGGCCGGCGAAGCACGAACGGCACTGCTCAAGGTCTTCCGCTTCCTCGCGGATCTCGAAAAGCGTGCGGTCGATCTTGGTGAGCGCGGCACTCAGCTTGTCCGCAAGTTCCGCCTGCTGCGCGATGAACGTGCGCTTACGGGCGTTGAGCTCCTCCAATTCGCGCTTCTTGCGCTCAAGCTCCTCGCGCTCGTGCTGGATGCGCTCAAGCTCGCGCTGCGCCGCCTCCAGCTTGTCATCATAGTCGTCGGGACGGCTGGCACGCACCGGGCGCGGTGACAACATGTCCAGCTCGGCGGAGTGGCGGATTCTAACCGGATGGGTGTGCTCGGATGTGGTGCTCATGAAGGATGTTTTTGGTTCGTGCGATGGCTCATATGAAAATCCCCGGCTCAACGCCAGAAAAATGTTTAACTTATCCAAACATTTTATCATGCGCGATCATCAGGCATCCATCCCGAGGTTGACCCCTTCCGGCGGCGTTGCTAGCTTCCGCGCCCCGCGATGAGTGACGACGCCAACTACAAGGACACCCTGATTCTGCCCACGACCTCTTTTCCGATGCGTGGTGATCTCGTGCAGAACGAGCCGAAGCGCCTCGCTGCTTGGGAAGAGCAGGGGCTATATCAAAGAATCCTGGCTCGCCGCCGCGCGCAGAACGCGCCGGAGTTCATCCTCCACGACGGCCCGCCCTTTGCGAATGGCGACGTCCACATGGGCACCGCGCTCAACAAGTTGCTCAAGGACCTGGTGGTGAAATCCAAAACCATGGCCGGCCATGCGGTGCCGTTCATTCCAGGTTGGGACTGCCACGGTCTGCCAATCGAATTCAAGGTGGTGAAGGAAGCCGCAGGTCTCGAGCCTGCCGAGATCCGCCGCCGCAGCGCCGAGTTCGCCAACAAGTTCATCGACATCCAGCGCAATTCGTTCCGCCGCCTCGGCGTGTTTGGCGATTGGGCGAACCCCTATCTCACCATGGACCCGGAATACGAGGCGAACATCCTGCGGGTGTTCGCCAAGTTGGTCGAAAACGGCGCGGTCTATCAGTCGAAAAAACCAGTCCAATGGTCCTACGGCGCGCAAACCGCCCTCGCCGAGGCCGAGGTGGAATACAAGGACAAGGAAAGCCCGGCGGTTTTCGTGAAGTTTCCGCTTGTTGAAAACCCGGTCGTTCCCGGCGCGGCCTCCATCGTCATCTGGACCACCACTCCGTGGACGCTCCCGGCAAACCTCGGCCTCGCGGTGCACCCAGAGTTTACCTACGTCGTCGGCACATTCCAACATGGCGAGCGTGTCGAAGCGCTGGTGATCGTCCGCGAACTCATCGAGGCGTTCACCGAAAAAACCGGATTCGCTCTCACCGGAACGCTCGCGGAAATCAAAGGCCGCGACCTCGATGGCCTCGAAGCCCGCCACCCGCTGCTCGATCGCACCTCAAAGGTGATCCTCGCCAATTTCGTGACCACCGAGACCGGCACCGGCGTCGTCCACATCGCCCCGGGCCACGGCGCGGACGACTACGTGGCCGGCCAGCAGAATGGCCTCGGCGTGCTCTCGCCCGTCGATGATGAAGGGAAATTCACCGACGAGGTCGGCCTCCCGGAGCTCGTCGGCAGCCACGTATTCAAGTCAAACGACCGCATCATCGAGATCCTCACGGAAAGCGGACATCTGTTAGGTCGGGAAGTCTACAAGCACTCCTACCCGCACTGCTGGCGCTCGAAAACGCCGATCATTTTCCGTGCGGTCGAGCAATTCTTCATCTCGCTCGACACCCTGCGCGGCAAGGCGCTTGCCGAGATCGATCAGGTGCAATGGCTCCCCGCATGGGGACGCAATCGGATCTACGGCACCGTCGAATCCCGGCCCGACTGGTGCATCTCGCGCCAACGCACCTGGGGAGTTCCGCTGCCGGTTTTCTTCGATGCAAACGGCCAGGCCATCCTTTCCGCTGACCTCGCCCGCAAGATCGCCGATCTCGTCGAAACCGAAGGCACCAATTTCTGGTTCGAACACAGCGACGCCGAAATCGCCGCCCGCCTCGGCCTGCCCGAAGGTGTGAAGAAATGCCGCGACACGCTTGACGTCTGGATCGACTCCGGCTGCTCGCACGTCGCCGTGCTCGACACCCACCCCGAACTCTACGCACCCGCCGATCTTTATCTCGAAGCGACCGACCAGCACCGCGGCTGGTTCCAAAGCTCGCTCATGCTCAGCGTCGCCTACCGTGAAAAGGCCCCATATAAAACCGTGATGACCCACGGCTTCGTCGTGGATAAGGACAAGAAGAAGCTCTCGAAATCCGAAGCCGAAAAAGCCGGCAAGCCGATCGACGCCGCGCACTTCTATAACCAATACGGTGCCGATATCGTCCGCCTGTGGGTTTCCTCGGTCGATTGGCAGAACGAAGTGCCCTTCGGCGAAGACCTCTTCAAACAGGTCGCCGAACCCTACCGCCGCATCCGCAATACCCTGCGTATCCTGTTAGGAAATCTGGATGGATTCGATCTATCAAAATCTCAGATTTCAAATTTGAAATCTGAAATCCCTCTCCTGGACAAGTGGATCCTCGAGCGCCTCCACACCGTCACCGCCGAGTGTCTGCGCGACTATACGGCCTACGAATTCCGCAAGGTGTTCAACGCGATCAACCAGTTCTGCACCACCGATCTTTCCGCGCTCTACATCGACGCGCTCAAGGACCGGATGTATTGCGATGCGCCCGATTCCCCGCGCCGCCTTGCCTCACAGGCCGCGATGCATGAGATCTTCACCACCCTTGCCAAGCTCCTCGCGCCGATCCTCGCCTACACCGCGGACGAGGCATGGGAGCACGCGCCATTCACAGCCGGCAGCGTGCACGAGCAGGATTTCCCGGCGGCCAATCCCGCATTCGCTCCCGGCGAAGCATCGGCTCAGGTCGAACGACTGTTCCGCATCAAAGGCGTGATCCAAGCCGCCATCGAGGCCCGCATCCAAGCCAAGGAATTCACCCGCAACAACGAGGCGGATGTCTCCCTGACGGTCGCCGAATCCGATGCCGACCTGCTCGTGCTCCTCAACGACCGCGAATTCGCCACCGAGTTCTTCATCGTCGCCGGACTCACCGCCACCACCGGCCCGGAAACCTCCGCAACCGCACGCAAGACCGACCTCCCGCTCTGCCCGCGCTGCCGCAAACACGAGCCTGTCCTCGTATCCGGGCTTTGCCAGCGATGTGAGGACGTGGTCAACGCCCAGGCATGATCCTCCCCGAAAACCGCCCCGCACTCGTCCTTGCTCCGATGCAGGACGTGACGGACCTTTCGTTCATGCGGGTGATCGCACGGCGCGGGGCGCCAGACTGGTTCGTCACCGAATACTTCCGCGTCCACCCGATCTCAAAGCCGGAAGCGCACATCCTCCGGTCGATCCGCGAAAACACCACCGGGCGACCGATCTACGCCCAGTTGATCGGCCGCGATCCGGAGAGCCTCCAACGCACGATCGCGCTGCTCGAAAACGAACCGATCGCCGGCATCGACCTCAACCTTGGCTGCCCGGCACCGGTCGTCTGCCGCAAGGATGCCGGGGGCGGACTTCTGCGCGATCCTGCAACGCTCGACGACCTGCTCGGCATGATGCGCGCTGCCGTGAAAGGTCGCTTCACCGTGAAAACCCGCCTGGGATTCACCTCGCCCGAGGAATTCCCAAAATTGTTAGATGTGTTCCGGCGGCACGCGATCGACGGACTCACCGTTCATGGTCGCACGGTGGCCGAACGCTACCAGACGCCGGTGCACCCGGATGCGATCCGGCCCGCGGTGGAAGCATTGCCGTGCCCGGTGATCGCCAACGGCAATGCGGTGGACGTCGAGACCGCACGCAACCTGTTGACACAGACCGGAGCGGCGGGCGTGATGGTCGGCCGCGGTGCGATCCGCAATCCATGGATCTTCGCCCAACTCGACGCGGCACTGCGCGGCCAACCAGCATTCCGTCCGACCCATCGCGATTTATTGGAATACATCACCGACCTCTACGACGAGCTCGCCGCGGCGACCGAGACATTCGATCCGCTCAAGCACGTGCAACGCATGAAGCGCACGCTGGTGTATATCAGCCAAGGGATTGGCGATGGTACTTTCGACCACCAGATTCGCCGCGCCCGCTCGCCCGATGAATTCCACACAATCTGCCGCACCCACCTTGATCACGCCGCCCCACTCCCCGTGCTGCCGCCGGAAAACTCGCGGATTTTTTGCGGATTTCTAGCATGGAACGCTCCCGGGGGCATTCCCGTGCACGATCACTAAACTCTTTCCAGATCGCGGCATCATCCGCATTCTTCCATCCATCCCGACCATGGCGGATTCCCATCAGTCACTCATCGACCTCGCGCTCGCGGAAGACGTCGGCACCGGCGATGTCACCTCGCGCTACTTCGTCCCTGCCGATCGTGAGGCACGCGCTTTCGTTACGGTGCGTTCGCCCGGGGTGCTCTCTGGCGTGGATCTCGCGGCGCGCGTTTTTCTCACCGTAGACTCTGCGCTGCGGGTGGAGATGATGGTCGGCGATGGAAGTAGGGTGGGGAAAGGCGCCTTGGTTTTGAAAATCGAAGGCCTGGCCCGCTCCATCCTCACCGCCGAACGCACCGCCCTCAATTTCATCCAGCACCTCAGCGGCATCGCCACTCTCACCGCGCGATACGTTGAGAAAACCCTGGGCACCAACTGCCGGATTCTCGATACCCGGAAAACCCTGCCAGGATACCGATCCCTCGCCAAACGCGCCGTCGTCCATGGCGGCGGAACCAACCACAGGATGGGCCTCTACGACCGCGCGATGGTCAAGGACAACCACCTCATCGCCGAAGGTGGCCTACCCGCGATCCAAGACGCCATCCACCGCCTGAAGCATGAGAAGGCCGGCGTCGAAGTCGAACTCGAGGCGGACTCGATCGACCAGGTCCGCGCGTTCCTCATGCTTGAGGGAGTGGATTATATTTTGTTAGATAATATGACCCCAGACGAACTCCGTGCCGCCGTGGCCGCACGCGGAGCGACTCGCAAACCGCTGCTGGAAGCCAGTGGCGGCGTCACCCTCGAAACAGTGGCCGAGATCGCCGCAACAGGTGTCGATTTCATCTCCGTCGGTGCCCTCACCCACTCGGCTCCGGCACTGGATCTCGGATTGGATTTTCACGAACTCTGAGCCGTTAGTTTCCGGGAAACGGGTCCGCGGAAAGCCGGGTGCGGATTTCCTCCGCATCCACGCGTGGAATCGTATCGGCCGGGCCGCGCTCAAGAACCGCCAGTGCCACCGCGCTTGAGAATGCCAATGCCGCGAGGCATGCCACCCGTGCGGGCGACCATGCCGAAGGTAGTGCGAGCATCCTCCGGACGCGCGCCTCCAATCCATGGCTGCCCGCCATTGCAAGCGTCGTCGCCGGTGCGCGGCAGGCGGCCGCCACACGGAGCAGGTCACCCGCATAGCCACGCGGTGGCAAACCGCCATTCACCACGCGCTCGTCACAGGCATATTCGCATTGATCGGCCAAGCGCGCCGCCATCCACCACACCAGCGGATTCCACCAGTGCAGCGTGCAGGCCACCGCCGCGATTGCCCGCCATAATGGATCGCGCCGCGCATGGTGCGCCGCCTCGTGGGCGACCACGGTTTTGCGGAGCTCGGGCGTCCAGTCTTGCCACGCCGGGGGCACGAGGATCAACGGTCGAAACACTCCCGCGGCCACCGGGCAGGCAAGCCCTTCGAGCAGGCGGATCTCCGGTTTAATTCCTGCGAAATCCGCATCCGTCACCGGCATCGATCGCCTGCGCCACCCAGTGAGTTGGACCAAGGCCGCGACCAATCGCAGCGAAAAAACAGCCACACCCGCCGCCCACATCCACCCGAGCCATATAACCCAATTCACACTTGTGCCGGGGAAATCCGCCACCCACGTACCATCCACACGCACCTTGGGCAAAAACGCAAGCAGAGGGAATCCGGCTAACAGCAAAAGCACCAGCACGGTCAATCGCGGATCCCGCGCCGCATCCCTCCGCCCGGCAAACCAGACGAAAGCCGCCGCCGCCAGCGAAAACAAGATCACTCCCGGCGTGATCATTTGCCCTCCTCCTTGATCAATTCGCGAATCCTCCGGATCTCCACCTCGCTCAGCGATTGGTCTTTCGGATCGAGCAAGGCCGCCACCAGCTTTTCGGGTCGACCCTCGAAAAACGTCGAAAGCAACTGCCGCAGCGCGGATTGCTTCGCCCTCTTTTCCGGCATCGACGCGCGATAGACATAACGCCGCGACTCCTTGCGCGTCGCCACCAACTCCTTGCCTGCCATCGTCGCCAGCAACGCCCGCACGGCGGAATACGTTGGAGGGTCCAACAACTCATCCTGGATTTCCTTCGCCGTGGCCTCTCCGCGACGAAACAATATCGCCATCACCTCGCGCTCCCTGCGCGCCAATGCTGCTTCCACTTCGCTCATTGCCTCACAGGGTAATTTTATTTCTTCGAGGCACAACCATAAAATGCTGCTTTTCCAGCACTGCGAAAAGCCATGCGAAAACCCAAGCCGTCCTGCGTCATACTGCGTGGGATGATCCCGGCGTGCCCGCAATGGATTCATCGGCTCGCTCAAGCTCAATTCACCGTATTCTTTTGGGCGATCAATCTCGCCAAACCCGCAGCATGCCCACGCGAAGTGCCTGGCGTATCCCGCACCTAGCTATCCGTGGCTGGCGCGTCTCGCGCCAGGCCGTCTCCGGAGCGTCTCGCTCCGGGCTTCTTCACCCGCTCCCCAAATCCCGCAAACTCCACAACCCGCCCGTCTTCGTCAAATCCGCCGCATCCCCACGCATTCGCCTCGCACCATCCTTCCGCTTCGGCCCGAATTGGT
>JBLRWN010000052.1:13845-25591 GCA_047921195.1 Luteolibacter sp. | reverse complement strand
CGCATCAGCTTGCGGAAGTGCTCTTTTTCCGCCCGTTGGAACACCAACCGCCGATCCACCACCCTTGAGATCACGTGATAAAGCACCGGAGTCGTCCGCGAATCCTTCCAAGGCGCCAACCACCGCCGCGCGCCCTTCGCCCGCCGCCGCTCCACTCCTGCCCAAGTTTGATCGCTCACGCCGCCATCCTAGCATCCCAAGTCCACCCCGCAACAATTATTTTCCTGGAAAATAATTGTTATAATTGTAGTTGTGAGAAAGAATGTATTGGCCAGAATGGCGGGGATGACCGCTCGAGATGCTGCTGTGGATGTGGCTCGGCTGCTGGTCGCAGCTGGACACCGTGCGCTATTTGCGGGAGGTTGTGTGCGCGATCGGTTGCTAGGTGGAGTGCCTGACGATTACGATGTGGCCACTTCCGCGACTCCGAAAGAGGTGACGGAGATGTTTCCGCGGGCAAATCTCGTAGGAGCACATTTCGGAGTGGTGATCGTAAAGCATGGCGGGCACCACGTGGAGGTGGCGACTTTCCGCACGGATGGCAGCTACGGCGATTCCCGGCACCCGGATCACGTGGAGTTTTCGACACCAGAGGAAGATGCCAAGCGGCGGGATTTCACGATCAACGGGCTTTTTGAAGATCCGGCCGGCGGGCAGGTGATCGATTTTGTTGGAGGCCTAGAGGATTTGAAGGGGAGGCGACTCAGAGCAATCGGAAATCCGGAGTCGAGATTCCGCGAGGATGCCCTGCGGCTCATGCGCGCGGTGCGCTTTGCTACGCGACTTGGCTTTGAGATTGAAACGCAAACCCGGGAAGCCATGAGTTCCTGCGCCGGGTTGCTGGAGAAGATCGCCATAGAGCGAATTCGTGATGAGTTCTCAAGCATCCTCACCGGACCAAACCGACGACGCGGTGTGGAGCTATTGGTGGATTCGGGTTTGATGAGCCATATTATACCGGAGGTTTTTGACCTGATTGGGTGTGAGCAGCCGCCTGAATTCCACCCGGAGGGAGACGTCTACACACACACCATGATCATGCTGGAGCTTTTGGATCCAGCTGCTACACTCGACCTTTGCCTCGCGGTTCTGCTGCACGACATCGCCAAGCCCGCGACTCGAACGGTCGATCATGATACCGGTCGCCCACGCTTCAACGGCCATGACAAAATTGGCGCGGAAATGGCGGGCACGATCCTGCGCCGACTGCGCTATCCAAACGAGGTGATCGAACACACCGTGTTCATGGTGGGTCGGCACATGGCGTTTATGCATGTGCAACAAATGCGCGTTGCGAAAGTCCGGCGCTTCATGGGCGCACCGACATTCCAGAAGGAAATGGAGCTGCATCGCGTGGATTGCGCGTCATCCAACGGATTGACCGATAATTATGATTTTTTGCTAGAGAAGGCTCAATCTTTCGCGAACGAACCGTTTCTCCCACCACCGTTCGTAACAGGGCGGGACTTGATCCAGCACGGACTGAAGCCCGGGCCGCGCTTCAAGGAAATCCTGGAGCACATCCAGACCGAGCAGCTTGAAGGGCGCGTGCGCGACCGCGAGACCGCCCTTGAAATGATTGATAGAATGAAGCTCTGAGCGATGCCTCGGTGAAGTGCTTGGGCGATCGGCCAATCGATCGAAACCCATGAAAAGCCGTTTCGCATGTTTCGCGGCTATCAGGTCGGAAATCTCATCGCCATGATCAAGCCGATATCCTTACCGGACCGGACACCTGATAAGGAAGCGGCTCATCCCGGTCGCGCGTGGAAGTTGCGTGCAGCCGGGAAATAAAATCGTGATAATATACCAATTCCATGGTGCCATCGTCGTGTTCAATGATGGCGGTAAGACTTTCCACCCAATCGCCGGAATTCAGATAGTGAATGCGCCCGACTTGTTTGTTTTCCGGGGTGTGGATGTGGCCGCAGATAATGCCATCGCACTTTCGCTGGCGGGCGAGATTTTGCAGGAGTTCCTCATACTGATCGACAAAACTGACAGCGGATTTAACCCGGGCTTTCACTCGCTTGCTGAGCGAATAGTGCTCAAGCCCGCGCCATGAACGCCAACGATTATAGTGGCGGTTTACTTTCAACAGCGTGTCGTAGCCGACAGCACCAAGCCATGCAAGCCAGCGGTGATTGGTAGAAACGCTGTCGAATCCATCGCCGTGAACCACAAGGTAACGAAGGCCGTTGGCGGCGGTATGGATATATTCCTTGGCCATTTTCACCCGCCCGAAAGCAAGCGGGAGGAAGCGCTCGAGAATATCATCGTGGTTCCCGCGAAGGTAGATTACCTCGGTATGATCACGCTCGGCCATTTTGAGGAACTTGCGAATCACCCGACTGTGTCGCGGACGCCATTTGTTGCCGCGACGCAAAGCCCAGCCATCAATGATGTCGCCGTTGAGAATGAGTTTTTCGCAGCGCAGGTGCTTGAGAAAATCGACCACCTCGCCCGTCTTGCTCTCCGGTGTACCGAGATGGATGTCTGATAGAAAAACCGAGCGACAGGAGATCACCGGCCGCTTGCCCGACCGGGTGAACGGCAGCGCTCGCGGGGTCACGGCGGCAGGGGATTTTCTGCAAATCGCCTCTAAATGCCCCTCGAACGAGTTACACACCGCATCCCAGCCGAGCGTGAGCGCCTTTTGACGTGCTGAGGAACGCATGAGATGAGAACCGGCAGCAAGGCGAGCCGCTTCGGCGGCGGCTGTTAGAAATGCGGCGGCGTTGCCTTTTTCGACCTTGAGCCCCGTGACGCCATGGTCGACGTGGAGCTCTGCGGCGGCGTAATCATAGCCAAGAGTGACCAATCCGCTGGCCATGCCTTCAAGCAGCACATTCCCGAATGTCTCCGTCTCACTAGGAAAAAGCAGGAAATCTGCCGAAGCATAGTGACGTGCAAGATCCTCACCTGTCTGCACGCCTGCGAACTGAGCCCAAGGGTATTTTTGCTCGAGACGGGGGCGGATCGGACCGTCGCCGACAACCACGGCGCGGAAATCCGGAATCTCAGCACGGATCGCGGCGAAGGCGTTCATGGCGAGATCGAGATTTTTCTCAAGCGCGACACGACCGACGACAATACCAACCGGCGCGCCTGGACGGGCTCCCCATTCCGCACGCAAGCGCTCGCAGCGGCGCTCTGGATTGAACAACGCGCAATCGACGCCCCGACCGAGCAGGTGCACATTTTCAAACCCTTCGCCCACTAGCCGCTGGAGCATGTCTGGCGAGGGCACAAGTGTGCGATCCGCCCGGGCATGAAAGCGCCGCAAATATGCCATCGCCACTGGCTGCAACCCAATTAACCGGTATTGCTCGATGTATTCGTGAAAGTTTGTGTGGAACCCGGTCACAACCGGAATGCCGAGCACTTTGGCGGCTTTCACTGCGGATTTGCCAAGCGGACTTTCGGTTGCGACATAAATGGCATCCGGCCGCTTCCGCAGCCAGCGTTTGCGAAGCTTGAACGGACGTGGCAGCCCGACACGCACCTCCTTATAGCCAAGCAGCCTGAAAGAAGCTGCGGGAGTTTCACCACAGCCAGCCTCCTCGCCCGAACGAATGACGTGCACGCGGTGACCACGGACGCGCAAGCCGTCACACAACCGTCCAAGAGTCATGGAGACACCGTTGATGTCCGGGGCGAAGGTATCAGTTACAATATCGATGCGCATTTGTTCTTTTTCGGATGTTTCTTGCAACCCGCCTCACAATCAACAAACGCGGATGAGCCGCGCAGGGAAAATCCCGTGTCAAATCCGTCACAACCGCAAGACCATCAATCGTGAATGCCTTCAAGAGTCGACGAAGCAACCTGAAATCTTGCTTGTGACATACATCGACAGAAGGATGCGCTCGATTTTCCGTTATTTTCTTGCAAAATCCCCCCCACGCCTCTACGACCCGCGTCCCCCGTTGCGCCGCCACGACAACAACGAGGATCCGGGGGAGCCAAAGCGGCGCGTCCTCAACCTCCCGCTCGACCTGATTCAAGGCGAGCACCCATCCCATGATTAACGACCTCATCAATGAAATGGTGGACGCTGGCGTCCACTACGGCCACCAGACGAAAAAGTGGAACCCCCGCATGAAGCCCTTCCTCATGAAGGACAAAGGCGGAATCTACATCATCAATCTGGAGAAAACCGTCCAACAACTCGACAAAGCCGCCGACTTCCTCTCCGAACTTATCGGCAAAGGCAAAAAAGTCCTCTTCGTCGGCTGCAAGCGCCAGGCCCAGGACGCCATTCGCGAAGCGGCGGAAGCCACCGGCCAATACTACGTCAATCACCGTTGGCTTGGCGGCATGCTCACCAACAGCGCCACCATCCGCAAATCGGTCGAGCGCCTTAAGTATCTCGAGAACATCGAAAAACAGCCCGAGTTCAAGGCGATGTCCAAAAAAGAACTCGCCGCCCTCGGCCGCGAGCGCGAGAAACTTCTCCGCAACCTCCGTGGTGTGCGCGACATGGAGAAAAAGCCCGATGCCGTCGTCATCGTTGACTCCGCCCGCGAAACGATCGCCGTTGCTGAAGCCACCCGCCTCGGCATCCCCATCGTCGCCCTTGTCGACACCAACGCGGATCCCGCCAAAGTCCAATACCCGATCCCGGCCAACGACGACGCCATCCGCTCGATCCGCTTGATTCTGCAGAACCTCGTCGACTCCATGGTCGCCGCTGGCAAGGCTTGATCGGCATCATCCCATCCATTCACTCAAGACACAGAAATATTCCCATGATCACCGCCGCAATCGTCAAAGAACTCCGCGACAAAACCAACGCCGGCATGATGGACTGCAAAAAAGTCCTCACCGAAACCAACGGCGACATCGACGCCGCCATCAAGCTGCTCCGTGAGCGCGGCATCGCCAAGGCCGGTGCCAAAGCTGACCGCGCCGCTAACGAGGGCATCGTCAGCGCCCGCGTCTCGGCCGATGGCAAATCCGGCTTCCTCTACGAGATCAACTGTGAGACCGACTTCGTTTCGAAGAACGAAAACTTCCAGGGCTTTGTCACCGGCATCGGTGCCACCCTTGAAGCCACCGCCCCGGCCGATCTCGACGCCGCCCTGGCCGCCAACCACGACGGCGCAACCGTCGCAGACGCGGTGAAAGCCAAGATCGCTGAAATCGGTGAAAACATGCAGCTCCGCAAATACGTCCGCTACGAAGCCGCCGATGGTGGCGTCATCGCCTCCTACATTCACATGGGTGGCAAAGTCGGCGTGTTGATCGAAGTCGGAACCACCAAACCCGGGACCGTTTCCAACGCCGCGTTCCAGGAACTGGTGCGCGACCTCAACCTGCACATCGCCGCCGCCGCGCCGAAAGGCCTCGCCCGCGAAGACATTGCCGCCGAAATCGTCGCCGCCGAAGAGGAAATCTTCCGCGCGCGCCTCGCCGAAAGCGGCAAGCCTGCCAACATCATCGAGAACATCCTCAAAGGTCAGCTCAACAAATTCTTCTCCGAAACCTGCTTCCTCGAACAAGGCTTCGTGAAGGACGACAAGACGACCATCAAGCAGCTCCTCGAAAACGTCGGTAAGGAAATCGGCGACACCCTCACCGTCACCCGCTTCGTCCGCTTCGGCCTCGGCGAGTGATCCGCATCGCCTTCCTGATCTTTACAGAACGCCCGGCATTCCAGCGATGCCGGGCGTTTTTTAATTAAGGACCGCCGGATTCGACCCGGCCTTCGGATACCAAGGCCGCTTATATGGCCGATCCGGGTTCCATGGCAATGGAATATCACAAAACTGCCGGAATACTGCCGGAAGAGGTTTTTTAACTAACAAAAAAAGCCTCTCAGCTCCGTGAGTCATTGAATATTAAAATGGTGGGTAGAGTTGGATTCGAACCAACGTAGGCGTAAGCCAGCAGATTTACAGTCTGCCCCCTTTAGCCACTCGGGCATCTACCCAGGGATTCCTGCGACACGTCGCGGGGCAGTTGGTATGGAGAACCCGCCATGGTTTGACAAGGGGAAACGCGGCCCGGGGATAAATTTTTCTGAGGACGAAAAGCCGGCTTCCGCGCTTTTTGCTGGCCCGACGTTCCGAAATGTGACGACTTCGTCTCAGATCATGTTCGTCGCTAACGTTTCCTTCTGGTCCGTCGTTTTCGGCCTTCTCCATGTGCTTGGTGCGCTCGGTGTTTTTCTCTTCGGCATGAAGGTGATGTCCGAAGGCGTGCAAAAGGTCGCGGGCGACCGCATGCGCACCGCGCTGGCCCACATGACGGGCACCCGCCTGCGCGGCATCGTCACCGGCTTCTTCACCACCACGCTGGTGCAATCGTCGTCGGCCTCGACCGTGCTTGTGGTTTCATTCGTCAACGCCGGCTTGCTCACCCTGCTGCAGGCGATCGGTGTGATCATGGGGGCGAATCTCGGCACCACCACCACCGCATGGATTGTGGCGTTGATCGGCAAGTTCAACGTTGCGGAACTGGCCTTGCCGCTCATCGGCATCGGTCTGCCGTTGTTTTTCTCCGGCCGCCACCGCGGTCGCGATTGGGGTGAGGCGCTGATCGGCTTCGGCCTGGTGTTTTTCGGCCTCGGCCTGCTCAAGGATTCGGTGCCCGACCTGCGGATGATGATGGCCACCGATCCGGCCACCGCGCAGTTGATCGAAACCATCGTCACCACCTTGAGCGGCCACGGTTATGGATCGGTGGTGATGTTTCTGATTGCGGGGATTTTCCTCACCCTGTTGGTGCAATCGTCGTCGGCAGCGATGGCCATCACGATCACCTGCGCGCTCAACGGATGGCTCGGGGATATTTCGATCAACCCGGTCGGTGTGTTTCAAAACTCCGCCGCGATCGTGCTCGGTGAAAACATCGGCACCACCGTGACTGCGTGGCTGGCCTCCACCGGGGCGAATGCGAATGCCAAACGCGCCGCACGCGCCCACTTCACGTTCAACGTCATTGGCGTCATCTGGTGCCTGATTGTTTTCGTCCCGTTCACCAACCTCGTCTGGGTGGTGGCCAACCAGTTGCCCGCCGGCCTGCGCTCGGCCAACGCATCGCTGGCCACTTCGGAAATCGCCTTCGCGACCGCGATATTCCACAGCACGTTCAACCTCGCCAACATCTTCGTGCTCGTGTGGTTCGTGCCGAAGATCGAAAAACTGGTCTGCTGGTGGATTAAGGACGGCGCCGATGGACAGCTGCCGAAACTCCGCTACCTCGGCAGCTCACTGGTCGATATCGGCGAACTGAGCCTGGCCGAGGCCGATGAGGCGGCCCGCCGCATGGCGGAGCTAACGTCCGAAATGTTCAACGGCATGGTCGAGGTGCTCGAGCGGCCGCAGGAGGACATGTCCGAGCGTGTCGCCGCGCTCAAACACATGGAAGACCAGTGCGATGAAATGCTGCACGACATCACCTCCTACCTGATCCAGTGCTCCACCCACGAGATCGGTGCTGCCAACGCCTCACGGATCACCGCGATGCTGCGCATCGTCGCCGAGTTCGAAGAGGCCACCGACCGCATCTACCGCATGGTCAAGGTGGTTGAGCGAAAATACCAGAAAGGCCGCGACTTCTCGCCGGTGCAGCACAAGGAGCTTGGCGACATCGCCGCACAGGTGCGCCACTTGCTTGACGTCGCCCGCAACTCGCTCACCAGCTTCGATGGCACCAGCTACGAACGCGCCCACGAGATTGAGGATCGCGTCGACCGCCACCGCAAGCGCAACAACAAGGCCGCCGCCAAGCGCATGCAGGAAGGCTCGGTGGTGCAGACCGAGATGATCTTCATCGACATCAACAACCACATGGAAGCGGTCGCGAACCATCTGCTCAACGTGATCCAATCGTGCCGCAGGGGGCAGATCGCCGGTGTGCGGAATTGATCGCAAGGCCCGGGGATTTGTGATCGTATCCATGGGTCATGATCCTCCATCGATTCGCCGCCACCCTTGCCACCGCCGCCGTTGCTTGTGGCATTACCCACGCCCGCCCGAACCCCGCCGTTCTTGAGATCGGTGCGGCGATGCCGCCATTCGAGCTTCCCGGCATTGATGGGAAAACCTACTCGCAGGCGGATTTTGCCGACGCCCGCGTGCTGGCGATCCTTTTCACCTGCAACCACTGCCCTGCCTCCGTCGCCGCCAGCGATCGCATCGAGGCGATCCATCAGGACTTCAAGGACAAGGGAGTGGCCCTCGTCGCCGTGAACCCGAACCACCCCGGCAGCCTGCGTCCCGATGAGCTCGGATATTCTCCTTACAACGATTCATTCGAGGAAATGGCCCCCTTCGCCGCCGACCTCAAGTGGACGTTCCCCTACCTTTACGACGGGGAAACCCAGGAGTTCGCCCGCGCATGCGGCGCGCAGGCCACGCCGCACGTCTTCGTCTTCGATGCCGACCGCAAGCTCCGCTACACCGGGCGGATGGACGATGGCGGCCGCGCGCGCGGTCCGGTCGAGAAAAGCTACATCCGCGATGCGATCGAAGCCGTGCTCGCCGGGCGCGAAGTCGCCGAGCCGACGACCCGCGCGCTCGGTTGTTCGACGAAATGGCAGCACCTCGCCGAAAGCGTCGCCGCTGAACAAAAACGCTGGGAAGCCCTGCCGGTTACCCTGGAAGACCTCGACGAGGAACTCGCGAAAAAACTCCGGAAAAACGAATCCGGCAACATCCGCTTCATCAACTTCTGGTCCACCACCTGTGGGGCGTGCATCGTCGAATTTCCCGATCTCGTCGAAACCTACCGCCGTTTTCAGAACCGCACCGTCGATTTCATCTCGATCAGCCTTGATCCGGCAGACCGTCGTGCGGCCGCCCACAAATTCCTCGAATCCCTCCATGCCGCGCTGTCGCCACGCACCGCGCCATCGCTTGAAAAAGATGGCCGCACGTCAAACAACTACATCTGGGCCGGAGGCAATCCCGACACGCTCGCCGAAGCCATCGACCCCGAATGGACCGGCGCCATGCCGCATACCATCGTCGTCGCCCCCGGCGGCGAAATTCTCTGGCGCTTCACCGGCAAGGTGGATCCGTTCGAGCTCCGCCGCCAGTTGCTACGCGGCTTGGATGCGCAATAACAGATCAACCGATCAGCAGCTCCTTGAGGTGGCGGTTCACCTCTGCATTCACCACCAGCCCGCCGAAGCGCGCGGAATCCGGGCCGATCGC
This sequence comes from Luteolibacter sp., assembly GCA_047921195.1. Lineage (GTDB taxonomy): Bacteria > Verrucomicrobiota > Verrucomicrobiia > Verrucomicrobiales > Akkermansiaceae > Luteolibacter. The sequence continues at coordinate 16,427 of JBLRWN010000052.1, read as the reverse complement.
GGAAACCAACGTGGGATCGCTCGTGTGGCTCACCCCCGTCCAGCCGATTCCGGTATGGTTGCCGACAACCTGGCCTAACAATCCCTCCCAGTTGCGGTGCTGGTGGTTCCAGTCGTCCGCTTTCGACGTGCGCATCGCCACATCGATCGCATCGAGCTCCGCATCCTTCGCGGTAAAGTGAAGGTGCTCTTCGATGAATGCTTTCAAATCCGCCTTGCCAGCACCTTTCCGCGCGCGCCAGACCTGTTGGAAGCGCTCGTGGGAAATGCGCAGCTTCGAGGCATGCGCAAAATGGTCGTTGCTCTCGTGATAGCTCAATCCAATGCCATTGAGCGCCGGGTTGGAATTGCCGTGATCGCTGGTCACGACGACCAGAATGTCATCGCGGCCGGCGGTTTTCGCCAGCGTGGTGGCCACCGCATCGTCAAACGCGAGCTGGTCGTAGAGCACGCCGGCGATGCAATTCAAGTGCGCCGCGTGATCAACCCGGCCGCCTTCGACCATCAAGAGAAAGGGCGCGTCACCGGACAGGAAGCGGTCGAGCGCGGCCGCTGTCATCTCGGCCAGAGTCGGCACCTTTGCTTTCAGTTGTGCGTCATGGAGATGATCGACGGTGAACGGCAGGTGGTCCTCACCGAAAATGCCGAGCAGTTTGGTTTCGCGGGAGGCGAGCAATGCGTCGCGGTCGCGGACCACGGCATATCCCGCGGTCTCGAATTTCCGGAACAATCCGTCCGGCTCGAAATATTTCGCTCCGCCTCCGAGCAGCACATCCGCCTGATCGAGGTATTGCGTGGCGATCTGCTTTTCCATGCCGCGGTTCGCCACCGACGAGGCGAACCCCGCGGGTGTCGCGTGCGACATCCGGGTGGTCGTCACCAATCCGAGCTTAGCGCCCGCCGCCTTGAGGGCCGTAGAGATCGGCTCGATGCGCTTGCCGTCGGGAGTGATGTTGATCGCGCCGTTGTTCACCCGCTGGCCGCCGCCCCATGCCGATGCCGCTGCCGCCGAATCAGTCACCAGTGAATTCGCCGATGCGGTATCCATCAACCCGCGCGTGGCATGGGGCTCGTTCCACAATTTCCACCACGTCGTTCCCTTGCCACGCACGTTCTGGGAAAACGCCTCGGCGAGCGTGAACACCCCGGGGCTCATTCCGTCCGAGACCAGGAACACCACACCCTTCGCCCGCTTGCGTGCGGATGGGGTGTTTGCAGCGGTAGACACGGTGCCAAACAAAGTGGCCGCCGCACCGAGTGAGGTGGCCTTCAGCCAATCGCGACGGGCCAGCGTGGGAGGTTTGCTTTCTTGCATAAAAGCAAATATACCCATCGATGCGCGACGTTCAACCCCGGATGAATCTAACGCTCGGTCGCCAGCGAAACGGATCCCGCACCGCCCAGTTTCGCTGCATCGATCACGCGCACCGTCGCCTCGGTGGCCGCGCTGGCATCGGCTCGGATGATCACCGGAGTGTCCGGGGTTTCTTCTAACAAGGCGGCCACCACCGGGCGCACACCGTCGGCCCCGATTTCGCGCCCGCCGTGCCACACCCGGCCCTCGGACGTCACCGCGATGAGGATCGCCTGTTTGTCGAGATCCTGCGAACTGGCGGCGCGCGGCTTTGAGATTTCGACACCGGTTTCCTGCACGAAGACTGTCGTCACGATGAAAAAGATTAGCAGCAGAAACACCACGTCGATCAACGGCGAGATGTCGATGGTGCTTTCGGCATCGATCCGGGTGGCGTGGCGGAAGCGTCTCATGGCGTGGTGGAGGAATTGGCGAGGCGGGTGTGAAGCTGGCGTTGCAACTCAAGATGCGCAAGGTCGGCGCGGCGTTTGATCAGCGCGAGGAAAAACGCCGCGGGCACCGCGATCACCAAACCCGCCTGCGTCGTCAGCAGCGCCTTCGAAATTCCGGTGGAAATTGTATCGATCGGCGCACCTCCAGCCTCACCCGCCATGCCGCTGAAGGTGATGAGCATGCCCGCAACCGTGCCAAGCAACCCGAGCAACGGTGCCGCGCTGATGAGCACCGTGAGGAAGGGAATCCGGCGGTTGATCCATGCAAGGTTGTCGAGCTCAAAGGTCGCATAGTCGCGCTCAGCGCGGCGGCGCGGCGGCGGTTTCGCCTGCCATGGCAGATTCGTATTAAGCGCGCGCGGTTTTTCCCAGGCATGGTTTGCCACCAATCGCCGGGTTTCCACGAGCTCGCGCCACACGCGGAAAAGCAGCGTGTAAATCATCAGCGCAAGCACCATCAGCGCCCACAGGGTGGGGCCTCCTTGATGAAGAACAGTCTGGATCGCTTGGAGCACGGGCAGGCAGCATGCCCCGATTCCGCCTCCGCGTCCAGCGAGCAGCGCGCAGCGCACGGGTTTTTCCTTGATTCTCAGGCACCTCCGACCCTAAAACATCGCCCGCCACCAACCAAAAAACCATCATCGGGGTGTGGCGCAGTCTGGTAGCGCGCCTCGTTCGGGACGAGGAGGCCGTGGGTTCGAATCCCGCCACCCCGACCAATTTCCCCAAGGCGCGGCATGTCTCGGATGCTCAAAGCCCCATCACATCGATCCCCTT
>JBLRWN010000052.1:0-13745 GCA_047921195.1 Luteolibacter sp. | reverse complement strand
AGCATCCAAGGTTCGAACGCCGATGTCGCTCGTAGCGACAAAATCATTTTTCCTCGCGAAGCGCATCCCGCTTGGTGGCGATCGCCACAATCCCGCCACCCCGACCAATTTCCCCAAGGCGCGGCATGTCTCGGATGCTCAAAGCCCCATCACATCGATCCCCTTGAATCGAGGGGTGGCGGGATGAGAACCCCTGCGGAGCATCCAAGGTTCGAACGCCGATGTCGCTCGTAGCGACAAAATCATTTTTCCTCGCGAAGCGCATCCCGCTTGGTGACTCAATGAACCGTCCTTCATCCGGCACGCGAGGCATGGGGGCGCTGGAATTCGCCCCACTGAAGGGCCCGAAAGCGCGCACCACAACGAAGATCGAGATCGACGCGTTGGTGCGGTTGGCGGGTGAAGTGCTGACACATCGCGGTGACTTGCAGAGGCACTTTCACGAGGCCGGCAAAGAGGAAGCACTGCGCGACATCCTGCGCGTGGGCACGTCGGCTGGCGGAGCGCGAGCCAAGGCGGTGATCGCTTGGAACCGCGCAACGAACGAAGTGCGTTCCGGTCAACTCGCAGTCGGCGAGGGTTTTGAACACTGGCTGCTGAAATTCGACGGCGTGGCGGGCAACAAGGACAAAGAACTCGAAGACCCGAAAGGATACGGCGCGATTGAGTTTGCGTATCACCTGATGGCGAAGGCGGCGGGCATCACGATGAGCGAATGCCGGTTGTTGGAGGAAAACGTGCGGCGGCATTTCATGACGCGGCGCTTTGATCGCCTTCCGGGTGGTGCGAAGCTGCACATGCAGTCGCTCTGCGCATTGGCTCATTTCGATTTCAACCAAGCCGGAGCCTCTGCCTACGAGCAGGCCTTTCTCACGATCCGCCAGTTGAATCTGCCAATGGCAGCGGTGGAGGAGCAGTTCCGGCGCATGGTTTTCAATATCGTGGCGCGGAACCAGGATGACCATGTGAAGAACATCGCGTTCCTCATGAACCAGCAGGGCGAGTGGTCACTCGCGCCGGCCTTCGACGTGACCTACAGCTACAATCCCACAGGGTCGTGGACGGCCACCCACCAAATGACGATGAACGGGAAGCGCGATGGCTTCGCGCTGAAGGATTTCGAGGCGTGCGCGAAAGCTGCGATGATGAAACGGGGGCGTGCCGCGAAGATCATCGAGGAAGTGCGCGCCGCGGTGAAACGGTGGCCGGAGTTTGCGGCGGAGACCGGCCTCACAGCCGAATGGCGGGACAAGATCGCAAAGACTCATCGACTGACATTTCCTAACAAATGAGCCTCAACGAATACGGCTACCCACCCGAGTTCCGGAAAAGCTGTCGGCCATCGGTAATTTCCATTGTTACTCACCATGCCCGCAACCGTCATGAGGGTGGATGGCGACGATGCGGGCGGAGTCGAAATCGAATGGGGTGAGCTCGAGGAGCACGGTGTCGCCGGGTTCGACCGGGGCGTTGGCGTCAGTGAGCGGTTTTGAGCGGTGGACGATCAAAGTTTTGCCATTTTTGAGCTCCGCGAGGTGCACGGCACCACGAGCTTCGGTGATGCGGGCGAGTGTGTGGATGGAAGCGTCAGGCATGGCGGGTGTATGGATTACCCGAGATCGCGCCAGCAGACAAGCGCGGCGAGCGGGCGGATGCCGTCGTGGCACCAGAAAAGCCCGGGAAATTGGGCCATGCCTGGCGCGCAAATGCGCGGGGGCGCGAGGGCATCGAGCCGGGCAAGGGCTGCGGCGTCGTCAAATGGATGGGCGACGATGGTCGATAGGAATGGTGCTTCGGAGCCGAGGCCACCCAGAGTAAGCGGAGGTAATGTGACGCGGGCGTCCGGGCCGGTGCCGACATCTGCGAAAGCGCGGACGATCACCGTGCCGCCGCCGAGTGTAGAGGTGAGCAGCGGCCCGGCAGGCGTGGCGTCCACGACAACCGTCCACGACGTCGATTCTGCGGATTCGATCCATTCCAACGGCGCTCCGTTCGCAGCCCGATATCGCAGGGTTTCGCGGAAGTTGCGGATGCGGCCCGAGTCGGAAAGGCCGCGCGGCGGACACGGGAATGCCTTGCGGGCGCAATCCAGTGCGGCGGCGAGATTTGCGGCAAATGCGCGGACGTCGATGGTGGCGGCATCGCAAAGGACGTTCTGCACCGAGAGGCAGCCGCGCTGGTCTTCGCGCAGGATGTCGCCGGCCAGGGCGGCGAGGGTTGCCGCGTCCGGCTCGACAAACAGAATGGCGGCGGAAATTTTCGGCCCATGCTCGATACGGCGGGTTTTCGGCCCGCACCAATCACGGAAAAACGCGAGCGTTTCACCGTCGCCGAAAATCACGGCAACCGGGGAATCGCGCCACGCTTCGGGTAAGGTGAGCGAGGTTTCGACAAGCGCGGCGAGCTCAGCAGGCAGGCCGGCGATCCATTTCTCTAACGGCGGCAATCCGGCTGACGGCAGCTTCACCCGCTGCCGCCCACCTAACAGAAGGCCGCGGAACAGCGATTGGAACCCGGCGTGCGGTGAATTACCGCTGATGATGTGAAGCACGGGCTCGAGCGCCACCGCGCGGCTGCGAATCCCACCGCGCGGGATCCACGCGTCGAGCGCGCGGGCATCGCCCAACTGGTCGGCAAGCCATGCTTCGAGATCTGCGGCGGTGAATGCGCCGAGCCATGGTTCGAGGGTCGGTGCCTGGGAGGCAAGCAACTCGATGCGGCGGGTAGTGGGAGATGGATCCATCGGGATGGCAGTCTGCAATGCGGTGTGGGGCATGATATCAAATGAAAACGCCATTTCGAATGCCAATATTCCACCTCCATCAAGGGGATGAGGGCGGAGGATGTTTCTTTTTGGCGAATGATCTAACCGCCCTGCCACCAATCGTCCGCCGCGCGCGAGCAGCCCCGGGGCGCGGCGGCGGGATCGCGGCCGAGAAGTCGGAAGGCATGGTCTCCGGTGGCGATGGCAATGTCCTGGGTGCGGATGGCGGCGACGGAGCCGAGATTGGCAAGGTCGATGATTTCGAGATAACCGGGTTGGCCATCGGCGGCGGTGCGATTGGTCTCGGGGTCGACCACGCGGATGCGCGTCCAGTGCGGGCCGCGATGTGCCGGCTCGCCGTGCCAGCGGTAGAACTGGGAGGAGAGCTCGGTCATGCTGTATTCATTGAGCACGCGGTCTACGGGAATCGAGAAGAACGCGGCGATGCGATGGTGAAATTCGGCAGGATCGAGCGTGATCGCGAGGCCTTTCGGCCCGCCGGTTTCGAAGACCCATGAGCTGGCCGGCAGCGGGATGGGCTCCCGGCTCTCGATCAGCCGAAACAACGCGATGGAGGTGGAGAACAAGCCGACCGGAGCATCGGCGACTGTGAGCGCTGAAACCGCCGGTGTGCCGGACTCATCAACGAGCCATCGCTCGGAAAAACCCTCGCCTAGCGTGGCGAACATGTGGCCGAGTGAGGAATCCGGCGTGGTGCTCGCGGGCGGCGCGAGAAACCACGGGTTGGTGATGGCGGGCAGCCCGAGCTGTTTCCAGCCTTCGCGGATCGAGGTTTCGTAAAGATCGAGCGATGCAAACTCATGGCGGCCGCGGACATCGCGCGTGGTGCCGGAAGTGAGAAAGACGTGGCGGATTTCCCCGGCCGGAAACGCGCGGGGCGGCAGCGAGATTTCCTTGAAACAATCCGTCGGTAATGCGGGCACCACCCGCCAATCGACAGGTTCCACGCCGGGTGCCTGCAGCCCACGCGCATCCCAATAGCGGCGATACGGCTCGTTGTGGGCGTATTGATGGCGGAACACCGCATCGGCCGCTTCATCAAAGTGCACAAACCCTTCGCCCACGCCACGCATCCATGCCGTCAGGCGGCATTGGATTTCTTCGAAGGAATGGAACCGGGCTGGCATGGCGATGAGGAATGGATCAGGGCATTTCCCGCCGCGCGAATCAACCCGTGCAGCGGAAGAAAGTGATTGCACCCCGATCCCATCGTGTCGCGCAGGTTTTTGCAATCGCCCAACACGGGATTCGCGTGAAACGACTACCTCGGAACGACCGCTTGCCATCAACGGGTTCTTGTCCTAGCTTCGCCACAACTTCAATTCCCCGATGATCCTCATGAAACGCGCCGCCATTTTTTCCCTGTGTCTGATCCTCGCCGCGCCCGGTGCCCTGTTTGCAGATGAGGCGGCCACTCAGGATGTGCAGCGCACCCCCGCTCAGGAAGCCTTCCTTAACCTGCCGGAGGAGGATCGAATCAAATTCGCCGAGATCATCAACGAAGCCGCCCGGCTGTTCCAACAGAAACGCATCTTCGAATCGCTCGAACAAATCCACGAGGCGAAGCGCATTTTCGACGGCAGCCCGGAAACCATGAACCTGGAGGCCTCATGCTATGTCGAAATCCGCAACTTCGAGCGCGCCCTAGAAATCTACCTGACCGCCGAGGAACTCGCGCCGAACAATCCGAGCATCAAATTCAACATCGCCGAAGTCTACTTCGTGACCCGCGAATGGCAGAAATCGCACGACCGATTCACCGCGCTTTTTCCAAGCATTCCCCAGGAAAACATCGCGCTCAGCCGCTTGGTGGAGTTCAAGATCCTGTTGTGCAAGAAACGCCTCGGAATGGACGACGAAGCGCTCATCCTCGCCAACAAATACGACTTTCTCGACGATTCCCCGTTCTACTACTACGCCCAAGCCGCGATCGCTTTCGAGGCCGACAATCAAGTGAAGGCCGAAGAATGGCTCGCGATCTGCGCCCGGATTTTCCGCAATCCGCAGATCCTCGCACCCTGGCAGGACACGCTGGTCGAATTCGGCTACATCAAGAGCTTCTACGGGGAAGACCTCGACGACGACCGGTGATGCCCCCCCCTCGATCAACCCTGATCGAGGATGGTGTTCCAATGCTCGACGTCGTCCTTGCGGGCTTCGAAAAGATCGGCGGCATCATCGTGAATCGAGATCGAGGTGATCTTGTCGCCCACGCCGTTGTGCTTGCAGCCGGGTTCGCCGGTGTTGAGCTTGCCGGTGATTTTCGCCGTCACATCCAGTCCGTTGGTCACCTGGCCGAAGACCGAGTGGCGGTTGTCGAGAAACGGAGTCGCCGTGGTGGTGATGAAAAACTGCGAGCCGTTCGTGTTTGGCCCGGCATTCGCCATCGAGAAAACACCCGGCGCACGGTGGCGCAACTCGGGGTGGAATTCATCGGCAAACTTGTATCCCGGACCCCCACGTCCCGATTCCGTCGGATCGCCACCTTGAAGCATGAACCCGTCGATCACCCGGTGAAACGCGACGTTGTCGTAATAACCCCGCCGCGCGAGATTCAGGAAATTCGCACAGGTGAGCGGCGCTTTCGACGCATACAGCGTGGCGTCGATGTCTCCTGCGGTGGTGTGGATGGTGATCTTGATGTCGTTCATGCGGGCCACAGCAAACACGCCGCACACCCGCTTGGCAACCCGGGATCGCCGGGAAGGTCCTCCGCCTCTTGACGCCTTCGCCTCCCGCGTCCATAGCTATGGCATCTTGAACCGTGCGTCATCCATCCGGCTGCAGGCCACATGCATCGCTCTTGCAGCCGTCTGTTTCCCCGGATTTGCCAGAGCGAATCCCGCGGATGCGCGGCGGCTGTTGAATCGTGGCGACTTCCAAGGTGCCCGCGAGCGTTACCAAGCACTCGCCGATGAGGCGAACTCGTCATCGCGCCGCGCCGCCTTGCGGCTGGGCGAAGGGCTCGCTGCATATCGCGGCGGGGATTTCCGCGGTGCCCGCGCCGGATTCAGCGGCGCCCTCCTCGGCCCGGACCCCCAGGTGCGCCGCCAGGCCCACCTCGGGCTTGGCAACAGCCTGTTCCAGCTCGGCTGGATGGGCCTCGCCGAAAGCGCGTATCCGGCGGATCCCGAACAAGTGCCCGACCTCGATGCCTTCGACGCCATCGCCCGCGAGCGGATCGCCCGCATGCTCGACAGCCCCGAACCGGAAATCGGCGAGACTGATGGCTTCGCCCGCATCCGCGACACGATTCTGAATTGGAGCGATGCCGCGCGCCATTATCAATCGGCCCTCGATCTTGATCCCCGCGATTCCGCCGCACTTGCCAACCGCCGCACCACCATGGCATTCCTCGAACGCCTCCAGGATCTTCTCCAGGAAGAGCGCGATGAAACCGAGCAAAGCATGCCCGAACCATCCCCAGGCGAAGGCGGCGGCGAAGGAGAAGCCGAACCCGGCGAAGGAGAACCCGGCGAAGAACCCGGCGAGGACGGCGAGGGCGGGGAAAATGAAGACCCGGAAAGCCAAAGCGGCGACCGCCCCGATGACTCGGACTCCCCCGGTGGCGAAGGCGAATCCGATGAGGACCCACGCGAGGGTGAAAGCGGTGGCGAACCACAGGAAGGCGAGCCCAACCCCGGCGAAGACGAAGGCGAGGAAGCCGACCCGAACGAAACCCCCGAAGACCGCGCCCGCCGCATCCTCAACGAAAACGCCGATGTCGAAACTGGCCCGCTCACACCCGGCCGCCGCGAATTCATGCTCCCCGAAAAAGACTGGTGATTGCTCTCATGAACCCTCCATTGAACCGAAATTTCCCTTGCCTCCACGTGCTCGCATTCGCGCTCGCACTCGTGGCCACCGCCGCCGCAGAGGTGCGCGTCGACCTTTCCAGCCGGTTCCTCGCCCGCGGCGAACAAGCGCTCTTGGAAATCACCACGATTGGCGACGCGCCCGACCGGGAACTCGCGATCCCGCGCATCCATGGCATCGAGATCCGCCCCGCAGGCATGGGCATTCGTCCGCGCATCCTCCCGGGGCCGGGCCGCATCCGCGCATACACCGCCCAATACACGCTCCATAGCTACGATGTCGGCGTCCACGCAATCCCGGCGTTCGACGTGGCGATCGCCGGCCAGCGTTTCACCACCCGGCCACTCGACTTCGAAATTTTCAACCCCGACGACCTCCACTGGAACGAAGTCCTTTCCGGCGGACGACCCATGCGCTACGCCACCACCATCCGCACCCTCAAGCCAAACGCCTACGAGGGCGAGAGTGTGCCAGTGGAAATCAAAATCTACATCCCGCAAAGCCTCCGCGTCGAGGACTGGGGCATCCCCGAGTTCCAAGTCGATGGCGTGGCCGCTTGGCGCTTCGAGCCCTCGCGCATGCGAAGTCAGGTCAATCTGCTCGGGCAACCATACACCGCGCTGGCCTACCCGAGCACCATGTCTGCCACCCGCAGCGGCGAAGTCCGCGTTGGCCCGGCGAGCGTGCGCCTCACCACCGTGCAGGTCGTCATGGATCGCATCGCCCGCCAGGCCTACGAGCAGATCAACCTGCAGATCCCCGCGAAAACCCTCGATGCCATCCCGCTGCCAACCGGCGCGCCCACCGGATTCGACAATGCCGTCGGCGATTTCGATATCCATATTTCCACCTCCGAAACCGAAGTCCGCGAAGGCGACCCCGTGGCCGTCGATATCCGCGTAACCGGCAGCGGAAATCTCGACGTCCTCCGCGCCCCGCGCCCGGTCGATGATGATGGCTGGCGCGTCTACGAAGCCACCGCCGTCGAACGCGGCACCGAGCGCACCGAAATCACTGGTGAAGCCTCCTTCCGCCAGTTTCTCCGGCCGCTGGAACTCAAATCGGCCATTCCCTCGTATCGACTCGTTTTCTTCAACCCGGTCACCGAGTCCTACGAAACCGTGGTGTCCGACCCCATCGCACTCACCCTGCTTCCCGGTGCTTCCGGCGTCTTCCAATCCTCCGCGCCGCCACCCGCGCTTTCCACGCCGGTCGAACGCATGGCCGACATCCTCGCCATCACCCGCCCTGCCACCCTCACCATCCCGCCCGCCGCTCCATTCTCTCCGTGGTGGATTCATGGCACGGGGGCGATCGCCGCTTTCATCTTGATGCTGCGCGCGCTGTGGACCCGTTTTAGCCACCTGCTGCGCCGCGATCCCACGCTCACCGCCCGCCAACACGCGCTGCGCGAAATGCAAAGCCAGCTGCCCGCCGACGAAGCCGGATTCCTCCGCGCCACCGGCACCTACATCGAAAGCTGGCTGCCAAAACACACGCACGACCCGGAACTCACCGCCCTGCTTGCCGAGCGCGACGGCGTTTGCTTCCGCAAGGAAAAACCCGCCACCACCCTCGACGCCAAACGCCGCGCCCGTGTCATCGCCGCCCTGCGCCGCGCCGCATCCACCGCCGCCATCGCACTCGCCATCGGGCTCTTCACATCCAGTCCACGCGCCACCGCCGATGAGGCACCGGCCGCACCAGTCGACATCGCCCAGGCCGCCATCGAGGCATACGAGAGCGCGCGCTTCGATGAGGCCGCGCGCCTCTGGCTCAGCGCCGGCCCCTATGAATCCCTCAGTGCGGACACGCTCTACAACATCGGCAACGCCAGCTACCGCCTCGGCTCGCCCGGCCATGCCGCGTTGTTCTACCGCCGCGCCCTCACGCGCGACGCCACCCACGCCGAGGCCCGGCAGAACCTGCGCTTCATCGAACGTAAGTTCGGCGCCGTCACCATCCACCGACCAAATTACCAATACGCGCTCGGTCGCACCCCCATCACCCTCTGGCAAAACCTGGTCGCCGCATGCATCTGGGGGTTCGCCATTTCCTTGCTCGTCTTCCCCGCCACCCGCGCCGGCTCCACCGTGCGCGTCCCAGCCATCATCGGCCTCGTTCTCGCTCCACTCGTCGCGGTTTGCGCCGGGCTCGCATGGCGATACTACCCGGACGACGCGGAATTCGCCGTGACCGAGCGCCAGGCCGTCGTCATCACCGCCGAAACTCAGATCCACACCGAGGCCTCGCGCACCGCCCCAGAAGTCATCGATGCTCCGCCCGGCTCGCTGTTGGAAGTCCTCCACATCCGCGGCGAATGGGCCTACGTCGCCTTCGCCACCGGCACCCGCGGCTGGATCCCGCTCGAAACGATCGAAACCATCATTCCCGATGGCGCCCCCGAGCCGCCCGCACTGCGCAAGCCCCGCGCCACCGGCCGCAGTGCGTGAACAGAACCGGTAAGCCCGGATTTGCAAACACCACGCATGGGATGGCACGGGCTTTGCACGGGCTTTGCGGAGCGGTTTGGTGAACACCGCCATGAGCTCCAACACCGCATCCCCGCCGCTACCCCAAAGCAAACACACCCGCTATGTGGTGCTCGCCGGCGCGGTGATCGTGCAGCTCCTGCTAGGAACAATCTACGGCTACAGCATCTTCTGGGAGCCGCTCACCTCCGAAGTCTTCCCGGAAATCGTCACGGAAGCCGCGGCTGCGGGCGTCGACCCATCCCTGATCGACAGCGGCGCGGTGCGCGTCGTCGCCGATGAATCGGCCGCCGTGCAGGAAAACGCCGCACGCCAGGGATACCTGAAATACGCCTTCTCCATCTGCGTGCTGAGCTTCGCCGTGGTGATGGTTTTCGCCGGGCGAATCCAGGATTTGAAAGGGCCGCGATTCCCGACGCTCATTGGAGCGGGCCTGATGGGCGGCGGCTTCATCGTCGCCGGGCTGCTCAACAGCCCGATCGTCTTCTTCATCGCACACGCGCTCTTCGCCGGAATGATCACCCTGGTGATTTTCATGGGATACCATGCCCTCTTCGGCCACCTCGATCCGAACGAACGCGTGATGGCCCGATACGCCCCGCAGGCCATCATGGTCACCATGATCGTCGGGTCGGTGGTTTTGGGAAACCAATACGTCGGGAAACTCGGTGAAATGGACCGCCTGTTCCTGCTGTGGGGCACCGTCGGATTCCTTGCCGGCGCGGGCGTCGGCTTCGCATACGTCGCTCCGATCGCCGCCTTGGTGAAATGGTTCCCCGAACACAAGGGCCTCGTCACCGGCCTCGCTGTCGCCGGCTTCGGGCTTGGAGCCCTGCTCTTCAGCCAAAAATGGGGCGCGCTCGGATTCATCTCGGAATTCGGCATCACCCGGTTCTTCGTCGTCCACGGCCTGGTCTGCCTGGTCGGCATCGCCATCGGCGGCATGCTTCTGCGCAACCCGCCCGGCCACGAACCCGGATGCGCCATGGCCAGCAGCAACGCCTGGAAAGCCACTCTCCGCCAACCCACGTTCTGGGTGCTCTGGGCCATGTATTTCAGCGCATCGGTCGCCGGCCTCGGCGTCATCGGTATCGTCAAGGTCTATGCCGGCGAACAACTCGTCTCGGCCGCCGCAAGCGCGGGCGACGTCCTCACCGATGACCTCGTCAGCACACTCATGCTCAACGGCGCGAAAGCCGTCGGCGTGCTCGCCTTGTTCAACGCGCTTGGCCGCGTCGCATGGGGGTTTGTTTCGGATCGCATCGGCCGCACCCCCACGTTCATCGCGATGTTTCTGCTCCAGGCCGGAACCATGTTCACCCTTGGCACCATGCAGACCGAACTCGGCCTGGTGATCGCCGCCTCGCTGGTCGGCTTCAACTACGGTGGCGCATTTGCGCTCTTCCCCTCGGCCACCGCCGACTTCTTCGGCGCGCGCAACCTCGGCGCGAACTACGGATGGGTCTTCACCTCATACGGCATCGCCGGCGTCGTCGGCATCGCCGCGGGCAATACCGCCAAAACCATGACCGGCAGCTACACCGCCGCCTTCGCCATGGCCGGCGTCCTTTGCCTCATCTCCGCCGCTCTCGCCATCGTCCTCAAACGCCTCGCCGACCGACCGAAGGCGGAAATCTGAGCGCGAGCGCATTTTCATGTCACATCCGCGGACTCATCTGCCAATAAAAGGCAATGAGTAACACTCCAACATCGGAGCGCGGGCTTCCGTCCGCCACGCAGGCCTTCGCGGTTCTCGCCCGCGAACACCACCGCGGCCTGCTCGTTTTCGCCCGCGCCCTCTCCCGTAACGACGCCACCGCCGCCGATCTCGTCCAAGACGCCTTCCTCACCGCATGGAGGAACCTCGAAAAATTCGATGCCACCCGTGATTTCGCCGCATGGCTGCGCGGCATCGTCCGCAACAAATGGCGCGAACACCTCCGCCGCCAACGCCGCGAGGTCGACGTCGACGATGCTACCCTCGAAGCATGGGAAAACCACTTCGCCCAATGGGACGCCGGACGCCAAGCCGGAAAGCCCGCGCTCTTCGACGCCCTCGACGATTGCCTCAAACGCCTCCCCGACTCCATGGCCGAGGCCGTGAACTCCTACTACTACCAAGACCAGCCCGGCGATTCCATCGCCACCACCCTCGGCATCGACACCGCCACCCTGCGCAAACGCCTGCAACGCGCCCGCGAAGCCCTGCGCGATTGCCTCGACCGCAAAATCATCCACCCCGCCTGAATCATGAACTCCGAATCCACCACCCCACACACCCCGGCCGACGACCAACTCATCGACGCCGCCCTCCACGAACACGCCCGCCTCGGCACCGGGGCCGATGAATTCCTCCTCGCGAAAATCCACAACGCCATCACCACCATGCAACAACCGACCCCGTCCGCCCGCCGCCCGTTCCGCTTCGCATGGCTCAGCGGCATCGCCGCCGCCCTCATGCTTGCCACGGGGCTGCTCTGGACTTTGATCCCTGGCGGCAAAGAACCACTCCACACCACAACCACGGATACGAAGGCAAGCGGCATCTTCCTCACCACCGACCTCCCGCCCGAACTGATCGAAGGCACGCCTGTGCCGATCCATGTGCCGCGCCTTCTCGGCGTGCCCGCCGAAGCCCCCACCATCCAGGTGCCCGAAGGCACCGTGCTCCTCTCGCGCGGAAAACCCGTCACCTCCAGCGATGCATTCCCCCTCATCGGCACACTCGACCTCGTCACCGACGGTGAAAAAGACGCTGGCGAAGGCTACTACGTCGAATTGGAAGAGGGCCTCCAATGGATCCAGATCGACCTCGAAAAACCCGCGGAAATTCACGCCATCTGGGTCTGGCATTTCCACTCGCAACGCCGCGCATACCACGACGTCGTGATCCAAATCTCCGACGATCCCGAATTCAAACAAGGCGTCACCACCATCTTCAACAACGATTTCGACAACTCCTCCGGTCTCGGGCGCGGCAACGACCATCCCTACATCGAATCCCGCTTCGGCCTGCTCGTCGATGGCCGCGGAAGCCCCGGCCGATACATCCGCCTCTACAGCAATGGCAATACCAGCGACGACACCAACCACTACATCGAAGTCGAAGTCTTCGGCATCTCAAAACCGTAACAGCGATCACCGGTCGCGGTGAACCACCTTCACCCCAATAGAATCATGAAAACCAAACTCATCCTCCTCGGTCTTACCGGCATCCTCCTCACCGCCTGCGACAAAAAATCCAGCGCACCCACCGCCACCATTCCGGAAGTCGACCTCGGCGAAAACGCCTTCTTCCTCACCACCGAGCTCCCGATGGAAACCATCGATGGCACCTACGTCCCGATCCACCTCCATGGCGTGAGAGGGGCCCCAGTACATCCCTCCCATGCTCCCAGCCCCGCAACCAGGCGCTTGGTCTTCACATCGACGGATTTGATCCAGTAATCGCACAAACAACCAAAGGGCCGGGAATCGCTTGTCATTGATCCCATCAACGCCAGCATCGTCCTCCGCCCGCATCATGCCCGATCCCGCCCAATCCTCCCGCATCCCCGTCGTCATCCTCGCCGGATTCCTCGGTGCCGGGAAAACCACGTTTCTGCGGGAAATCCTCCCCCTGCTCGCCGCCGGGCCCCGCCCGCCATTCGTGATCCTCAACGATTTCCTCAACGCCGAGGTCGATTCCGCATCGCTCCGTGAGTTCACCGAGGAAATCCGCGCCATCGCCGCCGGCTGCGTCTGCTGCGATGCGGCCGACGGGCTCGTCGAAGCACTCGACGCCGTGCCCGCCGACATCGACCCCATCGTCCTCATCGAGGCCAACGGCACCACCGATCCCTACCCGCTGCTCGAAGTCATCACCACCGACCCGCAACTCGCCGGGCGCTTCGGGCCGGTGCGGCAGGTCGTCATCATCAACGAAACGCGCTGGCAAAAGCGCCTGCTCCCGTGGGACCGCAAACTCGAACGCGCCCAACTCGAAACCGCCAGCCACATTTCCACCAATCGCGGCCACAAGGCGTCCGTCCGCCAACAACACCGCGTCCGCGAAGACATCGCCGGCCACAATCCCCACGCCATCCGCACCACCCCCGCAAAACTCGCCGCCGAAATCATCGACGACGCATCCCCCACCCCACCCGCCGTCGGCGGCGGAACCCCCATCGGCCATGCCCACCACCATGCCGCAGCCCGCATCGCCCTCCCCATCATCACCGAAGATCAACTCCGCCGCTGGCTGCTCGCCCTGCCGCGCGACATCCTCCGCGTCAAGGGCGTCGCCACACTCGCCGACGGTACCGTCCGCCACTTCCAACGCACCGACGACCCCGATGAGCCCCCCGTCATGATGGCCGGTGCGCTGCCGGATGAAATGGAACCCTGCGCCATCCTCATCGGCCCGGGCGTCGATGCGCAGCATGCGGAGCACTTGCTCGAATCCGTCACGCGCCCGGCGGTCACGGATACGCCGCGTCAAAGCCGCGCATGAGCAAGCCTGTATAGATCGTTTGCCAATAAGGCATACCCCATGCGGTTCCAGGGGAGGACGACAGTTTGTCAAGCAAGTCTAGTTAAACCTCTAATCCGCAGTTGTGATTGAGGATGGGCGGCGCAAGTACTTATGATTGCGGCGTTTGAAGGCGAAACCG
>JBLRWN010000051.1:0-26010 GCA_047921195.1 Luteolibacter sp. | reverse complement strand
GCGAACATCACGCGTTGCCATGCCGATTTGTAACATAGTCCCCTATATACGCTAGTATTTTATTGCCGGATTAATAGTTAGGTTGTTGATGCTGGTACCGCGACAGACATTCGTAATGTATTTCTTAAATGGATGGGACTGCATATGCACGGCCACAAAGAATCGACTCGAAGAATTCGGAACAACTTTGGAACAAAATGCACCAAATGCTACTTGCTGATTATAGCAATAAAGAGCGTTCTTCCCAACGTGCTCCTTGCTTCCACTAGACATCACTACAAGAATATCAAACTTATCCAAATACTGATCTTCCGAAGGCATGTTATCGGTCACATAAACGAGATCGCTAAGATCAACGATTCCATTATTGACGTTAGTTGCCCGCAAAATGGGTATCGTGTTGCTGTCAGTTGAAGTGCGAATATCTGCTTTCGAGTAAGTCACGCCGCGCACCATCAAACATAGTTCCTCCAAATTACCCACATCCCACCCCTCCGGAATTTCGCGTTTGAGGGTGGGGTTGTAGGTCATTTTGCCGCCGGATTGGCGGTAGGGTTTGCCTTGGAGGGTGGGGTCGCCCATGGCGGCGGCCTGCTCTGCGCTGATCGGAAAGTCGAACTGAACGAACCAGTAGTCATACAGCAGCTTCGCCAGCCCTTCCAATTCTTGGTTGATCCGGTGGTTGAGCTCGATCTTGGCGTGAATGCTGTAAAGTAGATCGCCGATTTGTATCTGCTCTTGATGTGATGGAAGCAACAAGTCGAGGTATGAGAAAATCTGTTCATTGAGACTGCATCGCAATGTCATCACTGCATTGTTGTTCATAGCCTTTCGGAACAGTGGGCTCCGCAGATAAAATGCCATGAACTTGTGATAAGTTATACCGCTATGCAGAGGCCGTAATCGCTTCAGAAATCCGCTGTAGGTGGCCTTTGGATAATCCTTTGCTGCAACGCAACTCATCCCGAGTTCGTCCAAAGTTTCGCTCGTGCGAGTTAGCAGGATGTCACCGGTTTTGATTGAATATGTCGCCTGCTCTTCAGGGGAGGTGTCCATCTTGTCGGGCAGCTCCCCAGGAAGGAAATAATTGTTGAAGACTGTCGTAAATGAACAAAATGGAGCGCCATGCCCTGCCTGCGACGGCGTTGATGAAATGCCTGAGGACATCTCATACAAATCACTGAATTTATATTTCCTGAGTGTGCTCAAAGCTTCAACCCTTTCAGTTTATTGGCTATGACCGATTCGAGTGTTCGAGATTCGTTGAATAGACTATCCAAGTTTTTCTGGTAGCTACCGATTTGCTTCTCAAATTCAGCTGCGGAGATTTCAACATGCTCAATCTTCACTTCGAAATACTCCCAGCACTCAGTGAGTAGTTTTTCGCTTCGATTTCGTCGTAGCTCACGGCCACCGAAAAGTCGTCCAGCGCTTGCTTGGTATTGAAGGTGTCGATGATTTTCTGTTCGTCTTCGTGGGAGAGGAGGGTTTTTTGGTTTTTGCCTTCTTTGACTTTTTCGCCGAGGTTGGAGGCGTCGATGAGGATGATTTTTTCGTCGTTGTTGTCGTCGAGGAAGAGGATGGAGACGTTGGTGCCGGTGGTGGCGAAGATGTTGCTGGGCATGGAGACGACGCCGCCGAGCATGTGGTGTTCGACGAGGTGTTGGCGGATATGCTTTTCAATGCCGCTCTGGGCGGTGATGAAGCCGGTGGGCACGACGATGGCGGCTTTTCCGCCCTTGGCGAGGGAGTGGATGATGTGTTGGAGGAAGAGCAGGTAAATCGCCATTTTGTCCTTGGACTTGGCGGGCACTTTGGGGACGCCGGCGAAGAAGCGGTCTTTGTTTTCCTTAGAGTCGAGTTGGTCGCGGTAGTCGGAGAAGTCGAGTTTGAAGGGTGGGTTGGAGACGATGTAATCGAACTTTCTGAGGGCTTTGCCTTCCTTGTGGTAGGGGTCGCGGATGGTGTTGCCCTGGATGACGTTGGGGATGGAGTGGACCAGGCCGTTGAGGATGAGGTTGAGGCGGAGCAGGCTGGAGGATTTCTGGGAGATGTCCTCAGTGTAGAGCGTGCATTTCTCCTCGCCGATGGCGTGGGCGAGGTTCATGAGCAAGGTGCCGGAGCCGGCGGAGGGGTCGTAGCAGGTGACGTTGTCGCGCTCCTTGGTGACGAGGCAGGAGGCCATGATCTTGGCCACGGCGTGGGGGGTGTAATACTCGGCGTATTTGCCGCCGCCGTCCTTGTTGTAGTCCTTGATGAGGTATTCGAACAGGGTGGCGTAGAAGTCGAACTTTTCGGAGAAGATGCGCTCGAAGCTGAAGGGGATGAGCTTGTTGATGAGGGCCTTGGCGAAGTCGTCGCGGCGTGAGGAGACGTATTGGGTGACGGCGTCGAAGAGCACGATTTTCTGGCCGTCGTAGGTTTTGACCGAGAAGATGTCGGTATTGAGGGCGGCGAGGTCGAGCAGGGTGCGGTCGAGGGTGGCGGCGAAGTCCTTGTCGTTTTGTTTTTGCCAGAGGGTGGAGAGGAAGTGCGCGGGATGGAGGCGGGCGGTCTTGGCTCCGAGCTGCATGAGGAGCATTTCGTAGTCGTCCGCCGCCATGGCACGCAGGGCATCCTCCCAATTCTCCGCCTTGGCGACCTTGGGGTCGATGCGTTTGACCTCGTGGGCGAACTTGTCGTTGAGGAATTTGTAGAGGAAGACCTGGGTGATGATTTTGAACTCGTTGCCATCGTTGCCGAGGCCGTAGTTGGCACAGACGGCCTTGAGGTCGTCGATGAGGGAGGTGGCTTTTTCTTTGAAATCCTGTGAGGTCATGCGGGTGGTTGGAGTCCTTTAAATTCGGCGAGGTATTCGCGCATCACGAGCGCTTCGATGAAGCGGGTGCTTTCGGCCGTGAGGGGAAGGTGGTGGCGGTTTTTGAATTGGTCGATCACCAAGCGGGTCATTTCGGTGCGGGCGAAGGCTTCGTTGGTGAGGATTTGGGCGTTTTGGGAAATCCGGGCATCGGCCTCGGCTTTGAGGTCGTTGAGGGCCTCGAAGAGTTTGCGTTCGTCTTCGGTGGGTTCGCCTTTTTCGAGCAGGCGTTTGTGGAGGCGGGCGTATTTCTCGTCGTTGGCGTATTTGGCGCGGAGGAGTTGGTTGCGCCGCTCGAGGTCCTGGGCGCGGGCATGGATGTCTTTGAGCTTGGCAATGTTGTCGGCCATCTCGTCCTGGGTGATTTCCGCGAGGTTTTTCTTTTGGAACAGGCGTTCCAGTTCTTCCTTGAGGGTGAGGAATTCGGGGTCTCCCGGGTCGAAGTTGCCACCGAGCCCTTCGCGGGTGCGGCGGAGCTGGTCGCGGAGTTCGTCGGCGATGACCAATTCCTCTTCGGAAATCTTGCGGAAGGTGAAGAGCACGTCCTCGAGGGCGATGTTGAGCAGGTTGACGCTTTCATCGGCGCTTTGGATGGCATCGCGCTGGTGGAGCAGTGCCATGTGGTTGGCGGCCTCGTTGGCCAGTTGGCCGAGTTTGCGGAAGTCGAGCTTGTCGAGCAGCTCGTATTGGCCGGAGAGGCGGATGAGGTTGTAGAGGTTTTTGGCGTCTTGGAGGGCTTTGAGGATGCGGCGCATCTCGGCCTTGTCTTCGATCTTGCTGATTTGTTGGGAGAAGACTTCGGCGTTCCGGGTGTCGTAGTGGAAGAGGGCGTCCTTGATGGCCTCGATGTCGGCAGCGATTTCGTCCGCGGTCTTGAAGAGGTCGGAGTAGCCGGAGAGTTCGTCGCCGAGTTCGGATTGGAGTTCGTCGAAGTAGTCTTTGTTGGTTTTATCGAATTCCTTCTCGATGTTGACGAAATCGACGACATAGCCGTAGCGGTAATCGCGGTAGGGGCGGTTGACGCGGGTAAGGGCCTGCAGGAGGTTGTGGGCCTTGATGATGCGGCCGAGATAGAGCTTTTTGAGCCGGGCGGCATCGAAGCCGGTGAGGAGCATGTTGAAGACGAAGAGGATGTCGATTTTGCCTTGTTTGAAATCATCGACCCGGTTCTTGATTTCCTGCTTGGTGCCGGAGTCGTGCAGGATGAGGGCATGGCGGCGGACGGAGAGTTCGAGGCGGGGGGTGAATTTGAAGGCCACGGGGTCTTCGGCGGCGGTTGCATATTCGGGTCGAGGTTCCTCGACAAAGCGGGGCTCGGGGGCGGCGTATTTTTCTGCGAAAAGTTCCGCCATCATGCGTGCTTGGGCGGCGGAGTCGCAAACGACCATGGCGCCAATGCTGCCGTCGTTGTGGGCCAGTCGGGCCTTGCCCAAGTCTTCGACGATGTAGTCGAGCATGGGTTCGACGAAATTTTTGTGGGAGTAGACGTATTCACGGTTGTTGCCGTCTTTGAGCATTTTGATCTGCTCGAGGGCTTCTTTGAGCTGCATGCGGTATCCGGTTTCGATGCCTTCGCGGATGAGCCGCAGGGTGTAGCCGTCGGCAATGGAGCGGTTGTAGTAGTATTTGTGGATGTAGTCGCCGAAGAGGGCGCGTGAGTTGTAGGTTTGCTTGATTTTTCCTTCTTCTTTATCGGCTGCGGTGGGGGTGATCGATGCCTTGAGGAGTGGAGTGCCGGTGAGGCCGATTTTGATCGCATCGGGATCGGATTGGTTGAGGTTGGCGAGAAAGCTGCCCTCGGGGTTGTAGCTGCGGTGGACTTCGTCGAGGAAATAGACGCGCTGGATGCCGACGGCGTAGTCGCTGTTGCGCACGACATCCGGGTCATTCTCGAAGCGTTGGATGTTGACCACGGTGATTTCAACTTGGCCGGTGGCGTTGTGGATGGCGACGGTGGATTTGATGTCGGCGGCGAACTCCTCGCGTGAGTTGACGATGTGGACGTGGAGGCCGCGGCTGCGGAATTCGTTGCTGGCTTGCACGAGCAAGTCGATGCGATCGACGATGAAGTAGAATTTCGGGACGGTGTTTTTCCTGCGGAAGTATTCGGTGAGGTGATGGACGTTGTAGTAGGCCAAGGCCGTCTTGCCGCTGCCTTGGGTGTGCCAGATGATGCCTTTGCGGGTGCCCTTTTCGATCGCGGCCTCGATGGCCTTGGTGGCGAAGATCTGGGGGTAGCGCATGACGTGCTTTTCGTAGCCGTGCGTGGTACGGACGTAGGCAATGGCAAAGCGCAGAAGGAATGCGAGGCGTTCCGGGGAGAAGAGGGAGGTGCTGAGGCGGTTGGTGGGTGTGTCCGGGTGCTTGTTGGTGGCAAACTCGGGTGCGTGCTGGATGCTGGTGAGGTTGTTGTCTTCCAGCACCAGTGCCTCTACGGCGCGATCTTCGGGGGCGAGGAGGGTGGCGAGGTCGAGAGGGTGTTCTTCGCGGAAGTAGTTGAACCGGGGCTTGTCGTAGGAGGGGGTGGCGTAGAAGGCGCCTTCCAGTGGCTCGGGCGAGTCATCGTCATACTCCATGTTGTTGGAGAAGACCATGAGCTGGGTGGCGTTGATGAACTTCTTGAACTTGGGGTTTTTGAAACGGTTTTCGAGGCGCTTCCTCTCCGCGAGGATGCCGTCGCGGTTGTTGGGTTTTTTGACCTCGATGAAGACCAGGGGCAGTCCGTTGACGAGTAGCGTGATGTCGGGGCGGAATTCGTCGTCCCCATTCTTGCAGGGGAACTCGGTGACGACATGGAGGGAGTTGCGCTGAAAGTCCTCGAAATCGATGATGCGGAGGCCCGATTGGGTGGTGATGCGCTCGTAGAAGGCTTTGCCGAGATCTTCGTTGTCGAGGAGGAGGTCCAGTTCGTTCAGGCAGTCGTTGATTTCGGCCTCGGTCGCTTGGGGGTTGAGTTTGCCTACGGCGGCTTGGAACAACTTGGGGACGATGTTGTTGGCTTTGTTCCATTCGATGGACTTCAGAGGCAGGTAGCCGTAGCCGAGCCTTGCGAGGTGCAGGATGGCCGGGATTTTGACTCTGGTGTCTTCGTTGAATTTCATGAGGGGGCAACGGATCGTTGCAAGGGATTCCGTGGAACCGTGTCAGCAGTTTACCGCCAGGGGGATAGAGAGGAAGGATGGAATCGCGTGAGGGGGTATCTTTTGGTGGTGGGGAGGGTGGAAGAGTGGATTGATGAATTTTGAATTTTGAATGATGAATGATGATTTTTGGTTTTTGATTTTTGATTTTTGATCTCAGGGATCGGGACTGAAGACCTTGCGGAGTGTCAACAACTGGGGGTGGGTGCCTTCATCGAGGAGGCTTTTTGGAAGCAGGGTGGCGTAGTTTTTCGGATCATTTTTGGACGCGCCTTGGAGCAAGGCATCGAGTGCGCGTTTGCACTCGTTCGTGGTGTCTGGAACGGGACGCCTGAGGATGGCGAGGAGAAGGCCCTCGATGCAAGGATCGGCAATGACGAGGTGGTGACCGGCGGACCGCGACTTTTTTCTCCATGAATCCGGGAGAGGTTTGTCGGCATCGAACAGGACGACGGTACGGTCGTAGCCCTTGCGGTTGAGGGCTGTCTTGATGATGTCCTGCGGGCTTCCGCCGCGCGCGTTGTGGATGGCCACGCTCACGCCGCAGTCGCGGGCGTAGAGGGACTTGAGGTATTTGCAGAACGCTTCCTCGGTAAAGCCCTCGCAGACGATCTGCGCGGTGGCGCGGGTCGTGCGGGGTTTCGGTTTCCGGGGATTGCTGCGCGACATGGTGGCTCAGGGAAGCGCAGGGATGGCACCGTAGGCACCGGCATGGTATTTCTCGTAAAGGTTGTCGACGTTGCGCACGCCTTTGACGGAATCGAGGCGGTAGGCGTTGGAGTTGAGGGTGTCGTCCTTTTCGACGAGGTAGATCTGGTATTTGTGGAGTTTGTCGCGGAGCAGGTAGTCGGTGTGGAAGGTGGCGATGAGTTGTGCGCCTTTGGGGTTGGTGACGGGGTTGAAAAACAAGTCGATGACGGCGGCGACCATGTGCGGGTGGAGGCCGGATTCGAATTCGTCGATGAAGGCGATGCCACCGGACTTGAGGACGGGAAGCAGATGGCGCAACAAGACGAAGAGCGCCTGGGTGCCGCGGGATTCGTCGAAGAGTGCGCGGATGTATTGACGACCATCGACGGAATGGACGGCGATGGGGATGGCGACCTCGAATTCTTTTCCATCGGGCCCGATGTTCTTGCCGCGCTGGATTTGGATGTCGTGCAGGCCGAGATCGAAATCCGCCATGAGATCCGCGACGGTGCGTAGGGTATCGGGCGATGCATGGTAAAACTCCGCCGCTTGGAAGACATTGAAGACTTCGGCATCATGAATGGGGACGCGGCCATTGTGGCTCAAGTTGCCATGGAACTTGCTGAAGAAGGAACGCATTGAGAGGGCAAGGGGGTGCTCTTGCAGCAGGGCGGATGATAGCCATGAGGCGTTTTCCCGAAGCGGCACATGGGCGGCGGGGCCGATGTCCTGCGATTTGAACAGGTAATCCTGCAATTCATCGTCCCAAGTGCGCTCGAACAAGTAGCCGAAGCGGGTTTTCTTGCGCAGTAGGGCCTCGTGAATCACACGGTTGCCGCGAATGGTCAATTCGTAGCGATATTCCCCGGCATTGTGTTCGAATTCGAGTTTCATGGCCAACGGCTCGGGAGCGTCGGGTGGCTGGAATGCGAATGTCTCGCAAAGCAGGTCGTCGCCGGGCTTGGAGCGGGCCGATTCGATGATGAACCAGGAAAGGAAGCCGAGGGGCTTGAGCAGGTTGGTTTTGCCGGAGGCGTTCGGCCCGAAGACGCCAAGCACGGTGTTGACGCGGTGGCCGGTCTCGGAAGTGATGATGCCCGGCCGATTCGCCGCTTGCTCGCCCAAGGTGAAGTCGATGCAGGTCGCTTCACGGAAGGAAAAAAAGTTCTCAAAAAAGAATCGAAGGATCATTACGAGCAAAATATGACAAAATTTTGACGCTTTTCAAGTTTAAAAGGCTGAATGGGGTCGATTATTTCCCGGCTGTGGCGGTGTGGAGAGAGGGCACGAAGGTGGTTTGCGGGGCGAAGAAGCCGGCGGGGGCGGGATTTCCGCCGACTGGGGTGGGGTTTTCGCGGAGTTCGGCGTCGAAACGGGTGACGGGGGCGTGGATTTTCCCGCGGACGTAGATGCGGCCATCGGTGAAGCCGACTTACTCGCGGATTTGCGCGTCGAGATCCCAACCGGCAGCAGTGAGGCAGGGGGTGATGAATTTGGTGCAGATGTCGCGCTCGCTGAGGTCTTTCTTGTTCATGCCCACTTGCCGTATGGCTATTTGATGGCATGTGCGATGTGGTGAACAGGGAAAATTTGCAGCGATTTCGGGCTGAAAAGATCAGTCTCCAGAGTTGGAAAGCCGCGGCAGGCCGCGTTGGAGGAGCATGGAATCGATGGCGGTGGCGGCGGCTTCGTCGAGGTGGATGGTGAAGTCCTCGTCGGCGAACTCGATCGAGTGCATGCCGTTTTGCGGGTGCTCGAAGGCCTCGATGAGGGTGGCGATGTCGAGGATGTCGCAGCCGTTGACGCGGCGCAGGATGAGGTTGCGCAGGCCTTCGTATCCGATCGTCGCCTGGCTCGGGATGGTGCCGCTGAGGAACACGATGCGGCGGACGTCTTCCTCGTATTTTTCGGGATTTTCGAAGGCATCGAGCAGGTTGAGCGGCGCGCGTTGCTGCCATTCGCGGCCGAACGCCTCAAGCAGAGGGCGGGAGAGTTCCTGGAATACCATGCCGCCCTTGACGAGGAAGTTCGGTGGTTGCTCGAAGCGGTAGTTCGGCACGAGGCGGTCGTTTTCCTCTTCGCGGGTGAGCGTGGCGGTGGCTTCGAGTGGCTCACCCTCGCGCAGAATCGAGATCCGCACCTCGTCGCCAACGGCTTTTTCTCCGCGCACGATGTGGCCCCAAAAGACCCCACCGTAAACCGGGTGCTGATAGAATCCGCGGCGGTCGATGGCGTGGTCGTCGACCGCGAGGATGACGTCGCCTTTTTTCAACCCGGCGGCCTCTGCTGCGGAGCCGGGCCGCACGGCGCTGAGGTAGACGCCGCCTTGGTCTTCGTTGAGGCTGAGCCATGCGCGAAATGACGGGTCTTCGGCCCGGGCGATCACGACACCGAGCCCGGGGAACCCTTGGTATGCGGTGCCTTCCGCTTCGGCGGTGGCGGCGGCGCTGAGGAACCGCGCGATGATTTCGGTGGCGGCGGAGTCGATGATCTGCTCGTTCGAATTGTATCCCAACAGCATCCCCGCGAGGCGGCCATCGTGGAGGACAGGCAGCGAGAAACTGCCCGCCGCGCTCTGCATCGATGCTTTGATGAAGAAGGTGAGAAAACTTTGCCCCGGCAGGAAATTCGAAGTCACGCCGATCGTCTGGAGAAATCCGGTGGTGATTAACGGCAGGCCGGTGTCTTCGATTTGCAGGACGTCGAGCCGGTCGCCGAGCGCGGGTGGCTCGGCGAGGGCAAGCGGAATGGAATCGGCAAACAACGCGGCTCCATCGCCGTCGGGGTCGACCGGCGCGAGGAGCGCGAGATTCGCTTCGTAATCGATGGCGACGACGCGGGCCTCGGCGTATCGCACGCCATCGGGCGATTCGAATTCAAGAAACGTCGCATTCGCCACCATCTCCGCCGTGGTGAGTGCGCGTTGTGGTGCGACGATGGCGGCGAGGGCTCGGCGTTGTTGCGGCTCGCTTTTTTCCCATGGCTGGCCCGGGTTCCACCCTTGTGTGGTCGAGCGCAGCCGGACGACGGAACGCGTGAGATCCGCATCCGCCGGTTTCGAGTCGGCGATGATCGCGGGTTCTTCGACGGGCACCGCCACATCAGTGCCCGGTAACGCCCGCGGTGGGGAATCGCATGAGGCGGCGAAAAGCGCGACTGTGAGAGGTAGCGCGTATTTCAAGAATTGAAAGGGAATGGAGGTGGGCATTTGATTGGGAGATGAATTATTCCAAGCCGAGGACTTGTTGCATGTCATAGAGGCCGGGCGGTTGATCCTGGAGCCAGAGTGCGGCGCGGACGGCCCCGGCAGCGAAGGTCATGCGCGAGGATGCCTTGTGGGTGAGTTCGACGCGTTCTCCATCGGCGGCAAACATCACGGTGTGGTCGCCGACGACGTCTCCGCCACGCAGCGTGTGCATGCCGATTTCGCGGGGTTTGCGCGGGCCGATGTTGCCGACGCGGCCGTGGGCGACGTCGGTGTCGTATCGGGTGCCGGTTTCCTCGTGGAGGATGTCGAGCAGGCGGCGGGCGGTGCCGGATGGCGCGTCGATCTTGTGGCGGTGGTGCATTTCGGTGACTTCGATGTCGAAGCGATCCTGGCCAAGCACTTGCGCGGCCTTGCGGGTGAGCCAGAACAGCGTGTTCACGCCAATCGAATAGTTCGGCGCGAAGACGATGGGCAGGGTCTTCGAGGCCTCGACGATGGCCACGCGCTCTTGATCGGTGTGGCCGGTGGTGCCGATCACAAGGCGGGTGCCGTGCTTCAATGCGGCGGCGAGCACCTCCTTCGTAAAATGGTGCACGGTGAAATCGATCACGCAGCCGACCTTCGCCATCGCGGCATCGAGGTCTTCGCCCGCATCGTGGGTGGTGGCGACTTCGGTGCCGAGCTCTGCGGTGGCTGCTTCGATGAGGGCCTGGCCCATGCGGCCGGATTTGCCTGTGATGAGAAGGGGTAACATAAATGAAATGTGGACTGCGCGGGCCATTGGTATCCGCGATTGCCCGCCGGGGCAATTTGAGAATGACGGGCATGCGGGAATTCCCTCCCCGTGGTCACCAGCCGTAAAAAAGAGTGCTTCAAGAGCACGTTGTTTGGCCAATTATCCCCAAACATGAATTGCGATAACTCATTGATAATGATGGCAATGACACTTTATCGATGCGGCCGCATCGATAAAGTGTCGAGAATTTTGGTGGGAATTGATTCGCGTCCCGGGGGCGGTTTGGGTTTGTTATTGGACATGCTTCGCCCTTGCACGCTCCTGTTTCTGGTGGTTTTTGCTTTTGCCGCGCCTTTGAATGCGGGCGAAAAGCCGAACGTTGTCATTATTCTCACCGATGATTTGGGGTTTTCCGATCTGGGTTGTTATGGAGCGGAAATCGAAACGCCGGTGCTGGACCGGTTGGCGGCGAACGGTCTGCGGTTCACCCAATTCTCCAACACGGCGAAGTGTCATTCATCGCGAGTTTCGTTGCTGACGGGACGGTGGTGCCGCCAGGCGGGGGATGAGGAGATGAATCGGGCGGTGACCTTGCCGGAGGTGCTGGGTCCGGCGGGATATTTCAATGCGATGAGCGGGAAGTGGCATTTGTCGAAGGAGCCGACGGATTTTGGATTCGATCGTTTTTTCGGCCACCTTTCCGGCGCGACGCATTTTTTCCGGGGGGACAACACGTTCCGCCTCAATGGCGAACCATGGCAGGTGCCGGACTCCGGGTTTTACACGACGATTGCGAAGGTGGATTTCGCGCTGGAGTTCCTCGCTGAGGCACGCAAGGAGGAGAAGCCGTGGTTTCTTTATCTCGCGTTCAACGCCCCCCACGCGCCGATCCATCCGTTGAAGGAGGATTACGAGAAATACAAGGACCGCTATCACGTCGGCTGGGACGTCATCCGTGAAAGGCGCATCGATCGGATGATCGAGCTGGGGATTCTCCGTGAGGATCTCGAGACCGCCGGGCGTCCCGATCACATTCCTGCGTGGGACGATCTCGCGCCCGAACTGCGCGAATGGGAGAGCAAGCGGATGGCGGGATACGCCGGGATGATTGACCGGGTGGACCGTGAGCTTGGCCGCCTGGTCGCCGATTTGGAAGCCGCCGGGGAACTCGAGAATACGCTGATCGTGTTTTTCTCAGACAACGGAGCATGCCCTTACGACCGCAACAATCCATTGTGGGAGGATGTGCCCTACAATCCTGAAACCCGCTGGACCGACAGCACCGGCTGGGCATGGGCGCGCAATGCGCCATACCGGTTCTACAAACAGAACCAGTTCGAGGGCGGCGTGGCCACACCCGCGATTTTCCATTGGCCGGCCGGGATCAAGACGGAGCCGGGTGCTTTCGATCGCACGCCCGCGCACCTTGTGGACGTGCTGCCGACGGTTGCGGAAATCGCGGGGGCGGAAATTCCGTTCACATTTCCCGGTCGCGAGCCGACGCCGCTGGCGGGAGTCTCGCTTGCTCCGATTCTTGCCGGCGGCGCGCTCGAGCACCGT
Organism: Luteolibacter sp.; assembly: GCA_047921195.1. GTDB lineage: Bacteria > Verrucomicrobiota > Verrucomicrobiia > Verrucomicrobiales > Akkermansiaceae > Luteolibacter. The sequence goes on along the minus strand of JBLRWN010000051.1, from coordinate 13,819 downwards.
CCGCCGATTCACTTCCTTCACGACAAGGATCGCGGCCTGCGCGACGGCGATTGGAAGATTGTGTCGTTCCGTAGCGGGCCATGGGAGCTCTACAATCTCAAAAACGACCCGACCGAGTTGCGCGATCTTGCGGCCGAACAGGCCGAGCGGGTGGAAAAGATGTCGGCCGAATGGCACCGGATGACGCGCGACGTGCTGATGGCTCCCGAGCGCGAACAGCGGCCGGTTGCTACAGAGCATCAACCAAAGCATCATCCTGAATGGTCGAATTATCATCCGGAACCCGGTCGGCATACCGGAAATCGCTGAAGCGAAAGATGATGGCGGGCGCCCTCATTTGAGGGCACGCAAGGCCATGCCCGTGGGTGATTCCGGTATTCTTGCGAGGGTGGCGGGCGTGCCGGTGGCAACAAGTGAGCCGCCGTTTTCCCCTCCGCCAGGGCCGAGCTCGATCACCCAGTCGGCGGCGGCGATCACATCGAGGTGGTGCTCGATGACGAGCAGCGTGTGCCCGGCATCGCGCAGCCGGTGGAATGCGGTGAGCAGGCGTTCGACATCGCCGAAGTGCAGGCCGGTGGTGGGCTCGTCGAAGAGGAAAAACGTGTGTGAAGCCTGGGATTTTGCGAGTTCCACCGCCAGCTTGAGCCGCTGGGCTTCGCCGCCAGAGAGGGTGTTGGCCGGTTGGCCGAGCGGCAGGTATCCGAGGCCGAGATCGTCGAGGATTTCCAATATGGCGTGAATCTTCGGCACCGGGCGGAACAAGGCGCGCGCCTCTTCGACGGTGAGGTCGAGCACTTCGGCGATGGATTTCCCCTTGTAGGTTGCCTCGAGGGTTTCGCGGTTGAAGCGCCGCCCCTCGCAAGCCGGACACGTCACCCACGCGTCTGGCAAAAAGTGCATCTCCACCTTGAGGCGCCCGTTTCCCTGGCAGCGTTCGCAACGGCCGCCGTTCGCATTGAAGCTGAATCTCGCCGCCGTGAACCCGCGTTGTTTGGAATGCGGCAGCTTGGCAAACAACGGGCGGATCAAATCAAACATCCCGGTAAACGTTGCCGGATTCGATCGCGGGCTGCGGCCGATGGGCGATTGATCGCAGACGACGAATTTTCCGATTTGCTCGACGCCTTCGACACCATCATGTGCCCCGGCTTCACCGCGCCGGGCCAACACCGGATAGAGGATGTCGTTAGCGAGGGTGGATTTCCCGCTGCCGCTCGGCCCGCACAGGCAAACGAACCGCCCGAGCGGAATCTCGACGTCGATCCCGCGCAAGTTGTGCTCGCTCGCATTGCGGACGACGATTTTCGGAGCGTTGGCGTCTGGTGCGGGGCCGTCGCATAACGGCGGCGGTGGTTGTGCCAGCCATCGGGTGGTCGGCGAGGTATCGCCCATGGGATCTCCCTGATAGATCAATTCGCCGCCATGGGTCCCCGCGCCGGGGCCGATTTCAATCAGATGATCGGCAGCGCGGATGAGCGCTGCATCGTGCTCGACGACGACGACGGTGTTTCCCTGATCCCGCAACCTGCGCAACGTGCCGATGAGCCGTGCGGTATCCGCCGGGTGCAGGCCGATGCTGGGTTCGTCGAGCACGTAGATAACCCCCGAAAGCCCCGCACCTAGTTGACTTGCCAGGCGAATGCGCTGTGCCTCGCCACCGGATAGCGTTGAGCTGGTGCGGTCGAGGGTGAGGTAATCGAGGCCGACTTCCGCGAGAAATCCGAGCCGCTCCGCCACTTCACCAGTCACCCGATTGAGCACTTTGATCATAGCGGTCTCGATTTCGACGCCGTTTATCCATGCGCGCGCCTCACCGATGGAGAGTGCACAAAAGGCATCGATGCCGAGCGCACCACCATCGCGGTGTGGAATTTTCACTGCGAGCGATTCCGCTTTGAGTCGCCGACCGCCACACGCGGGGCAAACGCCGCCGTCCGCATCCACGCCGGTGCCCTCACATGCCGGGCATGCCCCTTGATGCGAGTTGAAGGAAAAATGCCGGGGCGTGAACGTCTCGGCGAGGTAACCGGTGTTCGGATTGCGATAAGCCGTCTGGAAGGAAATGACGCGCCACCCGCCATCATCCGCCGTTCCGGGATCAAGGACCGCCGCGCGGGTTTCCGTGCCGCACACACGCAATGCCACCTCAATGGAATCGTCAATTCTCGATGCCATGCCGGGCCGCACGACGAAGCGGTCGATCACCACCTCCACCTCCGCCACCCGCTCCGGCCAAGCGGCTGAAGCTTCATCGATTTCCATCACAACCCCGTCCAATCGGATGCGGATGTAACCTTGTCGGCGCAGGTTCCCGAGCAGGAATTCCGGATCCTCCAGCTCCTCGTTCGGCACGGGTGCGAGCAACAATACCTTGCTGCCTTCCGCCAACCCCGCGAGCGACGTCGCGATTTCAGTGGCGTCGGTTTTTACCAATCGCTCGCCCGTCGTGGGGTCATGTGGGATGCCCGCCGCTGCCCACAACAGGCGCAGGTGATCGTGGATTTCCGTGACGGTCGCCACCGTCGAGCGCGGGCTGAGGGTGCCGCCGCGTTGTTCGATCGCAATTGACGGACTCAACCCGTCGATCGAATCCACGTCCGGGCGTTCAAGCTGCTCAATGAACTGGCGGGCATATGCCGAGAGCGATTCCACAAACCGCCGCCGCCCTTCCGCATACAGTGTGTGAAATGCCAGCGACGACTTCCCCGACCCACTCGGTCCCGTCACCACTACGAGTTGATGCTTCGGGATATCCACATCGATATCCCGCAAATTGTGCTGCCGCGCGCCTCGAATCCGAATCACATCCACCACCGCAGCATGCCCCGGCCTTGCCCGACTTCCAAGCGGGATCAATGCCTTGGCAGCAACAATATTTTTCCAGGAAAAAAATTATTGCCAACCTGTCGGTGGATTTTTCCCGGCGGTTGACCGGTGGGGGGGGATGGGATAGGGCTGCGGGTGATGACTGTCCGCACCCGCTTTGCCCCCTCGCCGACCGGCTACCTGCATGTTGGTGGCGCGCGCACGGCGCTTTTCAACTGGCTTTTCGCCCGCCACCACGGCGGCGAATTCATCCTTCGTGTGGAGGATACCGATGAAGCACGCAACACCGCGGAGGCCCGGGCGGCGATTTTCGACGGCTTGGCATGGCTAGGCCTCGATTGGGACGAGGGGCCGGACAAGCCGGGAAAACATGGCCCTTACAATCAAAGCGAGCGCCGCGAACTTCACGACGCCTGGTTCCAACGTTTGGTTGATGCCGGGCGCGTGTACCAGGACGATGGCGCCTGGCGCTTCCGTTTCAACCGTCAACCGGTGACCATGCACGACCTCGTCTGCGGTGAGGTCACCATCGACTACCGCGACGAATCGAACACGCCGGACATGGTGGTGAAGCGTTCGGACGGCTCCTACGTTTTCCATTTTGTGAACGTGGTGGACGATTTGGAAATGGGCATCACCCATGTGATCCGCGGTGAGGATCACCTAATGAACACGCCGAAGCACCTGCAGTTGATCGAGGCCTTTGGCGAGCAGCCGCCGGTATACGCGCACATTCCGCTGATTCTCAATCCGGATGGATCGAAAATGTCGAAACGCGATGCCGGAGCGGCGGTTGCCGAATATCCCCAGCGCGGATTCCTGTCGCACGCGGTGGTCAATTTTCTGGCCTTGCTTGGCTGGTCGCCGAAGGACGATACGGAGATCTTCTCGCCGCAGGAGCTCATTGAGCGCTTCTCACTGGAGGCGGTGAATCGCGCGCCCGCACGATTCGATCACGAAAAATGCGCGTGGATGAACCAACAACATCTGCTCGCCATGGAGCCCGCCGCTTTTGCCAATGTGGCAGCGGATTTCCTTGCCCCGCGCATGCCACATCCGCTTCCGGAGAATTTCCCCGCGATCGCGGAAGCGGCGAGGGAAAAGGTTCGGCTGTTAGAAGAGCTGCCGGGGGTGATCGATTTTCTCGCCGGCGAGGATTACCCGCGCGATGCCGAGGCAGTGGCCAAGGCTTCGGCAAATCCGGCGTCCGCACATCTTGCGGTGCTGGCTGAAAAGCTGGAGTCCGTCGAGCCATGGTCTGCCGATGCCGCAAGGTCGGTGCTCGCCGAGGTTGCTACCGCGGCGGGCGCGAAACCAGGCCAGATGATGTTTCCGCTGCGTGTCGCCCTGAGCGGGCGCGGCCATGGTCCGGATCTCGGGGCGGTTCTCGATATCCTCGGGCGCGGTCGCGTGGTCGCGCGCGTCCGCGCGTTCGCCGCCAATCTTGATGTCCCATCCGCCGAATGAAATCCGTTTTCTCCATCGATGATTTGATTTCCCGCGAAACCCTGGATGCGGGGGCGTCCAAACCCGCGCGCCTTGCGGTGATCGGCCATCCAGTGGCGCATTCCGCATCACCCGGAATGCACCAACCCGCGCTCGACACGCTCGGAATCGACGCTCGCTACATCCGCCTCGAGATACGGCCTGGCGATGTCGCCACGGCGTTTGCCAGAATGCGGGCGCTGGGATTCATCGGTTGCAACGTCACCGTCCCGCACAAGCTCGAAGCCATGGCGGCTTGCGGCGAGATCCATCCGGACGCCCGCTCGCTCGGAGCGGTGAATACCGTGAGGTTCGATGATGATGGTGTGACCCGCGGATTCAATACCGATGGGCCCGGCTTCGCGCGGGCGATCGACGATTTGTTTTCCACGCCGCTCTCCACCCTGCGCGTCGCCGTGCTCGGTGCTGGCGGTGGTGCGGGGCAGGCGATCGCCACCACCTGTGCGATGCACCGTGTGCCCCACCTCGTGATTGTGAACCGCAGCGCCGACAAGCTCGACGCCCTGATGCCGCGCCTGCGCGCCCACGCGCCGCAATCCGAAATCGCCGCGGCCACCTTCGACGACCCGCGCCTGCCCGGGCTCGTTTCCGCGTGCGACCTCGTCGTCAATGCCACCTCCGTGGGCCTGAAACCCGGCGACCCTCCGGTGGTGCCCGCCGAATGCCTGCGGACCGGGCAATTCGTGAACGACACGATCTATCAGCCCGCCGTCACGCCATTGATGGAACTCGCCTCCAGTCTCGGTTGCCACACCGCCAACGGCCTGCCGCTGCTGCTCCATCAGGGCATCCTCGCGTTCCAACACTGGTTCCCCGGCACCCAGCCCGACGCTCCCATGCGGGCCGCGCTTGGCCTTTGATCCATCAGATGGCGCTTGAACCTGGCCCGTGGCCACCCTAGGGAAGGGCACGCATGGATCCGAAGCACCCTTACGAAAACCTCCCGCTGTTCGGGACCGGGCTGGTTCTGGCCATCTTCCTCATTGCCTTGCACGGAGTAATGCTGGCCAGGCCGCGGAAAATGAAGGATTTGCTGGTGAAATTCCCGCGCAACCCAATGGCGGGACAGATCCTGCTCGGCCTTGGTCTGGCGTGGTTCTGGCTTTTGATCGCCCCGGAAGGAATGGGGAGACTCAGCGCACTTACGATGGATCTTGGCGAGTTCAATGCCGCCAAGCGCTTTCTACGCATTCTCGTTCCCGTGGCGCTGGTGCTGGTGGTGATTAGCGTGCGCGATTTCCTGGCGGTGCGCGCCCTCGGCTTGTGCGGGTTGATGGCGGCGGCGCCGCTGCTCGAGTCCGCTTTTCTCAAGGATCCCGCGAGCCGTCTTTTGGTTCCGATTTACGCATACGGATTGCTCACCGCGTCGATGTTCTTTGTCGGCATGCCATACCTGTTCCGCGATGCGGTGAGCTGGGTGACGGCGGAACCGCGGCGCTGGTTCGCGGCATCGGCCGCCGGGCTCGCATATGGGATCGCCACACTGGTGTGTGCGTTGTTGTTCTGGCGCGGGTATTGATGGCCCAACGTTGCGGGCCACCGGCATCATGGTTTCACCAGAAACCGATAATGCCCGCTGCCGACGTGGATGGTTTGGATCTCATCCGCCACTTCGCCGACGGCCACACCCGGAGCTTCCGCAATCGGCAGCCCGGATTCATGGATTTCTCCGGCGGGCAGCTCGATGGTGGCGGTGGTGTCGGGCGGGATCACGATTTCGAAACGCGCACCTTCGTGGGTCGTCTCCCAATTCGATTCGATGGGGCCGCGAATCGATTGATGCGAGGATTTCGCCCATTCCATGCCGTGGGGCACTTGCGGGCGGATGAGGATGCGGTCGAAGCCGATCGCATCTTCGGCAGGCTGGATGCCGCCGATCCAGCGGAACAACCAGGCGGAAATCGAGCCGAACATCGGGTGGCTGTGGGATTTCGATCCATCGGTGCCTTTCCAATCCTCCCACAGGGTGGTCGCGCCGTTTTCGAGCATCCATCCCCATGAGGGAAACGCGCGGCGGTTGGCCAAGGCGAGCGCGAGATCGTGGCGGCCGCGCTTGGTGAGCTCCTCTAACAATATCATTGTTCCATAAATTCCGGTGGTGAGGGCGGGGGGCTCCTCGGCTGACATCAGGTCCTCGACAAGGCGTTCGAAAATGGCCTTGCCGGTTGCCTCCGCCGGATTGCCGTATTCGAGCGCGAGGAGCTGTTCCGATTGGGTGGCCTTGCCGACTTTTCCGGTTTTCGCATCGAGGAATTCCCTTTGCCATGCGGCGTTTGATTCTGCCGCGTATTGTTCGAAGCGTGCCGCTTCCTCTTCCATGCCGAGCAACCGCGCGAGGCGGGCCATGCGGTTCGCTGTTGAGACAAACATCACCGTGGTGAGCATCCGCACATTGGGTGCCGAGATGTTTTCATGATCGCCAAGACCTTTCATGACGATGCCGTTTTCGCGACGCGCGGCCTCGCCGTCGAACCAGGTGATGGCATGTGGCAGCTGCTCACGAACAAGATCGAGATCGCCGTAGTGGTTGTACAACTGCTCGAGCAATAGCGGGTGCACCATCGCCCAGCCAACGCCGCAATACTGGATGCCGACGAATGGCGCGGTGTCGGTGAAGTTCCCGTCGGGCCGCGCGGCGTCGGCCCAGTCACGCACGGTTTTGGCGTAGAAGCCGCCCATGTCGAAATTCATCAGGTATGCCTCGCTGGTGGCGACGATGTCGCCGCCGTATCCAAGCCGCTCGCGGTGGGGGCAGTCGGATTGCACGCTCACGATATTGGCGAGGAAGGTGTTGCGGGTGATTTTCTGGATCTCGTTGAACAGCTCGTTGGATGAAGAGAAAAAGCCGGCGGGTGCGACGTCGGTATTGAGGAAATGGCCGCGGAATGCGGTGGGCTCCGGCTTTTCGGGAAGCCCGGTGATCTCCATGTAACGGAAGCCGTAGTAAGTGAAGTCCGGCATGAACGTCTCACCGCCGCCACGGGCGATGTATTTCGCCTGTTGCCATGCGGTGACGGGCGCGCCAGGGCCACCCTTGGAAACCAGGTTGCCGTCTTCGTCTTCGCGCGGACGCTTGATTTGTCCGGCCACGGACGTCATCGGGTTGAGCATGCCATCAGGGTAGAGCAACTCGCCGAACCGCAGTGCGATTTCGGTGCCTTCGGGGACGTCGAGCTTCATCTCGGGCACCCCGGTGAAATTGCGGCCAAAATCGACAATGTGAACACCGGGTTTCGGCTCGGTAACGGCCACGGCGGGAAGCACTTCGGTGGCGCGCACCGGCGGCATGTCGAGATGAGGCTGGAGCGGTTCAAGCGGCTGATCGACCACGCGGACCGCCCGCCATTCCGCGGCATCGAATCCGGGTGCGTCCCATCCGGGAATCTCACGCCGGGCGTCGCGCGTCTCGCCGAGGAAAATCGAATTTCGAACCGTCGGTCCTTCCGCGAAACGCCAGTCCTCCCCGGTCGTTACCGTGATTTGAGAGCCGTCGGCATGATCGACCACCAGCAGTGCGATCGCCCGGGGCCGCCCGGATGGCATCGATTCACGGAAAATCCGATGGCCCCACATGCGAAGGGGTTCGAGGTTATACCAGCCATTGCCAAGGGTGATGCCAATGCAGTTCGTGCCTTGTGTGAGCGATTCGGTGACATCGTGAGTGCGGAACAGGATGCGCTTGTCGAAATTCGTCCATGGTGGGTCGAGCACCTGATCGTCGAGGCGTTCGCCATTCAGGCTCGCCAGCGCGTATCCGATCCCGGCGATGTGGAGGCGCGCGCGGAGAATCGGCTTCGTGATTTCGAAATCGCGGCGCATCAATGGCGCGGGGTCGTCTTGATAAAAGCCCTCTTCATTTTCAGGCAGATCCTTGCCGTCGTCGATCCATTGGGCGCCGTGCCAGTCGTCAGGTGAAAGCGGCGCAATCTCGAAACTGGACGGTGCGCTCCAGCCCGTCACCTTGCCGTCGGCATCCCACGCGCGCACTTTCCAGAAATACCGCCCGCCCGGGCTCAGGGCCTCGCCAGCGTATCGGACGTGCGGAATGCGGGCGATTTCGGTTTTCCCGGAATTCCACAAATCCCCTTGGTGCCCGGCAAGCTTGAGCCCGCTGCTGGCGACGAGGATTTGGTATGCGGACTGCGATTGACCGCGCTCATCCGAATCCATCCGCCAGGTGAATCGCGGGCTGGCGGTGGCGGCAATCGGATCCGAAACGCCATCGGTCCGAAGCTCTACGGGATTCATGGCGGGAGCGGTGGTGGTGAGTGTTGCGATGCAGATAGAGATGCGCGCGGGCTTCGTGAGAAAATTCATGATGTGCTCGAGAATGACACGCGGGATACGCGCTCCGGCCAAGAATTATTTCCCGATGGGCCGGAATACATGCTCTCCGGGATCCGTATCCACGCTTGCCATTTCCATCCGATTCGCGTTGAACATGGCTCTGCCATGACTGAAACAACCGCCGCTTTGCGCGCCCTGCTTCTTGAAAAGTCCGTCCGCACCGGCACCTTCACCCTCGCTTCCGGCAAGCAAAGCGACCTTTACATCGATTGCCGGGTCACCGCGCTCGATCCATTTGGCGCCAGAATGATCGGGACCCTCGGCTGGCACGCGGTGCGTTCCAAGATCCACTCCGAAAAAATCGACGTGCACGCGATCGGCGGCATGACGCTCGGCGCGGACCCGATTTCCCTCGCCATTGGAATGGCCTCCGCCGCCGAACATCCTGACGAAGCTTTGCAGGTCTTCACCGTGCGCAAAGAGCCGAAAGGCCACGGCGCGGGCAGACAAATCGAAGGAAATTTCAAACCGGGCGACACCGTCATTGTCGTTGACGATGTGATCACCACCGGTGGGTCCACGCTCAAGGCGATCGATGCGATCGAGCGCGAGGGTGGCAAAATCGCGTTCTGCATCGTGTTGGTCGACCGCGAGGAAGGCGGCCGCCAGGCGATCGAAGCGCGCGGTGTCCATGTGATCCCGCTGTTCACCCGTTCCTCCCTTTTGGGAAGCTGATGGAGCTCCTTGTTTTCTATATCGTCCTTGCGATCGGCGTCTCGTTCATGTGCTCGATCCTCGAGGCCACGTTGCTCTCGATCACACCGGCCGCCGTCGAGGCCGCCGACCGCGCGGGCAAACGCTGGGCGAAGCGCATGAGCGCGCTCAAGGGCGACATCAACCGGCCGCTCGCGGCGATTCTCGCACTCAACACAATTGCAAATACAATGGGCGCGGCCGGTGCCGGTGCGGAATACGGGCGAATCACCGGCAACACCGGGGAAGCGATTTTCGCAGGCTGCCTCACGCTCGCGATCCTCATGTTTGCCGAAATCATTCCGAAAACACTCGGTGCCACATACGCCACCAAGCTTGCCGCCCCGGCTTCGTTGATCATCGGCTTTCTCATGCGTTTCCTCGGTCCGCTGGTCTGGCTGTCTCGCAAGGTCACCACATGGATTGTCCAGGCCGCCCCGTTTGAGCCCGCCGCGCATCGTGAGGAAATCCTCGCCCTCGCCCGCATCGGCGAACAATCCGGATCCCTGGGCGAACGCGAAAGCCACTTCGTTCACAACCTGATGCAGCTCAATGCCATGCGCACCGGCGACATCATGACGCCCCGCCCGGTCATATTCGCCCTTCCCGAATCCACCACGCTTGTCGAATTCGTCAAACTCATCGAAGACAAACCGTTCACCCGCATCCCAGTTTACCGCGAATCGCTCGACGATATGGCTGGATTCGTAATCCGCGGCGAAGCCCTGCTCGCCCATCTTAAGGACGACGATGATACCGGCACCCTCGCCCAGATCGCGCGTCCGCTCGCAGCGACTCCCGAACACGGCACCGTCGATCAACTTTTCCAACGCTTTATCGCCGAACGCCACCAGATCATGGTCGTCTGCGATGAATTCGGCACCACCGTCGGGCTCGTGTCCTTCGAAGACGTCATCGAAACAATCTTCGGCATCGAAATCATGGACGAGCAGGACAAGGTCGCCGATTGGCAGCATTACGCCCGCGAACTCTGGCGCGAGCGCGCAAAACGCATGGGCATCGAACTGCCAGCCGAATCCCAATCCGAATCCACACCACATTCGTAACATCCACTCTCCATGACGCCGTGGCGAAATGGGCTCGAATCCACCAGCGCCTCACTTCCATGCTCCGCTCCATTCTCAACGCGTTTTGCTTGTTCAGCCTGCCCCTCACCGCAGCCGGACAGCCCAACATCGTCTTCATTTTCAGTGACGACCACTCGCCCAATGCCATCGGCGCATACAATCGCTGGCTCAAATCCGTAAACCCGACACCGGCGATCGACCGCCTTGCGGCGCAGGGCATGCTCTTTGAGCGCAGCTATTGCACCAATTCAATCTGCGGCCCGGTGCGCGCCGTGATCGAGACCGGCAAACACAGCCACAAGAATGGCTTCCGCCGCAACGGCGACGCATTCGACTGGGACCAGCCCACCTTTCCCAAACTGCTCCGCAATGCCGGATACCAAACCATCCTCTACGGCAAATATCACTTGGGAGGCACCCCGCAGGGATACGACGAATGGAAAGCCCTCCCTGGCCAGGGCGATTACTACAACCCGGATTTCATTACCCCAGAGGGCGACATCCGCATCGAAGGCCACGCCACCGACGTCGTCACCGAAATGGCCATCAAATGGCTTAAGGAAAAGCGCGATCCCGGGCGCCCGTTCATGTTGCGCGTCCAGCACAAAGCCCCCCATCGTAACTGGATGCCCGCCCTGCGCCACCTCGATATTTACGACGATGTGCTCATCCCCGAGCCGCCCACCCTGTTCCACGACCACCGCACTCAGGCTTCACCCTCCCGTCATCAGGAAATGGAAATCGACCGCCACATGTGCCTGCACCACGATCTCTTCCTCGATCTAACACCCGATGTCCGTCCGCCTCTTTTCCAACCCCGCCAAGATGCATCGGCATGGGGAAACATGCACAAGATGACCCAAGCGCAACTCACCACATGGCGCGCTCACTACGGTCCGCAGGACGAGGATTTTCACGTCGCCAACCTTGAAGGCGCAGCGCTCGTCCGCTGGAAGCACCAGCGCTACCTCCGCAACTACCTCGGCTGCGTCAAGGGCGTCGATGAAAGCGTCGAAACGCTCATGAACACACTCGACGAACTCGGCCTCGCCGGGAACACCCTGGTCATCTATTCCTCCGATCAGGGCTTCTACCTCGGCGACCGCGGATGGTATGACAAACGGTGGATGTACGACACATCGCTCGAAATGCCGCTCATTGTGAAATGGCCCGGCGTCACCGCTCCCGGATCACGCAACACCGATCTCGTGCAGAACCTTGATTACGCCTCGACCTTTCTTGAAATCGCCGGAGTCGAAATTCCCCGCGATTATCAAGGCCGCTCGATCGTACCCCTGCTCAAGGGCCAGACACCGGACGACTGGCGCGACGCGATTTACTATCACTATTTCGAATACCCGGGATCTCACATGGTGGCCGCCCATCGCGGCGTCCGCACCGCCCGCTTCAAGTTGATCCATCTCTATCCGTTCGGCGAATGGGAGTTTTACGACCTCGATGCCGATCCCCAAGAGCTTACCAACCAATACGAAAACCCGATCTACTCCACCATCGTCACCGGCCTCAAATCCCGCCTCGATGAACTCGCCACCCAATACGAAGACGATACGGACGTCTCTGAAAAACCCGACGTCTGGAAAAACCGAATGCGCGAGCCCGTCCGCCAGCCAACAGACTGAAGGAGTGCGGAGATCACCCAAATACCGCAAGAGCCAATCCGAAGATCAATCGCTCACTGTGATTGCCACTCCCGCGGCATCGAATGCCTCCAACAGCCCGGCTTCAACTCCCTTGTCCGTGATCACACAGTGGATCTCCCTCAACTCCGCGAAGAAAAACGACGCCTTCCGCCCAAGCTTCGTGTGATCCGCTAGAAAAACAACCTCTTCGGAAGTCGCGATCACGCGCTCCTTGAACGCCGCCTGCCGCGCATTGCTCTCACTCGCACCGCGCACGAGATCCAGCCCGCTACCTGATAGAAACGACCGGTGGATATTGTAACGCTGCAGGGACTTCTCCGCAGTCAGCCCGATGAATGAGCGGGATTTCGGATCAAACAACCCGCCCGTGCTCATCAAGTCCAGATTCGGGCGGTCGGCCAATGCGGTCAGAACATTCAAGGCATTCGTCAAAACCGTCAGCGGCAAATCCGGTAAAAACTCCGCAACCGTCAGCGCTGTCGAACTCGCATCCAGAAAAATCGTCTCGTTCGGCTGGATCCGGCTCGCCGCAACTTTGGCAATCGCACGCTTTTCATCCCGCTGGATCGCCTGCCGCTCGGTAAACGCAAGCTCACGCCTCACTTTCTCGGGACGGCTTGCTCCGCCGTGCATCCGCACCAACTCCCCCCGGGATTCCAAAACCTCGAAATCCTTCCGCACCGTCTCATCCGAAACACCCAGCGCCGCTGAAAGCTCACTTGTCCGCATCGAGCCTGAGCGGCCCAATAATTCTAAAATCCGATGATGACGTTCAACTGAGAGCATATATTTTTTGAGAAATCTGTGTTTCTTTGGGAAATCTTGGATTTTTACGTTGACTTGTCAACAAAATCCAATAAAAACCAAATCAACCCATGGCCGCACCGCCCTCATCTTCCGTCCCAAGAGCCGTTGTCGAGCGCCTCGTTCGCGAGCAAATCTACGCCAAACTCGGTCGCCCCCTCCCCACATCCGCGCACGCCCCAAACGCTCTGCTCGTTAACATCTCCGCCCGCCACTGCCATCTCACCCAGGAAGCCGTCGAAGCCCTGTTCGGCCCCGGCCACCAGCTCACGCCGATGAAGGGCCTCTATCAGGAAGGCCAATACGCCGCCAAGGAAGCCGTCACCCTCATCGGCCCCCGCAGCCGCGTCATCTCCAACCTCCGCATCCTCGGCCCCTGCCGCACCCTCAACCAGGTCGAACTCGCCTACACCGACGCCATCTCCCTCGGCTTCGACATCCCCGTCAAAATGTCCGGCGACATCGCGGGCACCCCCGGCTGCATGCTCATGGGGCCCAACGGCTACTTCGAGCTGCCACAGGGCGTCATCCGCGCACAGCCCCACGTCCACATGCACCCCGACGACGCCGCCTTCTACGGCGTCAAGCACCTCGACGCCATGAAACTCAAAATCCACGGCCCGCTCGGCATGACCTTCGACAACCTCGTCGTCCGCGTCGACCCCTCCTTCAAACTCGAAGTCCACATCGACACCGACGAAGGCAACGCCTGCGGCCTCAAACCCGACACCTTCTGCGAACTCGTCAAATAACTCACTGCAAATTTGAACCACAGATTACTCAGATTACTCAGATTACTCAGATTACTCAGATTTAAATTTCCAAAGCTGCCGCAGGCAGCAAATCCCTCTGTGAAATCCGTGTAATCTGTGGTTCAAAATTCACACCCCACAA
>JBLRWN010000050.1:0-26177 GCA_047921195.1 Luteolibacter sp. | reverse complement strand
TCAAAGTCTCTTTAGGCATCCGTGTGTTGCGTATGCAGCATAAGAAATCGCTAGTATTTAAATGCCGGATTAATAGTCATTCCCCCCATCCTCGTCTACCTCATCGACTTTTGGAAATAAACCGTTAAACTACCGACAACGGATCGCAGACTTTCGTCCGCCCATAGCAAGATAGAAGCCCCACATGCGGACTAAAGTCCGCGCTCCACTCTTCCCACACCATTTATGCACCCTACAAAGATCCTACTCTCCTTCCTCCTCGTCGCCACGGCCCAAGCCAACAAAGAAGGCAGCCTCTCCGCCCCTTGGTCATCGGATTCCTTCTACAAGGAATACCCGCTCTTCAGCAGCTACGCCAAAGAAAACTCGAACCGCGCCCAATTCGTCTATCGCTTCGGTCCGGTCGGCATCGGCATCGAGCTCACTTTGCCCGCCTTCGGCATGAAAGTGCGAAACATCGAAGAAGGCTCGCCCGCAGCCGCCACAGGAAAACTCAAACCCGGCCAAATCATCGAATCCATTAACGGCCAAAAACTCAAGGACATCGACCCCCGCATCCAACTCGGCCACATCCTCGCCAAAGCGGAAGCCAGCGATGGAAAAATCACCCTCGCCATCAAGGAAAACCCCCAGTCAAAGGCTGAAACCGTCCTCGTCCAAATCCCCGTCCTCGGTGCCTACAGCAAAACCTGGCCGCTGAACTGCCCGAAGTCCGACATCATCGTGCGCGGCATCGCCGATTACATCACCGCCAACGTCGCCCCGCTCAGCGCTCTCCAACACGACCAATCACTCCTCTTCCTGCTCTCCACTGGCGAGGAACAAGACCTCGAAACCGCCCGCCAATGGGTCGCTCAGGCGGTCGAAGCCACCAAGGATCGTGCAACGCTCGACACCATCCCGTGGGCCATGGGTTACGGAGCCACCGGCTACTGCGAATACTACCTCCGCACCGGCGACAAATCCGTGCTCCCCCTCATCCAGAAAATCGCCGACCAAGCCAAACGCACCATGTACAACGGCGGCTGGAACCACAGAACCAGCGTCAATTTCAAATACGGCCACATGAACGGCGCCGGCGTCCACGTCCTCAAATTCCTCCTCCTCGCCAAAGAATGCGACGTCGAGGTGGACGATCACACACTCCTCACCTCGCTCCGCCAGTTCTTCCGCTTCGCCGGTCGTGGCAACGTCCCCTATGGCGACGGCCTGCCGGAAAGCGGCTTCGTCGACAACGGCAAGGTCGGCGGCCTCGCCTTTGCCATGGCCGCCGCTGTCTCGCTCATGCCCGATGGCGAAGGCGAAAAATCCCTCTACGCCAAAGCCCGCGACGTCTCCGCCGTCAAAGGATTCTACTCCACCTCATGGATGCTCCACGGTCACACCGGCGGCGGCATCGGCGAAGTCTGGCGCAGCTCGTCCATGAGCCTCATGAAGGAGAGAAAACCCACCAAATTTTCCGAGTTCATGGACAATCGCACCTGGCACCTCGACCTTTCCCGCGGCTTCAACGGAGCCATGAACATTCTCCGCGACACCGACTACAGCGCTGGCTACGACAACCCGATGTGGGGCGCGGGCTATGCCATGACCTACACCGTCCCCCGCAAAACCCTGCGCATGACCGGCGCGCCGCGCACCCAATTCAGCAAACCCTACCGTCTTCCCGAACGCCCGTGGGGCCGCCCCGCCGACGATGCCTTCTACTCGCTCGCCGCCGCACCCACCCCCGACGGCAAGGTGCTCGACGTCGATGCCGAAAAACTCGCCACCCACGCATCCTGGCCAATCCTCCGCCTGCTCAATCAACCCGACGTCGCCGACGACACCCTGCGACTCTACGTCGGCCACCCCGACTACAACGTCCGCCAAATGGCTGCCACAGCCATCCAAAGACATCAGCGCGACCACCTCATCCTCGAATTCCTCAACGACCCCGAACCACGCAGACGACAGGTCGGCGTCATGGCCATTGCCTCCGACACCGGAAACCTCAGCTCCATCCCCCAGGAGCGCATCACCAGCGAAATGTCCGCCCGGCTCTTCCAGATGATCGCCGATCCCGACGAGGCCCTCTGGACCATCCACAACGCCCTGCGCGCCATCTCGCGGCTTACCCCCGAACAAATCGCCCCCCACGCCGACGCCCTGCTTGTGTGGATCGATGACGACGAATGGTGGCTCCGCACCGCCGCCCTCCAGTCCCTCACCCCCATCGCCAACGACCCTGCTGTCGCATCGAAGCTGCTCCCGAAAATCACCGAAATCGCCACCACCAACCAGGTCGGCGGTGTCATGTCCGCCATCACCAACGCATTCGAGCGCATGGCCCAGGGGCCACCCGAAGTGAAAGAACTCGCCGGGGAGAAAATCGCCCGCGCCTACCAACAATTCCCCACGCGCATGACCGCCCCCGGCGGCATCGACATGCAGAACGCCGTCGACATCCTGCAAGGCCAGTTGGCCACCACCGTCACCCGCTTTCCCGGCGGATTCGACCGCCTCTTCACCATCAGCCGCGAGATCATGCCCGACAAGGCGCTCGCCCACCGCGACCTCTACTTCCGTGCCGATGCCCAGAAGTTCGGCACCGGCCTCCGGGAAATCATGCCCACCGTCATCCTCAACGACGTCATCCCCGAATTCCTCGGCACTCACCTCAATCCAATCCTCACCGAAACCCGCTGGGCCACCGAACAGGAGCGCTGGAAACGCAGCCAATTCGCCGTCACCGCTCTCGACGGCATGGTCGCCCTCTACAACCAGATCGGCAACCACGACTACGACTGGCGCACCTTCGGCCCCGAGCGCGACCAGATCGAATGGGAATACTCCGGCTTCGACTCCCCTGAAATGCTCAAACTCATCGGCGGCAACGCCATGGCCCTCGTCGATTCCCAACACCACTCGCACGGCCAGGCGGAAAAAGAAATCACCAACACCGAACGAACCACCGCCGCGATCGCCAGCGCCAAAGAACGCCTTGAACAAGCGCGCCATCGCGCCGATGCCAATCCGAACGACAACGGTGCGAAAAACCACCTCGCCGCCAGCGAATCGAACCTCGCCCAAGCCGAAACCCGTGCCAAAGAAGCCGCAGAAAAAGCCGCCGCCGCCATCCGCCGCCGCGATCACCAGATGCTCGCCGGCCACCTTCCCCAAGGCCTTGAATCATGGTTCACCCCCGAATTCAACGCCACCCAAGCCGGTTGGAAAAAAGGCCGTGCCCCCTTCGCCAACACCAATGGCGAGGCCAAACCCGTCGAATGGCGCTGCAAAGGCAACTTCTGCGGCTGCGGCGACCCACCCAACACCCTTTGGGAAAACGACGTGCTGCTGATGCGCACCACCCTCGACATCCCCGTGCTCAAGCCCGACCACCGCTACCGCTTCCTCATCGGCGGGAACATCCACTCCAACCAAGGCGGCCCCGTCCTCATCTACATCAACGGCAAAGCCGTCCATCAACAAGGCGGCTTCGGCGGTCGCACCCGCGGCAACCCGCGCGGCTTCTTCATCGACAAGGAAATCGCCGAGGCCATCAGTGGCAAAAAAGCCCACATCGCCATCGCCGCCGTTCGCCGCCAACCCGCCTACCTCAGCGCGTGGTTCGAGGAAATGAAACTCCCGCCCGCCGGGGAAAAGGAAATCTTCACCGCCCTCACCCGCGTCCCGATGAAATCCGCCGAATGGCAGGAACTCCAGGATCCCGACGTCAAAGACCCCAACCTCGACCCCAACGACGGCAAATACCGCTACAGCGGCAAATTCACCGAAAACCTCAAACTCATCGGCGAATGGAAAGTCATCGACCAAGTCGCCGACCCCGAAAACTTCCAAGCCCCTCGCGAAAACCCCGAATTCGACGCCGCATACCAGACCGTCACCCTCAACTCCGACGGCAAAACCCACGACCCCATGTGGATCTGGACCGACGGCAAACTCATGGACCTCCAGCAAAGCGAAGCCCTCACGATCGAATCCCGCACCCTCAACGGCACCCAATACCTCTTTATCGAAAACGGCGGCTTCAGCGACAAACACACCCGCGGCTGGGCCTCCCCCTACAACGTCCTCACCCGCGCCAAGTAGCAGGCACCTCCGGCCTGCCCCGACTTGTCGGTGGCTACTACATCACAAAGAATGAAATCGCCTGTAGCGGCGCTCTGCGAGCGCCGAAGCCAATGAACACAACCTCATCGCACCTTGACCCAAACAAGGAATTCAAATAAATTCCTTGCATGAACCAATCCACCCTTACCGCCAAAAACCAAACGACGATCCCGAAGGCCGTAATCGAAGCCTTGAAAATCCGCCCGTCCGAAAAACTGATTTACGAAATCGAATCCGACGGAAAAGTCCTGCTCTCGACGAAAACCGGCACCTTCGCAAGCGTTGCGGCCAGTCTTCCGCGAAAGCGCGGAAAAACCGCCGCGAAATCCCCGGAGCAAATCGATGATGCGGCGAGGTCCATGGCTGCCAGACGTTTTCCCCGGAAACGATCATGACCTCATTGGACACCAACATCCTCGTCCGCTACCTCACGCAGGACGACGAAGCGCAATTCCGCAAGATCCTGAAAATGCTCAGCCGCCAACGGGCCAGCTTCTTTGTATGTGATATTGTCCTCGCGGAAACCGACTGGGTTTTGCGCAGCCTTTATCATTGGACCCGCGATGAAGTGGCGGATGCCTTCACCCGGCTCACGACCATTCACAATCTGGCCTTTGAAAACGAAGAACGCCTCCGCGCCTCGATCAAAGGGCTGCGCGATGGAGCGGACCTCGCGGACGAATTGATCGTCCGCACCTCCCGCGATCAAGGCGGCTCGGAATTCGCCACCTTCGACAAAGGGATTCTAAAAAGGCACAAACCTTTCGCCATCTCTCCTTGATCCGCCGCAAAAGCCCTGCCCATTCAGACTTTCGATCTCGCCCTTAAACCATACCCCTCCTTCGAAGTTCACCGTGCGTGAATTCTCAGGGCCCGACCAACAACATCATCATGTCATTGATCCCTCGCCACTTGTCATTGCTCGCCGCCACCCTCCTCGCCGCCGCCACACCGGCAAACGCCGAAGAACCCACCACCCGCCCGAACATCCTCTTCGTCATTTCCGACGACCAAAGCTGGGCACACACCGGCGCCGCTGGATACAAAGCCGCCCGCACACCCGCCTTCGATCGCATCGCCGCCGAAGGCGTGCTTTTCGAACAAGCCTTCGCCCCCACCCCCGGTTGTTCGCCGACGCGCGCCGCCATCCTCACCGGGCGCAACAACTGGCAGATCGAACAAGCCGGCACTCACGCCAGTTCCTTCCCGACCTACTACGAAGTCTTTCCCCTGCGCTTGCAAAGCGCCGGATATTTCATCGGCAAACATGGTAAAGGTTGGGCCCCTGGCGACACCACCGGTTGGCCGCATGATCCCGCCGGACCCAATTTCCCCGGCGAAAACTACACCGATGCCTTCCGCAGATTCCTCGACGCCCGCACCGAAGGCCAACCCTTCTGCTTCTGGCTCGGCGCATCCGAACCCCACCCCAGCGTGATGCGTGCCGAACGCGGCATCGGTTTGAAATCCGGATTCAATCTCGACGAAATCGAGGTCCCACCATTCCTCCCCGACGTCGCCGAAGTGCGCAGCCACATCGCCGACTACCTCGCGCTCATCGAGCGCTACGACAGCCACCTTGGCCGGATGCTTGACTTGTTAGATGGGATCGGCGAGCTCGACAACACCCTCATCATCGTCACCAGCGACCACGGCATGGGATTCCCACGCGCCAAGGCGAACCTCTACGAATACAGCACCCGTGTGCCGCTCGCCGTGCGCTGGGGAAATCACATCCCCACCGGCCGACGCGTTGCCGATCTGGTCAACCTCATCGACCTAACAGCGACTATCTACGAAGCCACCGGAGTCGAGCCGCCGCAGACCCACCCGATCGCCGGGCGAAGCCTGTTGGAAATCCTGCGGTCCGACGGCCACGGCATCGTCGATGCCACGCGCGACGCCGTTTTCTGCGGGCGCGAGCGCCACACCAGCGCACGCCACGACAACCTCGGCTACCCGATGCGCTCGATCCGCACCCACGAATTCCTCTACATCCGCAACTTCGCGCCCAAGCGCTGGCCCGCCGGTGCGCCCCGCTCACTCAACCCTCAAGGCGAGCTCCGCCCGTTCGAGGATTTCGGCAGCTCGTTTGCCGATATCGACCCCGGCGTCTCCAAGGTCTTCATGTTCGAAAACCGCCACCACGAGGCCCATCGCAAGTTCTTCCAGTGGTCCGTCGCCAAACGCCCCGCCGAAGAGCTCTTCGACATCCGCTCCGATTCCGGCTGCCTGATCAACCTCGCGGGCGAGCCGCGATATGCCGAAGCCCGCGCCAAACTCGCCGCTCGCCTCGACGCCCACCTCCGCAAAACCGGCGATCCACGCCTCGTCGGCCCCGACCCCGCCATCTTCGAATCCTACCCCCGCCTCATCGGTGGCATCCGCAATTACCCCGCTCCTGAGGATGAACCCGATGACTGGAAGGAATTCGAAAATCCGTAACGGAGCAGTTGATCCACTGGCAAAGCTTGCAACGACGTCACTCTGTTTTTGTGAGGTGGGAGCTGATGTTTTGGACGATGTTGTGGTGAAAAAAATCCCGCAGGATTGTAGGGCTTTTGGACGGAATGAAGCAAAGCCCGTAGGGTGGGCGGTCGTGAGGCGGCTGCCAATAAAAAGCGACGATTTGCGGGCTGATCCCATCTCGCAGACCTGTCAGAAATCATGAAGCCAAGATCAGTTATTCGGAGTCGATGATCTACATCTTGATGATGAGGCGAATGCTCAGCAGAATCGCCTGCTAGATATTTTTAAGACAGCTTCTAACGGGAGGTTGCTTCGAGGAAGTTCGCGATGAGTTTGAGGCCGGCGTCCTGGCTTTTTTCCGGGTGGAACTGGCAGGCGAGCAGGTTCGGCCGTTCAATGGCCGCAGCGAACCGCTGGCCGCCGTGTTCGGTGGTGGCGGCGATGACCGCGGGATCATCCGGGGCGGGGAAGTAGGAGTGGACGTAGTAGAAGTAGGGAGCGGGGCCGAGGCCGTTCCAATAGCCTGATTCCGGGCGAGCTTGGGTGGCGGCGTTCCATCCCATGTGGGGGATTTTGATTCCGGGAGCATCTTTGAATCGCACGACCTTGCCGGCTAGCGCGCCGAGGCCTTGGACGCCCGGGGTTTCTTCGCTGGATTCGAAGAGAATCTGGTATCCGAGGCAGATGCCGAGGTAGGGTCGGCCGGCGGTGAGCCATTCGCGCAATGGGCCGATGAGTCCGCGTTTGTCGAGTTGCGCCATGCAGTCGCCAAATGAGCCGACACCGGGCAAGACGACGCGGTCTGCCGAGGACAGTGCTGCGGGCGTGGAGATGATTTCCGGGTTGGTGCCGAGAGCTTGCAGGGCGTTTGCAACGCTGCGCAGATTGCCTGCGCCGTAGTCGATGAGGGCGGTTTTCGTCATGTGGATCAGAGTGCGTCTTTGGTGCTGGGCACTCCTTTGACACGGGGATCGAATTCGCACGCCTCGCGGAGTGCGCGGGCGAGTCCTTTGAAAACGGCTTCGGCGATGTGGTGGCCATCGCGGCCGTAAAGCACTTCGATGTGGATATTGGCCCGGAGGTTGGAGGCGATGGCGCGGCAGAATTCCTCGACGAGCGAGAAGGGCATGTTGGGTGCCGAGGGGGTGCCAGCTGGCGCGCGGAATTCGAGGTGCGGGCGGTTGCTCAGATCGACGGCCACGCGGACAAGCGTCTCGTCCATGGGGAGGTGGCAGCAGCCGTAGCGGCGGATGCCGGATTTGTCGCCAAGCGCCTGACGCATGGCATTGCCAATGACGATGCCGGTATCTTCGATGGTGTGATGGGCGTCGACTTCGATGTCGCCGGTGGTTTTGACTTTTAGATCAAAGCAGCCGTGCTTGGAGAAGAGCGTAAGCATGTGATCGAAAAACGGCACGCCGGTTTCGATTGTGGAAACGCCCCAGCCGTCGAGATCGAGTTCCAGATCTATCTCGGTTTCGGCGGTTTTGCGTTTTTGTGTGGATATTCGGTTCGTTGACATTGGGTGGGGGTTATTTGGCCGAGTCTGCCATGCTTTGAAGTTCATCCAGGTAGCGCTGAGGCATGCGTGCGGAGCGGGCGGCTTGGATGGCTGCCCGGACGCGGTTTACATCGCCGGATCCCATTTCCGCAACCGAGTTGCGCCAGACTTGGGATGGAGTCGGCTGCCGGAGGGGCTGGCTCGATGCAGCGGAGAGCCGCCGGATTTCCTGATCCGCGAATCGAATGGTGTCTTCGAGGGAGGGTTTGTAATCCTGGCTGACACTGGGCCATAAATCCCTCATGGCGCGCTCTTCCTCATGACGCTGGCGGTTTGCCGTATCGCGCTCGGCGATGGCGCGGAGGCTGGTCTGTCGTTCCTCTGGGCTCATCCGGCTCAGTCCGGACTCCTGACGGGCGATGCGGTCGTCGAATCCCGCCAGCAACTCTTGTGCGTGTGCCCTTTGGGCGGATGCGAGTTGGCGGATGAATGGCAACAGCGAGTGCCATGCTTCGCTCCCGCTGAACTCACTTTCGAAGGTTTTAAAGGCCCTCAGCGCGATGAGTCGGCTCGACGATTGGGCGAGGCGGCGGACTTCGGCTTCGGCGATACGCGAATCGATGTGGTATTTGTCTGCGATGCGCTCGTGCGGCTGGATGATTTTCCCATCAAGCTTGATTCCGCCGGCTTCGATCGACTGCGCTTCGCCGAGGTGTTCTTCGAGAAGTTGTTTGGCTTCCTCTATGAATGCGCTGTCCGGATAGGTTTCGATGAATTGCCGGATTGTCTCGATCCGCAGGCCGTATTCCTCAGGGGGCAGCAGGTCCGGAATGGGGAGGAGCGTCCTGAGTTCGGTGATTTCCCGCTGATCCGGCTCCTCACGTTCGATTCGCACGACGTCTTTTTTGTCGACGGTCGTCTCATCGCGAATCCCGCGGGCGACCAGCACTTCGAGCAGGTAGCTGTCCTCATTCTCACTGAGGATTCGCCCTTCGAGGGTGCGTCCGTCTTTCAAATGGAACAGATCGGCGGCCGCGGTGCCGCCGAAAAAAGCGATCGCGGTGCCGAGAAATGCGAACCGGTAGAGAAAACCAAGGGTCATGAAACGTGTGGGTTATTTCCATAAGTTTCACCGGTCGGGCCTGTTAGGCAAGAGCGCTTTTTCAAACTCTCCTAGATTGCGGATGAGGATGGCCTCGGGGGCGTCGGTGCGGATGACGAGACAGCCATTGTCCGGAAGTGTCTCGCCATCGGCCGCCCGCCGCCGGTGAAACATCCGGATGGGGAGTCGTTCGATGCGCTCCATCAGCTCGGGCGATGTGGCGGTCCCGTGGACCACGGTGACCGGGAAGTGACGTGCCAGAAACGATTGCACGATATCGGTGTGCTGGACGGGGAAATCGACGGCGCTGACCGGAAGCGTGCCGGCGAATTCCCGCAGTTCGCGCATCAACGGACGCGCGCGTGCGGCAAGCCGGCACTCAGCGAAATTCATCAAACCGACGGTCGAGTCCTCGAAAAGCATGATCAGGTCCGCCATCGGCAGGTCCATCAGGGACGATCGTTCCGCCGCTTCACGAAGGAAGCCGTGGTTGGTGAAGTTTTCCGTCAGGACCGTCGCCAGGTTGTCGCTCCAATCGAGCCATGACTCATCGCCGGTGATGTCGACCACATCGAGGATTGACTGGATTGCGATGGTGTAGACGAAGGCTCTGGCATCGTTGATTGCAGGTGGGGCGTCGACGGCATGAACGCGCAGCCAGGGGCCCTCGGAAAAGGCGTCGCGCGAGCGCTTCAGCAGTTCGACCGCCTTGCGTCGCCATGCGTCGTCTCCTGTGGCGGTGAAGGCGGCGGCGTATGCGGAAACCATGCGGAATGATGCGGCCGCGTGCGATTGGTCGTCATGCGGGGTTTTTCCAAACCGCTGGTCGCGAACAGCCAGCAGTTTGGCGCGGGCGGCGTCGAGGCGTCGTGCAAAGGCGTCTGGCGACAATCCGGAGTCGACCGCGAGATCCGCGGAGGATTTTTCAAGGGCGAGGCTGTTGGTTCGGAAAAACTGGCGCTCGGGGTCGATTTCGTAGGCGATGTTGCCAAGCCCGCGCATGCCTGTGAGGGATGCGAACCATGCGCCTTCATCCTGGCCGAGGGCTGATTCGACTTCCTCGATGTTCCAAAGCCAGAGTCGTGGGTCGATCGCCCCCGATAAGCCGATGGCAAACAGTCCGTCGCGGGTGAGGTGGTTTTTTTCCGCGAAATTCAATACGCCGAGTCCGCGTTCGAGTGCGAGGGGGTCTCCGGTGGCTTGGTAGGCGCGGAACAAAGCGACCGCCGCGCGGGATTGCATCATCGAGTGCCTGCTGTGTCTTGGCAGTGACCATGATGCGCCGCGCCGTGCTGAGAACAATCCCCCGTCGAGTGGATCGAACATGGCGCTTCCGCAAAGGTCCTTGACGAACTCGCGGGTGGTTTCCACGGCGCGTCTTTGGGCGTCTGGAGGGAGGCCGGGCTGCATGGCGGCGGAGGCCATCAAGTCGAGGGCGCCTGCTGGGAACAGCCCGCCGATGTCATCGTAATTGCGCGAAAGCGGGTCATACAATGAAGCGAGTTGGCGGATGGAGCGGACGGTGTCGAGTTTGGGCTGCTGACTGGCGACCCGGCTCAATCGGCGTTGGGACATGCGTGCGAGGCGCGATTCATTGTCCATTGTGCTGTTGCGGATGACGTATTCCGGGGATTCCTCCCAGATTCGCGAGACCATGGAATGGGAGCGGCGGAAGTGTTCGCGCGTTGTCTCCGGATCGACCCATGGAGAGGCGATCCAGGCGACCGGATGGGCATCCGGCGACATCCAGATGAAGAACGGGAGGTTCACATTCTGGTTGATTTCGAGGGAAAGGTCGGCGGTGAGCAGGGCGATTTCGCGCACTGCGTCGCCATCGATCAGTATGGGCAGATAGTTCGAGTTGATGAAATTCACCAGCGCGCGGTCGGATGCCAGGCTGTCGAGGCATTCGATAAAGCCGGGAGCCTGCGCCATTGCGACGACGGCGAATATCATGCGGTTGGTTTCCCGGGCCATGCCGATCGATTCGGGCGTCCATGGCTGCCAATGGATCGGTGAGGTTGCGGCATGATTGTAAACCGCCCCCGGCAGATTCGCGAGATTGTTCTGGCGGGCGTGCCCGGGCAGATCCTTGAGCGGGTATGGCTGGATTTCCGACAACTGCTCCCGCTTGCATGCCGAGAGGGCTACGAGCGCGAGCGCAAGCGGAGCGATGCGGAGGATGGGTGGGAATTTCATGGGTTTTTGTGGGGGGCGCAGGACGGAGTCTGTCCTGCGTGCCAATCATGAAGAAAAGACTTCCGATGTGACAAGCCGAAGCTACGCTTGGCCCAGAAATCATCACTCGTGTGACCAGTATCTCCGTATCCAGCCAAAAAGGAGGTGTGGGAAAGACCACCCTCTCCATCAATCTCGCCCACGCGTTTGCCCGTGCAGGTGTCCGCACGCTGCTTGTGGACACGGATCCGCAGGGGTCTGTTGGCCTCTCGTTGACCCGCCAATCGCGCCTGCTCAAGGGATTTTACGATCATCTCGAGGATCCCACGATCCCGCTTGACCAATTGATTGTGCCCACGCGCCTGGAGACGTTTTCCCTGGTGGCTTGTGGCCATGCCAGCGAATACGACCCCGGTGGCGGCATGGGCTCGCATCTCGCGCGCGTGCGCGGATTCCTCCGGCTGGTGGCGGCGAGTGGATATGATCTTTGCCTGATGGACACGGCGGCGGGATTGTTCGGCGTGACCAGCGACGTTGTGACGTCGAGCGACGCGGTGTTGGTGCCGCAGCAGGCCGAGCCTCTCGGTGTGCGCTCCGTGCCCAAGTTGCTCGAAGGGCTCAACCGGCTGCGTGTGATGAATCCGCGGCTCAACGTGCTCGGTGTCTGCCTCACGATGGTGCAGCGGGATCTTGTGGAAAGCACCGGAGCGGCCGCATCGCTGCGCCAGATTCTTCCGGAGGATCTGGTGTTTCGCACCGAAGTTCCGCGTGACGGGATTTTCATCAAGGCGAGCGCCCGCGGCCTGCCGGTTGGTGCGATGGAAGATGGTGCGGAGACGCTGGCGGTGTTCGATGCGTTGCGCTCGGAAATTGACGCGAAGCTGCAATCCACCAGCGGTTATTTTCGCTAAACCTGAGATTTTGAAACGATGGACCCGATCAACCCCTGGATTGACCCGAATGAGACACGCCGCATGGCCGAGCGTTTGATGCTGCCTCCGCGAGATCCGGTGCAGGCTCCGGATGATACGGGATTTGATGATTCGTTCGTCGGTTTCTCCGATCCCGAGGATGCGGAGGAAGCGGCCGAGACGCCAGTGCCAGAAGCGACCGGCGGTTTCCGGGAAAACGAACCCGCGGCCGTTGATTTAGGGCCCATTGCGGATGGTGGCGGATACCCGAATCAGCGGGCGATGCTGCGGGAGCAGTTCGATGCGATTGCGGCATTCCTGGTGGATGCGGCCGGGGAGGTGGTATTCAACGAGGGGAAATTCGAGGCATTTCATTTCATCGCGCGGGATCTCGTCGCGTCCGATGCCAAACCCGGCCCGGTCCGCCTCAAGGTCGGCGGGCGTTCTGTTCTGGAAATCATTCCGCTGCAGAGTGATTCGGGGCTCGCCTGTCTTTGCGTCGTGCTTCCCGCTCCATTGTCGCACGATGCCGTGGGGCAAATCCGCCTCCAGTGGCTTGGTGTCGATGGATAATCCTCCGACCGGCTTGCTTCAAGGGTGCCGGGCTGGCAGTTTCTCCGCGATGCGCGACACGTTTTTGCTTCAGCGCCGGCTGATCAACCTTTCCCTTGCGGTGGCCATCGTGCTGCTGGTGGTCAAGGTGGCTGCGGCGATCCTCACGGGATCGTCAGCGATTTATTCCGATGCGGTCGAGAGCGTGGTCCATCTTTTCGCGGTGATTTTCGCCGCATGGGCGATGCGGATCGCCCAAAAGCCTGCGGATGCCACGCACCATTTCGGCCACGACAAGGTGCAGTATCTTTCATCAGGATTCGAAGGGGCGATGATCGCAATTGCCGCCGTATTGATTTTGTATGAAGCCGGAAGGCAGTTCGTGTTGGGCGTTGAAATCGAGCGCGTCAGCCTCGGCATCGCCCTCACCGCAATGGTGGCGGCGATCAACCTCGTGCTTGGCCTGTCGTTGCTAAGGGTCGGCAAGGCAAGTGGCTCGCCATTATTGAGGGCCAATGGTCTTCATGTGCTCACCGACGTATGGACGAGCATCGCCGTTTTGATCGCGCTGGTTCTTATCCAAATGACGGGCTGGCTCTGGTGGGATCCGATCGCGGCGATCATCGCCGCATGCAACATCCTTTTTACCGGCGTGCGTTTGATCCGCCAAAGTCTTGCCGGGTTGCTTGATGAGGCGGATCCAGTGAAAGAGCGCGAGTTGCTCGCGGTGCTTGAGCGGGAGGCGGATGCCCACGGCGCGGGTTTTCATAATTTCCGCCATCGTCACTCCGGTCATGTCGACTGGGTCGAGCTTCATTTGGTTTTTGATGACAAAATGACCGTCCAGGACGCGCATGCCGCAGCCACCTCGATTGAATCCGCGATCGCCACCCACCTTGGGCCTCAGGCCCGGGTGATCACGCATCTTGAGCCGAAATCCGCCGAAGGCAGCAACGAGACGTGGGAGATTTGGTGATGCGCTCACCGCGCCTGTTGGCAGGCGGGGAGATCAGCCGCCAAGGATGAACAAACCGGTGATGGCGGCGCTGGTGAGGTTGGCGAGTGTTGCGGCCGCAACGGCCTTGATCCCGAGCCGGGCGATTTCCCGGCGGCGGCTGGGGGCCATGCCGCCGAGTCCGCCTAACAGGATGGCGATGGACGAGAGGTTGGCGAACCCGCAGAGGGCGACGGTGGCGATGGCGCGGGCCTTTTCGCTCATGCCGTCCTGGATTTGGGAGAGTTCGAGGTAGGCGACGAATTCGTTGAGAACGATTTTCTGGCCGATCAGGGTGCCGCCGGCCTGGATTTCGGAGGCCGGCACGCCGGCGAGCCAGGCGACGGGGGCGAAGAGGTGGCCGAGGATCCATTGGAGGCTGAGGTTTTGCAGGCCGAACCAATTGCCGACGCCGCCAAGCATGAGGTTGAGCAGGGCGATCAGGCCGATGAAGGCGAGCAGCATGGCGCCAACGTTGAGGGCGAGCTTGAGGCCGGTGGAGGCGCCGACTGCCGCGGCGTCGAGGACGTTGGCGGGTTTTTCCTCGCCCTCGGAAAACGAGAGCACCGCTTCGTCGGGATGTTCGGTTTCCGGCTTCATCAGCTTGGCGAAGAGCAATCCGCCCGGAGCCGCCATGAAGGCGGCGGCTAACAGATATTTCATTTCCACTCCCATCGCGGCGTATCCGGCGAGGACCGAGCCGGCGACGCTGGCGAGCCCACCGACCATCACGGCGAAGAGCTCGGAGGAGGTCATTTTCGGGATGTAGGGTTTGACGACGAGAGGTGCCTCCGTCTGGCCGACGAAGATGTTGGCGGATGCGGAGAGCGATTCGGCGCGGCTGGTTTTGAGAATGAGGCGCAGCGCGCCGCCGATGAGGCGGATTACCCATTGCATGACGCCGATGTGATAGAGCACGGCGATGAGCGAGGAGAAGAAAATGATCATCGGCAGCACGCGGAGGGCGAATACGAATCCGATTTTGATCGGTGGATCGGTGGGAACCGGGTCATCGGCATCGGCCGGGTGCTGCTTGAGCGCATCGCCGCTGACGAGCTCGCCGAACAGGAAATCGATGCCGGCGCGTCCGGCCTCGATGGCATCGGAGACGCGGCTGCTCAGCCATTCGAGGGCGTTCTGCCCGGCAGGAACGTAGAAGACGAGGATGCCGATGCCGAGTTGGATTGCGAATGCGCCGCCGACGGTGCGCCAGCGGATCGCGCGGCGGTTGTCCGAGAGCGCGATGGCGACGGCGATAAAACAGGCGATTCCAAGAAGTCCAAACATGCGATATGCATAGACTTCAAATGTTTGCAGGGAAAGCGGCAATCCGAAATCTTTGAATCGTTCCCATCCGGCTATTGCGGCGACAGCGCAAGTGATTTCGTTGTTTTCGGATGGCCAGACGTCGATGCAAGGCGTGGCGAGTTCCGGGCATGCGGCTCATCAGGTCATGATCCGCGATTGGGCGAAACTTCCAAGAAGAATGCTTGTCAGTATGACGCGACAGGACGAATCTTGCCGCGCTTCAATCCCCATGTCGCCGAAGATTCATATTCACGAAAATGCCGAATCCGCCTGTAAACTGGTGGCCGACGAGATCGAAGAGCTCATTCGGGCGCGGCAGGCCAATGGGAAACTGGCAGTCCTCGGGCTTGCCACCGGTAGCACGCCGATTCCGCTTTATCGTGAATTGGTCCGGCGCCATCAGGAGGACGGATTGTCATTTGGCAACGTGGTTACCTTCAACCTCGACGAGTATTGGGGACTCCCGAAAGATCACCCGGAGAGTTACTGGCATTTCATGCAGCATCACCTTTTCGGCCAGATCGACATCGACCCATCCCGGGTGCACCTGCCAAGTGGTATGGTGGGGGAGGGCGAGATCGAGGGTCATTGTGCCGCCTACGAGGATGCCATCCGCGACGCCGGTGGCATCGACATGCAGATTCTCGGCATCGGCCGCACCGGGCACATCGGATTCAATGAGCCCGGCTCGTCGATCCATTCGCGCACGCGGCGGATTCATCTCGACGAAATCACCCGCGAGGACGCCGCCCCGGCATTCGGCGGCATCGCGCATGTGCCAGCCCATGCCATCACCATGGGCTGCGGCACGATTCTTGAGGCGCGCCGCATCGCCCTGATGGCATGGGGCGAAAACAAGGCGGGCATGGTGAAGCAGGCCATCGAGGGCCCGGTGGATGACCGGGTGAGCGCTTCGTTTTTACAAACCCACGGCGCCGCGGCATTCCATCTCGACCGCGCCGCCGCCTCCCAGCTCGGCTGAAACCACTGATTTCAAACTTTCTTGATTGTCGACACCTCGCCGACCGCCAAAAATCCCCTACGAAAAGCCCAACATGGAAGAGCGTTACGAAATCAAATCAAAAATCGGCCAGGGTGGATTTGGCTCGGTTTATCGAGCTCTCGACAAGCGGATGAACCGTGAAGTCGCAATCAAGCGAATCAACACCTCCGATGAAGATGGCATGCTCGAAGAAGCATCGCGCCAATTGAGCAAGGAGGCCGGCGCGCTTGCCTCGATGCAGCACCCCAACATCATTACCATCTACGACGTCGGCAGTGACGAGGACGGGCCATACGTCGTGATGGAATTGTTAAGCGGGAGTCCGCTGGACGACTTGGTCGATAACGCGCCGCTCACGTGGGAGGATTTCCGCGAACTCGCCTTGCAAACCCAGGAAGCGTTGATCGGTGCGCAGGAGCTCGACCTTGTCCACCGCGACATCAAGCCGGCCAACGTCATGCTCACCTGGCTTCCTTCCGGGAAATTCCAGGTCAAGCTCCTCGATTTCGGACTCGCGAAACTTACCCAGCGCCCGTCTCTGCAAACCTTGAATCAGGCGGATTCGATCTTTGGTTCGATTTTCTTCATGTCGCCCGAGCAGTTCGAGCGCGCACCGATCGATCGCAGGACGGACATGTACGCGATGGGGTGTGTTTATTATTATGCGCTCACCGGTTCCCATCCCTTCGACGGCGCCACGGCCGTGCAAGTAATGAGCGCGCACCTGCATCACGATTTCGTTCCGCTCGATGAAGTGCGCCCGGACATGCCACGCTGGGTTTGCGACTGGGTGATGTGGCACATGAACCGTTATCCAGACGATCGCCCCGCATCCGCGCGTGAGGCGCTCCAGGTTTTTGTTCAGAACGACAAATTCCCGCCGGTCGAGGCCCCCGCGCCGGCTCCTGCGCCGCAACCATCGAACCGTCCCCGGCTCTTGATTCCCGGAGCTGAGCCGCTTGTTCCAGGCGCGGTGACGGAATGGAAACCCGAGCCAACGGGACCCGTGGCTGTCATCACCAAAACCGCGCCCCAGCCGTTGGTTCCGCCGACCGGCAAGCCCAGCATTCACTCATCGCGTCAGCTTGAGATCGAGCAGGCTCAGAAGCCCACCGAAGAGGCCCCCGGCTTCGCGCCCGTGGAGGAGGCACCCGAAGTGGAGGAGCCCGTGGCAGACGAAGCATCCTTCGAGCCCGAGGCCGCTCCGGTTGAAGAGGAGCCTCCTGCCCAGCCACCGGCCCCAAAGACATTTGTCGCAACTCAAAAGCGCCCGTCGGTCGCTCCGCCCTTTGGAGGCGTGCCTTCGCAAACTGCCTCACAGCCAACGGTGGAGGCAGAAACCGCACCGCAGAAACCTCCCACTTTGATCAGACGCCCGACGGTGCAGCCCGGAGTTAAGCCGACGACTGGAACCGCCCCGGTCGTCGCAAGAACCGGCCCTCCCACCGGCCCGTTTGCCCCCACCCAACCCGCGACCGGTCCGCAGCCGGTGATCAGCCCTGCTGTCGGATCTCAAACCGGCGCTTTTCCAACCGCACCGGGATCGGCGAGTTCCCAGCTCGGCACCCAGCCAGCTTTGACCCAGACCGGCTCCACAGCCGTCATGCCCGCGCCTCCCAAACCGGGGATGCCGATTGGTGTGAAAATCGCGATTGCGGCCGTGATCGCCCTGTTGGTCGTCCTTACCGGATTTTTTGTGGTGCAGAAACTCGGCAACCGCAAGGCCATGGCCGAATACAACGAGATCATTCGTCTGGCCGCCCATCCGGAAACGCAAAGCGTGCCGATGAACAAGGCGATGCTCGACATGATGCTCCGCACGGCGATGAGCGTCGGTTCCAACATGGAGCGCGAAACGGTTTTCCGCGCGCTATTTCTGGCAACGTCCACCGACGGCACCGATATCGACGCGGAAATCGTCCGCTTCGTCACGCAGCAGCAGATGATGGAAAGCGTGCGCAACGTCCTGATCAGCCAGGTACTGCGCCGCCGTGAAAACCCGGCCATTGTCACCCCGATGCTGGCGTTCGCAGCCAAGACCGACAACGATGAGGCGGCGGTGGCCGCGCTCCAGTCGGTGCGGAAAATGGTCAACGAAACCCACTTCGACGGGCTGCTCAACACCCTCCAATTCACCACCAATGTGGAAATCCGGCGGGCTGCCGAAGAGGCGCTTGTGGAGATCATTCGCAGCTCGACCCAGCGGTCGCAATACACGTCAAAACTCCATGGTATCGTCAGATCGTCAGTCAACGACGATGCCCGCCATGCCGCGTTGCGACTCTCAGGTTTTATCGCCGATGAAAGCTCGCTTGCATTCATCCGTGAGATTTTTGCCGGCAGGGCGGTCAAGGACCAGATTGCCGCGATTTCCGCTTTGGCATCCTGGGCCAGCGCGGATGGGTTCCCGGTATTGATGAGTTTCTTCATCGCGACGGATGACATCCAGCTTCGCGGCCGCGCCTTCGATGCAGGGATTCGCTACGCCACCGGCTTGGACGAGAGCGAAGCCGATGAGGGGACTCGTCGCGATGTCTGGACGCAGCTCGCATCGAATGCCAGTAGTGCCGAGGAAAAGGAGAAGGTCGTCCGTGCGCTTGCCATGAACCACCGCGACGAGTGGGTGATCGGTCTGATCGAAAGCTTCACCAAAAACAACAATCCCGACCGCGTGATTGATGTCGCGGAGCGGGCGATCAGCAGCATCAAGGCACGCCGCAGGCAGAATTGATCGACGGGCGGACGGTCCCGATATGGGTTTATTCGCCGTTTCTGAGGCTCGCTGGACCGCCGAGACGCGGCATGAATGCGAACGCCAGGGTGATGGCGGCGTTGATCGGGAACAGCCATGGGAATGCGATTCCCGGACGGATCCGGGAGAGCACGTCCTCAGCCCCGGCAACGCCGAGGAAATTCAGGAGTTGCGGCAGTTCGGGGCGGATCAGCGCGACGCCGAGGATCGAGAGGCCGACGCCGATAAACAATCCGGGGATGTTTCGCTGGCCGGGGATGATGGCGGCCAGCAGCACGCCTAACAGCGGGCCGTAGGTGTAGGTGAGGATGCCGAATGCGAGGTTGATCAGGTTTTTACTATCCGCTCCCGGCTCTTCACTCTGGTAGCCTTCCGTGAGCATCAGGGCGAAGGCGGTCAGGATCATCGCCCACACTACGACGGCGACGCGCGACCGGAAGACCATCGCCCGGCCGTCGGCCTCGCGCTCGAGCCGTTCGCGGCCATACCATGCGGAGAGAGAGGTTTGTGAGAGCGCGGCGAGGATGGAATCGAGGCTGGTGATGGCGGCGGCGAAGGCGGCGGCGAGAATCAGCCCAGAAAGGCCGACCGGCAGCACGGTGGTGATCCAGATCGGAAAAACGTAGTTGGTATCCTTGGCGAACCACGCGGCTTCGGCGTCGGTCGGTGCGGTTTGCAGATACCATGCGTAAAGACCGGCGCCGACAGCCAGCATGAGCACGGTGATGATCAGGGAGACGCTGCTCCATGCCACGGCCTTGCGGGCTTCGCGGGCCGAACCGCAGCAGAAAATCCGTTGGGTGTTGAGTTGGTCGGTGCCGAATGCGGTGAAGTTCTGGAACGGCATTGCGAGGATGGCGACCCATAGCGTGTAGCTCATCAGCGGGCTTTCCCATGGGGGGGTGAGATTGAAGACGCGCAGTTTGTCCACCTCGCCATCCGGGCCGGCGGCGGAGTTCAGCGTGAGGATGCCGTCAATCCCCAGCGTGCCGACGAGCCAGCCGAGGGCGAGCAGGCCGCCAAGGATGAACAGGCAGAATTGGACGACGTCGGTCCAGATCACCGTGCGCATGCCGCCCATCAGCGTCCAGATCACCGCGAAGACGCCGATGATGATGATGCACGCGGTAGCGGAAAACCCGGTGACGGTTTGCAGGATGATCGCGGTGACGAGGACGCGCACGCTCTGGCCGAGAATCGCACCGATGGAGAAGAGCCCGGTCACCAGCTTGCGCACTGGTTCGCCGAGGCGGGCGCCCATGAAGTCGTAGGGGCTGTAGATTTCCTGTTTGTAATAAAGCGGGACCAGCCACCACGCCACGGCGAAGCGTGCGATGACCGAGCCGATGCCCCATTGGAGATAGGTCCAATCGCCGTGCAGCGCGTAGACCATGCCGGGCACGCCGATGAAGGTGAGGGCGCTGATCTCGGTGGCGATCATCGAGCCGCTCACAGCCCACCACGGGAGTGAGCGGCCGCCGAGGAAGAACTCGCGGATGGTCGCGTTCTTTCCGCTCAGGCGGTGGCCGATCCAGGTGGTGAGAAACAGGTATCCGAAGACGACGAGCCAGTCCCAACGGGTGAACTGGCTGGCGATCGTTTCCGCTTCCGGCATGCTTGAGGGTATTCTAAGGCGGGCTGGGCGGGGCTTGGCATGGATCGGTCCGATCCGAAAGATCGGTCGGATCGGATCTTTTGGGTTACTGCTGCGCCTCGGCGGCGATCTCGGTGGCGATGACGTCGCGGCGGAGGTCGCTTCCCTTGCGCGAGCTCCACCACAGCACGATGGGTGCGGCGACGAAGATCGAGGAATAGGTGCCGACGATCAGGCCGATGAGGATGACGACGGAGAAATCGAACAGGGTGGAGCCACCGAAGACCGAGAGCAGGGCGACGGTGATGATGGTCGTCGCCGAGGTGATCACGGTGCGGGAGAGCGTGGCATTGATCGCCTCGTTCATGATATCGCGCACCGATCCGCCGCGCATCAGCAGGTTTTCGCGAATGCGGTCGAAAATGACGATGGTGTCGTTCACCGAATAACCGGCGATGGTGAGGATGGCGCCGACGTGGATCATCGACAGCTCGCGGCCGAACAGGACGACCAGGCCGACGGAAATGATGACGTCGTGCATGATCGCGGCCAGCGCGCCGATGGCGAAGGAGAATTCGAAGCGGATGCTCACGTAGAGCATGATGCCCAGCAGGCCGATGCCGAGTGCGATCAAAGATTCGATGAGGAATTCCTTGCCGATGACGGCGGAGACGACTTCGGTGCTGGCCTGGATTTTGTATCCATCGCCGACGCGCTCGCCGAGGATCGGGAAGGTATCGCGCAGCTTGGCGATGATTTCCGCCGAGTCGTTGGTATCGCAGCGCACGCTGAGCAGGAAACCGGTGGCGAGGTTGGATTCCTCTTGGGCGTATGGCTCGCGGGTGGTGTCCACCTGGCTCAGTGCGTCGTTGATTTCGCCGATGGGCAGTTCGGTTTCGCCGAGTTGGAACTGGATGAGCGTGCCGCCGGTGAAGTCGATGCCGAGCGAGTTCTCGCGTTTCACGCCGAATGCCGCGAGGCTTACGACGACCAGCACGCTGGAGAGCACGAGCGCGCGTTTCGCCTGCCCGAGGAAATTGAAGTTGGCGGAACGGATGAGGTTGAGGAACGAGAGGCGGCGGAGAACCCCGGTGTCCAGGCCCCAGCGGTAGAGCACGCGCGTCACCAGGATGGATGAGAACATCGAGGCGAGAAGACCGATGGTGAGGGTGATGGCAAAGCCCTTGATCGAACTGCTGCCGAGCCAGAACAGGATCATCGCGGTGATCAGCGAGGTGATGTTGGCATCGAAAATCGCGCTGAAGGCCTTCTCGTATGCGGCGGTGATCGCGTTGCGGATGGATTTTCCGTTTTCGATTTCCTCGCGCAGGCGTTCGTAGATCAGGACGTTGGCGTCCACCGCGATGCCGATCGTCAGGATCAGGCCCGCGATACCCGGAAGGGTGAACACGAAGCCGAACATCGCCATGATGCCGAACAGGATGGTGATGTTGATCGACAGGCCGACCAGCGCGATGATGCCTGCGACGCGGTAGTAAATCAGGATGAAGGCGAAGGTGATGAACAGGCCGGTGAGACCGGCCCAGATGCCTTGTTTTACGACGGCAGCACCGAGGGTTGCTGAAACACTGCGTTCGTCTTCGACGATGAGTCCGTTTTCCAGCGGGTTCATCAAGGCGCGCGAGAGGTTTTGCGGCTCGCCGGGGTCGCGGAGGCCGGAGACCTCGAAGCGCGAACCGAGGGTGTCGTTCACCACCGGGGCGCTGATTACGACACCGTCGAGGACGATCGCGAGGCGGTCGACGCGTTTGCGCATCGGGCCGGTGAGGGCGATCATGCGGTCGGTGCCCTCGCTGTTGAGGGTGACTGAAACGGCGTCGCTACGTTCGGAGGAGGGGAACGCGCGGACAATGTGGTTGCCGCCGACGCCGACGCGGCGGCTCAGGAGGATGTCGGTGGTGCGCTCGTTGCCATCGTCGTCCTTGATGGTGTATCGATACGCGCGGTAGCCGGGTTCGATCACATCGCCCGTGGCGACGCGCTGTGCGAGTGCCCGCCCGTCATCGCCGGGCATGTCGCTTTCCGGGTGGACGGCGCGGAGTTCGAGTTTTGCGGTGGTTTCGAGGATCTGGCGGATGCGCGCGGCTTCTTCCGGCTCCACGCCTGGCATTTGGACGATGATCATGTCCTCACCTTGGCGGGCGATGAATGGCTGCGAGGTGCCGAGGTCGTCGAGACGCTTCTGGACCACGAGAATTGCCTGAGCGACCTGGTCCGGAGTGACTGCCTGCATTTGCCCTTGTACATCCTCCTTGGGTTGCACGCGCAGCATGAAGGACGATCCGCCCACCAAGTCGATGCCGCCGCGGAGTTTCTCCTTGATCGGGTAGAGGCCGAGGATGCAGAGCGCGACGATGCCGAGCGTCAGGATCGTGCCGACGTTGCGTTTGCGGCGCTCGAGGTCGGTGGCGAAATACCAGAAGAATAGGACGAGAAGAATCATCCCGATGACAAAGAGCGTCAGCGGGTCCTCAAAGAGGGAGGTGAGTGCCTTCAGCACGGAATTGATGGATGACATGGCGGGTGGGTTGGATGGGAAAACGAGGGCTGGACGGGCTCACGCGCACGGCGATGATGAGGATTGTGGCCGGGATGCGCTCAGTCCTTTTTTTGGACGGTCGCGATGGCCGGTTTGTCGAATTCGATCATGGTTCCCTCGGCGACTTTCACCACCACGGTGGTGTCCTTGATGTTGTGGACGATGCCGTGGATGCCGGCGGTGGTGATGACCTTGTCGCCGGTTTGCAGGGCGGCGATGCGGGCGGCGAGCTCCTTGCGCTGGCGTTGTTGCGGGCGGATGAGGAGGAAATAGAACATCACGACCATCAACAGCATCAGCGGGATGGGGCCGCCGAATGGATTTGTTTGAGGAGCGCCTTCGGCGAGAATGGTGGTAGCGATGTGCAGTGGATTCATGGTTTCTGGGTGTATCGTTGGATGAATGCTTGTTTGAACGCGGCAAAGGTGCCCGATTGGATGGCGGCGCGCGCGTCGGCCGTGAGGCGCAGGTAGAAATGCAGATTGTGGAAGGAAAGCAATCGCAAAGCGAGGATTTCGCCCGCTTGGAATAGATGCCTGAGGTAGGCACGGGAAAATCCGGCGACGTGCGGGTGGGCCGATTCGCACAGCGGCCGTGGGTCGCGGGCGTGGATCTGGTTCTTCATCTGAATCGGCCCATCGAGGGTGAAGGCGACGCCGTGGCGCGCCATCCGGGTGGGCATCACGCAGTCGAACATGTCGACGCCGCGCCCGATCATTTCGAGAATCTGCGGCGGTGTGCCGAGGCCCATTGCGTAGCGCGGTTTGTCGGCGGGGAGGAAGGGCACCGCGTTTTCGATGGCGCGGAACATTTCTTCCTCGGGTTCGCCGACGGAGACGCCGCCGACGGCGTAGCCATCGAAATCGAGCTCGACGAGTTCGCGGGCGGATTGCTCGCGGAGATCGGCGTAAATGGATCCCTGGACGATGCCGAAGTGGTGCTGGCGTCCGCCGCCAGTCTGCGGGGCGTTTGCGGTGATCCAATCCTTGCAGCGCCGTGCCCAGCGACTGGTCAGGGCGAGGGATTCGGCGGCGTATTTTTCCTCACACGGGTAGGGTGGGCACTCGTCGAAGAGCATTGCGATGTCGGACCCGAGCGCGGCTTGGATCTGCATGCTAAGCTCGGGCGTGAGCAGCATTTTCGAGCCGTCGAGGTGGTTGTTGAAACGCACGCCCTCCTCGGTGATTTTGCGGAGCTTTGCGAGCGACCAGACTTGGAAGCCGCCCGAGTCGGTGAGGATCGGTTTTTGCCAAGTGGAAAACCCGTGGAGCCCGCCAAGTTCGCCGATCAGCTCATGCCCGGGGCGCAGCCAGAGGTGGTAGGTGTTGCCGAGGATGATCTGTGCGCCGAGCAGCTCGAGTTCGGCGGGATGGAGCGTCTTCACGCTGCCCTGGGTGCCCACCGGCATGAAAATCGGCGTCCGCACCTCGCCATGCGGCAACGACAAGGTGCCGCAGCGGGCGGCGGTGTGGATGTCGGTCTGCTCAAGGGTGAATGGCACGGCGGGGCAATGGGGTGGGGGTGGGTGAATCAGAAACATCACGCGTGCGGCTGCTAGAGCCTGCGCCAGGCGTGGCCGT
This sequence comes from Luteolibacter sp., assembly GCA_047921195.1. Taxonomy (GTDB): domain Bacteria; phylum Verrucomicrobiota; class Verrucomicrobiia; order Verrucomicrobiales; family Akkermansiaceae; genus Luteolibacter. The sequence continues at coordinate 1,560 of JBLRWN010000050.1, read as the reverse complement.
CGCGTGCGATGAGGTCGTCGGCTTCCTTCGGCCCCCAGGAGCCGGCGGTGAATTCGGCCATCGGGGGGCGCATGTCTTCTGGCCCGTGCCAGGCGTGCTCGATGTGGTCGATGAATTTCCAGGCTTCCTCGACTTCGTCGCGGCGGGCGAACAAGGTGGCATCGCCGGCCATGGCGTCGATGAGCAGGCGTTCGTATGCCTCGGGGCTGGCCTTGCCGAAGCTGGTGGCGTAGTGGAAATCCATTTTCACGGATTCCAGGCGCAGGCTGGTGCCGGGGATCTTGCTCACCATGCGCAGCGAGATGCCTTCGTCGGGCTGGATGCGGATGACGAGGACGTTGCCGCCGGGTAGGCCGCCGGGCAGGGCGCTGAAGAGGACGCCGGGGACGTCCTTGAAGTGGATCGAGATTTCGGTGGATTTCTTCGGCAGGCGTTTGCCCATGCGGATGTAGAAAGGCACGCCGTTCCAGCGCCAGGTGTCGATCATGACGCGCAGGGCGACGTAGGCTTCGGTGTTGGAGTCCTCGGGCACGCGGTCTTCTTCGCGGTATCCGGGCACCGGGGTGCCATCGACGTGGCCGGCGGTGTATTGGGCGCGGACGACGTTTTGGGCGACCTTTTCCGGGGTGTCCCACGGGCGGAGTGAGCGGATGATTTTCACCTTCTCGTCGCGCACGCCGTCGGCGGTGAGATCGGTGGGCGGTTCCATGGCGACGAGGCTGAGCAGTTGGAGGAGGTGGTTTTGCACCATATCGCGCAGGGCGCCGGATTTGTCGTAGTATCCACCGCGCCCGCCTTCCATGCCGAGGTTTTCGGCGCAGGTGATTTGGATATGGCTGATCGAACGGCTATTCCAAAGCGGTTCGAAGATGGCGTTGGCGAAGCGCAGGACCATGAGGTTTTGCGCGGTCTCCTTGCCGAGGTAGTGGTCGATGCGGTAGGTGTCGCGTTCCTCGAAGGTGGCGTTGACGACCTCGTTGAGGTGGCGTGCGGTGGCGAGGTCGGTGCCAAAGGGTTTTTCCACGATCACGCGGGACCAGCAGCCATCGGGGGCGCGGTTGAGGCCGGCTTGTTTGAGCTGGAGCAGGATTTCATCGAAAAACTCCGGCGCGGAGGCGATGTAGAATAGGCGGTTGCCACGGCCGCCGTGGGTCTTGTCGAGTTCGTCGAGCCGGTCGGCGAGGCGTTGGTATCCTCCGGCATCGGTGAATTCGGAGCAGTGGTAATAGACGTCCTCCACGAACGGATTCCAGATCGCCTCGTCGTGGCCGTTGCGGGAGACCTTGCGGTTGAGCTCTTCGAGTCCGGCGCGGAATTCGGCGTCGGATTTCTCCCGGCGGGCGAAGCCGATGATGCGCGTGCCGGCGGGCAGTTCGCCATCGACGGCGAGGTTGTAAAGCGCGGGCACGAGCTTGCGGTGCGTGAGGTCGCCGGTGGCCCCGAAAATGACGACGGTGCATGGCTCGGGCTGGTTGCGGGCGACGAGATCTTCGCGGAAGGGGTTCATTGGGGTAAAAGCGGAAAATCGGAAACGGAGAATGGGATTGGGCTGGGCGGGGC